>JADLHZ010000129.1 GCA_020848545.1 Deltaproteobacteria bacterium | reverse complement strand
GATCGATTCTCTCTTTGAAGCACATCTCCAATCCGTTTCACCCGACGGCACAATTCGAGAGCCAGTCCGCGCGCGTGTCAGGAAGAAAATGGGATACTGCCGGTGGAACAGCGTGAGAGCCGACAGCGCTGCGAGCACGAAGAGCGAACCGCGACCCGCGAGACAAAGCGCTGCCCGAAGTGCAACATGAAGCTCTGGCCGAAAGCGATCGTCCGGCCGATCCGTTTTCATGATCTACGCCACACGACCGCCTCACTATTAATGATGTCCGGCGTGAACCCGGCCGCGGTGCAGCGAATCATGCGGCACTCGAATCCCAAGCTCACGACCGAGGTCTACGGGCACCTCGCGCCGAACTACCTGCGCGACGAAGTGAACCGTCTGCAGTTCGATTTTGGAAGCTCTGCTAACGAAAACGAAGCGCTGCAAGAGCCTACAACCGAACAAAAATTCGCCTCGTTTGCTGCTAATCTGCTGAAGTGCTCCCCATTTTCTGGACCACCCCGATAGTTCGAAATTGGCCGACTCCAATGTAGAGGAGACGGCAGTGAAGAAGCGGAACAAGAAGCGGTACGAGGCGGCGTTCAAGGCGCGAGTGGCAGTCGATGCGATGAAGGAGCGCGAGTCGTTGGCGCAGATCGGGCACCGACACGGCGTGCACCCGGTGCAAGTCGGACAGTGGCGGCGGCAGCTGGAGGAGAACGCCGCCGAGGTGTTCGGCGGCAGCGCCGAGGCGCGCGAGTTCGAGAAAGAGCGCGACGAGCTGCTCCGGAAGATCGGAGAGCTGACGGTCGAGCGCGATTTTTTGTCACGCGGGCTGCAGCGCTCTCGCTGAGTGAACGGCGAGAGCTGGTGCAGCCGAAGAACGCGCGGCTGTCGGTTCGGCGGCAGTGCGATCTGCTCGACCTGTCTCGGTCGAGCCTATACTACGAGCCCGTGCCGACTCCGCGCGAGGAACTCACGCTGATGCGACGGATCGATCGGCTCTACACGCGCCGACCGTTCCTGGGTCAGCGGACCATGGTGTTGGCGCTCGCGAGAGAGTTCAAGGTGCAGGTCAACGTCAAGCGCGTGCGGCGGCTGATGCAGCTCATGGGGATCGCGGCGGTGGTGCCCGGGCCGCACACGAGCCGGCCGCATCCCGAGCATCCGATCTATCCCTACCTGCTCGGTCGGCTCGACGTCGTGCGCCCGAACCAGGTGTGGGCGACCGACATCACGTACATCTCGCTCGAGTACGGCTGGGCGTATCTGGTCGCGATAATGGACTGGTTTTCTCGGGCCGTTTTGAGCTGGCGGTTGTCGAACACGATGACGACCGAGTTCTGCGTCGAGGCATTGACGGAGGCGCTCGATCGCTACGGAGCGCCGGATATCTTCAACACCGACCAGGGCGCGCAGTTTACCGACGGCGACTTCACCGGTGTCCTCAAGGAGCGCGAGATCCGCATCAGCATGGACGGCAAGGGGCGCTGCCGTGACAACATCTTCGTCGAGCGGCTGTGGCGGTCGCTCAAGTACGAAGAGGTCTACCTCAACGCCTACGCCGACGTGCGCGAGGCTCGAGCCGGGATCGGCCACTGGATCCGCTACTACGATCTCGAACGGCCGCACTCGGCGCTCGGGAACCTGACGCCGATGCAGGTCTATCGCGGCGCGATCATCGGGAAGGCCGCGTAACCGTCGCGCGACGCAGCGCTCGCAGCCGACTTCATCGTCACCGGTCACCAACCATCGCCGTCGCGACGATCACCGTCGGTCCTCACGCGCGCCCGATCCGGGGGATAATCAGGCATGGACCCACTCGCGCGAACGCCTCCTGCGCGATTCTAGAGCGTCATATGTAAAACAATTCATACACTCGCGGCGAAAACATGAAACGAAGATCGATCTCGACACGGAGGAGCGGAGATCGATCTCCACACGCGGGCAGCGCGACGATGGCTTGAAGGGCCATCGCGCTGCCCGTGCTCGACTCGAACATCGAGGTCGGCTACGAAGGGCTCACAACCCGTCGGCCACTTCGAACTATGATCGGGTCAAAAGTGGTCCAGTCGATGGGGAGCACCTCATGCTGCTGGGATCCGAAAAGGCCGAAAATGCCGGTGAGGAGCATTTTCCGTTCCCTTTTGATTTCGCTCAGTTGGATGTGGCGCGCCCGCCGGGATTCGAACCCAGGACCCCCGGCTTAGAAGTCTCCGCCACCGTTCTTGGTGGGCTTCGCTGCCATTCGCAAGCGCTGGTAATGATTCAGGATCGTTGGATTGCGGTTCGCAGCGGTTCGGCATGTTTCGCAGCGCTTCGCCGATTTTCAGGGGCTACACAGGGGCTGAGCAGTCCGACGCAACTCACAACGAGCGCGCACTCGCACCAGCGTTCTCTCCCAACGACGATGCGTACGAAGGGGATGTCCGAGTTCAACCGCCCTTCTCGAGTCTTCGAGATTCGTCGCTTGTGTTCGCGAAGGCGAGCGCCGGCGAGATCGCGAAGATTGTCCACCCGTTTGCCGACCTGTCCCAAGCCTTCTGCCATCTCGGTTCGCAGACCTCTGATCTCATCGCGAATCTGCTTCAGGATCTCTACCGTCAAGTCTGCGACTGGCATACTGATTCCCCCTGTGTCTTTTCTCGCTTTCTTACGCGCGTTGATCATGGCGGGTGCTCCAGTCAAGAAGTCGCTATATTCTCGTAATTCGAGCTTTGGCCCTTCTCCTTCTCATACGTCCGGCGAGTGATCACTTGAGCGGCATCGGGTTGTTATTCCGTGACATCCTCGGGCATCCCAGTTGCCGGGCCCCTATGGTCGCTTCGGCGCCGATGCCGGTTGCTGCGTTATGTTCGTGCTGAGATAGGAGGCGGCCCGATCGAGGGCTGCTTTTCTTCTCGTTGGCGTGTGCTCCGGACCGAGACCGAACGTTCGGAAGAGCAATACTGGATTCTCTGGCTGATGCCGACTCAAGACCACCTGTCCAACGCGACGGTCTTCATCGTCGTAGAGACCGATCCTGTCGGTAGTCCCTTGCCCGCCTTCGTCGAGGGCGTACATCCACCGGGCATCTGGTCGCTTTCCGAAGTACATGAAGCCCGACGGCGGCCTCCCCTGCGAACCTTCGTACAGTTCCTCCATGCTCGGCCAGCGGCCGAGACGCTGGCGTTCGGTTTTTAGGCGCTTCGCGTAGTTCCGATACGGCTCGCTGCGGTCAATGTGAATAATGTCTTCGTTTCGAATTTGCTCTCTCTGCTCCTCGGTGATGAGCGGGAGAGAGCTCTCCCTCGAGCGACAGGCGCTTGATACGACGAGTGCAACACACGTCAAACGAACTAGCAGAATAGCGTCTCCTATGGTCTCGGGTATGGTCCCGATTGCCGTCGGATTCGATTCAGCAGTTTGGACTTGAACGATGTGAATCGAGCCGTTCCATCCATTGGGCCGTCCTGCTCACTTGCTCGGAGGTGGACCCGATTCGATCTCCACTTCCACTCCTTCGTCTCCCACGCGAACGACGAGTACCCGCTCAGATCACCGCTCTGGCCTTGTTGCGTGCTTCGCTCATTTTAGTTCCTTCTTCATCGCCTCAATAGTGCGTTCGATTGCAATCTTTCGTTTGCTTATGTTGCGTTCGTGCCGCAAAACGCCGACTAGTGCACTCGGGTTGGATTTGTCCATGAGCGCAGCGGTGAAGTTGCCCTGTGGCGACCCGTTGATATCATAGACAGTGACCCTGTCAGTGCCTGACGGTCCGTTCGAGATGATAGCGTAGATCCAATTCGACTTTGCTCGTTCTCCGACATAGAAAACCATGGCAGGGGGTGGTGGGATTCTGCCTTCTTCATATACCTCTTCCATGGTTGGTAGTCTTCCCAAGTCACGTTGACCAGTTCGCAAATCATCTGCGAACTTCATAGTGTATGTTTCTGGTGCGGGTCGAAAAATATCTTCTTCCCGAGATTTCTTGAGTCGCTCTTCTTCGGCCAATTTGTCCGCGGCTGAAACGGACAACTCTCTCTCGGTGCCCGAACGACAGAAAGTCAGAAAGAGAACTAGATGAGCGAGAAAAAACGACCTCATGACAGGCCTCAGTGTTTAGGGGTGAGCAGCGGACTGCTCATACGCCGGAGACGATCTACGAGATTTTCGTTAAAAGATCGAAACGAGAACCGTATCTCCGGAGGTAGCTGAAATTTTTTGTCCTTAGTGTGAGTCGTCATCAGGTTGCCGAAATCGCCTTCGTTGTGCTCAAGACCGAACGAGTGTCCGATCTCGTGCGCGATAACAACTTGTCGAGCTACGTCATTAAGAATTGGTCGCGAACCAAGCCGGGTAAATGCCTCAAGCTCACGGAACACCTCCACGAAAATTACCACTCCCGCCGACTGGCCGTTACGCCGATCGGTCAATCCCCATTCTTGCTCGTCCTCGCCGTCGTGATCCGCGTCGCTCTCTCCTTGCCAGCCCGCCAGGACCCACACCGACCAATAGGCATCACTACAGAACTCCTGACGTTTATTGCCAGGCGAAAATCCGATTGGCAATGCAAGGCCTCCTATTTGGTCAGCTGTGTCGATGTTGCGCTCGAATGGAACCTCCGTATCCACATTTTCTTGCGCAGCTTGTGCGATCTGGATGAACGCTTCACCAAAGGCGTTGGTAACGACTGGCGATCCAATGTCGGAGCTCAGGTCGTATGGTAATTCAACCGGTGCCAATCCGATCAACTCCGGTGCAACCACGTTTGTGGTGTCGTCATCGAACGCGAGCGCGGGCAGATGGCCGGCTGTGGACGCAACCATGCTTTCGATTTCCGCCTGAGGACCCAACACAGCCATGGTGCCGCTATCCGCAATACACTTTTTCGATTGTGCGAGCACGGTGGGATCGCAGTCTTCGACGCTTTTGAGAATGATACCATGAAGGTTTCCGACCTCGAGTCGGCCCTGCTGAAATACATTCCTACCAACGGTGATCATTTGGTTGCGATTCGATCCTGTATATCGAAAAAATGTGACGTTCTGATCTTCGTCAAACAATGAGGATTTGATGATGATTCTGGCGAAATTCTCTTTGCTGGTCGCTCGGAACGAATGGTCGGCTGGTCGCGATGGGCCCATTGAATCAGGCTCAATGTGCAAGCGTCGCCATACCGTGAACGCGCTTGACTGGGCTACAAGGTCAGGATCATTGACTATGAGCGCTTCCCGATCGAGTGCAGCCCGAATTATGAAATTGTCCCCTGGCTGATGACTTACGCGGAAGCTCATCTGCGCTTCCCCGTCCGAATTGGTTCGAGCGCTTGCGATGCCTTCTTCGTCTTCCACTACTAAGGGATCCGCCAACAGTTGTCGCGTGACAAACGTACCATCATTCCCGTCGACCGGAACGGCGCTAAGCGCACCCCCGGGCATCAGTTGCACTTTGTTGTCGTTTCCTGCGGCGCCGTTTGTGTCTAGCGGCAGCATATCGCTCGTCGGGTCATCAATATCGACCGCATCAAAGTACACGGTTGCGTTCCCCGCGCTTGGTCCGCGAAGCATTACACGTACAATGACGATATCGTTGAATTCGCCACCTGAACGCAACGCATCCGGAAACACGCGACCCTCGTTATCAACACCGTCGATGCCCACGATTTCGACCGGGGCTCCTCCTCGTACCACTTGAGGAACCGATCGTCTGTCCTCTCCACCGACAGCGACCATGACGGTCAACGTGAACGTGGGCTCTAGGCCGAGATTCGTCCCGCTGGGAAAGGTCACAGAAAATCGCCTATCGACGAACGTGTCGACGGGCAGAGTCGTTTCCAGGCCTGACCCGGTCGTCACGACTACGCTCATCGGACTCAGCGCCAACGCGGGCGGAAGCTCAGCCGTTCCGCGAACGACGAACGACGCCCGCGCAAAACCGGCTTCGTTCTTCGGAACTGCTTCTAACGGGTCAACACTCAGCGTGCCGATGAAGACGCTTCGCGTCAGCACCGGCGCAGCGTCCGAGGGGGTCATGAAGTTCGCTGCTATGCTGCCCGCACCTGCGCTGCGATCGTACGGCATGAAGATCGACAGGGAAGCGTATTTCCGCTGACGAAGGTCTTGCTCGTTGAGGTTCGTGTTCGGCGGAAGGAAATACAGCCCAGGGCTATCGGGCGCGAAAGGAGCGATCGCGGTTCCGGGCGGGAGGAGAACGAAACTGTCGGGGTCATCGATCGCGAGGAACTCGACGGTATCTGCTGGGTTGCCGATTTCGACAAGTAGCCCTCGGTCGCTCGTTAACGCGAGTTGGCCAGGCTCGAGCACTTTTTGAGTGCCGTCGGGGAGCACGCGCTTCACGATCCCGGTTGGAGCTGCAGAAAAGACGGTGCCAACGGCGCCCGCGTTGTTATCGCAGTCGGTGCTCGTACCAACAACCGTGTACGTGTTGGTCTGGTAGTCTTGCGGCGCCAGGTAGCCAGGGATGATCGTTGCGCCAGTTGCTGTCTCGAGTAGCGCGCCTGCGAGACTGCGCGCTTCGTAGCGCATCGAAACGCCGTTGCGCACCGTCCAATTGTCGAGAGGACCGGGCCGATGAAGCAACGTACCCGTCACGCTGTACTCCGCGCGGCGGCCGGCGGTAGTGCAGTTGCCGCTCGCGTCGACGGCGCAAAGGCCGACGTCACCGATGCCCGTAAAGTACGCGTGGCGCGCGATTCGATTGATCCGCAATGAGCATAGGCTGAACGTGCCGAGAGCGCGGATGCTTGGGCTCGACGCGACACCGGAGCCGGCGTGCAAAAACGATTCTTCAGCTTGGCCCATTCCGTACTTCGCAGACGCGCTGCCGAGCGTATCTGTCAGCGTGCCATTCGGGTTTGAGCTGATAGCAGCCGTCGTCGCGGCCTGGTCGGCGAGCTCGGCGAATTTTCCTGTCAGGTCGGATCTCGACCACGTCATCGCCTGGTTCGCGAGTCGATTGCGAAAGTCGTCGCGGGCAACGGCTTCAAGAGGCAGCAACACGACAGTCCCGGTCGCAGCAACAACTTCCGGAGGTGTGACCTCGACCTGTTTGATCGGGCGAGGACACGCCGTGAGATCGAACTCGGATCCGGCGACTGTCGCGGCGCCGAGCGTCGCACTCGGGATCACGCGGGCGAAGCCAGCGAGAATACGGTTCGGACCTGGTGCTTGGCATTGGCTGCCATCGATCGCGACCGCAGACTTGAGGACGTCTGGGTGCGGCTCGAATCTCACTAGCGCAACGCCTTGATCGTTCGTCAGTGCCGTTGCCGCCTGCGGAGCCGTCGAGAACTCTGTGACGAACGCCGCGCCGTCGCCGCCGGCGAATACGGGCGGCGGCTCGCCGTTTCGGTAGAGTCCGCCGGCGCCAAGCGCGATGTTGAAAGTGACGGGAAGCCCTTTCACAGGTCGTCCTCTGCGCGTCGCCTGCACGACCAGCGGATCGGGCCGAGGTTCACCGACTTTGCCCGGCAAAGGAGAGATCGGAAAGAGCGCGAGCGTCACGTCCGACAACGAGGTCAATCGCGCGCTCTCGAACGGTGCCTTGCCCGTGACATCGACGAGATCCGGGTTTGGCCAGCGGCTGGGCTCGACGACCGTGATGCCGCCGCCGAGCGCAACGTCGCCATAGAGAATGCTCGCCGCTTCGCCGGTTTGCAGGTTCGTGACGATGTAGCCTGTGCCCGTGAAGTCTTCGACTGTAGTTGGGTCGCGCGGCACGACCACCTGGCGACGAAGCGAGAGGTGCGCGCGGATGTCATCTCTCACCTGTTGAGGGTGAGTCAGACTCGCGAAGAACGGGTCGGAGGCGTCGCTGAGCGTGTAGACCGGCACCCCCATCGCCGACGCACGTTGCAAGAGTCGCGTCGCGCTCGTCGTCTGCACACTGAATACGTCCGAGAGCACCTTTGCTTCGATGATCGAGCCTTGCTCCGCAAGCACACGGCGAAAGATCGTCGCTTCCTGTGAGGCCGGCGTCGTCAGCGCAATGGGTCGCAGCGGCGCATCGATCGAGACGGCGCTCGGGCGAATCGCCAACGGAATGCCAAGGGGCGCGTCCACCTTCGCCTCGACGCGACCGAAGATGACAGACGGCTCGCCGTAAGCGTAGTCGGTGTTGAGGAACGGCGCGCCCCTCGCTTCGGCGTCGGCGAGCTCACGCATGTATGAATGCGTCGCGCGCGACATCTTTCGCAAAAGGACGTTGTCGACATCGTCTTCTGACATTTCGCCGCCTACGTCACGGCCGGAACCGCCCATGCCCAAGTCGATCGTGATCGGCATCGACGCGATCGTCGCGTTCGACAGCGACCTGGAACCCACGGAAAGACCGATACGCACCGGCGCGCCCGCTGCTATCGGTTCGCGAGCGATGACGCGCGCGAACAGCTCGCGATTCAAGGAGTCAGCGATGAGGGGTACGGCCACGCCGTCGATGCGCAGCTCCGCGTCCAGTTGCAGCAAGTAGAGAGGCGCGCCAGAGATGCCGCCCGAGAAGCCAAGGAGCCCAAGGAGCGTCTCGTCGGCGAAGCTGTGCGGCACGTACGTGAGCGACACCCTGTGCCCGGTCAAACGGTGTAGCGGTGCCTCGGCGCGAAGGAGCGATTGGCCGGAGAGCGACGACAGCGTGATCGTGACCTTCGGCTTATAGCGATCCGGCAAGAACGCGTGCTCGCCGAGCGTCGCGACGACCGCGTACGGGAGGCTATTCGGCAGGTAGTTGAGCTTCTCCGTACTCGTCACGATTCTTCGCATTTGCGCATCGACTGCGGTTTGCGAACCTGCTTGTGCTACGAGTGCGTCGTTGAAGGCGGTGATCACGTCCTTCGTCTGCACGGCGCTTCGGTAGCTCGAGAGAAACGCGCCGACGCTCGGCATGAACGACATCGCCGCGCTCGTTGCGGGCGCGGTGATCGTGTTGCGCATCTTGCCGCTGACGCAGGGATCGAAGGGCACCCACTCGCGCTGCCCGTTACCCGACGTGACGCCCCGGTTCGGCACGTAGTCCAAGAACGCTTCGACGAAAACGTGCTCGACGACGATGGTTTGCACGCGCGTCGCCGGATCGGTGTCAACTGAGTACGGAATCCCGCTCGCGGCGAGCAGCGCCATCAGCTCGCGGTCGTTCGCGGCGCGGGCGATGTCGCGCGCCTGCGGCATCGAGAGTCGCACGGTGCCCGTCACGTAACGCGCGGGAACGTTCGATGCGCGGAGTAGCGCGATCGTGAGCGCCGCGATCTCCCACGGTGTGCCGCGCTTGCTGAGCAGCGTCTCCTCGGCGTCTTGGCGAACGCCGAACGACCAATCGACGACGATGTTGTGTTTGACGAAGTCGTAGATGCGCGCCGGGCTCTTTGCGAGCTTTGCGGCCTCTATCGTGACCGTTTGCCTCTGCACGACTTCTTCCGCGAGGCGCGTGTCGTCGGCCATCGCGTCAGAGCCGAGGCCGCCGGGGACGCCGCTCGAGGCGTTGCCGCTGACGTCGCCAGCGGCCGGGATTACCGTTGAGGCGCGGGCGACTTGTTCCGGCGTGAACACGGGCGCCACGTAGCTGAGCGCGCTGTGCAAGAAGGGGCGCGGTTGGTTTGGGCCCTCCACGAGCTCACGCATCGTGCGGGCAGTGCTGCGTGCACGCGTGTCGTCGGCAATGGAATCAGCCAGAGTCGACGTCAGGCGCCATAGTGCCGCGAGCTTCGGCTCCGTCGCCTGCTCGGCGTTGTCGAGAACAGAGAGGCGCGAAGCCCAAGAGGGATCATGTTTCAGCTGCTGGGTGATGAGCGCGCGATCATCAGCGAAGCGTTTGCGCAAACGAGCCGCCAGGAGCTCGACGCGCTCTTCAATGGCGGCGGCGGACTCCTTCGTCAGGCCGACCGTTTCGATCGCGCGCAGCGCCTTCGCGATCTCGGGTGTTGTCGCAGCCTCGGCGCGACGACGCTCCTCCTGCTTGCGTTCGTAGTCGAGAGTGTTCTGCACAACACTCTCACCGTTTGGCAGCCCCGCGACGGCGGCGCGCACCGACGCTTCCGTTTCGCTCGTGTCGATCGCTCTCGGATCGGGAATCGGCGCGCCGCCATTGCAGGCGATGGTGAGCAAAAGGCAAGGCGTCAGCGCTTTCATGGCATCACCTCGCATTGCAGCGACGGCAGCGGGGTCGGGGTCGGGTCGAGGATATAGGTGTGATCTTCCGCTTCGAGTGCTCGTACGACGAAGCGCCCGACGATCGTGCCGTCTTCGAGCTCGACCTCGATGCCCGGGGCGAAGACGGAGACACTTCCGTCGGCGCGCAGCTCGAGTCGGTGCTCGTCGTGGCAGCGGTCGCTGCAATGGTGGTTGTGACCGTGATGATGGTCGTGTCCACCGTGGTGCGAGTAGTGATGGTCGTTGTCGTCATCATGATGGCCGTGGTCGTTGTCGTCGTCATCGCCGTGGTGGCCATCGTGATGCTCATCGTCATCGTCGTCGCAACGATCGTTTCCGAGGATCACGACGAGCGTGCCACCGCTCGACAACGGCGCGCGCAAGTCGAGCTCGTCGGGCGGCCGTATGATCGTGAGCTCGGTCGTTTCGTTCGAGGGCGCAAGCAAGGCCGCGTCATCGCCGAGGCGCACTTCGTTCAGGAGCAGGCGGCCGGGCGGAAGCACGAGCTTCTTCTTATTCGGCACGGTCAGGATCTTGCGCGCCGAATCGTAATACTGTCGCCACGGCGGAGAGAGCAGCCTGACGTTGTCGTTGCTATCGCTGCGGTCGGTAATGAGGTCCTCGGCCGTCGGACCGCAGGTGCAGAGGCTCTCGTTCGTCGCAAGCGGCAAGATTGCGCCGCCAATGACACTTCGGTGATCGCGCGAGACGTGACCCCTCGCGTAGACGTTTCCATCGACACGACTCTTGTCGAGCGTCACCGAACCGCGCGCGAGCACGTGGCCGAGCACTTGCGTCTTCGACAGATCGACGTCGTCGTCCGATGCTACGTTGCCACCGAAGACGGCGTTCGAGCAGTGCGGCGGTCGATTCGACGAGCTGCTGCAGCTCACGGGGCCCGGCGCCGCCGGCTTGCCCGCGATGAGCGCATGATCCTCGAGCTCGATGTCATCAAGCGAGCAGACCGTGTACGGAAAGTTCGGCTCGAGGCCTGCGGGCGAGGAAACGGTGAACGAGAGGGCCGAGTCTGACGCGTTGCCGGCGCGATCCTCGGCGTGGGCGCTGAGATGATGGAGCCCGGGCGCGCTGATCGGAGAGCCCGATGTGTAAGGCGCGCCATCGAGGAGGATCACGGTCTTGGTCGGATCGAGCGCGGTATCGTTGATCGTCACGTCGACGCGCACCGGCGCCGGAACCGTCGCGCCATCGGCTACGCCAGCGAACGCGATGACCGGCGCGACGCGATCGAGCGTGAAGGCGAGCGATGTCGAAGCGGAGCGGCCAACGGCGTCCGTTGCCGTCGCCGCATACGAGTGGGAACCGTCTGTGGTCACCGGAGCGAGCGTCGCTGTGAACGATGGCGGGGTGACCGGCCCAAGCGCCAAGGCAGATCCGTCGAGCGTGGCGGTGACGGACGCGAGGTGCGCATCGTTCGCCGACAGAGTGACCGAAGGCACAACCTTGACGAACGCTCCCGCCGCAACCCCCGCGAGCGCGACAGTCGGCGCAACCGCGTCGATGGTGAAGTGCCGAGTTGCATCTGTGACGTTGCCAGCGGCGTCGACAGCGTGCGCGAGCAACGCATGCGCGCCGCCTGCCGTCACCGGCGTGCCTTGCACATACGAAGCGCCGTTGAGCGTCAGAGTCAGCGTTCCAGGATTAGCATCCGTCACGGTCACGGTGAGTGATACCGGGCCGGCGACGAGCGCGCCCTCCGCGACCCCGGTGATCGCGATCGCAGGAGGTGTGCGATCGAGCGTAAAGGCCAACGAACGCGTCGTCGACCGGCCAACCGCATCCGTGGCGGTCGCCGCATACGTGTGCGCGCCGTCGGCCGCCGCCGTGGCGAGCGTTGCCGAGAAGCTTTGACCGGTCACCGGGGGCAGCGAGAGCGGCACCGAGTCGAGCGTCGCAGCCACCGTCGAGAGGTGCGCGTCCGACGCGGTGAGCTCGATCACCGGCACCGCGTTGACAAGCGCTCCCGCCGCGACGCCCGAAAGCGCAAGCGCTGGCGCAATGGCGTCGATCTCGAAATGTCGAGTTGCCGACGCGGCATTGCCGGCCGCATCCGTGGCGCTCGCCACGAACGTGTGCGGGCCAGCAGCTGTGATCGCAGCCCCTTCGACGTACGGCGCGCCATCGAGGGCGAGCGTGAGCGACGTGTCGTGCGCGTCGGTCACCGTGACGGTGAGAGAAACTGGCCCCGCGACCAGCGCATCTTCCGCTACGCCCGCGATGACGATCGTCGGCGGCGTCGCGTCCAGTGTGAACGAAACGGAGCGAGAGGTTGCGCGGCCGACGGCGTCGGTGGCGGCTGCCGAGTAGGTGTGCGCACCATCCGCGGTCACAGAAGCCAACGCACTCGAGAACGCAGCGCCGGTCACGGGCGGCAGGCTCAGGGGACTCGCATCGAGCGTCGCAGTGACCGTCGCGAGGTTCGCGTCGAACGCATCGAGTTGCACGGCGGGTGGAGTCCGAACGAGCGCGCCGTCGGAAACCCCCGACAGCGTCAAGGTCGGAGCGACGGCGTCGATGGTAAACGTGCGCGAGGCCGTCGCTTCATTTCCGGCCGCGTCGGTCGCGATTGCGACCAGTGTGTGCCCGCCGTCCGAGGATATCGGTGTGCCCTGCGCGTAAGGAGCGCCGTCGAGCGTCAGCGCGAGTGACGTACTGTGCGCATCGGTCACCATCACCGTCAGCGACACCGGACCGGCGACCAGCGCGCCATCTGCGACACCGGCGATGGTGATTGAGGGAGGCGTTGCATCCAGCGTGAACGAAAGCGTCCGATGCGTCGCGCGCCCGACGCCGTCAGAAGCGGTCGCCGCGTACGTGTGCGAGCCGTCGCCCGCGGCCCCGGACAAGGATGCCGAATACGCGGAGCTCGTCACCGGCGGCAACGACAACGGAGCGCCATGCAGCGCCGCGCTCACTGAAGCAAGGTTGGTATCGAACGCGGTAAGCTGCACGGAAGGCGGCACACGAACGAGAGCGCCGTCAGCAACACCTGACAACGTGAGCGCCGGCGCCACCGCGTCGATAGAGAAGGTGCGCGAGGCGTTCGAAACATTGCCTGCGGCGTCGGTTGCCGTGGCAGCGAGTGTGTGCGCGCCGTCCGCGGAGATCGGCGCGCCCTCTGTGTACGGAGCGCCGTCTAACGTCAGGACGAGCGACGTGCTGTGCGCGTCGATGACCGTCACCGTGAGCGCGACCGGTCCGGCCGCGAGCGCGCCTTCGGCAACACCGTCGATGGTGATCGACGGCGGCGTTCGATCGAGGACGAAGGACACCGACGCGTCGCCGGTGTTGCCGACGAGATCGAAGGCGACCGCCGCATACGAATAGGGTCCGTCAGCGTTCGCGTCAGAGAGCACCACGGAATACGTGGGGCCGGTCGGTGGCGGAAGAGTCAGCGCGGCGCCGTTGAGCGACGCAGTGACATTCGCGAGATGTGCGTCGCTCGCCGAGAGAGTGATGGTCGGGACCATGTTGACCAGCGAGGCGTCAGCGGCGCCGCTCAGCGTGACGACCGGCGCAGCTCCGTCGATCGTGAACGACCGCGTGGCAACGGACGAATTGTCGAACGCGTCGGTCGCTGACACTACGAGAAGGTGATCGCCATCCGAGGTCACCGGCGTACCCGGCGTGTACGGCGCGCCGTCGAGCAAGGCCGAGAAGGTGAACGCGCTCTCGTCAGTGACGGCGATGGCGAGCAAGACAGGCGGGGCAACGAGCGCTGCTTCGTCAACGCCGCTGATCACGATCACCGGCGGGCTCGTGTCGGCCGCGCCTTCGACCGTGAACGACACGCGCGCAACGCTGCGGTTCAAGGGAGCGTCGAACGCGGTCACGACGAGCGAGTGCGTGCCAACCGTGGAAACCTCGGCGCCGCTCGCGAAAGGTGACCCGTCGAGCGTGGCCGTCACGGACACAAGGTGCAGATCGAGCGCCGAGTAGACGATCGTCGCGGAAGTCACGACGGCGCCGTCAGTGATCCCGCTGATGGTGATCGCTGGCGGCGTGCCGTCGATCGTGACCGGCACGCTGTCCGTGCCGATGTTGCCGTCCGCGTCCGTTGCCAGGACGATGACATCAAACGGACCCTCGGCGATCCCCGTGAGCTCGCCGGCGTACGTGCCGAAGGAAGCCGATCCTCCTTCACGGATGAGCGTCGTCTGCGCCGACCGCACGCTCACGACACCGGTCCCCTCATCGCTCGCTTCGGCGACGAGGCTCACGCGCGGTTGAACGATCGCGCCGGCGACCGGCTGCACGATCGCGACGAGCGGCGGCGAGCCGTCGCGCACCGTCACGGACGTGCTGGCGACCAGAACGCCGCTTTCCGTCAAAAGTAGCAGATGCCGGCCGAGCGTCCACGCGTGCGACGCGAGCGGCACCGAATGGCTCACAAATGCGCCTGGAGCGAGCGTCTCCGTGGCCGAGAACGCGATCTCCTGCACGCCATCCGGCGCGACGTGAGTGAGCGTGAGCGACGTAGTCGCTTCGGCGCTGCCGGCATTTCGAGCTTCGATCTCGGCGAGGACGGAGCCGCCCTGCGCGATCGTCGCGGGCGACGCCGCGAGCGAGACGATGATCCGCGGCGCGCCGACGACGGCAAACGATGCTTCAGCCGCAGCGATCGCCCCATCCGACGCCGCGGTTGCGCGCAAGACGTACACGCCCGGAGCCGACGGCAGGGCCAATGCAGGCCGAAGGTTCAGCTCCGCGCTCGCGCCGAGAAACGGAATGGTCGTCGAGCCAGAAGAAACGACGGTTCCGACCGCATCGACCACAGTCGTCGAAAGCGCGATGTTGGTCGCGGCGGCAAACTGCGCCCGATTGACCACGGATACGGTGGCAGAGAACGCGTCGCCGAGCATGAACGTCGGCGCGTCGAGCGCCACGCGCGCCGCCAACCTGAGCGACTCGTGCGCAGAGAACGTCTCGCTCGCCTCCGTGCTCGTCGCGCCGACGAACCGGGCGTGAGCCACGAAGCTTCCGAGCCCTGGCGGCGAGAGATCCGTCTCGAATGTACGCGTTTCGCCATATCCGAACGAGACCGGCATCGAGAGCGGCGTCGACAGGATGACGCCCGCCGGCGTTTCGATCGTCAGCACGACCTCGCCTTCGGTTTCGGCGCCAGCGTTCGTGAACGACAACGTCGCATGCGTCGTCTCGCCCGGTAAGAGGCCCGTGCGGTCGAGTCGCAAGGATGCGAACACGCCGGTGACGCCGGCCTCGAACACGCGGAAGCGATCGAGGCGGCGGTTGTTCTGCTCATCGGTCTCGGAGAGGGCGCCGTCGCTGTCGATGATTAGCGACGCGAAGTACTCGCCCGGCGCGGCAGGCGCTAGCTCGTAGGCGACACCGACGGATTCGCCCGGCGCCACCGCCGCAACCTCAAGACGGCTCGTGGTCGTTGTCCCATCTGGCGCGACGACGGTGATCGTCGCGTGCGTCGCCGGCGCGTTGGTCGCACTCGGGTTCGTTACAATCCATCCGAGCTGCACGTTATCGCCCGGTTGCGGCGCAGCGGGGAACAGCCGGAAGCTCGTCAGACTCAGGTCGGCCGCAGGCGGAGCGTCGATCACGAGGATGGATGCGCCGGTGGAAGAGCCGCCGGCGTCTGCCGAGACGACGTGCTCGCCTGCACCCAGGTTTGCGACGGCGAAGTAACTGCCGGCGCGCGCGAGCCGTTCTAGGCTGCTTCCGTCGTAGATGAGGATCGACCCGTCTGCCGGCCAGCCATACCAATACGCGTTGCCGGGCAGAGATGAAGTCGCGCCCGCGCTAAGGTCGAGGATCTTTCCGCCGCCGAGATCCTCGTCGTAACCGATCTCTGAGCCGTCTTGTGAAACGCGGATGCCGAACTTCACAACGCCGTCCGACGTGAGCTGCTCGATCGGGCCGCCGGCAACGCTGCGACGCGCGATCTCGGACACGCTCGTCACCCAATAGAGCGTTGCACCGTCCGGCGAGAACGCGAAGTCGAACGTGGCGTCCGACGTCACCACCTCGGGCGCGGCGCCGTCGGCGAGCAAGACGATCTCTCCGGCGAGCGAGGCGGCGGCAACGACGCGGTTTGTAGGCGACGGCTGCAGGATCAAGTAGTCTCGCGTTGGATCGAGCGCTGACGTGCTCTCCGTGTCGCGATCGTACGCATGCGCTCTAACCGTGAACGGCGGCTCGAACGTGACGTAATAGAGCGCGCGTCCATCGGCCGAGAACACATTGCTGCCGCAGAGCACGCCAGCCGCGATGCTTCGCTCGCCAGCGCCGTCGCGCAACATCAGCTCGCAGATGCCGCCGTCATTCCGGCCCCACGAGAGAGCGTCCGCCGTTGTGGCGAGACCGCTTTCGGCGATGGAGTCCGTGGCCGTTAGGTTCGTGACGGTACCGTCGCGCGCGACCTCGTAGACATCTTGGACGAGTGCCGAATCGTAGGCGATGGCGAAGAGCTTGCGGCCGCTCGGGTCCCACTTCAGCTCGGCAGGCGACGTCAATTCCGCATTCTGAGCCGCGAGCGAGGTCAGCGAGACCAGGTGGAGGCCGTTCTCAGGCAGATCCTCAGCCACCGCGAGGACGCGCCCCGCCGGATCGAGCGCGGCCGCGAGGATACTGCCGGTGCCGACCACTTCGAGCTTCGGCGTGCTCAAAGCCGTCGTCGAGGCGACCACGTTCGATCCCTCTCGGAGCGTCACCGCTGCGCCGGCAGGTGCGCGACCTGCGAGCACGGGCGACGACACCGCGAGCTGCTTCGTCGTTCCGGTGCGAGCCGGGAAAAACAGCGACAGCGCAACGGGCGGCGGTTCGTCGACGACCTCGATTCGGATGGGCTGTGACTCTCGACTCTGGTTGCCGAGCGCATCCTGCGCAACAGCGGTGACGCCATAGGCGCCGAGCGAGAGATCAAGCGAGGCCGAGAACGTGCCGTCTGCAGTGACGGGCACGTTGGCGAAAGAGACGAAGTCGACACGGATGTCGACCGTGGACCCAGCGAGCGCATTCGATCCCGAGATGGTCACCGGTGACTGACTCGCCGCCGCGGCGCTGAGCATCGGCGCGTAGATGTGCGCGACGAAAGTGTCAGACAGTGCGCCCTGAACGTCGAAGAGCCCGAGCGCGCGAACCGCGTATGAATAGTCGCCGTCCACTGGCAGATCTTCCGCGAAAGAGAGCGCTGATTCGGTGGCGACGATCGCGCCGTTGCGCAACACCTCGTAGAGAGACGCGCCCGGCACGCTCGACCACGAGAGCTCGACGTGCTCGGCCATGTAAGTCCCGGTCAGCACCGGTGCCTCGGGCGTGCGCGCCACCCGAACCGAAATCGAGGACGTCGTTTGGCGCGCCGAAGAGTCCGTCGCGACGGCTAGCAGCGTATAGAACCCCGGCGGCAGCGAGCCGTACGACCACACTGCGGTGTAGGGTGCCGCCGTCAGCACGCCGATGTTCCCCGACGCAGGACCAGAGAAAGAGAGGGCGACCGACGCGATATCGCGATCCGGAGAGACGACGAGGAGATCTTGCTCTGCGCCGAGGAGCAGCTCATTGTCGGCGGGCTTCTCCCACGCAAGCAACGGATTGCGGCGTTGCACGGTGACCACGCGGGTGTTCGACGCCGCGCTGACGTTTCCGGCCGTGTCGATCGCGTGGATCCAATAGGTGAGCGTGCCGTCCGGAACGGTAACGTCGACGTATGAGGTACCGGACACAGCATAGGCGCGCAGATCGCCGCTCGCGTACGGCGCGTTCACGAGTGCTCCGTCGCGATAGACGAGATAGCCCCTCAGATCCGGCGGCACCGAGTGTGTCCAGGACAACGTGACGTCGTTCGATGCAAACGTCGCGCTTGCCAGCACGGGCGCGGCCGGCGGCGCGTTGTCGACAGTCACGATCGACTCGGTCACGGCCGTGTTGCCGGCATCGTCACGCGCTTCCAGGCGCACGCGTACCGTCGTGCCGTCTGCGACGGTGGAGATGTCGAACGAAGCGAACGCGCGCCCGATCGCTTCGCCGCTGCCGGATGCGACTTGCGTGGCAGCGCCAGAACCCACCGTCACGAGGGCGCGATACTCGGTGACGTCGTCGCCGCGCACGGAGCCGACGATCGCTATCGATCGCCCGACGGAAGCACCGTCTTGCGGGCTCGCCAAAGAGACATCCGGAGGCGTCGCGTCGACCGAGGCCATCGCGACGCTCGGCGCGCCTCGATTACCTGCGCGATCGATCGCCACGAGTGAATAGCGATACTCGCCGTCCGGTACGCCAGCATCGACGTGCGTGCGTTCGCTCGCGGCGAGCGTAGCGATGATCGCGCCCTCGCGCAGGAGCTCGAAGCGATCGACATCAGTGTCCGATGGCGTTGGCCACGCGAGCGTGACTTGTCGCGCAAGGACCGCTGCGGTGAGCGGCACCGTCGCGGGCGCGTGCGAGTCGACGTTGAAGGCGCGCTCGACCTCGGCCGCGTTCCCGGCTCGATCGCGCGCGTGCAGCCGCAACGTGTAGCGGCCGTCAGGCGGCAGTGGCATCAGCGTCGTCAAAGTCCCGTCGATGATCGACGTCGTTCCCTCGGCGACCCGCTGAGTCTGGCTGGTGCCGAGCTCGAGCGTCCAGCCGAGGAGCGCGTCGTCACTCGCAGTGCCGATGACCGCGGGCGTGCCCGTCACATACGCATCCGCGCCAGGTGCGGCGATCAAGACGTCCGGCGGCGTGCGATCGATGGAGAAGTGCACCACGTGTTCGGCGCTGCGTGAGACCCGATCTGTGGCTTTCAGCGTGAGCGTGTAGCCGCCCTCCTGCAACGATGCGACGGGCAGCGACGCTAACGTCGTCCCCGGCGGCGCGCTCGCGGCACGGAACAAAGAACGATCCGGTTCGCCCGCGTGGCTCAGCATGACCTCGACGACGGCGGTTCGATCGTCGTCGGTCGCCCCGCCGCTGATCACGATCGTGCCGGCTGACAAGGCGGCGCCGTCCAAAGGCGATGCGATGGAGACAACGGGCGCGGCGGCGTCGACGACCACGCGGCGCGAGAGTGTAGCGCTGTGGCCAACGCGATCCACGGCGGCGATCGAGATCGTGTGTGGCCCCGGCGCGGCGTCGATGCTGGTGATCGGCCCCGCGCCGATCGGATCTACGATCGTCGTCGTGAGCGAGCCGTCGAGCGCGATTTCCGCGGACGAGAAGTGTGCGTCGCTGACAGTACCCGCGAGCGCGATTGGCGCGATCACCGCGCTGTCGTCGGCCGGCGCTGTCAGCGAAACGGTCGGCGCTGTTCGATCGATCTCCGTCGGCACGCTCGCCGTTTCTTGTCGGGCACCGGCGATCGCGATCAGCTTCAAGAGATATCGCCCGTCCGAGATCGGGGCTCCGCTCGATCCGACGCCGTTCCACAAGTACGTCGTTTTGCCTGCAGGCGCGAGCGCGGCGATCGGCACTTCGTCGACGGTGACGTCGGTCGCAGTCGTGATCGCCAGCAGAACCGCGGCCGACGAAAGCAGGTCGATCTCGATCGACTGGACGTCGAACGCACCATCGCCATCGGGCGCGAAGAGGCTCGGTGTGGCCTTCAAGCCCGCGATTAGCTCACGATCGCCGATGTGAATCGGCACGGTGTGCACCCGTACGTTCGCGACGTCGTCCTCGGCGCTGATCGACAGCAGGTAGTCGCCGGACGGAAACGCCGCGGTCGACACAACGGCGAAGGTTCGGTCAATCGGTCGCCGCGGCTCAGACGCGAGTTCGGTCGCGTTCAAGGGATCGCTAGCCGGCGCGATCGTCACGACGTAGCGCTTCAGATCCGCGTCGGGAATGTCGCCGGCCAGCGTGAACACGCTGCCAACGCTGTCGTTCGGCGCCGGGAAGTCGACTGTGATCGCCGGAGCGACCGTGTCGATCACCAGCTTCGCTTCGGCGAACCCATCGTTCTCACAGGTGTCGGCACCTCGCGCGACCACCTGATAGGTGCCGTCCGCAAGGCTCGGATGGAGAGTGAAGCTCCGCTCGCCGAGCTGTACGGCCTGCTGCGCGACGAGCGGCGCGATCACGGTTCCTTCTTGCTCGAGATCGACACGCAGCGCCCCTGTCTCTGACACAGCGTAGCTGACCAGGGTCTCGTCGAAGAGACCGTCGCCGTTGGGGCTGAGCTTGATCGACTCCGGCGAGAACACAGGCCGGAACTCGGAGTCCACAGGCAGGTTGAGCTGCACGCAGGCGGTTTGGCCGGCGCGATCTTTCGCTTCGATCTTCACCGTACCGGCGGCGTTGAACACACCACGGTTGATGTGGAGGATCTCGCCGCTCACCTCCGTCTCGGTCGAGAACGCGACCTCGCGGCTCGCTTCGACGCGGCTCACGAAGAACTGCGCCTTCAACTGCGAAAGCTGCGCGTCTCGCACCGTCCCGGTCACGGAGATGGACGATGGTCCCGGCGGCGTTTTGCGGCAGAGCGTCGTCTCGTTCGCCGGCGAAAGATCGCTCACTGTCGGCAGCGACCGATCGACCCATAGCGGCTCGATCGGAGAGACTCGCTCGACACCGTCGAGGTTCATCGTCACCGCTTCGAGCGCATACGCCCCTTCGGGCCGCCCGGCGGTATCGAAGACGTGCTCGACCACCGTTTCGAATGGCACCGCTCCCGTCGGCAGCGGCACGCTATCAACAACCACCCCGAACGGATCACGGATATCGAGGCGTAGGCTCGTAAGCTCCTCGTAAAGCGAGTAGCTGATCTTCAGCGGCCGCACGTCGGGCAGAAGCGCGTTGCAATGCGCGACAGGATGTTGCACGCCGAAGTAGCTGCACTCTGTGCCGATCACGACCGGGTGCTCGCAGGCCGCGCCGCTGGTTCTGGTTTCGTCACCTGCCGAGACGCTCGCGCTGACGGTGTAATACGCGCAGGGCGAGAGCTCGTCGAACGGAATCGGCACACTGGTCGACGCTGAGAAAGCCGTCGTCGCCTTCACCACGGTGCGGATCGGCGTCAGCACGGTCTGCAACCCACTCGCCCTGAATTCCTTGAATGCAAACGCGAGTGTTGCATGCGCCGGGGGGAGACTCGTCACATAGTGCAACGTCTCCGAGATCCGGATCGATTGGTTGTCGACGTTCGCGACGTGCGCCTCGCAAAGGTTCACTCTTTGCGACGATACATCGACGACGCCGTCGTCCGCGCGCATACGAACTGACTGAAAGCAGGAGCTCACCTGACGATGCTTGCCCACCGCTAGGATTCGGGCCGGCTCGAATTCGAAGCGCAGGGCGACTGGCAACTGCGCAGAAGTAAGGGGAAACGCACCGAACGCGCGCGTCGCTCTCGAGACGCATTCGTCCCGGCACGGTGCGCACTCAGCACCCGGGAAGCCGGCGCGCGCACAGTCCTCGCACCCGCTGCCAGGCGGACCACAATCTTCGGGGAGCAACGGCCACTGTGCGCGTTCGGCATCCGTTGCGCGAGGAGAGAGAGGCGTCCATCCATCCTCGTCGCTGCCGAGCTCGATCGCTTGGCCGGACCAGCTTCCGTCGAGACTCAGCGCAAACGCCTCGTAGGGCCCGCGGTCAAAGGTGAAACCGCCCGGCGGAGCGCCCTCGAGCTGGCTCACACCGCAGTCCGTCGCGAGGTCGAGCCCGCCTCGTCTGACCGAGACAACGTTCGATTGGATCGTGCGACCAAGGTCGTCGACGAGCTCCGCCCAAATCAAGCCCCGAGTGAACGGCTCGATCGGCGCCGTGTCGTACGCGACGGTCAGTAGCACCTGGCGTGCATCGAACGGTGTCAAAATGGAGGCGTCAGCGAGGGTTCTCGCCGTCGCCAAGTTCTCACCAAGCCGGACGCCCTTGATGAAGATGCGCTCGGCTTGCGCGACGTCAGCCCACTGAAGGAGCACGACATTGGTGCCACCGGGGATCGGCACGACGCGCTCGATCGTCCCGAGCTTGCGGATGAGCTCGCGAGGATCGTCGCCAAAGTAAGAAACGAACGCCGCCATCGCCGGTAAAGGAATCTCGAAGCTCGAGTGGTTCCCGGCGTAGTCGGTCGCTGTGACCTCGTAACGCCACAAGGACGCGCGCATCGGTGAGACTCTCTTCAGCTCGTTGGCCGCCTGAATCTCGATCACGCTTCCCTGCCGCCTCGTCGTGAGCCGCTTCACGAGGTGCGTCATGTCTTCGCCCGTCACACGATCTGTGACTGTCAAAGGCCACGAAGCGAGGTGTGCGTCGGAGGCGTCGTAGACCGGCTCGTACGAGAAGCCGTCGTAGAGCTCCCCGTCGAACTCATCCCGCTCCTCGTACTTCGCAATCAGGAACTGCCCTGTGATGATCGGAAGCACGGTGTCGACATGTACCGTCGCGGTGAAGTTTCCGACGGAAATCCGATAGTCGCCATCCGGCTGCAGAATTCCCGACCCGTTGCGCCCGTCCCACGAAAGCGAGGAGTCGCCCACGACGGGCTCGCTCTTCGTGATCGTTCGCACCGTCGCCCCTGCCGCGTTTCGCACGGTCGCGAGGACTGTCGTCGGCGTCACGACGCGGTAGGCGAGCGAGGCCGTGTCCTTCACGCCATCAGCATTCGGAGACATGAACTCGTCGACCAAGCGGAGCTCGGCGATCGCCGGCGTCGTTGTGTACTCGATCGCGCGCTCCACCTCGCGGCGATTGCCCGCGAGATCAAACGCCGTCAGGCGCACGATCACCGTGCCGGAGACGCCCGGCGAAAACTTCGCGAGCTCCTTGTCGGCCACACCGTTCTGCCCTTGCCCGAGCGTGAGATCACGACCGGTCGGCAAAATGGCGTGCACCTCGTAGCGATCGAGGTTTGCGTCGCTCACCGTGCCGAACACAGTGACGGTCTCGCCTTGCGGGATGAGGCGCAGGGACAGTGCGAGATTCTCGCCGTTTTGCATCGAGACGAGCGCGCTCGAGCTGCCCCGATGATAGTACGCCGTCGAATCCGGCGAGAGCACGAGCCCCTCGCTCACGAGCTGCGCCGGGATCGAAACGCGCGATCCGTCGAGCTCTGCCAACCACGCCGCTCCGCTATCCGAGACGATGATCGCTTCGCCCTCCGGCAAGACGGCGACCGTCGCGAACGGTCCGGCCGCGTACTGTGTTCCTTTTCGATGAGTGACGAAGTCCGTCGTCAGCGGACCATCGAAAGCAGACGGCGCAAATTCGTCGCCAATGTCGCGGCAGACGAGGCGCACCACGGCCTCGCCGCGAACCGTTCGACCGATCCCGCTCTCCGCGAGGAAGCACGCGACGCCCTCCGGATAGGTCGCCTCGATCAACCCTCCGATCTCGATCCTGGCGCTCTCTTCGGGCGACCAGCGCTGCAGCACGAGCGCATCGATGCTCGTCGAAGCGCCAGCCGCGAAGATCGTATGCTCGCCGAACCAACGAAAGGTCTCCGCTTCCGTCAACGTCGCGACCTCCGCGCCATTCAGATCGAAGACGCGGACTACACGCTCGCCGAATTGCCAATCAGCGACCGCAACGAAGCGCGAATCCGGCGACGCGGAGAAACGCACGGGTGCGCCGATCGAAAAGAGGTCCGCCGAGGAGCCGTCGCCAGCGAGCGCGACCAGGTTTGCGGTGAACGAGCCGTCGAGCGCGTCGAACCAGAGGCGCTGATCGTCGAGCTCGGCGAACAGCGAGGAACCGGCAGCGCGAAACCCGAGCGTGGTCGTGTCGGTCACCAGCACAGAAGGAACGCCGTCAGCGATCGCCGCGCGCAAGATCTGACTCGGAACCGACGTCGTTACCGGCGCGATGCAGCATCCACCCTGCGTTCCGAGGAGCAGTGCCATACCGTCGCGGCTGAACCCGACTGCGTCGATGCTCGGGCTGAACTGGACGCTCGGCGATCGCGGCCATGGATCTTTCACGACGAGTCGGGCGGTGTCGCCGGCATCGTCGACGAGGTATGCGCCGTCGCGAGGGTCCTCACGCGACACGAGTACGGCGAAGGCACGTCCGTCGGGCGAATAACGGATCGTCGCGTCGCCACCAGCGACCTGTGCGGGAAAACGCGGATAGGCGCTCCGGGCACGAAACGCCGAACCGATAGACGAGCGGTTCGTGTCGAGCACCACATGGGTTTCGTCCGCCGCGTCGTCGCCGGTGAGGACGATCGCGTAGAGGCCGTCGCTCGAGGCGCGTCCGAAATCATCGCGCCCGTCCCACACGATCCTGCCGAGCGTCGTTGCTGCGAACGTTCGAACGATCGTTCGATCGGCGCGCAATACGCTGGCGCTCGTTGCGCCCGATCGCTCGAACGTCACCGTCACCGAATCGAGCACTCCGTCGCCGTTCGGCGAGAAGTAGCGAGTGCTCACGCCCAGGCGATCGCTCTGCACAGGCACGTCAATCGACGCCGTGTTGTTCCCTTCGTCCGCTTCATGGACGACCGAGCCCGCGTCGGCGATTATCGTCAGAGTGTGCGTACCGGTAGCGACACCCGCCAAGGATACCGAGACCGAGCGCCCCGAGCCGCCGGCGATCGGACCGACGGTGGCTAGCGTTCGCGTTCCGTCGCGATCCAACGCAAGCTCGGTGGCCGGCGCTTCGCGCTCCCCGCGGTTCACGATGTTGACCGAGACGCTCCACTGCTCGTTCGCGCCGGGTGAAGCGGGAGTGACTCGCAGTGCGGCGAGATCGAGCGCCAGGTCCGGCAGTGTCAGCACTCGGCGTGCTTCCGTTCGCTCATTGTCCGATTCATCGAGCTCGGCGACGACGTTGTTCGGATCCACCGCGGCTACGAATGCGGTCATTCCGGGGTTCGCCGGCGTGAAGCTGATCGCGACGTCCGCGGTCGACTGGCCAGGGATCGCCGGCACTGTCGTCGTGCCGGCGTCGGCGAGCGCTGCGCCTACGACGCCGGTCGTGAGGCGCAACGTCGTTGGCGAGGAAGCGACGTCGCCCGTGTTCGCGACCGTCACCGTGACGCCGAGCGGCGATTCAACCTCCGGTGGGTCCGGCGAAAAGTGAAGCGCGCGCACCACCAAGTTCGGCTGGGTCGACGCTGCGACACTGACGACTGTTTCAACAATGTTGTCCGCTTCGTTGGTTTCTTGGAGCGTTCCCGTTGGATCGATGATCGCGCGCAGTGTCACTGCGCCTGCGCGATCAGGCTTCCACGGGATAGGAAACGTCTGCGCCTGACCGGCCGCAAGCGAGACGAGCACCTGCGCGACGAGCTCCTCTGGTCCGGTCTCGTTTCTGCGTGCGAGGGAGAGCGTCGCCGAGCTCGCCGTCGTGCCGGTGTTGCGGACGGTCACTGCGACTGTCGATGTGGTACCGACGGTTGCACCAGGTGGGACGACGACGGTTTGTGCGGCGAAGTTCGTCACGCGCGGCACGCGGAGAAATACGGTTCTCGTGTTGTTGCCGGCGATGGCGTCCGGGACCGGCTCGGCCTCGATGCTCGCGACGAGCACGAGATCGACGCCGGTCGCGAACACGAGCGTGACGTCGACGACCGTTTCCTCGAGCGGTGCGAGCATCACGAAGGATTCGTGAAACAGCTCGTCTGCGCCGGTGCGGATGCGCAGGAAACCCGCCGCGGCCTGTTTGCCTTGGTTCACGATCCGCACCGACGCATTCAGACTCTGCGGCGTCTCCGTGATCTGCGTGGGCGCCGTCGTAAAGGACGTCAGAACGAAGTCGGGACCCGCCGGGCGCGGATCGAGGATGACCGGTACCGCGAACCGATTGTCGGCTCGGTTCAAGTCCGGGACGGACGCGTCAGGATCGACGACCACGAACAGCGCGCGCGAGCCCACGAGATCGTTGGTCGTCGCGGTGAGCTGGATCGGAATCCTTCCGAGCAACGCCGGCAACGTCACGTCGCTGCTTCGCACTGCGCCCGTATCGTCGAAGATGCGTACCACGGTCTGCGCGCTCTCGATCGCGCCCGTGTTTTCGATGAGTGCGTTGATCGTGATCGGCTCCGACTCCGTTGCGTGGCCGGGCGATGCATACGCGGAAACGACGCGTAGGTTCGCGCGTTCGGAGAGCGCCAGCGCGCGCACAGCCGCCGCCGTCGTATACACAGATCCATCGAAGCTGCCATCGGCGCGTTGCCGTGTCAGGAGATAGTGCCGCGCCCGCTGGACGTCCGTCGGCGGCGCTCTGCCCACGAGAGCAAAGAGCACGATGGCCGTGTCGAGCACACGTGAAACAGGCTCGCCAAATCCGCCGTCGCTGTTCTGCTGTGCACGAAGCGTCGTGATGAGTGAGGAGACTCTCGGATCGGCTTCGACGCCAGCTTCGAGCAGCCCCGACGCGAACGCGGCCGAGGCTGCGCTGCGTGGCGCGGCACCGGCAACCGCGGGCAACCCGCCGGGCGAGTTGAACGAGAACGCCGCGTCGATCGCCGGGTCGCCGTAGAGCTGCACGGCCTCCGAAACGAGTTGAGCCGTGCTGAAGGGATCTGCCGCATATCCGGGAGCGATGCCGAACGCCGCGTTTTCGTTGCCGAGGAGCGCGTTCGGCCACCCGGCGACGCAGCCCGACGCGAGGCCAGCGGCATCGCCGCCTTTGACGAGGCCACGGTGCGCAAAGCCTCGATCGACGGTCGACGCCGCGACGTCACAAGCCGTGATCAGGGGCGTCGCCGTCGCGGAGACTGCGGCCGCGTTGCCCTCGAGCAGCGCGAGCGCTTCGGCGGCAAGAGCAGTGTCACGAACGATCGTCTCCGTTTGGTCCGCGAAGGTGCCGTCCTCGTTCTGTTGCGCACGGAGGTACGCGGATGCAGCGGCGAGCGGGTCGGTCGGCGGCTGCGGCGAAGGCGCTGTACGCGTGACCGACGTTTCGATTGTCGCGAGGCCTCGCGTGAGGAAGAAGAATTCCTGCTCGAGGTCCGCGCGTAGATGCTCGAGCTCGGCGAGCGCTTGCGCGTTCGGCTCCGCGTGTTGCGAGAGCAAGATGAATGCCGCTCTGTATGACCTCTGACCGGCCGCCGGAAGACGCGGGCCCATCGCCGAGATGACTTGGTCGATGGTCACGGCGGACGCTGTCGCCGCGATCGTAGTTCCGGCCGGAATGAGATCATTCTTCGTGTACGTCACGCTCGCGGCCGGCTGCAGCAGCGTGACCGGCGACACTTGAGCCGGCGCCAGGAGGCCCATCGCGTAAAGCTCGAAGTCCGAGTAGCGCGACCTCGTCGCCGCAGCCGTCCACGTGCCGTCGCCGTTGTCACGCCAGAGGGCGCCCTCCAAAAACGATCCGCCGTTGTTCGCGAACGCGCTCCAGTGGGCGCTGTCTAGGCCGATCAGGTCGTCGCGTAAAGCTCCAAGCGCGTCGCGATATTGCAGACGAAAGGAGAAGCGATGGCTGATCTCGTGCGCGAGAACGGTCATTGCCAACGAATGATCTCGCGACTGGATTTCTGGGAGCTTGATGACGCTCTGGAGGCGGGAGGGGCTTCCCATCAGTAGGCCGTTGTCGATCGATGGGCGACCAATGCCTTGCACATCGTTTCGAATCGACACGTGTAAACCAAGCTCGCGCTCGGCGCTCAGCGCGTACGGAAAGTCGGTCGCGATGACCACGAAGTCGAACGCGTCCGGATTCTGCAAATAGAAAGGCGTCGTGACGGCAGCCAGTCCTTCCAGGTTGACCGATCCGTCCGGGTTCAAGTCGTCGAAGCTCGTGCCGTCCCACGGGATCACGGTGACGCCCGTCGTCTGCGCGCTTGCGGCGGATCCAAGCAAGGCGATGATGGTGGTTGCGATCGCAGCGAGCGGGGCTGGCTTCCACGAGAAGAAAAGCTCGGACATGACCGCTCCCCTCTCTGCCGCCCAGCGATCGTGCGTCGGCCTTCATCGCGATTACTGCGGAAGACGGCGGCGGCGTACTCGTGGGTCAGCAGAGTGTGTCGGCTCGATCGGTTTTCTGCCACAGAATCTTTTGTGCTATCCTACAAACTGCACAGACGTGGCCGTT
Organism: Deltaproteobacteria bacterium; assembly: GCA_020848545.1. Lineage (GTDB taxonomy): Bacteria > Myxococcota > JADLHZ01 > JADLHZ01 > JADLHZ01 > JADLHZ01. Next base: position 1,502 of record JADLHZ010000129.1, on the reverse strand, counting down.
GGCGGGCTCGGTTTTTTCGTGCGATGGTTGATGCTGTGCCCAAGCGTATCACCCCGGACACGCTTCTCAGGTCGAGCGAAGTCAGTGCCCTTGTCGGCGTGCATGCGAACTCCGTCGTCAACTGGACTGCGAAGGGCTACTTGCCCTCGCAGCTGACGCCCGGTGGGCATCGACGCGTACTGGCCTCCGACCTCATACAGTTTTTGCGCGCGCGAAACATGCGACTGCCACGCGTTCTGGAACGCATGACACGCGCGAAAGTCCTGGTTGTCGACGACGACGTTCCTTTGTTGCGGGCTATGCGGCGGTGGTTCAGTCCATTCGAGGCGGTCGTCGACTTCCGCGTCGCATCGACGGTGTTCGATGCGCTGCTCGAAATCGCGAACTTCTCGCCGGATCTCGTGGTCGTCGACTATTTCATGCCGCAATTCGATGGCATCACCCTATGCAAGCACATCAAGCGGCGACCAGGACTTGCGCACATCGACGTCATCTTGATGACCGGGCAACTCACGGCGGCGATACGCAAGCGTGCTGTCGACGCGGGCGTGATGGTTTGCATCGAAAAACCATTGGACCGCGGTCTGCTGTTTGATGCTCTAGGTATCCGCGGGACTGCCCGACCGGCTCAGTGAGTGCGACTTCGGGGCTCGCGATGATCGGCTAACGGTTTAGATTTCTGCGGGAATCCGTGCTCGTTCGCAGCGCGTCCCGATCGAAGCGACGAGACAGCGTGCGCGCTGTGTATTGTGCGCGCCGAAACCTGTAGCCGCGCTCTGCGCAAGGTCGTGCCGCGCTCGAGCGATCACTCGCGAAGCAGGCGCGCATTCCCCGCAAAGCAGCGAGGACGAAGCGCTACAAGCGTTCGCTGGAGCTCGCCGGCAGCTCGAAGAGCGCGATATCGGCGCGCTCAAAACGCTCGGCGATCTCCGCCGGCGTCATCGCTTCGCCTCGCTCGAGCAAATGCGACGAGCACGAGGGGGAAAAGGTTCGCGTCGGTGTCGTCTTCGCGAACCGATCCGAGATTCGGCACTGCAATGCCGAGCTGCTCGCAGTAGGATTTTTTCGCGGTCGCTGCTCCTGGCAACCCGATGGCGCGGCAGTCACTTGTCAGGCCCGTTGCTCTGGCCGGACGCGATCGGACCTAAGGGCCCCGGCTTTTCGCGCCGGTACCCACTCGTTCAGTGAGCAGTGTGCCCTGAATTTGAAGAACAAACTGCAGCAACAACCGAAGTTTGACCGGCGAGATTTCAACGTCCTTAGTGCTAATCAGGGGCTGGCGTTTCGAAGCGCCGAAAACGCCGCGAAAACCCGACAGTGAATCTCGAATCATTTCGAGTGTTTGGTGGTGGCGCGCCCGAGAGGGATCGAACCTCTGACCCCCGGCTTAGAAGTGGGTTCGGGAGCGATCGCAACGAATCACTACGCATCGCAAACCGTTGCAAATATTCGGGTTCGCCGATCTGCCATCGTCCAACGAGCGGTAACAATCGCAACGATTC
>JADLHZ010000128.1 GCA_020848545.1 Deltaproteobacteria bacterium | reverse complement strand
GCTTCGGTTCGAAGCGTAGCTGCACCGGTAGTGAAGCCCGAGCGGTTGCCGCCGTCTCGGGCTTTCCTTTTGGTGCTCAGCATCCGCCGACGTCGCAGCGTGAGAAAGTTTCTGGCCGCCGCGTCTCGCGCTCCGCCAGCAGTGCCGCTTCGGCGACGACGAAGTAGATCGAGAAAAACTATCCGGTGACTATCGATTCAGCCCGAGCGCCGACACCCTCGAAGACGTTCAGCTCAGTGGCAGAGTCGTGGGCGGAGAGAACAATACATGCGGCGAATCGAGCCCGACGAATCCATACGGTTCGCACGAGCTTCGGTGCGCCCGCCGAAAAACGCGAGCCCACGCTCCATGCAGCGAAGGAAGCTGCCCATCGTTTGACTCAGCACGAACTCGACATAGAGCAAGCGCGAGTAGCAGAGCGCCATCATGAATCCGGACACGCGCCGTGCGCAGCCAGGGATGCAAAAGCCGAAGTCGGCCCAGTCCACCTGCACGCGCGCGCCCGGCAAGAAGTCGAGCGTGAGAAACGCTTTGGCGTGCGGCTTGGGGCGAATGGCGCGCAAGAGGTCGCGCACGATGGTGACGCCGCCGCCATAACCACACGCGCGCAGTCGTTCGAGCACCGCCGGCGCCTTGATGGTCGGCGTCGCGTCGAGCAACGTCGCGATCTCGGCGCGATAAGGATCGAGCAGAGACGAGATTTTCCGCTCGCGCACGCGCACCTTCTTCGTCTCGAGGCCGAGCATGCGGCGCACCGTCTGCCGCGCGAGGCCCGTCTCGCGAGCGATCAGGCGAACGCTCTGGCCATCGATGAGATGGCGCTTGAGCACGTCGCGCATGAGATCGCTGCGCGTGTTCTGCTTGTCGCGAGTCATGCTTCACCGTCGCGAAAACGGCTTCGCAACCGGCGCGGCGGCTCGAAGCGGATCTGCAGCTGCTGTGGGGTCCCGCGCCCGAGGCGCGCGGTCCAGATGTCGAACCACGGCAACGGCGAGTCCACAGCGAGCGCAATGCAGGTGTGCTCGGCGAGCTGACCGACGGCGCGCCACAAGCGCCGCACGTCCTTCGGGCTCAGGCGCGTAGAGATGAACCCGCTCAACACGATGCGGGTCATCCCTTCTCGCTTCGTCGGGCTCAGTTGCAGCAGGATCTTTTCCATCGGCTTCATCGCGCTTCTCCTCGGTTGGCGACGGGCCTTGTGGCTGCGAAGGCAAATTCTCGGAAGTATGATCCCCCACGGCTCGCTTCAGCCGAGCGCGCCGCTCGCGCTCGGCATCGCGGTGATCGGCGCGTCCATCTGCCCCGAGACTGACGCGGTACTTGTTGCGGATGCCACGAAGCTTCTTGCGCCGTCCGAGCGCGCGGCAGCTCTCGCTGCAGTAGACCTGACCGCGATCGCACGGTGTGCACACCGCGCTCACCGACTGACAGTGCGCACACACGAAGTCGCGACCGACACCCGCCATCCAAAATCTCGACGGCGGGTCCCGGCGTGTGCGAGCTTCAACTTGCTCGAACCACTTTTTTCGCCAGAGCCAGGGGACCGGAAGTTTGCAGCTTCGCGGTCCCCACTTTTTTCACCTCGCGTCACGATAGAGCCGCGCGTTCATCGACGCGAAAAGCCGGCACGCCCAGGGATGACGAGGTTGCGCCTTCGGCGCCGTGGTCATTGGCCGGCTAACGCCGGCGGGGCCAGCGCGACGAGCGTCGCGCGGCGCTCGCGCTGGCCCGGATGGCTCCGCGATGCTTCTTGGCGGTGGTCAACCTGGTACACCGGTGATCCCGGTGATTTTGGTCCACTTGGAGACCGGTGGCGACAGTCGCGGCGCCCGCGCTGACGCCGGCCGAGCGTCTGACGCTCGTCACGCGTGTCGCTTCACGCATCGAGCGCTTGCTCGAGCGACGCGGCCTTCGCGAGTCAGGCGATGCTGAACCCACGCAACTGGAGCTTCTCGCGATGAAGGTGCCTGCCTCGGTGCCCGCACGAGACGCCGCGCCCGACGCAAGCGCGGTCCGCGGCTTCAACCTGCATGCGAGCACCCGCATCAGCGCTGCCGACGAGCCCGGCAGATTGCGGCTCTTTCGTTACGTCCTACGTCCAGCCATCGCAACAAATCGCCTCTGCTTCGACGGTGAGCGCGTGACCTTCGAGATGAAGCGCACGTTCTCGGACGGCACCCGCCTGCTGCACTTTACCCCGCAGAGCTTCATTCGACGCATCGCGATGCTCGTGCCCGCACCTCGCCAGCACGAGATCACGTACACAGGTCTGCTCGCAGCAAACGCCAAGCACCGCCGAGACATCGTCCGCGTGCCCACCCATCGGCGCGTCGCCAGCGTCGCCGGCAACGTTCCGGCTGGCACGTCGCGATCCACCTCTACGCCCGAGGGCGTAGCGCCGCGCGCTCCCTGCGCCACCATGCCGTGGGCCGAACTCCTAAAGAGAACCTTCGCCTTCGACGTTCTGCACTGCGAGCGCTGTGGCGGCCGCGCCAAGATCGTCTCGGCGATCTCTGCACCCAAGGTCGTCGACAAGATCCTCGCCCATCTGCGCAACAAACAACGTCAAAGCCCCGCCGCGCCCCGCGCACCCCCGATCGGCGGTGACCTCCAATCCTTGCTGCTCTGAGCCTGCTTCTCTCTGGCCTCACCGCCGAGCTCGCACAGCTTCACCCCGCGCACGCTCTGGTCACCAAAACGCTCGATTCAGCCTCCGAAAGCCTGTGTTTCTTGCCTCTTTTGCGCCGCCAATTCGTCCCACCGTCGCCGCGTCGCCCCCGCTCTTGCGACGAGCTCCCCGTGAATCGTACGGTTGGAACGCTTACGCCCACTCGCCGGTGTGGATCGGCATGGTGGCGCTGGCGATGATCACGGGCGTTGTCCGGCGCCGGGGGCGACATCGGGCTCACCGCGATCGGCCTCGCCGTCTGCCTGCCGCCGATCGTGCTGCCGTGGTTCATCGCTCCGGACGCCCGCGCCGAGGACGTGCTCGGCCTGCGCTACGCCTTTCCGACGACCTGGAACGTGGGCGCCGTCATCCTCGGCACGAAGCAGATGCCGATCCCGATCACGATGTATCTGCTCACCCACGCCTACTTCCTCACCTATCACTCGGCGATCTTCGTGGTGCGCCGCCGCCTCGGTCGCAGCCTGCCGATCCTCGTTCTCTTGTGCTGTTTCTTCGCCTTCGCCGAAACCGCGACGATGGCCACGCCCTTTCTCGATGGGCTCTTTTGGTACGAGAGCAAGACGAAGATGCTCACCGTCGGCACGGCGATGTACGGCAGCTTGTTCTTGGTGAGTGCGCCGATGCTGATGCGCGTGGAAGCGACGTGGACCTACGGGCGAGTGTGGATGAGCGTGCTCGCGGGGAACATGATCCAATTTTGGATCTTCGAGACCTGGGCGCGCGCGCTCCTCTGAGGCATGCCCGCCTCGCAAATGCCTAGCGTGCTTTCGCGGCGAGTTGGAAGTAGAATGCCGATCATGCACGGGCACAGCAAAGCCGACGCGCGCAATCTTGGGTTACACCAGGTCGCGCTGAAGAAGCTCGCGCAACATCCGGAGCTGCGCGTACGCTGCATCGCGCTCGTCGATCGCTGGCTCGCGATGCCGGAGCGCGCGCCGTCGGCTTCGTGGCTTCGTGACTGGCGGCAAATGCTCGAAACCTGGAGCGATGCACAGCTGGCCAGCGTAGTGCTGGATGAGGTGGGCGGCCAGACGTTGCGCCAGTGTTCTCCTCTCGGGCCGGCGCTGACTCCGCGTGAGCGATCTGCCGCGCTCATCGAGATCAATCGGAGCTTTTCGGAGCCGGCTCCACCGTGACCAGAGCCGAGCTCGAGCACGCGATTCGCGCCGCCGGCGGCATCTCGGGTGACCGCGAGCTGTACATCGTTGGCAGCCAAGCGATCCTCGGCGCGTTTCCCGACGCCCACCCAGAGCTCCTCCGGTCGATGGAAGTCGACATCGCACCGAAGAACAAGCCAGAGCTCGAAGAGGTGATCGAGGGCGCCGTCGGAGAGCTGAGCATCTTCCACAGTACATTCGGGTTCTACATCGACGGCGTCGACATCACGGCGATCAAGCTCCCCTCCGGTTGGCAGGCCCGGCTCGTCGCCGTATCGAACCCCAATACGAACGGCTACACAGGCCTTTGCCTCGAGCCGATCGATCTGGCGATCAGCAAGCTCTATGCTGGCCGCGAGAAGGACGTCGAGTTCGTGCGAGTCATGCTGCGCGAGGCGTTGATCAGTCGAGCCGACCTCGCTGCGCGCCTTGCCGTTTCCGGGTTCGACGAGCCGACGACCCGCGCCATCGCCGGGCGAGTCTCGGCTGGCTCAAGGACCTGAAAGCGACTTCTTCTGCTGTCGGCTCCGAGGCTCACCAAGCGGGGGACATGGCGAGCCCCTTCGTCGAGAGCCGGCCGAGCGTGAGGATGTCGCCGCTGTCGAACCCGGCGGCGATCACGACGTTCTTGCGCGGTAGTGCCGGCGCCAACTGCTTCGCGGCGAGCACTGCGAACCCGAGCGCCAGCGGATACTCCGCGTCGTTTCCGAGGCCGCGCGCGGATCGATACGCAACCCGGTAGAGCTGTGCGAGCAGTTGCGATCGGGCGTAGCGGCGCTCGGGCCACCAATGGTTGCGCACCGCCGGGATCCACTCGCCGTCGCTGACGACTCCGCCCGCGACGTAGAGGTCGGCGACGGTGACAGAGGAGTAGGTCGGATTGAACAGACCGAAGTAGATCCCCGTGATCGACGCGTCCGGCGGTTCTTCACTGATCACATGGTGGAACCAAGAGCGCAGGCGGCGGAGCTCCGCTGCGAAGTCGAGGTCTCTGAGCGGCTGCCAGTCGCGGTGGGGTCTTCGCTTGGCGCACCAATCGATCAGCTCGCGCATCGCGGCGCCGAGCGTGAGATCGCGGCGGACGAGCTTCGTGATGCGATCCGCGGCTTCTGCGAGGTCGAGCTTCTCGGGGTTCGACACGGGCGGGGACTAACACCGGCACGAGCCTAGTTTCCACCCATCATCGACGAGCAGCCGCATGCGCCGACGCCGCTGCTCGAAGGGCCGGCGTCGTTCGTCGCCATGCTGCGTTCAGAGCTCGAGGCGCCGCTGCACATCATACGCTCGCAATCGGCACCCATGAGCGCCGCCGAAACTTCCGCGACACGCTGGCCGCCGCACATGCAGTTCGGGTTATCTTCCGGGCACAACGCCAGGCCTTCGCCGCGGCATTGATCGCGCGAGGGCACGCCGCCGCCGGCGCAGGCAGCGAGCGCGGCCACCTGGGATGGCAGATAGCCGCTCGTCGCTTCGGGCGCCGGGTTGATGTACGGATCTTGCTCCGACGGCCCCGGCGGTGTCGTTCCGGAGATCGCGCTCTGAACACACTCGCCGAACGCTTCGGCCTTGCCTTGGTTACCGGTGCAGCCGCTGCTGCAGCTCGGATCGTCGCCCGCGCACGAAGCGGTCGCGGAATCGTCGTCGGGCTCGCGACACTGCGGATTCTCCGTGCATTGCGTGGAGTCGCCGCTGCCGTCTTCCTCCGGGTTTTGGTACATGAGCTCCCATTCTTCGTCCCAGACTTCGTCGGTCGCGCGCTGCGTGGTGTCCGGCGCGGGTGCGGGTGCCGGATCGGTCGGCGCCGGTGCCGGCGGCGGATCCTTCGGCGGATCGTCCTTCGGTTCTTTGGCGTCGGCCGGCGGTGGGTTCAGCGCGTCGGCCGCTTGCTCTTCGGCTTCACCGTTGTCGACTTCCTCTTGAGTGAAGTGCAGCGGCTGGCAGTTCGAGGTGCAGTCGATCGGCGAGTACGTGTACATGTCGTCGTCCGGGTCATTGGGCGTTCCGTTGTCGTCGTGATCGCTCGAGTAGTCGGGCTTGCCGTCGCTGTTGACGTCGACCTTTTCGCGCTGGTGCGTCACGCCGCCCCACATGTAGCCGGCGAGGCTCGGCTGGCACGACGATCCGCCGCTCGGAACGTCACCGAGCCCCTTGAGCCCGCGCATGCCGGGAAACGTGCTTTCGACGCAGGCGTTGATCTTGTCGCCGAGGCGCGGGCCGATGAGCGACGTCAGCGCGCATTTCTCGCTGCCTCCGGCGAGGCCGCCGATGCTGCCGCGTGCGGGTTCGCCCGAATCCGCCGAGCCGCCTACCGCCGCACTGCCGGTCGTGCCGCAAGCAGTCGTCGCGGCGCGGAGCGTTGGGCTCGTGCCGGCCGTCGGCGTGTAGCCGGTGAGCCCCCAGCCCTTCTTCGCCGGCGCGGGCGCGTTGCCGGCGCACCCGGAGTCGCACGCGAAGCTATCGGCGACGCTGCTCGTTACGCCGGCCGGCACCAAGTCGACGGCGTTACAGGATTGGCCGAGCGAATCGACGAAGGCGCCGAGCGGGTTTGCCATCTCGCCGCCCTTGCCGTTCGTGAACTTGAAGTAACGCGAGGAGGACTTGCCACGAAAGATCTTCGTGTTCGCCGGTGCGACCTGCGGCTTCGAGGTCACGGCGATCACGGCGTTTCTGCGGTGATCGAAGACGAAGAAGCCGTTCTTGTAGAGGATCGATTCGGAGGTGTGCGCGTAACGCTTCAACAGCGAGCGGTTCTTCGCCAGCCATTGCAGCCCCGGCTTTTCGTACTTCACGAAGTGCCGCGTTTGATCGGCGAGGAGGACGAGCGGGATCGCCACGATCTGCTTGAAGCGCTCGCCGAACAGCGTGCGGTTCGCGGCGTAGGCCGTTTCGGGCGGCGCGGCGCGAGTGATCACGCCGTCGATCTCGTCGACCATCGCTCGTTCCAGCGCCCGCAGCTGCCGTGAGCTCAGTGCCGCGAGCTGGGTTTGCAGGCGGCCGATCTTGCTGGCGAGCGTTGCCGGGCCCTCGCGCTGGCCGAAAACGGGAACGGGATCGGGAGCAGAAGACAAACGGCGCGCTTGACCGAGATCACCGGCTCAGACAAGTAGCGCCACACATAGCCCGGAGCGACGACGCTCGAAGTGATCGACTTGGACCGGAACGCGTGATCGGCTTCGGACCGGAATCAGTGATCGACTTGGCCGGAATACGCACGTGAGCGCTTTGCTGACGACGTCGACGTCGGTCGGATCGGTGTAGAAGCGCGCGCTGCCGTCGTCGTTCGTCTCGAAGTCCTGCGCGCCGGCTTCGATCGCGGCGGTCTCGGCGTCGGCGCCTGCCTTCGCAGCTTCGACGAAGCCGACGTGGGCGAAGTCCCACGACACCGCGCCGGCGGCGGCGAGCTGGCCCTTCTTGAACAGGCCGCGAATGCTGCCGGCGGTGCGGTTCTTGTTCTCGGTCAGGCACTCGACGATCACCGGGACGCGGTGCGGTGCGAAGCCTTCGTAGTAGACGATCTCGTACTGCGACGCGTCGCTGTCCGCGCCGGAGCCGCGCTTGACCGCCCGCTCGAGCGTGTCGCGCGGCATCGACGCTTTCTTCGCCGCTTCGATCGCGCGCTGTAGCCGCGGGTTTCCGGCCGGGTCGGCGCCGCTCTTTGCCGCGACGGCGATTTCCTTGGCGAGCTTCGTGAACAGCTTGCCTTTCGCGGAAGCCCCGGCTTCGCGGCCCTTCTGCTTCCATTGTGCGCCCATGCGAGCTCCTATTGCACCGTGAACGTGCGCGTAACGTGCGCGTGATCGGGTAGCGCGATCGATTATCGATGAGCTGAATGACGAGCGGACCGATCGGGGCGTCGGAGGGCACCACGAAGTTGACCTGGGCGCTCACCGCGGCCGAGGTCGAGCCGAGCAGCTTTCCGTGTGCCGGCAGGATCGCATACATCGTCGAGCCCGACCACGAGCACGCGCTAGCGACGGATCCGTAACCGTCGGCTCGCGGTGACGATTCCGTTCCCGCTCCACCAATGCTCCACGGAGAGGACTTTCTTGGTCTCTGCGGCGCTCTCCAAGACCAGTCCACCTGTGCTCTCTTGAATCAGTCCACCCTGAGAACACAGATCTGATCCGTCTGGTTCCCATTTGGTTCGAGATCTGGTTCGTGTGGCCCGCGCGCGCGCCAGCGTCGTCTCGTTCCGCTCGCAGGGAGCGCGGGACTGTCGTCTGCGATTGCGGGCGGCGTCAACGCCGACACATCAGCAATGTAATGTTATTCATACATCGACGCGAGCGCCGCCAAATAGAGCCGCAGTCGCAGCGCACGACAGGGTGATCGGCCGTGTGCCGATCCTTCTTGGCGCGCGCCAACGACTCTCCTGGCGTCTGCGGCGCCGTCAGCTGCGCCGGGCTCACAGTAGATCACTCACGCGCGCTGTCAACCACCCCAAGCACGATCGATCGAAACAATTTTCGCACGGTCCGAGCGCCCTGGTAGCGGCGGGTGGACTGCTTTTGGAGAGCAGGGGTGGGTCTTTTCTCGAGAGCGCTCCAGTGGTCTTTGCCGTCCGCGCTTGTCCACTGCCGACATTCGCGTTTGAGCCTATGTTTTACGGGGTGAAAGCGAATTCCCATGCGCCGTCGCCCTGTTAACGCGGGACCCGGATTTTTTTCTCATCACCCGAAGGTCATCGGTTCAAATCCGGTCCCCGCCCTTCGCCGACGGGCTCTGGTCGGGAGTTACGACTCGGTCTTCTGGGCGCCCTGCAAGTACGTGACGAACGCGCTGAGAGTGACGAGCTTTCGGTAGTCGCGTTCGGGGATGTTCACGCCCGTCCGTTCATGCACCTTGACGATCACGCGGAGCCAATCCATCGAGTCGAGATCGACTTGATCGCGCAGCGGGGCGTCATCGCTCAACGCGCTGCCTTCGATCTCCGGCGCGACGTCCGCGATCGCTTCGACGATGATGCGGCGTAGGTCGTTCATAGCGCCTCCGGTGCTTGCAGCGCGCGCTCGATCGCTGCCAGGAAGCGCGCGCCAAGGTGGCCATCGCTCGCGCGGTGATCAGCGGCGACGGTCGCCGTGACGAAAGAACGGACCGCGACCTTGCCTTCCACCGCAGCGGGTCGCTCGGTCACTCGACCGAGGCCCACGATCGCGACCTGCGGCGGGAAGATCACTCCATAGACGGTGTCGGCGCCGGCCTCGCCGAGGTTGGTCACGGTCAACGTGGCGTCCGTGAGCTCGGATCCACGCAGCATGCCGCGACGCGCGCGCTCGACCACGTCGCTGAGCGCGCTCATCACCTCGCGCGGCGTTTTCTTGTCGACGTCGTGAATCGCCGGCACGAGCAGCCCGCCTTCGCGCAGCGACACGGCGACGCCCAGATGCACGTTCGCCGAGGGCTCGAAGCGGTCGCCTGCGTAGGAGCCGTTCATCGCCGTCACTGCGCGCGCTGCGACCGCGACGGCTTTGAGGAAGAGTGCGGCGGGGATCATGCGCTCGCTGACGTCGACCCGCTCGTTGAGAGCCTCGAGCCATGCGAGCGCGTTCGTCATGTCGATGTCGTGCGCGAGGTAGTAGTGCGGGATCTCGCGCTTCGACCGTTCCATGAGCGCGGCGATCGCCCCGCGCATGTCGCGTCGCGGAGCGCGGCCCGCTTTTTCCACATCTTCGATGGTGATGGCGCCGTCCTGCCCCGAGCCCTTGAGCGTCGCCAGCGACACGTTGAGCGCGCGCGCGCGACGCTTGGCGGCGGGAGATGCACGAACGCCGCCCGCCTCGATCGTCGCCGCCGGTGTCGGAGTTGGCGGCGCGACTTCCTTCGCGACGACCGGTGTCGGAGTCGGCTGAAGGACCTGCTGCCCGACCGGCTTCGCGCTTGTATCGCCCTCGACGCGCACTTGCATCATCGGCGTACCGACCGAGATCTTGGTGCCCTTCTCTGCGATCAGGCGCTCGACTGCGCCGGTCATGAAGCACTCGATCTCCACCGCCGCTTTGTCGGTCTCGATCACCGCCACGATGTCGCCTTTGCTCACGCGATCGCCGGGCTTGACGCGCCACTCGAGCAAGGTACCGGCGTCCATGTCGGCGCCGAGCGAGGGCATCACGAAGTCTCTCAGCTCAGACATGCGTTCCCACCGTCTTCCTCGCCGCCTGCACGATCGTTTCCGGCTGCGGAAGCGCTGCCTCTTCGAGCTGCTTCGCGTAGGGAATCGGAACTTCGGCGGTGCAGACGCGCTCGACCGGCGCGTCGAGGTCGTAGAATGCCTGCTCCATGACCCGCGCGCTGATCTCGGCGGACAAGCTGCCGCTCCGCCAACCCTCGTCGATGATCACTGCGCGGCGCGTCTTCTTCACCGAGGCGATGATTGTCTCGGTGTCGAGCGGCCGCAACGATCTCAGATCGATGACCTCGGCGTCGATGCCATCCTTCGCGAGCGTCTCCGCCGCGGCGAGCGTCTTGTGCAGCGTGCCGCCGTAGGTGACGAGGGAGACGTGCTTGCCCGCGCGCCGGATCTTCGCGTGATCGATGTCCACCGGCGTCACCGCGCCTTCGAGCTCGGCTTCTAGGCCGAAGAGCGCTGCGTGCTCGAAGATCAACACGGGATCGGGATCCATGAGCGCCGTCCATAACATGCCGCGCGCGTCCTCCACTGTCGCCGGCGCGAGGATACGCAGGCCGGGGATGTGCGCGTACCAACCTTCGAGGCTGTGTGAATGCTGAGCGGCGAGCTGGCGGCCGGCGCCGGTGGTCATGCGGATGACGAGCGGAACCGCGAGCTGTCCGCCGGTCATGTGCCTCAGCGTCGCCGCGTTGTTCATGATCTGATCGAGCGCGAGCAGGCTGAAGTTGACCGTCATGATCTCGACGATCGGCAACAGGCCGCCTATCGCCGCGCCGATGCCCGCGCCGACGAAGGCGGACTCGGACAGGGGCGTGTCACGCACGCGCTCTGGGCCGAGCTCTTCGAGAAGCCCGCGGCTCACAGCGTAAGTGCCGCCGTAGCGTCCGACGTCGAGGCCCATCAGGAACGCGCGCGGCTCGCGAACCAGCGCGTCGCGCAACCCGTCGCGAAGCGCCTCACGGTAGTTGAGCTTCGTCATGGTGTCCTCGCGTAAACGTCGCGGGTCAGCGACTCTACCGGCTCGAGAGTGCCCGCGTCGGCGAAGGCGACGGCTTGCGCGAGCTCATCGGCAACGGCTCGCTCGATGGCATCGATCTTCGCCGCGTCCAGCAAACCTTCTTCTTTGAGACGGCCGATGTGGCGGGGTAGCGGATCGCGCTTCTTCCACTCCGCGATCTCTGCCTTGTCGCGGTAGAGATCAGGATCGAACATCGAATGCGGCCGGAAGCGATAAGTCGTGAGCTCCAAGAAGCGTGGGCCCTCGCCTGCGCGGACTGCCGCCGTGGCGTCCGCGCTGGCCACCGCGACGGCAAGCGCGTCCATCCCGTCGATCCGCTCCGCCGGCATCCGGTAGCTCTCGGCCTTCTTGCAGAGATCCGTCTCGCTGAGCGCGCGCGCGATGGCCGTGCCCATCGCATAGAGGTTGTTCTCGCAGAGCAAGAGAAGAGGCAGCTTCCACAGCACCGCCAGGTTCATGGTCTCGTGAAACTCTCCCTCTGCCACGGCACCGTCGCCGAAGAAGCAAGCGGTGACTCGGGCGCGGCCGGCGAGCTTGTCGGCGAGCGCAAGCCCGAGCGCGAGTGGCAGCCCGCCGGCGACGATGGCGTTTCCACCGTAGAACCGTTTGGAGACGTCGAAGAGGTGCATCGATCCGCCGCGGCCGTGACAGCAGCCCTCGGCCTTTCCGTACATCTCGGCCATGATTGCCGCCGCTGCGACGCCGCGAGCCAGCGCGTGGCCGTGCTCGCGATAAGTGGAGACGACCGCGTCCTCAGCGGTGAGCGCGCGCATCGCGCCGGCAGCGATCGCCTCTTGCCCGATGTAGAGGTGGAGGAACCCCCGGATCTTCGCCGCGCTGTAGAGCTCGGCCGCCTTCTCTTCGAAGCGGCGAATGCGCAGCATCTGCCGCAAGAGATCGATCTTCATCTCTGGTGAATGCTCTTCGGTCTTCATCGGCCGCCCTCGAGCGTCGACAGGTCGCCTTCGGGAAGGCCGAGCTCGCGCGCCTTCAACAAGCGGCGCATGATCTTCCCACTCCGCGTCCGCGGCAGCTCGGCGATGAACGCGATCTCCTTCGGCGCGATCGCCGCGCCGAGCCGCTGCCGCGAGAAGCCGAGAAGCTCGCGGCGCAGCGTTTCGCTCGGTTCGTAGCCACGCTTCAGCGAGACGAACGCTTTGACCGCTTCCATCGCCACCGGATCTGGCTTGCCGATCACGCCCGCTTCTGCGACCGCCGGATGCTCCATGAGCGCGCTCTCCACCTCGAACGGTCCGATGAGGTGGCCGGCCGATTTGATGATGTCGTCGGCGCGGCCGACGAACCAGTAGTAGCCCTCCTCATCTCGCCGGCAGAGATCGCCGCTCAAGTACCAATCGCCGGAGAAGCACGCCTCGTAACGTCGCTGCTCGCCCAAATAGCCGCGGAACATCGACGGCCACGGCTGTTTCAGCGCGAGCTCGCCTTCGACGTCCGGCTCGTCGATCACTTTCACGCCGCCACCCGGGAGCCGTTCGACGATGGCCGCGTCGATGCCGGGCATGGGCTTGCCCATCGATCCCGGCTTGATGCTCATCGCGGCGTAGTTGGCGATCATGATTCCGCCGGTTTCGGTTTGCCACCAGTTGTCGTGGATCGGCCGGCGCAGGATCTCGTTGCTCCAGGCGACCGCTTCGGGATTGAGCGGCTCGCCCACGCTGGCGATGAAACGCAACGCAGGGAAGCGACGATCGCCGATCAACTCTGGGCCGGCTTTCATCAGCATGCGCACCGCGGTCGGCGCCGTGTACCAAACGCTGACGCGCTCTTCTTCCAAGATGCGATACCAGCGCTCGGCATCGAAGTCGGCTTCGTCGACGACGCTGGTCACGCCGATCGCCAGGGGCGCGAGAATGCCGTACGACATGCCGGTGACCCAGCCGGGATCGGCGGTGCACCAGAAGGTGTCGCCGGGCCTCAGGTCGAGCGCGTATTTTGCGGTGACGTAGTGCTGCACGAGAGCCCCGTGTGCGTGCATGGCTCCCTTCGGTTTGCCCGTGGTTCCGCTGGTAAAATGCAGGAGCGCCCAGTCGTCCGCGCGCGTCGGCGCGGGTTCGAAGGTCTCGCTCGCGCCGTTCATCAGTGGGCGGAGGTCGGTGGTGCCGCCGAGCGCGCCGTCGATGATCAACACGTGCGCGAGGCTCGGGACGTTCTTTCGGATGGGCGCGATCTTCTTTGCGTAGAAGCTCGCGGTCGTCACGACCACCTTGGCGGCGCCGAGGTTCAAGCGCGCTTCGATCGGTTCAGGACCGAAGGCGGAGAACAACGGGCAGAACACAGCGCCGGCCTTCAGCGTTCCCAGCGCTGCGACGTAGAGCTCATGGACTCGGCCGAGCAGCGAAAAGACCGTCTCGCCTCGCTTCACCCCGAGCGAGGCAAGTACATTCGCAAAGCGATTGGTCGCTGCCGCGAGCGCCGCATAGTCGATGCTTGCGGTCGAACCATCTCGCCGTAGGTAGCGCAGCGCGACACGATCTGCGCCTGGGCCGCGGGCATGGCGATCGACGCAGGCCGCTGCCATGTTCACCAGCGATCCGAGCTCTCCTCGCTCGTTCGCCCAGCTGAACGCGTCTCGGCACGTCGCATAGTCGAACATGTTTGGGCGCGGCTCGCTTGCACCCGCCGTCTTTGCAATCGTCGTTGGCATGATTGTCACCGAGTGCAACCGTCGTGCCGCGAACGACAGGTCCCATGCTGCGTGGGGCGTGATTCCGGATCGGTAACGAGCCGTGACGGTTGCGTAACAACCGCCGCGCCGTGTGAGTTGCTGGTACGCTCGGTGCGTTCGCATCCGCACGGATTTGTTCAGCGCTGGCACGATCTACGCAAGACTGAGTCGTGGGCGTCGTTTCCGAGCGCGATCTCGGCGGTGCCAAAGCGGGTGAATGGCGAAGGATCGGAAAACGATGACAAGGAGGAGTCCTCATGACGAGCGTAGGAATGAAGAAGGTTCTCGAGTTGCCATTCGATAGCGCGCTGGACGCCGTCACGCAGGCTCTGGGCAAGGAGGGGTTCGGCGTTCTCACTGACATCGACGTCGCCGCGACTCTGCAGAAGAAGCTCGGCGTCGATTTTCGGCGCTACCGGATCCTCGGCGCCTGCAATCCTGCGCTCGCGCACCGGGTGCTCAGCGCTGATTTGAACGCAGGGGTGATGCTGCCGTGCAACGTCGTCGTCTACGAGGAGGCCCCGAATCGCACGGTCGTTACCGCGGTCGATCCATTGCAGACGATGGCCAAAGAGCTCGGTCCGGAAGTCCGATCGGTTGCCGAGGAGGTTAGAGTGAAGCTCGGACGTATCTTGAGCTCACTTTGACGGGAAAGCACCTTGAAGGTCGCCTCACTGTGGTCACCGGGCAACCATGACGGCAGCGTCGCGCGAGGCGTCGAGCTGATCGCGGTGAAAATGGAGCGCGTGGCGACCGTGATGAACAGAAAACGACGAGCTCGGCATTTGAGCCGATGGCGACGGCAGCTCCTGGGATCGCTCTCCCTCGCAGAGCGGACGGGCGATGCCGAAGCGGTGCATGATCTGCGAGTTGCCGCGCGGCGGTTGCGCGCCTACGCGCGAATCGCACACGACGAGCGACTCGATCGCGATTTGCGAAAGGCCATCCACGCGACCAACGCACTGAGAGATTTCGATGTCGCCATCGAGCTCGGATCCTCCGGCGGCGAACTGAGAAAGCCGCGCGCCGATGAGGCACGGCGAGTACGTCATGCGCTTGGTCGGAAAGAAATGAAGCGTCTCGAACGGGAGCTCGCGAACGTGCCCCCGGTGTCGCGCGGCGATGCGAAGAGGCGGATCGCGGAGCTTCGAAAGAAGGCCACGCGACTTCGACGCGGCGCACATTCCATCGACGATACGCACGCCCTTCGGCGAACGTTGCGCGAGCTGCAATACTGTCTCGACTGGATCGGTGAGGACAGCGCTGCGGTGGAAGCGCGACAGCGGGATCTCGGCGCGATCGTGGACAAGGCGGTCTTGCGTCGTGTTCGGCGTTCGCTTCGTGCGTCAGGCATTCGGTGATCGCCGTCTGCAGATCCTCCGCGTTCGCGTAGTCCTCGGCGCGGGCCTCCGGCCGATCGAGCGCGCGTAAACGTTCAACCGCCGAGCGGCGCGAAGCGGCAGGTGAAGTGCCTCAAGAAGGGCGGCTCGTGCACGATGCGCAACCCGCGCATCTGTTGCTTGTCACGCACGAGCTCGGTCAACCCCTCGAGAACGTAGTCGAAGTGACTCTGGGTGTAGACGCGTCGCGGGAAGGCCAAGCGTACGAGCTCCATCGGCGCCGGGACGAAGGCACCCGTGGCGTCCTTCTTTCCGAACATCACTGAGCCGATCTCACAAGCGCGGACGCCCTCCTGCCGGTAGAGCGCGACGGCGAGCGCTTGGCCGGGAAACTGCTCAGGAGGGATGTGCGCAAGGAACGTCTTGGCATCGATGTAGACGGCGTGCCCTCCGGGCGGCTGCACCGTCGGGATGCCGATGCGGTTCATTCCTTCGGCCATGTAGCGCGTGACCGCGAGCCGATAGGACAGGTAGGCCTCGTCGAGGACCTCATCGAGGCCGACCGCGAGCGCCTCGAGATCGCGCGCCGCGAGGCCGCCGTACGTCGGAAAACCTTCGGTCAGAATCAGCGAGTTGCGCAGCCCCTGCACCCAGCGCTCGTCGCGGAGCGCGATGAAGCCGCCGATGTTGACGAGCCCGTCCTTCTTCGCGCTCATCATGCAGCCGTCCGCCAGGTCGAAGATCTCTCTGGCGATCTCGCGCACCGCTCGCCCCGCGTGCTCGGGCTCGCGCTGCTTGATGAAGTGGCTGTTCTCGGCGAAGCGACAGGCGTCGAGGATGAAGGGGATCGCGTGCTTTCTGTAGATCGCGGCGGCGGCGTGCAAGTTGGCGAGCGCCACCGGCTGGCCGCCGCCGGTGTTGTTGGTGATGGTCAGCATGCCAAGGGGGATGTCCGCGCGGTGCTCCTCGCAGTAGCGGTCGAGGCGATCGAGGTCGATGTTGCCCTTGAACGGGTGCCGACTTTGCGGGTCTTTGCCCTCGGCGATCACCAGGTCGACGGCTTGGCCACCGAGAAACTCGATGTTGGCCCGCGTCGTGTCGAAGTGGTTGTTCGACGGCACCTTGCTTCCGGGCCGGACGAGCAGCCCGAAGAGCAAGCGCTCGGCGGCACGACCCTGGTGCGTCGGGATGACGAAACGATAGCCGGTGATGCGTTGCACGACGGCCTCGAAGCGAAAGAAGCTCGACGAGCCGGCGTAGCTTTCGTCGGCGAGCAGCATCGCCGACCATTGCGCGGCGCTCATCGCGGTCGTGCCGGAGTCGGTGAGAAAGTCGAAGGTCACCGTCGACGCCGGCAGCAGGAACAGGTTGTAGCCGGCCTCCTCGAGCGCTGCTTGGCGCGCCTCGCCGGTGAGGATGTGCAGGGGTTCCGTCATCTTGATCTTGAACGGCTCGATGATCGTCCGATGCGTGCTCATGTGGTGCTCCGAGACCTTGATGGGGGGGCGGCGTCAAGAGCGCGCGCCGCAGCCGCCTCGGCCTTTCCCTCCGCGAGCGCCCGAGCGTACACCCGCAGCGCGTTGACGAGCAGCACGAGCAACGCTGCCTGTTGAGCGGCGAATACGGCACCCGCATGAGGCCCGATCGCTGGCACCACCGGCATCGCGAGCAGACCCACGAGCGAGAGCTCGAACGCGAGCCAATGCGCGCGCTGCCACTTCTCCGGAATGAACTCCTGCATCGTCGGCACATACGACCGCCGCGGCAGGCGGCCCTTGAGATGCAGCCAGCAGAGGAAGGGCACGATCTTGAACAGCATCCCATCGAGCGCGCCGACACCGCCGCCGACGAGCGCGAGAACGCCGAGCCACCAGTGCGTCCAGGGCTCGACGCTCTCGGGCAGCCACGGCCGCGCGAGCCATAGCGCCGCGGCGAGCGTCCAGCTCATCATTGAACCCTGCCAGAACCTGCGCGTGACGTCGTGCGGCCGGCGGCTCTTGTGCTGCACGAAGAGCGTCGATCCGGCGCCGCCTAGCACGATGAGCGCGAGCACCGCGTCCAGCCACGCGGCCCACGCGGAAGAGAACGCGAGCGCCGCCGCGAGGGCGACGAGGGTCGCCGCGATGACGGGCGCCCATGACCGCGCGACTTGCTCCGGGTATGGCGGCGTCACCTGAAACATCGGCACGACCGTGAAGCCGACCCCTATGATGAGCATGCACACCCAACCAACGGCGCCCCACGCAACGTGCAGGTGCAGCACGTTCAATAACGGGAGCGGCGCGCCGAGGCCCATGATCGCAACGAGTAGCGTGCCGAGCAGCGCCACCGCGCCGAGCGACAGCGGCGCGAGCCGCAGCGCGCGCCGCGTGGCATCAGCCTCCGTGCCTCGCCACGCCGCCGCCGCCGTCAGCGACGCGATCGCGAGCAGCGCGACGATCAAGACGGCGCCGCCCGCGACGAGCAGCGCCGCGGTCCCGCGTGCGAGCCCGGCGACGAGCAGCACCGTCCCCGTGCTCATGCCGGCGAGCGTCGCCCACGCGGTGGTGCGCCCGCCCGCGACGGTGGCGCCGGCGATGACTGGCAGGAGCTGCAGCAGCGAGCCAACCATGCCGTGGCCAAGCACGCCGAGCGTCACGAGGTGCGTGAGGCTCAGGATGGATGGGCTCCAGCGGTTGCCGTCCCACGCCTGAGGGCTCGTCGCGAGCCAGACACCAGCGGCCACGCCGAACGCCGCCGCCGTGAGGTGGAACGGCAGCGGCACCGACAAGCGCGGGCTGTTCTCGAAGGAGAGGATGGTCGTCATCGCCCGATCGTGATGGTCAGCTTGTAACCGTGCTCGATTGCCTCACCGCGCCAGGTGCACCCGGCCTGTCTGAGCAGGGCAAAGAGCGGGTGCGGCTCGTGGCGCAGAACGACGCAGAAGATCGCGCCCGCCGGCCGGGTCTCGACCTCGCACAGGACACGCTCGAGCGGTTCGGGCGGCGGCAGCGCACGCAAGTCCAACGTCTCCATCGCTCAGGAGTCGGTCAGGCCGAGCTTCTCGGCCAAGTCAGGGATGCTGCGCTCGCACATCGGATAAAGCACGTTCTCTTCCTTCATGTTGTGTTGCTGGATGAGGATGAGCAGCGTCTCGCCCGCCGAGAGCGTCGCTCGGGCGTCCTTGGCTGCCACCGCCGTCTTCAGCTGTGCGAGTAAGTCGCGCATGTCGTCGTGCTCCATGCGCATCACCTGCGTCGGGCCGTGCGTGATACCGGTGGCGTGCTCGAAGGCCGGAAACAAGGCGTGCTCCTCGAGGTCGAGGTGGGCGAGCAGCTCCGTGACAAAGCTCGCGTAGCCACGCGCCGCCTCCTCCCAGCGGCTGTCCCGCACTGCGGCCTCGACACCGGCCCACGTCTCATCGCAATGGCGGTGCTGTGAAATGAGCGCCTTGATCGGGGCTGGCATGTGTAGACCTCCTTGTCTGGTATCCGACTGGCACGCCTGTCGCGCGGCGGCAACCCGCGCATGGTCCCGGGACTAATCGACCCTCGCGCGTTGTTGAGTGCGCAATGAAACGACGGCTCGAACCGTACCTGATGCTCGCCCTTCTGCTCATCGCGCACTGCACCGAACCTGCCACGCGACGATCGACCGTGGCCGAACCGGAGTGCCCGTCGGTCGATTTCAGGCAGGAGCTCCACGCCGCCACGTTTCACTTCGAGCATGGCGTCCTCGCAGATGGTCGCGCGGCGCTCGCGAGAGCCCGCGATCTCTCTGGTGGGTCTGCCGATGCGATCTCCACGGGCCTCCTGACGCGCTTGGCTGTCATCGAACGAGCGATCGATTCCGATCCCGCTCGGGCCCGCGGTGAGCTCGAACTGCTTCGCGCGGACTTTCGCGATTGGGCTTGTCTGCCGGAGCCGCTCCATCGACAATTTCACGCGCTGCTTCCTCGAGGGTTCTAGTGCCGCGACCGCATGAATGTTGTTCGTAGGCGTTGACGTCGCCGTCGCCGTCGCCGATCGAGTAAATACTCGTGCTGCATTGAAGTTCGCCTCGAGCAATGAGCTCGAAACGGTTTTCGTCTCGCCTCGAGCATCGCCTTGTTCGGCGACGGCGACGGCGACGTCAACGGCGACGACTACGGGCAATCTTTACGCGGTCGCGGCACTAGTTGGCGACGTAGAACATCGCCTTGGCGAGGACGACGATGAGCAGCATGTGTGTCCCCACGCTCACGTGCAGAAGCTTGAACTTGCGTGAGTTCATGCAGCCGTCCGACGCCGTCGTCAGCGCGTAGACGAAGTGGCCGAGCACGCTCAGCGCGAGCAGGATCTTGAGTGCGAGCAGGGCGCCGAAGGACGACCGCGCGAGCTGGCTCAACGCGACGCGGTGGTGCGTCGCCAGGACAACGCCGCTCACGAAGAGCGAGGCGACGACCCATGGCATGATCCTCTTCGCGCGGTTGATGAGCGCAAGCTCGAGGTCGGCCATGCGTTCAGGCCCAAGCGGCTTGCGCATCCCTTCGAGGATGACGATCTCGAAGAACACGACGCCGATGAAGCTGATGCCGCAGAGCAGGTGGACGAGGTGCGCAATGCCGTAGTGTGACATCGCTCAGAACGCCGATTCGCCGGTGAGCGCCCGGCCGAGGATGAGCGCGTGGATCTCGTTGGTTCCTTCGTAGGTATAGGTCGACTCCAGGTTCATCGCGTGGCGCATGACGTGATAGTCGCCGCTCACGCCGTTGGCGCCGAGGAGCGCGCGGCTCTTCCTGGCGGCCTCGAGCGCGATGCGGCAGTTGTTGCGCTTGAGCAAGCTCACTTGCGCTGGCGAGAGCTTCCCCTCGTCTTTGAGCCGCGCGAAGTGCAGCGACAGGAGCGAGGCTTTGACGACCTCGTTGGCCATGTCGGCGAGCTCTTGCTGCACGAGTTGTTTGCGCGCCAGCGGCACCCCGAACTGCGTGCGACCCATGGTGTAGGCGATGGCCTGCTCCAAGCACGCGCGCGCCGCGCCGAGCACGCCGAAGGCGACGCCGAAGCGGGCGTTGTTCAGGCAGCTGAGCGGCGCGCCGAGGCCGCGCGCTTCGGGGAGGCGGCTCGCTTCGCTCACGCGCACGTCGTCGAGCGACAGGCCGCCCGTCACAGAAGCGCGCATCGACAGCTTGCGCGGGATGTCCGTCGCCGAAAACCCCTCTGCGCCGCGTTCGACGATGAAGCCGGTGACGCTCTTTTCGTCGTCGCCGGTCTTCGCCCAGACGACCGCGATGTCCGCGATCTGGGCGTTGGTGATCCACAGCTTGCTGCCGTTGAGTCGCCAGAAGTCGCCGTCGCGTTTGGCGCGCGTCTTCATCCCGCCCGGGTCGCTGCCGTGATCGGGCTCGGTGAGACCGAAGCAGCCGATGACCCGTCCGGCCGCCATCTCGGGCAGCCACTTCCTCTTTTGCGCTTCGCTCCCGAAGCGGTGGATCGCGTACATCACGAGGCTCGTCTGCACCGAGACGAACGAGCGCAGGCCTGAGTCGCACGCTTCGATCTCGTGGCACGCGAGCCCGTACGCGACCGCGCTCATGCCCGGGCAGCCATAGCCTTCGAGGTTTCCGCCGAGCACGCCGAGCGCACCGAGCTCGGGGATGAGTTGCTTCGGAAACTCCCCGTCCTCGAAGCAACCGGCGATGATCGGCTGGCAGCGATCGCGCACGAAGCGCGCCACCGACGCCCGCACCAAGCGCTCTTCTTCGCTCAGGAGTGAGGTCCAAGCGATCAACTCTTCGAGGCTGACAGGCGTGCTCATGGCTGCTCCGGCGCGTGCGCGGCCGGAGCCACGACGCTCAGCGAGGGGAGGAGGGCGCCACGGATGGCGAGCTGGTGATGGCGGCGCGCGCCGAGCAGCGCCGCGCCGATGGCCCCCGCGAGCACGGCGTGCTTCGGCGTGACCAGCGTGATCGCGTTGCTGCCGCGCTTCGCCGCGTCCCGCGCGAGGCGTTCGTCGAGCGCAAGGACGAGCCCTTCGTCGTGCGCCAGGCCGCCGGTCAGCGCCACGACCGAGTCGCTGCCAATCGCCCGCACCAAGCTGGCGAGTCGGCCAGCGATGCTCTGGTGGATCCCCTTCAGGATGTCCTCGGTCGCGAGCCCGCGGCTCACCATGTTGATGACGTCGGTCTCGGCCAGCACGGCGCAGATGCTCGAGACCTCTTCGGGGGTCTTTGCTCTCTTCGAGATCATGCCGACGTCCTCGAGCGGCACACCGAGGTAGCGCGCGATGTTCTCGAGAAACTGCCCGCTGCCGCTCGCGCACTGGCTGGTCATGCGGTGCGCGAGCGTCTTGCCGCGCTCGTCGATGCGCATCGCGCGGGCGTGCAGGGCGCCGATGTCGAGCGCGGCCCGCGCCGTGGGTACGAGGAACAAGGCGCCGCGGCTGTGGGTGGTGATGCTGTAGAAGTGACCGGTGCGAAAGTCGACTGCGTCCGCCTCGCCCGTCGTCGCCACGTAGTCGAGCGCGTCCGGCTCGATCTTCGCGCTCGCGCACGCTTCATGAAAGAGCGCGCTCACGACTTCGCGTAGGGCCCGGCGCCGAATACGACTGACAGCGGTCGCGAGCAGCTCGCCCTCGTCGCCGCCGCGCGATCGGACGACTGCCACCTTGACGAACGAGGTGCCGACGTCGATGCCGGCGGTCGTCCGTGGCTCACTCAGGCGTGACATGCTGCGTCTCCAGCGCTCGGCAGCGCAATGAACGTCGCGGTGGCGAAGGCTGGCAGGAGGCCGGGCTTGCCCGCGCGGACGTCGTCGAGCGCGTAGAGCGCCGCGCCGAGCGCGCCCATGTAGATCGAGTCGTGGTGAATGTTGATGTGCACAAGGTCGCCGTAGTTCTCGCGGACGAGCTCCGCGAGCATCTTCGTTGCCATCGGGTTCTTGCAGACGCCGCCGGTGAAGGTGAACTCGCTGCTGATGCCGCCGGAGCGGGCGAGCAAGGACATCGCGCGCAGCATGATCGAACGGTGCAGCCCAGCGAGGATGTCCTCGCGCCGCTCACCGAGCGCGAGCCTCTCGCGAAGCTCCGCGCCGGCGAACACCGTGCAGGTCGAGTTGACCTTGACGACGCGCTTGGCCTGCAGCGCCAGCGGCCCGAGCTCGTGCAGCCCGAGGTTCAGCTCGTCGGCGATGTAGCCGAGGTAGCGCCCGCAGCCGGCAGCGCAACGGTCGTTCATCTGAAACGTCGACACCAGGCCGCGCGCGTCGATTTGGATCGCCTTGGTGTCCTGGCCGCCGATGTCGAGCACCGTACGGGTGCCGGGAAACATGTGGTGGGCGCCGCGGCCATGGCACAAGATCTCGCTGCGCACGCTGTCCTTGGGGAAGGGCAGCGTCTGGCGGCCGTAGCCGGTGCCGGTGAAGGCGATGTCTTCGAGCGGCTCGGCAGCGACCTGGCGTGCGATCGACTTCCAGTCGGCGCGCATCGAGACGGTGAGGCCCTCGTCGGCCGCCGCCACACGCTCGGTCGCCGCCGCGAGCAGCGTGGCGAAATCTCGCCGCTCGAGCTCTGTCTCGACCCGGATGATCGCGCGATCATAGAGCCCGACGATCTGCTCGAAGGGCACGCCGCTCTTGCCGGAGATCGCCTCGGCGGCGCTCATGAACGCTTCACCGGCGAGATCGCGAAAGAAGTCGCTGCGCCGCGTGTTGCCGCGGGCAAAGAACCGCGGTGCCTCGCGAGCGACGGTGGTGAGTACCTGCTCCACCGCGGCGTCGCGTTCCGGATGGCTGGCGACGCGCAGCGGTGATTTCATGAGCGCCGTGATCACCGACTTCAAGTGCCCGAGCTCCGCGAGGAAGAGCTCGAGGCGGAAGGCGGTCTGCAGTGCGTCGAGCAGCGTGTGCAGCTCGTCTGCGCCGAGGGCTCCATGCTTCTCGAACGCAACGCGCAACATGTGCATGCGCGCGGTCGTGTGTGCCTCCTCGAGCGCCACTGCGCAGGCGACGCCGTAGTTCGAGCGGCTGTTGGTGATGCCGCGGCCGATGACCGCGCCGTCGAGGTCGAGCAGCACGGCCTTGGTCGTGGTGCTGCCGAGATCGATGCCGACCACGCACTTCATGCGACGCTCCCGGATCCGCTCTGAGGTTGCGCGCGCGTCGGCTCCTTGCGCGCTTCGAGCATCTGAAAATAGCTCTGGATGCGGTTCTCGATGTTGGCCTTGCCGAAGTAGCGCGGGTCGACGAGGTCCGACTCGATGAACGCGCCAGGCACGCCAGTGCGCTTCTCGAGCTCGCGCAGGATGAGCAGCTGCCCGGCGCTGAACGAGTTGCAGGACTTGACGCTGTTGATGAGAAAGCCGTCGGCCGAATAGTCCTTGATGTAACGCTCGAGCAGGTCGACGCGGCTCGGCAGGCCGAGGTTCGTGTAGCAGCCGAGACAATAGTCGGCGAGGCTCTCGAGCGGGTGCTCCGGATCGTGGCGGAAGCCGGTGTCGTACAAGCCGCCGACGCGGGTGTAGGTGCTCGCGACGGGCACGGCACCTTCGCGTGAGAACATGCGCCAGAAGTCGTAGAAGCTCGTCCAGTTCGGCGGCCCCTCGATGACCAAGCGGTACTTCTCCTGGGCGATGGGGCCGTCAGGGGTCTGCGCGCCGAGCTTTTGCGCGATGCGCTCGTCCACCTCGGCCTTCAGCGAGCGGTAGTAGGCGACGGCCTCCTCCGTGCCGCGAAACGCCGTGAACATGGGACCTATATAATAGACGCCGCCGAAGTAGCCGTCGATCGGCGACGGCCGCCGGCGCGCGGACTCCCACACTGCGACCAGATCGTCCTCGGCCTGCCGCGAGAGCGCGAGCCGCCGGGCCAGCTCGTCGAGATCGAGCTTCTTGCCGGTGACCCGCTCGAGCGCGGGGATGATTTGGTCGCGCAGCTGGTCGACGACGTAGCGCCGCATGTCGGGCGTGACGACGCCGTCCGGCATGTACGGCACGTGCAGCATCGCCACCTCGCACTTGTAGGCCTCCTTCAAGAGCTCGAACCACTTCAGGAAGGTGAAGCAGCCCGTGTACGAGAGCAGCAGCAGATCCGGCGGCGGGATCTTCGTGCCTGTGGGGCCGACGTTGCCGCTGAGCATCATGCCGAGGTCGCACTTGACGTAGGTGCAGACGTCCTCGGAGTGGCCGGCCTTCTCCGCCTCGGCGATGTAGCCGGCCGACTTGCCGCGCATGCCCGACTGCAGGGCGTTGATCTCTGGGAGCACCGGCAGAATATCGAGCGCGCGCAAGAGCTCGGTGAGGTTGCCCGGAACGAAGGTGTAGACCACCTTGCGACCGTCTTCTTTGGCCCGCTCGAGCTTGGCGAAGTGATCGGCGATCATCTCCTTCTGCCGCCGCTGACTGTCATCCTTCTGTGCGACGTTGCTCGCCGCCGCAGCCCCGCTCATGGCGTGCCTCCCCAGAGCTTGACCGAGTCGGAGAACGCCCCGGCCTGCTCGCGTATCGTTTGGTACTGCCCGGTGTTCTCGGCGAATTTGAACGAGGTGAACGGTATCTTTGCGCTCGTGAGCGCGCGCTCGAGCATGGGTTGGTCGAGCAACGCCGGATCGCAGAACGACGCCGCCGTGAAGATGACGCCTTCGGCGTTCGCCGCACGCACCTTGGCGATCAGCGCGTCACCTTTGACCGCCTTGTCGATGTAACGGCACGCCGTAGCTGCGCCGTTTTTCAGGAAGGCCTCGGCGAGCGCCACCAGTGGGTCGGTGTCGGCGCCGACCGTGATCGGCTGTTCGATCATGCGCAGCCCGAGCTGGAGATCGTCGTCGACGATGTCGCAGCCGGATTTCTCCAAGGTGCGGATCAAGCCGAGCGGAGGCTGCTCGCAAAACGCGCCGGTGATCACGACGCGTACGTTGTCGTAGGCGCGCACTTCGCGGCGCGTGAGTGCTGCCAGCAGCTCGCCGAGCAGGGCAACGTGCTCGCTCACCGGCAGCACAGTGCCGGCGCGCACCGCGACGTATGCCTCAGAGGCGCGCAGCAGCCAGGGCTTCGAGCGGCGCAGCTCGTCGAGCTCGTCGATCAGCGCGCGGCGGGCGTTCTCAGCGGCGATCGCCTCGCGCAGCGCAGCGGCGTCGAGCGGCCTCGCGCCCCGCGCCTCGAGCTCGCGCGCGATTCTCCTCAGCTCCTCAGCGTAGAAGCGTCCGCCGAGCGCCGGCGTCAGGTTCTGCGGCAGATCCAAGTAGGCGCCGTAGCGCTCGGGAAAGAGCATCTTCCACATTCCGCCGAGGTTGCGGATGACGTCGCAGGTCGACGGGAAGATCATGCCGTCGAGTGGCGCCAGCGCGCCGCTGAGCGCGAGCTCGATCGTGCTGCGCGGGATATGGCAGATGTAGGATTGAAAGTACGAGTCGCCGCGGATGATGTCGGTGCGATCGCCGCCGCCAAAGACTGCGACCGGCAAGCACCCGATCGCCTCGAAGAGCGGCCGCGGCACGTAGACCGGCATGTAGCCGACGGCGAGCGCGCCCGTGTGCTCGCGCTTCCACCGCGTGACTTCAGCGAAGGTGAGGTCTTCGACGATGCTCTGCGCCCGCGCGATGACTGAGGCGGCTGGGTCTGCTTGGTTGGTCACGAGGCCTCCGCGCGTTCGTCGCTCACCGCAAGAGAGAGCCCCCCGAGCACCAAGCGACGAATGGTCCGAGCGACGTCGCTTGGTGAGCCGTGGCGCTCTT
Source organism: Deltaproteobacteria bacterium (assembly GCA_020848545.1). Lineage (GTDB taxonomy): Bacteria > Myxococcota > JADLHZ01 > JADLHZ01 > JADLHZ01 > JADLHZ01. Next base: position 5,207 of record JADLHZ010000128.1, on the reverse strand, counting down.
CGCTGTACCAGCCGTAGGCCCAGTTGAGCATGCCGAAGATGGCGTAGGTCGTGCGCTCGATCTCGATGCGATCGGCCACGAAGTTTGCCTCCACGAGCGAACGACCGAGCGCGTAGTAGCGCTCCTTGAGCCGGCGCACGATGTCTCGCTCCGGCCGCGGTAGCGTCGCGGCTTCGTTGACCAGCACGCGCATCACGTCTGGGTGCTCGGCGACGTAGGTCACGTGGTTGAGAATGAAGGCGTAGAGCCGCGCTTTAGGGCCACCAGCGCCGCCGAGCGCAGCGTCGGCGCTCGCGAGGAGCTCGAGGAATGCGCCTTCTTGGATCGCCAGCAACACGGCTTCTTTGGAAGCGAAGTGGCTGTAAAAAGAGGCCGGCGCTTTGCCCGTCGCGCGCGCGAGGTCGCGCATCGACATGCCGTGGTAGCCGTGTCGCGCCATCGCCGTCGCGGCGGCGGCGATGATATCGGACCTCGGCGTGCTCGCGGCTCGCGTTCGCGCCACCGAGCGCCGGGTCACCGAGCGCCGGGGCATCGAGCGCCGGGTCACCGTTCGGCGACTCATCGATCTTTCCATTGCGGCGCTCGCCGCTCGCTGAACGCTTGCAGGCCTTCGTTGCCGTCGTGGCTCGGCACCACCTGCGCAAGGTACTGCCGTTCGAGCGCGCTCAGGCGGTCGCCGAGCAGCTCCTGAAGCGCACTGCCCTGGCGCAGCGCGGTGACTGCCTGGCGCAACGCGAACGCCGATTTCGAGAGTACGCCCGCTTGCGCCCAGCGGCGGGCCGCGCTCACCGCGTCGCCTTCGACGAAGAGCTCGGTGAGCCATCCCGCGCGATGGGCGGTCTCGGCGCTCATCGTGTCGCCGGTGAGCAGCAGCCGCTCGGCGAGCGGGCCGCCGAGGCGCTCGGCGCCGACGGCCGCGAGCACGGGCGGGAAGACCCCGAGCTTCAGCTCCGGGCAGCCGAACACGGCGCTCTTCGCCGCCAGCACGAAGTGACAGCAGAGGACGAGCTCGAAGGCGCCGCCGAGACATTGCCCCTCGACGAGGGCTGCCGTCGGCACCGGGTACGCCGCGAGGCCGCGGCAAAGCGAATGAAAGGTCGCGAGCATGGCCCGCACCGTTTCGGGCCGGTGCTCGTCGATCGCAGCGCCAAACGAAAAGTGCCCGCCAGCGCCCCCGATGAGCACGAGGCGCAGCGCTTCGTTTCCGCGATGCGCTTCGAGCGCCGCCAGCAGCTCGCGCATCATCGCCAAGGACAGGATGTTCCCCTTCGGCTTGTCGAGGGTGAGGCAGAGCAGCCGCCCGTCCTCTTCGAGTGACACCCGAACGGTCGCTGCCGGCGAGGCCGTCATCGGCTGCCTCCGGCCTCTTCCTTCTCGCGGGCCTTTCGCGCCGATGGCGGCAGCACCTCGTTGACCAGCGCCGGATCGAAGCGCACGCCTTCTGCGAGGCGGCGGCGCAAGAGCGCGAAGTCGATCTCGCGCTCTTCGCGATCGCCGAAGTGAAACGCGACAAAGCCGGCGGCCGCCTCGGTGTTCATGTTGAGCGACAGCCAGGACCGGCTCGACTCGGCGTTTTGGAACCAGTGCTCGAGCTTCTTCTTGCGCAGGCTCTCGAGGGTCTTTCTGGTGCAGTCGGGGAAGGTGTGAAGGAGCTTCGTCACCAAGCGATCACAGGCCTCGTCGAGCAGGCTCAGCTCGATCGTGCACTTCTTGGCGAGCTGCTTTGCTTCTTCAGCCGCGGCGCCGGTCTTCCACTCGCCGTGGACGAGTTGACCCATCGTGTCCGTGTAGCGATCGGTGACGGCGAGCGGATTGGCGATGAATTGCCCTGCGCTCGTCTTGTGCACTGCGACGATCTCGTTGACGAGCCCGAGCCGCAGCGCCTTGTGCGCCGACCACGGCTCGCACAGCACGAGCGACTCGGCGGCTTTTCCAACGCCGACGAAGAGGTGCAGAAAATCCGTCGCGCCGCCGTCTGGCGCTGAGCCGTGCACGGGTCCCGCTTGGCCGAAGCGCGCGTGATCGCCGGCCACGGTGAAGTCGCAGGCCATGCCGATCTCCTGCCCGCCGCCAATGCGCATGCCGTTGACGCGGCAGATGACTGGCTTGTCGCAGAGCAGGATGCCGGTGACCATGTCGTTGAACAGCCGCATGTACTGCAGGTACTCGGTCGGCCGTTGCGCGTAGTAGGTGGCGTACTCGGCGGTATTGCCGCCGGTGCAGAACGCGCGGGTGCCCATCGCCGTGAAGACGACGGCGACCGCGCGACGATCGGCCGAGGCGCGCCGGAACGCGAGGATCAGCTCTTTGACCGCCGACGTCGTGTACGAGTTGAGCTGCTTCTCGTTGTCGAGTGTGATCCAAACCTGGTGCAGCCCTTCGGCGACGCGGCCGGTCTTGTCCTTGACGGGGCGTGTCTCGTAGCGAATGTGCTCGAAGCGCAGGTCGGCAAGAAGCTCGTGGTTGAGAAGCGTGGTCGGCATCGGCGGGTCTCCTGTCGTTAGGTCTTCGGGTCGAGCACCATTCGGCGCTCGAGCTTGTGCTCGCTCATGGCGGTGAGCAGCTGGTTCAGGCGCGACATCGGCGCGTAGTCGATGAAAGGATCGAGCACGACGCGCTTCTTTCGGATGAGCTCGAGCACCGCCGGGTAGGCCTCGGGCGGACAGCCCCACGAGCCGAGCACCTGCGCGTCGAACGCCATCAAGTTCGACAGGCGCACGTCGACCTTCTTCGGCGTGTAGCCCACGATGAGCAAGGTCGCGGCGCGCTCGAGCAGCGCAAATGCGAGGAGCTGGCCGTCGCTCGTGCCGCTGCACTCGAAGATCGCGAGCCGCTCTGAGCCGATGCGCCACTCCTTGGCGACGCCGCGCACCTCTTTGCGAACGACGCCAGGGTCCTTGCCGTTGACGTCGATCGTGTGCTCGGCGCCGAACGCGCGAAGCTGCGCCAGTCGGTCCGCCTTCACGTCGCAAGCGATGACGCGCGCGCCGAGCGCCTTTGAGACCTGGGCGACGAAGCCGCCAACCCCGCCAGCTCCGACGGTGACCACCAGGCTGTCGGCGCCGACCCCGGCGCGACGCACGGCTTGGTAGGCGGTCGAGACGGCATCGGCGACGACGGACAACGCGCGCAAATCGACGCCTGCGCCGAGCTGCGCGAGCGACACGAGCGGCGCGGCAGGGACCAGCATGTGGGTCGAGAACCCGCCGTGAATATCGTTGCCCGGCATCTTCTGATCGGCGCACGCGTTGCCGCGGCCGCTACGGCACAGGGCACAAACCCCGCACGGGAGCACCGCGGGGATCAGCACGTCGGTGCCGACCGGGAGCAACACGTCGGCACCGGCGGCAGCGATGCGCCCAACCGCTTCGTGTCCGAGCACGAGCGGGAGCGGATGCTTCGTCGGCACGGCGCCGCTCGCATAGCTGAGATCCGTGTGACACAGGCCGCAGGCGAGGATCTCGACAATCGCTTCGTTCCGTCCGGGCGAAGGCAACGCCAGCCGTTCGCGCTCGAGCGGGGCGGCTGCTGCTTTGAGAAAATAGGCCTGGGCAGCGATCTCGGGCATGCGGCTCCTCACGAAGGGAGAGGACGACGGCACGAGCCTAGGCGAACGAACGTTCGTTCGTCAATGATGGACATCATTATCTATTATGACGCGTCGGCTCACGATATCATCGCCGGACGCTGCGGGTCTTGCGCGGTCACGCTCCTTGTTGCACGGGAGCTTGGCCGCGCGCGGAGGTTCGCATGTCGCATGGATGGGGTCGAGGTCTGCTCGTGTCAACGTACACGGCTCTCATGAGCGCGTGCTTCATTCTCGATCGGGTGGTTCCTTTCTCGCCGGCAACGCCCGAGGTCGAGGCGAGCTGCGACGACCTGGCGCAAAACGGCGACGAGAGCGGCGTCGACTGCGGCGGTGCGTGCCCGCCGTGCGCGACCGAGGCGCCCCCGAGCTGCAACGACGGCGCGCAGAATCAGGGCGAGAGCGGCATCGACTGCGGCGGTCCGTGCGCCGCCTGCCCGAGCTGCAGCGACCTCGCGGCCAATGCGACGGAGACCGACGTGGACTGTGGTGGCGGGTGCGCGCCCTGCGCTCCCGGCAAGAGTTGCAAGGTCGCAAGCGACTGCACGACCGGCGAGTGCGACGCCACGAAACGGTGCGGCGTACCGCCGCTCGCCGCCGCCGACACCTGCCCGAACGCGCCCGCGGTGAGGGATCGTCAGGCGCCGGTCATCTTCTTCACGGACACGAGCTTCGCTGCACGCAGCGGCGGCGAGCACGGGCTCGGCTCGTACCTCACGCTCTACGGTCTGCGCTTCGGCCCCTCGAAGAGTGCGAGCTCGCATGTCTTCGTCGCGGGCCGCGAGGTCGCGCGCTACACGGCGTGGAACCCCGCTGAGAACCCCAGCTCGCGCACGCGCGCACGCGGCCTCGACTCCGTCATCGTCGAGCTCGGCCCGGAGACTCCCGCCGGCAGCGTCGAGCTCGTCGTCATGGTCGGCGGGCGGCGATCGAACGCCATCACCGTCGACATCGTCGCCAACGCCCGGGTGCTCTTCGTCGATCCTGGCTATAGCGGCGCGGGCTCCGACGGCAGCCTCGCGCAGCCCCTCACGTCGCTGCGCCAGCTGCGCGAGCGCACCGTCATCGGGGGGCGTGGCATCGGCTCGGGCGATATCGTCTTTCTGCGCGCCGGCAACTACGACGCCGTCGACGCTCCATCGACGAGCGTGCTCGATTTCGTCAACGGCGGCGTAGGCGTCCCAGGCCTCGCCGGCGGCACTGGGCCGCACGGCGGCACCACGCCCTTTGCGATCGTGGGCTACCCGCTCGAACGCGCGATAGTCGGAGTCAGCGGCGTCACGGGGTCGGTGGCAATGCGGCTCGAGAACCCGGACGCGCGCGTCGAGATCGCCAACCTCGACCTCACCGAATCGGAGCTGTCCGTCACCTTCTTTTTTCCGGGCCAGGGCAACGGCGCGCGGATCGTCGGCAACCGCCTGCGTGGCCACTCGCCGGCCGGTTACTTGCTCCAGCTCGCCTCGAGCGGCGGTTTCATCGTGCTCGGAAACCGCTTCCTAGGAGCGCGTCGGGAGAAGCCCCTGTCGCGCCGGCGCCGTCTTCCCCGAAGTGCACGACGACACCAAGGTGCCCGCCCACCCCAGACGGCGCCTGATACGTTATTGGAGCCGGAACGGGTGCT
>JADLHZ010000127.1 GCA_020848545.1 Deltaproteobacteria bacterium | reverse complement strand
GATCGATTCTCTCTTTGAAGCACATCTCCAATCCGTTTCACCCGACGGCACAATTCGAGAGCCAGTCCGCGCGCGTGTCAGGAAGAAAATGGGATGCTGCCGGTGGAACAGCGTGAGAGCCGACACCGCGCTGATCAGATCTCGAGGTCCGCAAATCTTCCGCGCATCTCGTCCGCGACCGCGTCAGCGTCAGCGTCTATCGTTTGCGTTTGCGACAGCGTTTGCGCAGGAGCCCATTCAGGGACAGGCCCTGATCTAAGAGCCGCCAAAGACGTGCACAGATCGTGTAAGCTGGCGAGATGCCCCCCGCGCAAGCAGCGCCGCAACTCGGCGCGACGCGTCCGGCGATGACGACGCCTTCACGGTCGGCACGGACCCGGGCGTCTGACCGAGTTGCTTCGATGTCGTGGCGCTTCGCGATTTGTTTGATGCTCCTGCCTGGCTGCCTCGTCGTTGGCGCCACGAAGTTCGGCGCGCGCGCTTGCGACGAGGGCTTCGTCGACAACGGCGAGGGCGGCTGCGACGACGTCGACGAGTGCGCCGCCAATCCGTGCGATCCGCTGCGCAAGTGCGAGAACGACGCGGGCAGCTTTCACTGCGCCGCGTGCCCCGGCGGCTTCGTCGACGCCGGCGATTTCGACTGCGTGGACATCGACGAGTGCGCGAGCGGCCAGAGCGGCTGCGACGCGATCGCAGGGTGTGTGAACATCGCCGGCGCGTTCGTCTGCGGCGCTTGCCCGCCGGGTTACGCAGGCACCGGCACCACGTCTTGCGTGGACATCGACGAGTGCGCAGCGGCGGCGTGCGATCCCCGCGCCGGCTGCTTCAACTCGACCGGTGGTTACAGCTGCGGCGTTTGCCCTGCGGGCTTCAGCGGCACCGGCGCCACCACGTGCGTGAACGTCGACGAATGCGCGACGAACCACGGCGGCTGCGACGATCTTGCGAGCTGCACCGACAGCGAGGGCGCCTACGCGTGCGGGCCCTGTCCTGTGGATTTCTATCAGGCCGACGCGAGCACCTGCGAGTGGTTGCTGCCGGAGCTCAGCGCGTTGGCGGCGCCGGCCGGCTTCTTGACGCCCGCGTTCGCCGGCGCAACGACGAGCTACGATCTCTTCCTTTCGTGGCGGCAGGCGACGGGCCCTGTCGATCTGAGCCCGTCGGTCGCTTATCCCACGCACGCGATCTTGCGCATCGAAGGCAGCGCCCATGCTTCCGGTGCGCCATACGCGCTTGGCCCGGTGGCGCTCGGCGGCACGCTGGCCCTCGCGCTCTCAGTCGAGAGCAACGGTGGCCAAATGAAGAGCTACGCCGTCACCGCCCGCCGCCTCGCCGCGCAAGCCAGCGGCTACGGCGCCCGCGTCGCGATGAGCGCCGACGGCACTGCCATCATCGTCGGCGACACGGGGGGCCGCACGGGCAAGATCTACCGCTACGACGGCGCCGGCTGGGTGCTCGAGCACACGATGAACGGCGGCGCGAGTCCGTTTGGCTTCGGGACGAGCGTCGCGATCTCGGCGGACGGCAAGGTCGCGGCGGTCGGCGCACCTGGTGGACCGGTCTCTGGGCAACAGGGCCAAGTGTCTGTGGTGCGTCGCGTCGGCGTCGCCTGGTCGGGCGCGGCCGTGATCGCGGGGTCGGAGGCCGACACGCTCTTCGGCACCTCGCTCGCGCTTTCGGCCGACGGCGCCGTCCTTGCCATCGGTCAACCCGGAGGCGACCACGATCAGCTCGTGCCTTTTCCGCCGCCGCCGCACTTCGATTCCGTTTGGGTCGGCGCCGGTGGCCGTGTGCTCGTCTATCGTTTCACGAGCGGTTGGGCGCTCGAGGCGACGCTGAACGCCACGGGCGCCGAAGACATGGACAGCATGGGCACCGCGCTTGCCATCTCGGCTGGCGGCGACGTCATCGTGGCGGGTGCGCCGCGCGAAGACAGCGACGCTTTGAACGTTGGCGGGGCACAGAATAACAACGCGTCGGAGGCCGGCGCGGCGTACGTGTTCAGAAAGACCGGCAGTTGGGCGCAGGAAGCGTATCTGAAAGCGAGCAACACGGGCGCCTCGGATGGCTTCGGATCGGCGGTCGCGATCTCGGGCGACGGCCAGTGGATCGCAGCGTCTGCGCCGGGTGAAGACTCGTGTCGCACCGGCGTCGACTCCCCTGCGCCCGACGACGAGGGCTGTAACTACACGGGCGCAGTGTACGTCTTCGCGAAGCCCGCGGGCGTATGGCAGGCGCCGGCATACTTCAAGGCGACGCCGAACGCGGCGCTCGGGCCGAGCGTGGCGCTCGACGGCGACGGCAGCGCGCTGCTCGTCGGCGGCGGCGTCAATACGCTGTGGTTCACGCGCGCGCCGGGGTGGGCCCAAGCGGCGAGCATTCCCGGCGCTGGTCCGGTCAGCACGTCGGCCAGCGGATCGCCCTTCGTGAAGAACGGCAGCATCTATCGCTAGGCCCGCGACCGCGTGAACCTTGCTCGTATCCGTTGACGTCGCCGTCGCCGTCGCCGATCGAGTAAATACTCGTGCTGCATTGAAGTTCGCCTCGAGCAATGAGCTCGAAAAGGTTTTCGTCTCGCCTCGAACATCGCCTTGTTCGGCGACGGCGATGGCGACGTCAACGGCGACGACTACGGGCAATCTTCAACGGCGCGATGGGCTACTACGTCATACCCGTCGTCGCGGACGTGGTCTCATGATGTCGGCGTCGTCGAACCCTGCGCCATGGTCTGGATCTCGCGTGGTGTCTTGGCGAGGCGGCGTTGCGACCACCGTGCGAGCTGCCGCGGCGACGAGAAGCCGAGCGCGTCGGCGACCGCTTTGATGCTGACGCCATGTTCGTGACGCATGTCTCGCCAGGCCGCTTCGCGTGCGAGGTCGCGTTCATTGCGAAAACTCGTGTCGGCATCATGCAAGCGCCGCTCGAGGCTGCGCGCGGCCATGTGCAGGCGCTTCGCCGCGGCGGCCAGGGTGAGCCGCATCCCTTCGTCGCGAAAGAGCTGTCGCAGCACCAGGAGTGGTGCATCGATGGCGAGGCGTTGATCGACGCGCGCCGTCAAAGAAGCGAGTCGATCGAGCGCGTCATCGAGTGGCAGGTGCCGTTGCGGCACGAGCGGCGAGTCGACCAGCAAGAACTCGTGCGGGGCAAGGTATGCGGTGAAGAAACCGACAAGGGCCAAGCCGGCCGCCGCCCTCGGGCGCACGAGGAGGGTGCGCGCACCGAAGTTGTGCGCGGCCAAGCGAGCGACGATCGGGTCGATCGCGCTCAGCGTCTCCGCACGCACGTGCGTCACACGCGAGAAGTCGGCGACGATGCGCAGGGCACCGCGCTGATACGCCTCCGCGAGGCGTTCGACGCAGGCTTTGGCATCGTCCGCGCGAACGTCGTTCCACACTGCATAATAGGTGACGCCGCGGTTGAGCTCGACGACGCAGTAACTCGCGCCCCAAAGCTCGTTCGCCGGCGTGCTCATGCCTCGTTGTCGGCGCTGAGCTGGCGGCGTGCGCGCCAATCGCGCCTTGCGAGCGCGGCATTTGTCGGTGGGTAGAGCGTTGCCGAAGGCGTTCACGCGGGCCCGCCTCCTTTGCGCGGTACTGGCGGAAACGGGACCCATGGCGGCTGAATCGGGCGGGCGAAACCAAGCGATAACGAGCTCTGAAAAGGAGACTCGAATCATGGCCATGACACTCACCCAAGCGATCGTTCACCTCGGCACTCAACTCGGCAACGCCGCCCACTCGACGCCGCGAGGGATCGCGAGCGCGGAGGTCGAGAAGATCGCCGCCGCGACCGTCGCGCAGCTGACGAAGACGGACGCGCAGAGCTTCGCTGCCGCGTTATCGAATAACTCGGTCTTTCAGAAGGCGAGCGACGACCACTTCGAGAGCGTCTTCGGCGTCTCGAAGCATGCGCTGCTGCGCGCGCTGAAGAGCTCCGTGAATAAGCTCACGCCGGCGGGCGGCGTCACCCAAACCGCCGGCGTCGATCTCGCGGTTTACGGGCTGAGGAACGCGACGTTTTCGGACGCGACGCGCGACGAGGTAAACCGTTTCTTCGTCTCGCCGCTGCCGGGCGAGGACGGGCAGACACTGGCGCGCATCTTGATGGCGGATCCGGCGCTCGCGAGCTTCGGCGCGCGCAGCGTTGATGCGCTCGCCGCGAGGCTCATGCAGCAAGAGGCGCCGGCGAGCCTGTTGCTCACGGCCTTCGTCGCGTCCGGCGGCAAGAGCGGGCCCGCGCCGACGACGCTGAACGAGATCGCGGAGCTGCTGTCGCCGAGGGTCGAACCGCGGTGGCACCCCGAGTTTCAGATGAGCGCTGCAGCGATGGAAGATCGCTGGATTCGCGCGATGGGAGCGCACACGGCGGGATCGAGCGCGAGGGAGCTCGCGTATTATCTTCTCGCGGGTCAGGTGAGCGACGTCGAGCGTGAGATCGTCAGGTACTTCAATCCGGCGAGAAACAAGGCAAGAGCCGACACCGCGCTCCGTGTCGTCAACGACGTCTTGGCGGCGAAGGGCAGCGAAGACATCGGCGTCGTGCGCGAGCTTCCGGCGCCGAGCGCGCTCACGGACGAAGACGCAGAGCTCATTGCCGGCCATCGCGTCAACGACTTCCGCCTCGAGGAGAGCCACGGGCGCTATACGATCGCGGCGCGCGTCTACGATGCGAGCGTCAGCGATGCGCACGTCACGACTGCGCTGCAGCGGCTCGTCGGCTTCTACGGCGTGAGCGTGCGGTGCAACCGCGGCGATTGGCCGCTCGAGCAGGCGGCCAACACGTCCAGTGCAAGCGCCAGTGATTCGTCGTCGTCCCGGTCTCACTCGTGAGTCGCGGGGTGGCCACGATCCACCGTCGGCGCTTGTCGTTCTGAGCCCGCACCCCTGCCAAGTTGCGTGCAACTTCGATGGCCCTCAAGCCGACATTTGTCTCAGAGGGCTGCAATGACGACGCTCGAATACCTGGCAGGGCACGCCACCCCGGCCTGCGTGAACCAACCACGCGGAGCCGCATCTGGCAGCGCGCGCCTCATTGGCGTGGACGCGCGGTGACATTCCTCGCTCGCTGCGTCACTCGTCGGTGACACCTGAGCTCGCACAGCTCGCGGCAGCGCCGTGTTTTCGCGGCGTTTTTCCGGCGTCTTCGGCTGTGGCGCGCCGGTTGCTTTTCGTCGCAGCGTGCGGAGGGTGCATCATGGGCGCGCGGCGACTTCGGGTCCTCTGGTTGTTGATCTCGTCGGGCTGCGGGTCGGCGATCCCGGTCGAGTATCCCAAGCTTCCAGCGGGGGCGAACCAGGCGTTCGAGCTGACGATCGACGGCGCGCCGCGCACCTGCGTGACGAGCGAGCTCGCGAACTCACACTCGAGCCTCGTCGCCTACTGCACGGACACCGGCTTCTCCATCCACTTCATGATGGACAAGATCGCCACGACGAAGACGGCCGGCTGCACATCAGGCGAGCCGACCCTCTCCTTGACGGACACGAAGGGCGGCTACAACTGCCCGAAGTCCGGCACCATGACGCTCGCCGGAATCAGCGCGAACGAAGCCTGGGGTAGCTTCGACGTGACCTGGGATACGATTCGTTCCGGGTCGAAGTTCGCCGCGCACGTCGTCGGCAAGTTCGCCGCTCGGCACAAGGACAAGGGCGTCGCGCCGGTCGACACCCGGCCAAAATGAGAGGGGAACGAACCATGCGCGCCGTGCTCCTGCTCGCCCTCGTGTCATCGTCCTGCGTCCGGGCGCAGACAACGCCGGTGCCTCCTGCCGCGCCTGCGGCAAACGATGCGCGCTTCGCCGCGCTGTGTGCCGTCGCTGGCATGCAAGGCATGAGCGTCGACGTGGCGGAGGGCGATCGGATGATGGTGCGGACCAACTTCTCGACCTGCGTCGATCCGGCGGCGGTGAACGTCCTCGGGGTCGCCCTCGACGGCGTCCCGGTCGCGCGAGAGTCGCAGGAGCTGTGCGGTTGCGGCAGCGGTGGCTTCTGCAATCAATGTGCGACCGGCTACCTGCATCGCGCGCACTTCGCTTACGTCAACGGCGCAGTCGCACCAAAGCGGATCGACGTCACCGTGGCACTCTACGGCGAGCCCTTGTCTGTGGTCTTTGGCACCGGCGCGTATGGCGTCGAGTGCCAGACGTCCGTCGCCCTCACCTGCGACGGAGCGTGTACGCCGCGCTGTGCGAACCGCACCTGCGGCGCCAATGGGTGCGGCGGCGTTTGCGGGGTGTGCGCGGCCGGGCAGACGTGTCGAACGCCGGTGAACGACACCTCCCGCTTCGAGTGCGTGACGACGGCCACGACGTCGCCAGGTTGCAGCGCTTGCCTGTCGAGCTGTAGCGGTCTCAGTGGCTGTTGCACAGGGTGCGGTTGCCTCTGCGAGGACGAGTGCGGCGGGTGCTTTTGACCTCCGCCCATCGTGCTCGGGGCCATGGGCGCGAGGTGCAAAATTTCGTCGACCACCCGACGTTCCCTAGAATGGGAAGTTCGAATACCGGACCGCCGTAAAGCTGCCGTCCTTGCGCTTGCCCACGAGGATCGCCCATTCCGTCGCACCGTCTTCGTTGACGCTGTACGCGACCAAGGCGTGGTTCGTTCAGTTCATGGGCGGCCAGAGCGCCAACGTGAACACGATGGCGAAGTCGACCTCGCCCTACTTGCGCTGCGTGCGTTAGGCCTGTGCACGTCGACATGACCGTGTGTAAGCTCGCGCGCTTGGCGACCGAAGGGCACAGGACCCGTGAGGGTTGGTTGGCGCCGTCGCTGCCGAGTCAGTTTGCATGGCTCAATGCTCCTGCACATCGACCCGCCGCGCTTGAATCACCAGCGGTCGCAAGGGGGGAACCAAGAGCTGGCCCGCGCGTTCGAGGAAGAAGCCCTTGACCGTCTTCCAATCGTCGGGACCTTCACCCGGGATCGGCGCCTCGCGCTCCGCGTCATCGAAGTAGGTCAGCGCTCGCAAGAGCAGCGCGTCCTTCACAGGTTGGCGGTACACCTCTCGTAGCGCGCTCAAGCACTCGGCGAGTCCGAGTCGGTGATGCTCCAAAGTGACGTAGAGATCGAAGAAGTCGCGCCGCGCCCCGCGGTCGAGGATTGCGTGCAGCTTCGTGGCGAGAATCCCAGTCACCGACAAGCGCCGCTCGGTGGTGAACGGTGCCAGTGTTTCGAGGAGAAAGATGGACACCTTGATCCGGTTCCAGACGAGGTGGACAGTGTCGCCACTGCGCTCGATGATCTCGGTGTCGCCATTGCGGCTCAGCTGAGCGAGCAAGGCGTCGATGTCCTTCGCGTTCGATACGCCGAAGTCGACGTCTTGACTGGGTCTGTACGGGCAGAAACAACGCACGGCTTGGCCACCGATGACGAACCAATAGGGAAGTGGCTCCACCACCGCGCGCAACTGCGCCGGGATCACCCGCTCTGGAGGCAGCGTGCTCACAGTCCACGCGCGCGGAGCGTCGCTGCGAGCAAGCCACGCGCTTTTGGCCGGAAACCACGCATGCGTGCGGCCTGAAACAAACAAAGCCAGGGCATCGCCGCCGCAAACGAGATCGCCGGGAGCGTCCCATAATTGAAGCAATAGAATGCGATCTGCCGGCCGGGCACTTCCGTTTCCGCGCCCGTGCCAAGGTTGTAGAGGGCATCTCGTACGGCCGGCGGCAAGTCTCCAATGGCGTACGAGCGCCCCGGCGCTTTGTGAATGAAGTTGTAAACACTGGCGCGTGAAGGCGCGGACACTCCCAATACGCGACACCGCTTTGACAGCTCGGCGAGCACATCTTTCATCGGCGGGCGCTCGGTTTTGCTGAGCAAGTCGAGCAGCGTGTTGGCGACTTCCGGTGCCAAGCGCATTTGACCTTTGTCGCTGCGACGTCGGCGTGCGACCGGGCGTGGATCGCCCCCCAGTCGCTCCGCAGCCTTATTTAAAGACTGATTTATGTTAAACGTGGACATTCTTCATGCTAGCGATAGACACCTGCTTCGTCAATGTAAAGACGTGGCAGCGCACGGCGGTCGTGCAGACAGTCATTCCAGGTTGGGATTGCGCACGCCGACGAGCGTACCATCTTGCGCCTTGCCGACGATGACGTTGACCCAGTTGCTTCCGCTCTCGTCCGCATAGGTGAACTGTTTCAGGTCAGTGAGCTCGCTGAACATCAGGTCACCGACCGCGCTGATGTCGAAGGTCGCGTCGTAGTCCGCGTGACCCGGCGGGTATTCGGCGGCAAAGAACTCCTTGAGGTTCTTTGCGGTTTCTTGCTTCCACTCGCCGTCGGGAACGTGGCCCTGCGCCCACTTCGTCAAGAGCGCACTCACCGTGGCGAGGCTCACGTCCTTGTCCTGCGCGTTCTTGATCGAAAACACGTCGAGCTCCGGGTCGTACGCGGAGGCCCGGGTCAGCTTTCCTTTGGCCGCGTCTTTCAGCGCGCTCAGCACCGCTTCACCGCTCGCCGGGCCGGTCACCTTTGCCGGTTTCATCGCCGCAAAGTCGATGGCGCCCGGATCCTTGGCGAACGCGACGATCGCGCCCCAAGTGGCCGCGAGTGAGCTTTGTTCACTCGGGCTGAGCCAACCGCTGCTGTCCTTGTCGGCCTTGGCCAATACGCGCATCCCGGCGGCAAGCGACTGCATCAGTTGCGCCTCGGTTGGCGCCGACGTGTTGTAGCGCTTCTTGGCGTAGGCGAGCACGCGCGTTGCGGCGTCATCGAAGTTGCCGCCGTCGCCGAACTGGTCGAGGAAATGTTCGAGCTCGGCAGAGTTGACGCGGCCGTTGCCGCCGCTGGCCATCGCTGGCTCGGCGAAGCCGTCGACTTCGCGCAAGGCCTGCCCGAGCAGCGTTACGCCGTCGCGAATCGTATCCAGTTTGATGCTCGTAAGACCCATGATGAACTCCTTGGCTGAGGTTATTGGCCGCTGATTATCGGGCGTCCGCGTTGCGCGTTGCGCGCACGCGACCAAGGCGAGGGAGGGTCAGCGACTACCGAGATGGCCTCTACCGCAGAATTGCTTTGTAAAAAACGGACGCCTGTGCCAGGTCGCGGGCCGTGAAAGTCAGAACGATCGTACCGCTGCCTTTCTGCATGCTCGTGCTCTCACTGGCCGCGTGCGCGTTCGAGCCGCCGCCGCCGAAGACGACGCCGGTGCCGGAGCAAAAGGAAACGCTCGTCGATTGCCCGATGCGCTTTCGCTTCGATGCCAAGGGCACGGCGTACCAGCACGTGTACGTCGCCGGCGAGTTCAACGCGTGGAAAGAGGACAAGCTCGAGCTCACGGACCCGGACGGCGACTTCGTCTACGAAGGCAGCTTCACGATCGCCGCGCTCGCGCCCGGCCGTTACGCGTACAAGTTCGTGCTGAAGCAAGCGGGCGCCGACCCCGTGTGGACGCTCGATCCGCAGAACACGCGCCAAAAAGTGCTCGGCACCGAGGTGAACTCCCTCGTCGAGCTGAAGGACTGCCGCGTGCCGGTGCTCTCGCTCGACGCGACCGCGCTCGGCGCCGATGGCACGGCCACGGTCACGTTGAACATCGCGCCGGGGCTCGCGGAGAATTCCTTCGATCCGGCCACGCTCGCCGCGAAGACCTCCACGGGCGACCACTTGCCTGTCGCGCTCGACGGCTCCGGCAAGAAGGCGACGGTCACGATCACCAATCGCAAAGACACGAAGGTCGGCGTCTGGGTGACCGCCGGCGGCGCCCACGGCGACGCTGATCCTTTATACGTGCCGGTGTGGACGCGCGCGGACGGCTTCTCCTGGGACAAGAGCACGCTCTACTTTGCGTTCACCGATCGCTTCAGCAGCGCGAGCACGAAGAACGACGCGCCGGCGAGCTGCCTGCCGCAGGGCTCGCTCGCGAACTGGCTCGGCGGCGACTTCGCCGGCATCACGAAGAAGATCGAGGACGGCTACTTCGACGCGCTCTCCGTCGACGCGGTCTGGATCTCGTCGCCGAACTTGAACCCGGCGGGCTGCTACTCCGGCAGCCTCGGGCGAAAATACACGGCGTACCACGCGTACTTTCCGATGGCGCTCGAAGAGACCGATCCGCACTTCGGCAGCAAGGCGGAGCTGCGCGCGCTCGTCGATGCGGCGCACAAGAAGGGCATCCGCGTGCTCGTCGACTTCGTCGCCAACCATCTGCACGAAGAGAGCCCGCTCGTGGCGGTGCACAAAGAGTGGTTCCATCCCTTCTACAAGTGCGGCTGGGAGCAGCCGATCACCTGCTGGTTCGAGCCGTACCTGCCAGACATCAACTACGATGACGACGAGGCCGACGCCGCGATGGTCGGCTCGGCGCTCTACTGGATCCAAAACTTCGATCTCGACGGCTTCCGCGTCGATGCGGCGAAGCACATTGGCCATCCGTTCGTGCACAACCTGCGCGCCGAGATCGCGGCGAAGGTGGAGCACCGGCCGCTCATCGACGCGGCGCCGAAGGCCGTGCCGTTCTACATGGTCGGCGAGACCTTCACCGGCGGCTGGAGCCCCACCGACTCCTCGCAGGTCGACATGATCAAAGAGTGGGTCTCCTTGGCCGAGCTCGACGGCCAGTTCGACTTTCCGCTCTGGTACCAAATCCTCTACACCTTCGGAAAACAGAGCTCGCCGACCGGCGCGCTGAAGACCATGCTGCAGGCGAAGATCGATTACGGCACGGGCGCCGTGATGAGCGGCTTCATCGACAACCACGACGTGCCGCGCTTCATCTCGCACGCCGACAACTTGGTGAACAGCTACACGCCGCTCTCGGACACCTCGTCCGACGAAGCGAAGACGATCGGCTGGGACCAAACGCTGCGCCCCGGGCAGCCGGCGCGCGAGGAGCCATACCGTTTGGCGCAGATCGCGTGGGCGTTCTTGCTCACGCAGCCGGTCGTGCCCCTCATTTATTATGGCGACGAAATCGGCCTCCCCGGCGCCGGCGATCCGGACAACCGGCGCATGATGGCGTTCACCGGCCTCGGCGCGGGCCAGACGGCGCTGCTCGAGCGCTACAAGAAGCTCGGCGCGCTGCGAAAGACCCACCCGGCGCTGCGCAGCAAGGAGCTCGAGATGTCGGGCTTGCTCGCGGCGCAGGCGGCGGCGAACGACGACACGCTCGTCTTCTTCAAGATCGATCCGAGCGAGGAGATCTTGGTCGTCATCGATCGGCGGCGCGACATGGTGACCGACACCTTGCAGCTGTGGGTTCCCGATCGCATCGCCGCCGGGGCTCAGTTTCGCGATCTCGAGACAAATGAATCGTTCGTGACGACGGCCGGGCGCGTAGACGTGCCGATGCAGCGGCCAAACGCGCGCTACTTGCTCAGGGTGAAGTGATGTTGCTCTTGTCGATCCTCCTGGCCGCCGCGCACCCCGCGCCCAAGCAGAGCGTACAAGCGCTCGTCTCGTCGAACGGTCATGGCACGCTCGCCTGGAACGTGGCGGAGAAGCGCTTCGATCGCCTCTTGCAGCACCCGTACAAGTTCGAGTCGAACGGCGTCGCCACGCGCGATCTCCTCGTCGACGCCTACTTCGGCGTCACGCTGACGAAGGGCGCGACGAACGCAAAGACGTGGCTGCCGAGCGCCGCCGTCGAGAGCGTGGCGTACGTGCCGGGCACGGCGATCATCGTCGCGAAGCAGAAGGTGGAAGGCGTCACCGTCACGACCTACGGCTTCGTGCCGCGCGGCTTGTCCGGCGCCGCGTTCGTGATGCTCGCGCAGATCGAGAACACGAGCGGCGCGGCGTTGAGCAACGTCTCGCTCTATTCTTTGGTGAACCAACGCCTCGGCGCCGAACGTCCTGAGCCGAGCGGCGCGAATGAATACATTCAATACAACTTGGGCAAGGTGGGCTTCGAAGAGTTCGGGCCGTACATGAATTCTGGCGCGGCGGCGGTGGCGCGTCCGCTCGGCGGGGTGTCGCGACGAACGTCCGGCGCCGCCGGCATTCCGACGAACCCGTGGAATCAACTGAACGCCGGCATGCCGTTCTCGGACGAAGTCGGCGACTCCGGATCCGTCACCGGCTACAACGGAAACGATCTCGCGTCGGGCTACCAGTGGCAGATCGGCGCGCTCGCGGCCGGCGAGAAGGCGTGGGCCGGCGTCGCCGTCAGCTACGACCAAGGCAGCATCGCCGCCGACGCGTGGGGTCGCCTCGACGATTGGCTGAAGGGCGTCACCGCGCCGGCCGACCTCCTCGCGCGCGAGACCGCGACGTGGGCCGACACCAGCGCGGCGAAAGCGCCGGCCGGCATGTCCGCGGACGAGCAGGCGCTCTATCGCCAGTCGCTCGCCGTCTTGAAGATGGCACAGGTGCGCGAGAGCGGCCGGTCTTACGGGCAAATCCTCGCGAGCCCTGCCGCGTCGACGAGCAACGAGTACAACCAGTGGAACATCACCTGGGTGCGCGACATGGCGTATGCGACGGTCGCGCTCGCGGAAGCCGGTGCGTTCGCCGAAGCGAAAGCGGCGCTGGAGTTCCAGCTCCGCGCGCAGGCCGGCACGTTTGCGGCGCCGGAATTCGTGGGCCACGACTATCAGATCTCCGTCTGTCGCTACTTCGGTGACGGCAGCGAGGAGAGCGACAGCAACGCCGACGGGCCGAACATCGAGTACGACGGCTTCGGCTTGTTCCTCTGGGCGCTCGGTCGCTACGTGGCGCTCTCGGGCGACGTGGCGTTGGCGCAGACGTACTTGCCGCTGATCCAGACGAAGATCGCCGACGTGCTCATCGCGCTCGTCGAGCCGTACAGTGGGCTCGTCCGCGCCGACTCGTCGATCTGGGAGACACACTGGAACGGAAAGCAACGGCAGTTCGCGTACTCGTCGATCACGGCGGCCAGCGGCATCTGCGCGATGGGCGACGTGGCGCAGGCGCTCGGTGATGCGGACGGCGCGCGCCGCTATCGGAACATCGCGCGGCAGCTGCGTAAGTCGATCCGCGATCACTTGTTCGACGCGAAGGGCGTCCTCGCCGCGAGCAAGGACGAGCTCGAGCGCGGCAGCGATTACTACGACGCCGCCGTCCTCGAAGCGTTCGCGATGAAGCTCTTCGATCCGAACGGAGCCGAGGCGCACGCCACGGTCGACGCGTTGCTCGAGAAGCTCTCGATCGCCGGCGGCCGCGGGCTCTTCCGAAACGACGAAGGCGGCGACTACGACAAGCAAGAGTGGGTGCTCGTCGATCTGCGGCTCGTCGCAGCGCTCGCTGGCTCCCAGCGTGCAGAAGATGCCGACACCGCGACGCGCCTGTGGAGCTGGGTGCTCTCGCAGTCGCGCGCGAACAAGGATCTCATCGCCGAGCTCTACGACGACGACACGACCGGAGCTTCTGCGCACGCCTACGCCGGCAGCGTGCCGATGGCGGGCTTTGGCGCCGGCGCCTACGTGCTCGCCGCGCACCAACGCTTTCAATCGGTGACCGAGGCGCTTCCGTGCGGCGGCTTCTCGAACGAGATCGAAACCGACGCCACCGGCGAGGTGAAGCCGGAAGACGCGGGCGATCCGCCGGTCGAAGAGCAGCCCACGCCCGCGCCGGATGCCAAGAAGCGCGGCTGCGCCGGCACGACGCCGATCGTCTGGTGGGTGCTCGCGTTCATGCTTTGGTTCGCGGTGCGCGAGCGGCGCTGATACGCTCTTAGCATGATGTGTCGCTGGGCGAGCGTCCTCTTGCTCTCGTCTTCCCTCATCGCTTGCACGAAGCCGACGAGCGAGAACGATCGCGCGAAGATCGTTGGCGTCGACGGTGAGGGCGACTCCGAAGGCGCCGGCATCAACGGCACGCTGAGCTACGCGCACAACCCGGTGTTCTACTTGGTGGGCGCCGCGATCACGCCGAACCCGCCGACCGTGTCGCGCAACGACGTGACCGGTTTTTCGGTGATCCCCGCGCTCCCCGCCGGGCTCACGCTCGACTCGAAGAGCGGCGTCCTCGGCGGCACTCCCAGCGTCGCCACCGCGAGCACGTCGTACATCGTCAGCGCGCACAACGCCGCCGGCGGCAGCGCGAACGTCGAGCTCATCATCGAGATCGGATCGTTCGGCTACGAAGAGCCGGCGCCGACGTACACGGTGGGCACCGCGATCACGCCGAACGATCCGGTCATCTCGAGCGGCGGCGCCACCGTCTTCAGCGTGGCGCCAGCGCTGCCTGGCGGCCTGGCGCTCGATGCCACGACCGGCACGATCAGCGGCACGCCGACAGTCGAGGCCGCTGCGGCGACTTACGTCGTCAGCGCGGCGCGCGCCGGCGGGACGCTCACGACGAACCTCGTGATCTTGGTGACTGCCGCGGCGCCGAACGCGTGTCAGGGCGCGTGCGCGGCGCCGGCGCCGAGCGGGTTCTCGGGACCGCTCGTCGTGCACGACGCGGCCGCGGTCACGGCGGCGCCTGCCTGCAGCGGCGATTATGCGACCGAGATCGACGACGGCGGCCGTGGTCTCGTCGTGCCAGCGTCATCGTGCGGCGGCTGCGGGTGCACGCCCTCGTGTAATTATCTCTATCAAACCTTCGACGACGACATGTGTCTGACCGCGCCTGTCGCCGGCGGCAACGGCGGTATGCTGGACGGCTTCTGCGTGGTGCAGTCGTTTCCCGGGCCGTTGCCGGCTGCCGGCACTTACGTGAAGATCAACACGTTCTTCGATTCGTGCAGCAACACTGCGCGTGACAGCGCCTCCGACAACCTTCCGCCCGAGGGTTGGGTGGGGCGCGGGCGGGTGTGCAGCGGCGCGGCGATCACGCGCAGCGGCGTCTGCTCTGGAAGCGACACCTGCGTCGCGACCGCGCCGGCATCCGGGAGGCTGTGCATCTACCAGGCGACGAGCGCGCCAGCGTCCGTCACGTGCCCGAGCAGCTATCCCCAAAAGCAGACCTACTTCGCCGATGTCATGGACACGCGCATGTGTCTGAGCTGCACCTCTTGCGGAACCGCAGCTCTGACCTGCAGAGCGCCGCAAGTCCTCTACAATACCGCGGCCGTTTGCCCGGCGTCAGCGCCGCTCAACGGCTGCGTGCAACGCTCGACGATTCAAGCGTACGGCCTCGCCGTGGCGCCGGGCGGAAGTTGCACGGGCGGCACGAGCGCGCTCGGCGGTGGCTTGACCGAGAGCGATCCCTTCGTCGTCTGCTGTCAGTGACTCAGCGCAACACCAGCGCGCCGCTCGCAAAATCTTCGAGCGCGTACTCCGCGCCGAGCGCGAGCGCTTCGCCTTCGAAGTCGGCGACGCAGTCCATCGCCGCCAGCGCGTGGATCTCTGGATAGCGGCGCTCCATGCACGCGCCGGCGCTCACGGCGACGGTGCGGCGATAGAGCGGAATGCGGCCGAGCGCTGCGCCGGAACGGTAGTAGCGGTGGGGCGAGGCCAGCGCGTCCTCGGCGATGACCGGCGCGCTGCACTTTTGCGCGAACTGGCTCGTCGCGATCACCGGCTCCGAGCACGCCGCGTCCTTGAAGTAGCGGAGAAGCTGCGTGTCCTGCGGCAGGCACCGCAAGCCGGCGCGAGTCTCCGCGAAGCGGCAGTAGCTCGCGAGCGTCTGATCGAAGAGGAGCGCGGCGCCGAAGAGCGTGGCCGACAAGTCTGCGCGCGAGCCGTCGTCGTTTTGGATGAAGGGCAGCACGAGGCGATCGCCCTCTGCGCGCTCGAGTGTGCCGGTCATCAACGCCTTGGCGGGCTCGGTGCGGAAGCTCTTGCCGAAGAGCGGCGGCGCTTGGCTTGGCGTGCAGCCCCGGCTGGTGACGGAGTACAACGGTGCGCTCTTCGGCAGCGCGCCGGCGAGCGCGACGATCTTCGGCACCTTCGTGTCGCAGCTCTCGGGCAGCGCTTCGACGAGCGCGAAGAGCACGCCCTCGGCGCTGCCGGCAAAGGTGAGCACCGGCTCGGTGCAGTCCGCGTCAGCGAATTGATGGAGGGCTTGCGTGAGCACGACGCCGCCCCAGATCACGCGCTGCCCGCTGCCGCGGCCGACGACGTAGGCGTTCACCGGCGCCGCGCTCGGATCGGAGAAGCCGTGCGCGTAGAGGCTGCCGTCCTGGCCGCGATCGACGTTGCGCATGAGCTTCGGCGCGTAGGGAATGTCTTCGTTCTTGCCGGCGACGAAGCGGCTCGGCGCCACTTCTTCGATCTGCGCCACGGCTTCATCGCCGGCGAACGCGCCGTCGAGCGTGCAGCCTTTGTCGGTCGAGCGGTAGAGCGCGGGCGGGGCGGTCACCGGCGTCGCCGCGTAGACGCCGACGCGCCCGTCGTCTTCCTCGATGCGCACATGCTCGGCCGGCGCGCCGTTGCAGATCGTCAACGCCACCTCGTCGAAGCACGACGCGTCGGTGTAGCGGCGCTCGGCGCGCGGCGCTTGCGGCAGACAGCGGTACTGCCGGTCGCGCGCAGCGGCGTAGAGGCAAGGCGCATCGGAGAACGCGGTGTCGACCATCGCGTGGAAGCTCGCCGCGCCGGCGCCGACCGCCACTTGCTCGCGCAGGCGTGGCCCTTGTGCCTGCGGCGCGCGACACGCGGCGGCGGCGATGATGAGCCAGGCGAAGCGGCGCATGGGCGGGAACCCTCGCCCAGCGAGTATGCCATGTGCGCCCGCGGAGTCGCCCTCTTCTTGCGCCGCCAGCACGTTCGGGGCATCTGAGGGCCATGGCCAGCAACTTCATCAAGCTCGAGCGGCAGAGCGCGTTTCGTCGAATGGCCGCTGCGATGTGGATCCGGCCGAACGACTCGCAGATCTACGGCAACGCCGAGATCGACATGACGGTGCCGCTCGCGTTTCTGAAGAAGTACGAAGGCAACGAAGCGAAGCCAACCGTCACGCACCTCATGGCCAGGGCGCTCGCCGTGTCGATCGCCAAGCACCCGGACATCAACGCGCGCGTGCGCTTCTGGGGCAAGCTCGAGCGGCGCAAGACCGTCGATCTCTTCATTCAAGTGACGAGCGACGACGGCCGCGATCTCTCGGGCCACCGCATCACGGCGGCGGACGCTGTCCCGCTGACGGACCTCGCGAGCGATCTGAAGCAAGCCTCGCAGAGGATTCGCAAGAACGAAGATCCGAAGTTCAAGAAGTCGAAGGGCATGATGTCGTCGCTGCCGTGGTGGATCCTGCGGCCCTTCCTGGCGCTCGCCAGCTTGTTCACCAACGAGCTCAACATCGACATGTCGGGCTCGGGCATGCCGCGCGACCCCTTCGGCTCGGCGATGGTGACGAGCCTCGGCATGTTCGGCGTCGACGAAGCCTACGCGCCGCTCACCCCGATCGCGCGTTGCATGATGATCCTCTTGGTGCCGGCGGTGCGCGAGCGGCCCGTCGTCGAGAACGGTCAAGTCGTCATCAAGCCGATGCTCAAGCTCTGCGCCACCTTCGATCACCGCGTCGTCGACGGCGTGCATGCGGCGAAGCTGTGTACGACGCTGCGCGAAGTGCTCGCCGATCCGGACAAGCACCTCGGCTAGATGGCGTACCCTCCCGACGCGCTGATCGTCATCGCCGGCACCGACAATGGCGCCGAGGCGCAGAGCTGGAACCTCACGCTGTCGGCGATCTCCCTCCCGCACCGCGTGGTCGATCGCCGCGAGGAGCTGCTGCCGTTCAGCGAAGGCGCCGCCGCGCACGACGAGTGGCCGGAGCGCTTCTGCCTCGTCGTCTCGTCAGAGGACGCTGATCGGGCGCTCGCCGTGATCGACGCGCAGAGCGAAGAAGAGCTGGCGCGCAAGAAGGACGTGCAGGCGATGGCCAGCGAGGCGCAGCATCGGACGCGCCCCGGCATCGCCGCGCTCGGCACCTTGGCGTTGAACGCCCTGCTCATCCTCGTCTTCTTGCGCACGCCCGGCTTTCGATCGGACGTCTCGTTGAAGCTGCGTGTCGACGCGGAGCGCATCTTCGCCGGGGAGTGGTGGCGCATCTTCGGCGGGCCCTTGCTCCACGGTGATCTCGGACACCTGATGAGCAACGTCTCGTTCTTGCTGCCTCTCGGCTACTTCTGCGCCGTGCGCCTCGGCGTCGGGCACTTCGTCTTCGGCTTCGTGACCAGCGCCGCGCTCGGCAACGTGGCGAGCGTGCTTTGGCACGGCGCGCCGTTCTTTCAAGTCGGCGCGTCGGGCGGTGTGTTCGGCGTGCTCGGCGTGCTCGTCGGCGCCGCGATCTACGCGGCGAGCCAGCGCTCGGATCCGCGCTATCGGCGGCGCGCGGTGCTCGGCGCGGCGCTCGCGTACCTCGGGCTCACGGCGTTCGGCGCCACGATCGAAGAGCTGCGGACGATGCCGCGGCTGTTGCCGGTGAGCACTCCAGACATGGCCGCGCACGTCTTCGGCTTCCTCGCCGGCGTGCTCGTCGGTGTCGTCGGCGAGCGCACGAAGACGCGGCGCGACGCGTGGCTCTTCGTCGTCGCGGCGGCGGTCGTGATGGGCGCGTTGTGGGCGGCGCGATGAGAGCGTGGTGCGCCTTGCTCTTCTGCGCGTGCGGGCCGATCGCCGGCGACGTCCGCACCGAAGCGCTCGTCCGCGGCGCCGACGGCGTGCACCGCGTCGAAGAAGTGACCTTGCACCGCGTGAAGTCGCTCGCGACCCTGGAAGGCGAGCGCATGACCTTCGCGGCCGGCGCCGAGCTGAAGATCGAGTTCGATCTCAGCCGCGGCTGCGCGCTCAACGGCTTGGACTGCGACGCCAAAGTCTCGGAGCTGCGCGCGGTCGTCATCGGCGAGCGTCGCACGAGCGTGCGCCCGCGCTTCGCGCTGAACGGCGGCGTCTACCGGCCGCTCGACTTCGACACCTTGAACCTCGTGACGGCGTACCGGTCGATCGACGAGGCGCAGGAGTTCTTCGCCGCGCTCGCGGTCGATCCGAGCGCCACCGCGGGGCCCGCGCCCGTCTATTATTATCCGAACGCCGACAGCCTCGAGAAGTTCAACCTCAGCGCCACCGACAACGCCGCCTACTTTCAGCTGGTCGACGGCTTCTTGGTCTTGCCGATGGAGCACCTGGAGAAGGTGCCGTTCAGCATGAACAAGGGCGTCGTCTTTCACGAGTACTTCCATCGCGTGTTTGCGCTGCGCGTCTTCGGTGAGCGGGCGCTGCGGGCGTTCCTCGCGGCCGACTTGCCAGGCTTTCAATCGATCCTGCGGCTGCGCGCCGTGAACGAAGGGCTCGCGGACTTCTTCGGCGCGATCGGCGCGGACGATCCCGACTTTATCGCCGCGAGCCTGTCGCAGCGCGTGGCCGACACACGCAATCCGGCGTTCACGCACACGATGGACGCCGATTGGCTCGACGCGAGCGGCCCGGTCTCCGGCGATCAATATGATCCCTATCCGCCGGGCTCGTGCTTCGCGAGCTTCATGTGGCAGGCGCAAGCGAGCGTCGGGCGTGATCCGACGATCGCCGCGTGGTTCGCTGCTGACCAAGCGATCGCCGCCAAGGTCGAGACGCGGCTACGCGACGTGACCTTTCCCTTCGTCGTCAACGCGATTGTCCTCGGCTTCGCAGGCGGAGATCGCGCGGCGGTGTGCGGCATCGCGAAGAACGTGTTCAGCGTCTTCGAGAGCGAGCTCAGCGCATGCCCGTGATGCTCCTCTGCCTCGTCGTCGGCTGGAGCACGGCGTCGCCGCGGCTCACGCTGACCCTCGAAGGCGCGGCCGAGATCGTGGCGGCGCAGCGCTCGACCGGCATCGGCGACGCCGTCGACGGTGTGTTCGGCGTGCGCGTGCTGTTGGCGCCCGAAAAATTGCGCTACGTCGCCGCATCGATCGACTTTCGCGTCGGCACGCTCGGCGCGAAGGCCGAAGCTGGCACCACTGCCGTGAACGTGGCGTCGACCGACATGCGCAGCGACCTGCTCCTGCATCTGCGCTGGCCGGTGTGGCTCGAGGTCGCTGACGATCAGCTCCGCATCTTGCCCAGCGTCCTGCTCGGTCTCGACCTGAGCGTGCAGGCGATGACCTTCACTACGGCGCCGGCCACGGTGCGCCGCGTTGCCTTCGTCCCGGGCATCGGCTACGGACTGCGCGTCGCGTTCGAAGGGCAGAGCGGCTGGAGCGTCGCCGCGCAAGTCTTGCTCGTGTCGAGCGACGCGCGTGCGCCCGCGGCGTTCATCGGGCTCACCGCCGGCTATGTGTTTCGCTTGTTGATGCGTTCGGACGATTGAGAAAGTAGGTCGATGAGTCCTGGTTCACCCGCGCTCGCGCTGATCGAGCTCGAGAGCATCGCCCGCGGCATCGTCACCCTCGACGCGCTCACGAAGCGCGCGATCGTGCGCGTGTTGCTGAGCGAGGCGGTGAGCCCCGGCAAGTTTCTGATCCTCTTCGCCGGCAGAGAAGGCGATGTCGAAGAGGCGTTCCTCGCCGCGAAGGCGGCAGCCGCGGACCGACTGCTCGACACCTTGCACTTGCCCGACGCTCACCCCGGGCTCGTGCCGCTCGTCGGCGGCGAGCGCACGCCGCTCAGCGAAGAGACGGCGCTCTCGGTGCAAGAATTTTCAAGCGTCGCCGCGGCGCTGCGGGCGCTCGATCGCGTGCTGAAAGAGACGAACGCCCGGGCGCACAAGCTGCACATCGCGCGTGGCATCGGCGGCAAGGCGTACTTCATCGTGTCGGGGACGCTCGCGGACGTCGAAGCGGCGGCGACCGCGGGCGCCGCGGCGGTGCCGGCCGCGCAGCGCGTGCAGAGCGAGATCATCGCGCGCCTGTCGCCGGACGTGCGCCTCGAGCATCTGTGAGCGATCATCTGTGAGCGATCATCTGTGAGCGCGCGGCGTTCCGAGCTACGGCGCACGCTGACGCGCTGGGTGAAGCCGGTCGAGCTCTTCGGCCGGCGCGTGCTGCAGTACATCTTGTCGATCGTCTTGTGGTTGCCGCGGCGCCCGCTCGTCGTGCCGGAGCGGCCGCGGATCCTGGTCATCCGCCTCGACGCGCGCGTGGGCAATCTCCTCATGCTCACGCCCTTCTTGGCGTCGTTGAAGCGCACCTTCCCCGGCGCGCACACGACGGTGCTCTGCCACGAGTCGATGCAGCGCGTGCTCGATGGCCAGCCCGACGTCGACGCGCTGATCCCGTACGTGAAGTGGCGCGTCGGGCGCGGGCCGTTCTCGCTCATCGCGCGTATTCGGAAGGAGCGCTTCGACCTCTGCTTCGACGCCGGCAGCTTTCCGGGCGTCGCCGTCACGCACCCGTTGATCGCCCGGCTCTCCGGGGCGCGCGTGATCGTCGGACCGGATCGCGGGCCGCTCGGGCGCCTCTATCACTTCACCGTGCCGGTGCTGGCAGAAGCGGAGCACGAGATCGCGCAGCGCTTGCAGCTGCTCTTGCCGTTCAAGAAGGCGACGCGCGTCGAGACGATGCGCTATCGGCGTGACGACACGCTGCGCGCGCTCGATGCCGCGCACGCCGCCTTCGTCGCCGCCGCCGCTCCGGCCGGGCCCGATCGCACCTTCGTTTGCGCCATCGGATCACGGGAGCCGTTGCGCCGCGTCGAAGCGTTCGAGTGGGCGGCGATCGCCAACGCGCTCGTCGCAGCGGGCTACGCGGTCACGATCGTGTGGGGCCCCGGCGAACGGGCGCTCGCCGACGAAGTGCACGCCGCTTGCCCGGCTGCGACGGTGGCGCCCCCGTCGACGCTCGATGAGCTCGTCGCGCTCTTTCGCGCTTGTCGCGGGATGATCGGAAACGACACCGGCACCTCGCACCTCGCCGTCGCGGTCGGCGCGCGCACCTGCGTCTGCTTCGTCATCGAGCCGCCTTCGCGCTACGGGCACGAGGGACCGGGGAGGCGGGCGTTGGATCTACGCAACGATCGGACGATCGAGCGCATCGTGGGTGAGGTCGTTGCTTGGGCAAAGGACGCGGTCAACCGCGGCGCAAGCGGGCCGGACCGGTGAGCGCCGTCGTGATGATCATGCCGACGACGAGGAAGATCCCCATCACGAGGAGCATCGGGACACGTCCGGCGATCCGCTTCAGCTTCGCCGTCAAGCGATGTTCTTGTTCGCGAGCATGATCGCGATCTGCGTGTCGACCGCGTTCTGGCCTTGCGATACGTTGCGCAGCGCGCGCCGGCCGGTGGCGTAGTAGTCGGTTCCGTCCTGAATGATGCGGTTGACGAAGGTCCACTCGAAGATGTCGATCACCGAGTTCTTGTCGTTCGCGTCGTCGACGACCTTGAGCGCGGCCTCGAGGAACTTCACGGTCTGCGGGTTCTGGGCGTAGCCGAGCTCGGAGAGGAATTCGGCTTTGTGTCTGGGATCGGCGAACTTGATCATCGGTGATGCCTTTCTTTCGAGGCGCCGATTATCGGAGCGGCCGTCGTGCCGTTGCGTGTTTGTGGTGGGTCAGCGTGAGGCCGGCGGAGACGCTCGCGGCCTGGTCACTCGAGCTGCGTCGACATGATCGGGTGCTCGGCCGCCGTTTGCCACGGCACCTTTGGCCACCACGCCGCTTGCGCCGGCCACGCGGAGACATCGACGCTCTCCCCGGGCTTCGGCGTGATGATCGTCGCGCCGTGCTCGCCTGCGGCGGCGACGGCGCGCTCGGCCGGCTCGGTCCAGCCGTGGTACGCGAGCGTGAACAGGCCCCAGTGGATCGGCAAGAGGACCCGGCCGCGCAACATCGCATGCGCAGCGATCGCCTGCTCGGGGCCGATGTGCCAGTCCGGCCAGGCGCGATGGTACTGGCCGACTTCGATCATCGTCAGATCGAAGGGGCCGTAGCGCTCGCCGATCGTCTTCATCGCGGGGAAGAGCCCGGTGTCGCCAGAATAATAGACGCGGTGCGCGGGGCCGACGAGCGCGTAGCTCGCCCACAGCGTCTCGTCTTTGTCCCACGGCGCACGGCCCGAAGCGTGGCGCGCCGGCGTGCAGGCGATCTCGATGGCGCCGATCGTCACGCTCTCCCACCAATCGAGCTCGATGATGCGATCAGCGGCGACGCCCCAATACGCGAGGTGGGCGCCGACGCCGAGCGGCACGATGAAGCGCTCGGTGCGCTCCTTCAGCGCGACGATCGTCGGCTCATCCAGGTGATCGTAGTGATCGTGCGAGACGATGACGGCGTCGATCTTCGGCAGCGCCAGCATGGGCAGCGGCGGCGGATAGTAGCGGGTGGGGCCGACGAACGACACCGGCGTCACCCGCTCGCTCCACACGGGATCGGTGAGCACGCGCATGCCGTCGATCTCGATCAACGTCGAGGAGTGGCCGAACCAGGTGACGCGCAAGCCGGAGGCGGGAAGGGCGGCGAAGCGCGCGGCGTCGCTCGCGATCGTAGGTGGCGTTTCTTTCGGCGTCGCGAAGTCGCTGACGGCGAACATGCCGGTGAGCATGTCCCCAAAGTGGTTGACGAGGGGCTGCGGGTTGTTGAACGCGCCGTCTCGCCACTGCGGCGACTTCTGCATGCGGGCGAGGCGAGCTGCGTCCGGTCCGTGACCGAGCCCGCGCCACGCCAGCGCAGTACCGACGAGCACGATCAGCGCGACGAGCACCGCGGTGATCTTCAGGAGGCCGCGGAGCACTAAGAGCGGCGGCCGTTTTTCTGGAGGCGCGCGAGCAGGGTGTTGAGCTTCGCCGCGCGATCGCCGCTCGGTGCCTCGGGCGCGCTCGCTGTGGGCTTGGCCGCGACGGCCGGCTTCGGTGGCGCGGCGGCGATCGGCTTTTGTGGCGGTCCGCCCCAGCGCTCGTCGAACGCGTCGATCTTCTCGGGTGCGGCGGGCGCTGCGGCTGCGGCGGGCGGCGGCGTCGCGGCCCTCGGAGGCGGCGTGGCCGTCTGCATCGTCCGTTGGCTCGGCGCGCGGCCCATCCGTCCCGATGCGTTCGCTTGGATGCGGACGAGCAGCGCCTCGAGGAAGGGTCGCTTCTTGGCGGCAGGGACGTCGGTCGCGAGCGGCTGCATGCGCAAAGGATGACCCGAGCGGCACGCGCCGTCAAACTTCGCAGAGGCTCAGAGAGTGGCCGGGTTCGGCAGCGAGATGGGGTCGGTGGGAATGGGCGTCGGCTCCGGTGTCATCTCGCGGGCGCTTTGCAATCCACGCACGGCCCACTGTGGCGGCGCCTTGAGATCCCACACCAAGCGAAACGCGCTCATCACCTTGAGCACGTAGTAGGTCATGTCGATCTCCCACCAGAAGAAGCCCTGGCGCGTCGAGTGCATGTAGTGGTGGTGGTTGTTGTGCCAGCCTTCGCCCATCGTGATCAGCGCGAGCCAGATGTTGTTCCGGCTTTGGTCGCTCGTCTTGTAGCGGCGCGATCCGAACACGTGCGACAAAGAATTGATCGTGAAGGTGCCGTGCCAGCAGAGCACCGTGCTCAAGCAGAAGCCGATGAACAACCCGGGCCAGCCGCCGAGCACGAAGCAAAGGACACCGAGCGCGATTGGGGGAAGGAGCCAGTACTTGTCGAGCCACATGAGCTCCGGGTACTTCGCAAAATCGCGAATGCGATCGAGCTTCGTCTCGCCGTTGTGGTCGTACACCCAGCCGACGTGCGCATAGAACACGGAGCGCAACACCGGCGAGTGCACGTCCTTCTCTGTGTCCGAGTACTTGTGGTGATCGCGGTGATGCGCGGCCCACCAGAGCGCGCCGCGTTGCGCGCTCGACTGGGCGACGACGGCGAGCAAAAATTGCACGAAGCGCGAGGTCTTGTACGTGCGGTGCGCGAAGTAGCGGTGGTAGCCGCCGGTCACGCCGAACATGCGGATCCAATAGAGGGCGATGCACGTCACCACCGAGCCGAGCGTGACGCCCGACCACAGCGCGCCAAAGACGGCGAGGTGAACGAGGATGAACGGCGTCGCGGCGAGCCATTCGAATTCAGAGATGGTTTGTGCGTGACCGGCAGGACGAACGACAGTCTTCATGATCACACTCCTAATGTGAGCGTGACAAGGAGTCGTCCTTACAACCGTCAACGTTCGCCTGCGTTGTGTAAAAGTTTTGTCTTCGCGAGCGGGTGGGCAACTCCTGTCCGCATCGGTAGAAATTTCGAGAACGGTCCTACGGCACGAATTTGTATCCCGAGCCGCGGTGCGACACGAAGTAGCGCGGCACCTCGGCGTCGGGCTCGAAGTACTTACGCAAGCGCGCCACGAAGTTATCGACGGTCCTGGTATTGGGATAATTGCGCAGCTTCCACACTTGCTCGAGCAGCTCTTCGCGGCCGACGACGCGCCCGGCGTTCTGCGCGAAGTAACGCAGGAGATCGAGCTCGAGCTGGGTGAGGCGCAGCGGCGTGCCGCCCACGCTGACCTCGTGCCGATCGAAGTCGACGACGACGTTGCCGAAGCTGAGGCCGCTCGCCATCGCCGGCTTCTTGTCCCAGCTCTGGCGGCGCAGGAGCGATCGCAAGCGCGCGAGCAGCTCGGTCACGGCGAAGGGTTTTACCAAGTAATCGTCGGCGCCGGAGTCGAGGCCGAGCACGCGATCTTCCTGCGTGCCACGCGCGGTCAGCATCAGCACCGGCGTGAAGTTGCCGACCTCGCGCAGCTTGGCGCAGAGCTGAAAGCCGCTGATGTCCGGCAGCATCACGTCGAGGACGATGGCGTCGTAGGGCTCGGGGCTCACGAGCAGCTCACGCGCGCGGCGGCCGCTCGGCGCGACGTCGACCGAGAAGCCCTCGAGCTCGAGGTTGAGCTTGAGCGCCGTCGCTAGGTGGTCCTCGTCTTCGACCAATAAAATGCGCTGCACGGCGGCTCTCTCCTACGAGCGGGCATCTCTCGGCAAGAAGAGGAGCATCGTCGTCCCTTTGCCCGGCCCCTCGGAACGCGCTTCGATGCTGCCGCCGATCGCGCGGACCAGCGCCGAGACGACGAAGAGGCCGATGCCCGTGCCTTGGCGCGCATACACCGCCTCGCTCGGCACGCGGTAGAAGCGCTCGAAGATGCGGCGCAAGTGCACCTTCGGGATGCCGATGCCGTTGTCCTTCACGCTGAGCTCGATGGTGTGCTCGTCGAGCGGCCGCGCCACGACCTCGATGCGCACCGGCGGCTTCGTGTACTTGGCGGCGTTCTCCAGCAAGTTCTTCAGCACGGTCTCGATCACCGTCCGATCGCTGACGATCTCGAGCTCGCCCGGGATGTCGATGAAGATCGCGTCTTGGGCGAGGCGGTGCCGCAACTTGACCGCTTCGGCGACGGCGCCGGCGACCGCGAGTAAGTTGGTGTCCTCGAGCGAGTAGGAGCGGCGGCCGTGCGTCAGGCGGCTCACCTCCAAGATGTCGTCGATGAACACCGTCAGGCGCTCGACGTCGACGAGCATCATGCCGCGGAGCTGCTCGCGCTGGGTGATCGTCACCTCGGCGCGGCCGAGGGTCTCCAGGCACAGCTTGATCGACGCGAGCGGGCTCTTCAGCTCGTGCGTCACCGAGTCGATGAAGCTGTACTGGCGGCGCACCTCCATGATCTCGCGCACGAGGAAGATGCTGAACAAGACGAGCACGGTGATGATCGTGCCGATCGACACGATGCCGCCGACGAGCAGCGTGACGTTGGCGGCGAGCGCGTTCGAGAACGACGGGCTCTTGGCGATGAGCACGATCCAGCCGACGAGCAGCGCGATCGACAGCGCCACGGTGACGCTGCCCAAGACAATCGGCGTGCTGATCGATCGTTGGCCGCGCGCCACTACTCACCAAGGGCCAAGGGAGCGCGGTGGGTGGTTCGGCGCAGGCCGAGCGCGAGCAGGCAGACGACGTAGGGCAGCATCTGCGCGATCTGCGGCGCGAAGACGTTTGCGGCCTGCAGCTCGAAGTCGAGCACCTCGGCGGCGGCGAAGAGCACGCAGACGAGCAGCACCGGCACGAGGCGCCAGCCGCCGAACACGACGGCGGCGACGGCGATGTAGCCGCGGCCGGCGGTCATCGAGTCGGTGAACTGATGTTGGCTCGTCACGAGCGTCGCGCCAGCGAGGCCACAGAGCGCGCCGCCGAGCATCAGCGCCGTTGCGCGCACGCGGGTGGGCGACAGACCTTGGGCCAAGAGCGCCGGTGGATGATCGCCCGCGGCCGTCAGGCGCACCGCGAAGCGGCTCCGCGACACGAGCCAAGCGACCGCAGCGAGGGCCAGGACGACGAGCGGCCACAACGTCGCTTCCGCGGCCACGCGCGGCGAGTTCGACGCCGAGTCGTAGGAGAGCTTGAGCGCGAAGCGGGTGATGCCGATCGCCGCCATGTTGAAGGCGATGCCGAGCAGCACCTGATTCGCCCGGAAGCGCGCCGCGAGGCCGTAATAACCAAGGGCATAGAGGGCGCCGCCGAGCACACCCGCGAGCGCACCGAGCCAAAGATTGTCCGTCGCGAGCGCAACGAGCGCGGTGACGAACGCGGCGACCAGCATGAAGCCTTCGAGCGCGAAGTTGATGACGCCTGAGCGTTCAGAGACAACGCCTGCGCTCGCCGCGAGCAAGTACGGCACCGACATGCGCAGCGTGGCCAGCAAGAACGCCTTCATCGCTTGGCCTTCGCGCTCGTGATGACGGCCGCCGCCATGATCACCGCCGTCAAGATGTCGGTCATCTCCTTCGGAACGTGCGCGTTGATCGCGAGGCTGCCGTACGAGATGAGCCCAAAGAGCAGCGCCGCCGGCACCACGAGGAGCGGCCGGTTTTTCGCGAGCAGCGCCACGCCGAGCGCCAGAAAGCCGATGCCGCCGGAGAAGCCGTCTTCGTGGAAGCCCTTGGCGCCGAGCACGTAGACGCACGCGGCGAGGCCGGCGAGCGCGCCCGAGATCGCGAACGAAAGGAACATGAGCCGCCGCGTTTCGACCCCGTAGAGCCGGGCCGCGCGCGGGTTCGCGCCGAACGCCCGCCACTCGAAGCCGAAGCGCGTGCGAAAGAGCAGCCAGTGCGCGCCGGCGACGACGAGCAGGCCGAGCAGAAACGCCGTCGAGAGCTGCGCGCCCTTGGTCGCCGGAATCAAGCGATCGATCGCGGCGAACATGAAGGCCTTCGGCACTGCCGCCGTGTGCGTCGACTCCGACACCGCGAACGGCTTGAGCAAGAGGCCGGCGGCGAGCGCGGCGATGAAGTTCGTCATGATCGACGTCATCACCTCGGGCGCCGAGAAGCGGTGCTTCAAAAACGCGGGGATCATCGCCCAGGCTGCGCCTGCGAGCATCGCGACGAGGCAGAGCAGCGCGACCGCGATGAGCCCGGGCGTGCCAGGCGGCAACATCACGCCCGCGATGCCCATGGCCAACGAGCCGACGAGGAGCTGCCCTTCGAGCCCGATGTTGAACTGGCCCGCCGAGAACGCGAGCGCCGCCGCGACGCCCAAGAACAAGTACGGCGTCGCTTTGAACAAGAGCTGCGCGAGGCCGTAGGGCGAGGCGATCGTCGTCGACACGAGCGCGCGATACACCGTGATCGGCGCGCTGCCAGAGACCAGACAGAAGAGGTTGAAGAGCACGCCGGTCAAGAGCAGCGTCAGCGCGACGTTGAGCCACGCGGCGCCGCCGCTTCTCGCCGTCGCGGCTTCGCTCACGGGAGCGCCGAGCGATCGGCTTCGTCTTTTTCGTACGCGCCGACCGCCGCTCTCGTCGCCAAGTACGCCGTCGCCACTTGCAGCGCGAGCGCGTCGCCTTTCTCGACCCGATCCTGCTTCGGCACCACGAGATCATCGCGGCCGCCTTGGTGTTCGAAGGCGCTGAGCGCGTCCTTGCCGGGCTTCGGGGCCGGCCGGCTTTGATCGTCGCGCGCGAGCACGCGTTGGATCTTGAGGTCGTTGTCGAGCACGAGCCACAGCTCTTCAATCGGCTCTTTGCTCGCGCCCCGCACGATCGCGAAGTAGCCGACGCGCAGGTCGGGCGTCGCCGTGTCGAGATCACGCGCATCTTCGCTCACGCGCTGCGCCGTCTTCGGAGCGATGCCTGGCGCCGTTTTCAACGGTGCGTCGGGATCGATCGGCTTCGCCTTTGCGGCTTTGTACAGCGCGAACAAGGCGATCGCCTTCATGGTGATCGCCTTGCCTGTGGTCCTCCTGATCGCTGTGCGCAGCTCGTCGTCGATCACGTGCTGGCGGTAGACGTAGCGCTCGGCCTTCGGCTCGAAGTTCGTCAGGTTCGGCCGGTAGGGCGCCAAGTAGCTGATGAGATCGGCGCGCTCGAGCGTGCTGACGAGCGCGGCTTTGCGCAGCCCCTCCTCGTTGAACGAGAGCATCGTCTCGGCCGAGTGGAAGCGCGGCGCGCCGCGGCCTTCGCCGTCTTCTTTGAGCGCGCCGCCGTAAACGTCTTTGCCATGGCAGCACGCGCACAAGCGATTGAAGGTGATCTTGCCGAGCTGCGCGTGGCCGACGATCGGCTCGTTCTTGCCCGCGTTGAACATGCGCGCCGGCATGCTCTTCTGCTTCGGCGCGCCGACCGCCAGCGGCAAGAGCACGGCGTACGGCCCGCCATCTGGCTTCTTGCCGTCGACGCGGAGCATGCCGAAGCCCGAGCCCGCGTACATCACGTGCGCGCGGTACTGGCCGGCCTGGCTTCCCGGCCACAGCATCTGGGTCTCGCGCGCGGCCGTGTCGCCTGGCATCCACGCGGTGAGCAGTGGATCCTTCAGCGCGAACGGCCGGCGCGATCCGTACTCGGGATCGGGCTCGGTCAGCACTTCGCTCAAGTCGATCGCGATCTCGGTCGCTTGTGGCAGCGCCGCCGGCGTCGACGAGGAGACGATGTAGGCGATGTTGCCTTTCGTTCCGCTCAACGAGGCGAGGTTCTTCGGGACCTCGGTAGTGTTAACTACAGCGTTGACTGCCGCATCGGGCGCCTGAACGAGCGAGAGCAGCGCGAAGAGCGCCGTCAATTCGCACACTCGGTGTCACTCGCGAGATCGTACTCGGCGCGATCTTTGAAGTTTTCGAGCGTACGTTCGAGCTTGAACTCGCGGCCGTTGATGAAGAACGCCGGCGTGCCTTGGACGCCCGCCTTCGTCGCTTCCTCTTTGTCTGCCATCACCTTCGGCCGGTAGGTGTGCGCGTCGAGCTCTTTGGTGAAGCGCTTGACGTCGAGCTTCAGCTGCGTCGCGTACTTGATGAGATCGTCGCGGGTGAGGGCGTCCGAGTTTTTGAACAAGAGCTCGTACATCGGCACGAACTTGCCCTGCGCGCCGGCCGCCTCCGCCGCTTCGGCCGCGAGCACGCTCGGCTCCAAGTTCTGCAGCGGGAAGTGGCGGAACGAGAACTCGACCTTGTCGCCGAGCGCCGAGAGCATCTGCTCGACGAAGTGTACGGCCTCGCGGCAGTGCGGGCAGCGAAAGTCGGCGAACTCCACGATCTGCAGCTTGGCGCCGGCGCGGCCGCGAAGCGTGTGCGCCGGCGGTTTTGAGAACTTCACCGCGGCGCCGGCCTGCGAGCCCGAGAAGCCCTCGGCGAGCTCGGTCAGGATGTCCATCGTCGTCAGCCCTTTTTGCACGCCGCGGGCGATGAAGCGGCCGAGGATCGCCGCGCGCTTGCACTTTGGCTGCTTGTCTTTGAGGCACCCGGCGAGCGTCAGCGGGCAGTTGCACGGGCAGAGCGCCTGGTTGGCGACCTTGTAGAAGACTTCCTTCTGGTCGTCGGTCAGCTCGCGCAAGGGCTCGAACGCGAGATCGCGGATTTGCGTCTGGGCAGCGGCCGAGAGCGGCGCCGCCAACGCCATGAGGACGAGCAAGGCGCAACGAATGACACGAGATGTCATGAGCTGGGGCTTGTAGCTGCGATCGAAAGGCGCATGCAACCGACAAACTAATTTTTGAAAGGGCCCGGGGGGTCGGATAAAACCAAGGAACGAGTGAGGAAATGACCGAAGAGAAGACCTCCATCGTATCGCTCAAGCAGATCGCTGCTGTGAAGACGGACCGCACGGGAAATCACCCGTGCATCATCATCATCTCCGGCAAGGGCGCCGGCCGGCTGTTCAAGCTCAAGATCGGCCCGAACGTCATCGGCCGCGGCACCGAAGCGGCGATCCGCCTGGAGGACGACGGCATCTCGCGCCGCCACGCCCAGCTCGTGCTGTCGGAAGGCGGCAAGGTCGTCGTCGAAGATCTCGGCAGCACCAACGGCACCTTCATCAACGGCGAGAAGATCGACAACCGGACGTTGAACGACGGCGACAAGATCGAGCTCGGCGGCACGGCGATCCTGAAGTTCAGCTACACCGACACGATCGAAGAAGAGTACCAACGCAACCTCTACGACTCAGCGACCCGCGATCCGCTGACCGGAACGTACAACAAGAAGTTCTTCATCGACCGCATGGCGACGGAGTTCGCCTACGCCACGCGGCACTCGGCGATGCTGTCGTTGTGCATGCTCGACATCGATCACTTCAAGAAGGTGAACGACACCCACGGCCACCCGGCGGGCGACGCGATCCTGCGCCACTTCGCGGCCGCGGTGCAGTCGCAAGTGCGGAACGAAGACATTTTCTGTCGCTACGGCGGCGAAGAGTTCGCGCTGATCCTGCGGCAGACGCCGACGAAGGAAGCGTTCAACCTTGCCGATCGCGTGCGAAAGACGATCGAGGCGCGCATCTGCGAGTTCAACGGCACGAAGATCCCGGTCACGTGCTCGATCGGTGTCGCGTCGCACAGCGGCACCACCTTCGCGGAGCAGGGGCTGTTCCTGAAGGCCGCCGACGACGCGCTGTACAAGGCGAAGCAGGGCGGCCGAAACCGCGTCGTCGTCGCGAACGCCGATACGTCGGGCTGGTAGCCACTCACGGTCTCATCTTCGTCGCCAGATAGATGGCCACCTTCCCGTCGTCGCGCACTGCTTGCACGATCGTGTCGCCGGCGCCGCTGAGCGTCCCAGTCGCGGGCGAGGCGAGCATCAGCGGCACATCGAGCGGTGGCGGAGTCGCCGGCCACACGAGCACGATGAGCGCGCACGCCGCGGCGGCGAGGCCGTAGACCGGCGCCCATGTCTGGCGCGGACGATCGAGCTTTCGGCGCAGCCCCGCGAGGCCGCCGGGAGGAGGGGTGAGGTCGTCGAAGATCATGCGGGCTCTCCTAGTTCTGTGCGGAGCTTCTCGAGCGCGGCGTTTCGGCGCGAGCCGACTGTGCCTTCCTTGATCCCGAGCGCCGCTGCGACGTCTTTGTACGACAGCTCGGACATCTCGCAGAGCAGGAGCACTTCCCGCAGCGGCGGCGGCAGCGTGTCGAGCGCGCGTTGCATGCGATGCTCCGTTTGTTTTTCGGCGAGCGCGTCGTCGGCGTGCTTCGACTTGCTCTTCGCGAAGGGATCGAGCGGCATCCATTGCCACAGGCGGCGCGAGCGGCGGCGGTTCTTCGCGAGGTTGAGCGCGATGCGAAAGACGAGCGGCTCGACGGTCGTGAGCTCGACGCGGTCGCGCATGTTCCACAGGCGCACGAAGCTCTCTTGCACGACGTCTTGCGCGTCGCTCGCGCTCCACAGCTGGCGGTAGACGACGTTGTAGAGCCGTCGCTCCATGCGCGTGTAGAGAGCTTCGAGGTCGTCTCGCTGCATCGTGCCCCTCGGCGTACGAACGCTTCTTCGTGCGAACGAACGTCTAGAGCGGCGAGAACGATGCCCGGACCACGTAGTAGAGCGTGCCGCCGGCGGGCGCTTGAGCGTCACCGATGACGACGAACTTGCCGGTCGGCACGTTCAGGCGCGCGCGCAATTTTCCCGCGGCGCTTGGCCGGCCCTTCATCTCGACCTCCATCTCGATGTCGGCGTCGACGACATCGCCGCGGGCGACGGCCGTATGCACGATCTCGAGGCGCGCGCTTTGGTTTTGCACCTTCTCGCCGCTCCAACCGGTGACCGACGCGCGATCGAAGAACGTGAGCTCCTGCGGCCCGTACTCGGCGAAGAGCGCGTCGAGCGCAGGCTGCAGCGGCGCGAGCATCTTGTCCTGCTTGCGCTCGGCGGCAGGCTTGCCTTGCACGACCCAATACTCGAGGCGAATGCTCCTGCGTTGCGCGGTGCTCGCCGGGGCGTTCTTCAGCTGCTCGACCCACGCCGCAATGCTCGCTTGATAGCTCTTCTGCGCGGTCACCAGCACTTGCCGGCCGTTCGGCGATGCCAGCGCGTAGCCGATGCGGGTGTTCGAGTCGTCCTTCGCTTTGGCCATCATCAGCCGCAGGAGGCTCGCGATCTCGGCCGCTTGCGCCTCCGGCACGTCGTAGGCCTGGAGCACGTCGGGATCTTTGGCAGCCGGTTGGTCCTTTTGGCAGGCGAGCAAGGTCGAGAGCAAGGTGAAGGCGAGCAAGGTGCGCATGGAAGTATCTCCTCGGCGCTCTCTTACCCGCGAGGCGAGGAATCCTTCGCACGAAAGTTGTCGCCGACCGGGCCATTGACTACGCGGGCCGGCGGGGGGAGAGCGCCAGGATGAGCGACTATCGTTTGCCCCGGCATTTTCTCCCCGCCGCTTACGCCATCGACCTCGACGCTTCGCCCAAGAAGAGCACGTTCAAGGGCATCGTGCGGATCAGTGGAGCGCTGGCTGGATCGAAGAAGTCGATCGAGCTCAACGCGCGCGCGATCACCGTGAAGAAGGCCGTGCTCATCGCCGGCAGGACCACGATCGTGGCGAAGGCCAAGGTGAACAGGGCGCGCGAGACCATCGAGCTCGCGTTCAAGAAGGCGCTCCCCGAAGGCCACGTCGTGCTCGAGGTGCACTATGCCGGCAAGCTCGACCCGGCGATGCACGGCCTGTACTTGGCCAAAGAGGGCAAAGAGCGCTCGCTCGTGAGCCAATGCGAAGCGACCGACGCGCGCGCGATCTTCCCGTGCATGGACGAGCCCGAGTTCAAAGCGACGCTCGAGTGGACCGTGCGGACGGACAAAGGCCTCACCGTGATCACGAACGGTGTGCCGCGGGGACCGCTGAAGAACGAGAAGGGCCGGGCCGTGCACCGCTTCTTGGCGACGCGGCCGGTGTCGACCTACCTCGCCGCCGTGACCATCGGCGCGTATGAAGCGACGAAGGCTGAGAAAGTGTCGGGCGTGCCGTGCCGCGTGCTGACGGCCGTCGGCAAGAAGTCACAGACCGGCGCCGCCGCCGAGGTCACGCGCTTCGTCTTGCCCTGGTACGAACGCTACTTCGGCCAGCCGTACCACTATCAAAAGCTCGACCAAGTGGCGGTCAGCGGCTTCGACGCCGGCGCCATGGAGAACATCGGCGCCATCTTCTACCGCCAGAGCCGCTTGCTGATGCAGCCCGGGCAGACGTCGTGGGGCGCCGAGAAGTCGATCGCTGAAGTCGTCGCGCACGAGATCGCCCACCAGTGGTTCGGCAACCGCGTGACGATGAAGTGGTGGGACGACCTTTGGCTGAACGAAGCGTTCGCCACGTGGATCGCGTTCAAGGCGATCGACGAGTGGAAGCGCGACTGGCGCATGTGGGACGACTATCAGGAAGACAAAGAGGGTGCGTTGTTTGCCGACGCGCTCGTCAACACGCATCCGATCTACACGCCCGTGAAGAGCCCGGCCGAAGCGACCGAGCTCTTCGACGTCATCACCTACTCGAAGGGCGGCGCCGTCTTGCGCATGCTCGAGAGCTACCTCGGCGCCGACAAGTTCCGCGCCGGCATCCAGCGCTACATGGACGCCTTCAAAGATCGGAACGCGAGCGGCGCCGACCTCTGGATGAAGCTCGAAGAGGCGTCCGAGGAGCCGGTGAGCGCGCTGATGCAGAGCTGGGTCGGCCAGTCGGGCTTCCCGCTGCTCTCGGTCGAGACCTCGCAGGGCGAGGGGCGCACCACCTTGCACTTGAAGCAGCGGCGCTTCTTCCTGAGCTCGGACGAGATGAACAAGGAGCACAAGCAGACGTGGGAGATCCCGGTCATCATCCGCTACGGCACGCCGAACGGTGTGCGTGAGAAACGCGTGTTGATGAAGGAGCACGCGTTGAGCGTCACGATCGACGACAGCGTCACGTGGGCTTACTGCAACGCCGACGCCGTCGGCTTTTACCGCATGCACTTGGACGCGCCGGCGATCGCGCAGCTGCGCAGCGCCGGCCTCTCGGTGCTGTCGCCGGCCGAGCGCCTCTCGCTGCTCGAAGACCAGTGGGCGCTCGTGCGCAGCGGCATGATCGACATCTCGGAGTTCATGGACGTGCTGAGCGCGTTCGAGGGTGAGAGCGACTACGTGGTGGCGCGGGCCCTCGCGGCGCGCGTCGACATGCTCGATCAGCGGCTCGTCGCAGACGCGGATCGGCCGGCGTTTCAGCGGCTCGTCGCGCGCTTGTTCGCCGCGCCCTACGAGAAGCTCGGCGTCGAGCCGAAGGCAAAGGAGAAGCCCGAGACGAACGTGCTGCGCGCCACCATCGTCGGCGTGCTCGGCGAAGTCGCGCAGCTACCGGCCGTGCTCGACGCCGCGAGCGCGATGGCGGCCAAAGAGCGCAAGAACGCCGCGGCCGTCGAGCCGAACCTCGCGGCGGTCGTCGTCGAGCTCGCGGCGCAAAAGGGCGACAGCAAGCTCCTCGACACCTACGTCGCCACCTTCAAGGAGCGGCAGAAGAAGAAGACCACGCCCGAGCTGCAGGCGCGCTACCTCTCGTCGTTGCCGGCGTTTCGCGACGCGAAGCTCACGGCGCGCGTCTTGGAGCTGTGCGTCGACGGCACCGTGCCGCAGGAGTCGTTGCGCTCGGTGCTCGTGCCGATGCTCTCGCGCCGGCAGACGCAGCTCGCAGCGTGGGCGTTTCTGAAGAAGCAGTGGAAGCACATCGGCCCGCGCATCGGCGCCATGGGCATCTCGCGGCTCGTCGAGGCGACCGGCGCGTTGCCTCCGGAGCTCGAGAAGGACGTCGCCAGCTTCTTCAAGAAGAACCCGGTCGACGAAGCGGCGCGGGCGTTGAAGAAGGCGCTCGAGGCGATGGCGCTGAACCGCGAGCTCAAGGCGCGAGAGAGCGGTCGGCTGAGCGCTTGGCTGCGCGAGAATGTGCCGGCGGCGCTGCGCAAGGCGTCGTAAAACGCCGCTTTCGGCCTGATCCACCCGTCCTCGCTCCTCGCTTGTGCGACGTGGCTCCGCCACGCCTCCGCGCTCGTCGCTGCGGGCGGGCGCCTCAGGCTCGAAATCGACGTTTTCCGTACGAAACCAGTTTGCGAGCTACGTCGTAATCCTTTGCGATCTCACGCAACGTTTTTTGGGGTGGCGCCGATAATCGGACCCCTTTATGACCCTTTCGACCGTGCCCCTCGCCGCTCCCTCTTCACAGCCGATCACCAAAGAAGCCATGCGCACGTTCACCGCGCGCCTGCGCTCAGAGACCGACGCCGACGGGCGAGTCACCCCGAAGCTTCAGGCGACGCTCGATCAGCTGGAGCGCCTGCCGGCGAGCGAGAGCGCCCGCGCCGTGTTTCAAGCGTTCGTCGCGGCGGTCGGGGGCAAGATGCAGGGGCCGATCAAGCTGCCAGAGGACAAGACGCCGTTCTGGCTCCGCGGCGCGAACCATCCGCTCGCCGGCTTCCAATCGAACGCGAAGCTGCCCGAAGCGGCCGACGTCGTCATCGTCGGTGCCGGGCTCACCGGCACGTCCGCGGCGTATCACCTGGCCGGCAAAGGCAAGGTCGTCGTTTTGGAGAAGAACGATCCGGCGAGCGGCGCCAGCGGCAGGAACGGCGGAAACTTCGAGCTGATTCCGGAGAACTTCGCCGGCGACTACGGCGAGTACGCGGGGCTCGAAGGCGAGCGGCGCAAGTTCTTGCAAGCGACACGGCCGGAGCTCGCAGGCGAAGCGCTCGATCGCGAGGTGCGCCGCCAGGCCGAGGCGGTGATGAAGATTGGCCTCAAGAACTCGCAGCGCATGCTCGCGATCGTCGATCGCGAGCAGATCGACTGCGACCTCTCGTCGTCCGGCTGGCTGCGCGTCGCGTATTCGCCGGCCGAAGAGAAAGCGTTGGAGAAAGAGGTCGCCCTCGGCAAGTCGCTCGGCCTCCCGATGAGCGTGATCTCGGCGGCGGAGATCAAGAAGCGCTTCGGCATCGACGCGAAGTTCGCAGGGCGCCTCGCCGAGCAAAACGGCAACTACCATCCATTCAAATTCGTCACCGGCGAAATGCAGGCGGCCCTGCGCAAGGGCGCCGAGCTCTACACACGCACCGGTGTGACCGCGCTACGCACCTTGCCTGACGGCCGTCACGAAGTGACGACGCCGCGCGGAAAGATCATCGCGAAGACGGTGATCATGGCCACGAACGCGTTCACGGCGAAGGTGCTGCCCGAGCTTTCGGACGTGCAGTACTACCAGAGCCAGATCCTGAACCTCGAGCACGTGAAGAACGATCTGAACGGCATCACCTTCACCGACAAAGACGGCGACATCTACGGCAGCTTCCCGAAGAGCGGCCAGTACACCGCGAAGGACGGGACGAAGCGCGGCACCTTGCTGCTCGGCGGCGGCCGCGATCGGCCGGGCGTCGATCCCACGAAGTTGCGCCGCAGCCAGAGCGTGCTCGACCTCGTGTTGAAAGAAGCGGCCGAGCGCTTCCCGGCGACGGCGAAGCAACCGCCCTCGCGCGTGTGGACCGGGCCGATGGCATTCACGCCAGATCGCTTGCCGGCGGTCGGCTTCTTGCGCGACGGCCTCATCATCGCGGCCGGCTTCAACGGCTACGGCGGGAGCTACTGCACCGAAGTCGGCGCGCTCGTCGCCGAGATGGCGGTGACGAAGAAGACGCCGGACGCGCTGCCCGAGGACATCTTTGGGCCGAAGCGGCTGGCACGGAATAGCCGTCAGTAGTCAGCTGTGAGCCGTCAGCCGTCAGTTCTCAGGGCTGATAGCTGATAGCTCGCTAAGCGCGCGCTGCGGCGCCACCGGACGACGCTTGCACCCACGTCGCCAAGTCAGCGGCCACAGCATAGCCAGATCGGCGGCCGACGACGCGCCCTTGATGCATGATGACGAAGGTCGGGATGCTCTGGATCGAGAAGCGGCTCGCGAGCTCAGGCTCTCGCTCGGTGTCGACCTTCAGGACGATTGCGTGGCCCGCAAGAGACTGCGCCATCGCTTTGACCTCTGGGGCGACCATGCGACAGGGCCCGCACCACGCGGCCCAAAAGTCGATGAAGATCGGCACGCGGGTCTCTTTGACGAGCGCGTCGAAGGTCGTGAGGTCGACGTCGATGGGCTCCGCGATC
Organism: Deltaproteobacteria bacterium; assembly: GCA_020848545.1. Taxonomy (GTDB): domain Bacteria; phylum Myxococcota; class JADLHZ01; order JADLHZ01; family JADLHZ01; genus JADLHZ01. Next base: position 830 of record JADLHZ010000127.1, on the reverse strand, counting down.
GGTCCGAGCACCCCCTTGCAGCATCCGCACTTGCCCTTCGCTGCGAGGAACTTCGCCGGGACGCGGTTGTCGGTGCCGCATTGTACGCAAGTGCGCAGCATACTCTTAGGATGGGCCCGGATTGTCGTCAGTCAACCCGCCCATGACCATTGTGTTTCGCGGGGCAATTGCCTAGCGAGCGCCCGCATGTTCGCCCTGGCTTTCGCCGCAATGGTCCTCAGCTCCGACGGCTCGACGACGCTCGAATCCTACCGCGCTGACTCGCTCGAGCTCCGCTACTCGTTCTGGTCCGGCGCCGAGGTGTACCGCGGCGGCCATGAGGTCTCGATCGGCTTTGCCGGCGGCGACGCTGACAAGGCGTTCAGAGGATCGCTGCGCGCGCTCGAGATCATGGAGTCGTACCGCGGCGCCCGGATCGCCGGAACGCTGCTTGCGGTCGTCGGCCTCGCCGGGCTCGTCGCCGAGATCATCGCGGTGCTCGCCGTGCCGTCGATGTTCGCGACACCGGTCGGTTTGACGCCGGCGTTCTACGGCTGGCTCATCCCGAGCGCCGCCGTCGCGCTCACCGGCGCTGCCGTCATCCAGATCGCGCCCATGTACCTCTCGCGCGCCGTCGTCGCGTACAACGAGGAGCTGGCGCTCAGGATGATGAAGGAGGCGAGCTCGAAGCCGGCGGCGGTGACGCTGCGGGTCGGCGGCGCGTTCTAGCAGGCTGTTGAAAAATGTTAGCTCGCCGCCCTTGGCCCTGACCTGCTTAGCCCTGACCCGGTCCATGGCCCTGGCCTCCCGCGCCCTGGCCGCGCACGCGACCCTGACCGTGTCCATGACCG
>JADLHZ010000126.1 GCA_020848545.1 Deltaproteobacteria bacterium | reverse complement strand
CCCTAATGTTACCAGCGCGAAAAAACGCCGCCGAAAGCGAAAATTCAAAAACGGAAACCGCTGACGCGGCGGAGGGTTGCGGTGGCGCGCCCGCCGGGATTCGAACCCAGGACCCCCGGCTTAGAAGTTCGATCTTCCTCTGTGGTTGGCGCTTGCAGAGGTTCGCAAGTGCTTGCAAACATTCCGGATCTGAAAAACATAACTGTCGGCCGTCAGCAGCATTTAGCAGCATTTTGTCGATTTCTTGCTGCTATTCTGCTGCTGGAAAATCAGCGCGCCGGAGTCCCAAGGTCTTTGCCTCCGGCAAAGGGCCGCATGCTCACCGTGCGCGAAGTGGCCGAGCGACTCGGCGTGTCGAAGGCAACCATCTACGCGTTGTGCGAACGTGGCGAGCTCGGTCACCTCCGCGTCTCCGAGGCGATACGTGTGCCAGAGTCGTGGCTGGCCGCGTACCTCCAGATCGTCAGCCGAAGCTCTCTGCGAAGGCGTCGAAGAACCTAGCGCAAAGCAGCTGAAACGTCGTTCTCGTTCATGATCGTTGTTCCAGCTCTCGTTCAGACCGGATCTCGCGGATCGTGTCGCTCAATCCGTGCGCGTGCGGCGGCTATCGCGGCGTGGAAGCGCTGGCGCAGCACCTCGCGCGGAGGCAGCTCGGTCAAATACTCGGCGACGTGGATTCCGCTGCGGCCGAGGTCGAGATACTCGACGGTTTCGCTCTTCTTGCCGGCGCAGAGGATGATCGCGAGCGGTGGCTCTTCGCCGGGTTGCTTCTCATGCCGATCGAGCCAACGAAGATAGAGCTCGACCTGTCCGGAGTCTGCCGGCTTGAAGTCGCCGATCTTCAGCTCGATCAAGACGAGGCGGCGCAACCGACGGTTATAGAAGAGCAGGTCGATGTAATAGTCGTCGCCATCGAGCACGATACGCTTCTGCCGCTCGACGAAAGCGAAGCCAGCGCCAAGCTCGAGAAGGAAGCGCTCGATCTCGCGAAGGAGCGCCGCTTCGAGATCCTGCTCGCTGTAGGTGTCGCGGAGACCGAGGAAGTCGAGAAGGTACGGGTCCTGGAACACGAGGTCCGGCGTGAGTCGGTCTTCATTGCGCAGCGTCGCGAGCTCGGCGCGGATCAGCTTCTCCGGCTTTTTTGACAGAGCGGTGCGCTCATAGAGCATGCCGTCGATCTTCTGCTGGAGCACGCGCGTGCTCCAGCCGTCGACCCGGCACATCTCGGCATAGAAATCGCGCTTGAGCTGATCCTTCATCGGGATGAGTGCCTTGAAGTGCGACCAGCCCAATTGTCGCCGCAGCGTGGCGACAATCTCGGCGTCGGGGAACGTCTCGGCAAATTGCACCATTCGCCGCAGGTTCTTCTCTCCAAAACCCCGACCGAACTTGGTCTCCAATTGTCGCCCCAGTGTAGCGACAATCTCGGCGCCGTATTCCGCGCGCTGCTCCTTCAAGACGTGTTGTCGAATCCGTGCTCCGACCTGCCAATACAAGGTCGTCAGCGCGGCATTGGCTGCTTGGGCAAGCTGCGCTCGAGATTGCTCGATCATCTCGCCAAGCTCGCGGGCGAGCTCGGCCAGCGCCGGCGCAGGAACCGAGCTGGCACCGACGGCGAGTCGGCGCGACCGAGAACGCGCGGGCGCTTTCATCGTCGTCTTCTTGCGCACCTTCACCACCCCGCCAGCGAAAAACCAAGACCCTCGGGTGGCTTCACGTTCTCGGTCTTGTATTGCTGCAGGATGGCAAGGCCGGATCGATCCGCACGCGCCGGGATCGACGCGGACGACGTCGGCAGATGAATGCGTGGTGTCCAGGTCGCCGACGTGTTGAACGACAGCTCGCGCTCGATGCGCGCGTAGCTGACGGGGTAGACGGCCCCGTTCGAGACCAGCGCGTCGAACGAGCACGTGCCGCTCGGGCAGTAGTAGGTCATGTTCTGCCGGCACGAGAGGTAGCCGTAGAAGCTATATGTCGCGCCCTCCATGATATAGTGAAAGAACAAGTGCTTCTTGTAGAAGCCTCCCGGCGAGTCCGGCGTCCCGTGAGACGCGTGATTGATCCACTCCGGACCGAACGCTGCCTCACAGCGCGTATCCGACGATGAGCCCGTGAAGTACGGATAGCGCGTTCCGAGCACGACGCGGTAGCTCTGGCCCGGCTCGAGGATGACCTCGTTTTTGTCGTCGGCAACGAGCTTCGTGCCGTTCGCTGCGTAGACCGTGCGCCGGATGTCGAACGGGAACGTCGGAATGTAGCCAGTCTGCATGGACTCGACGCGCGTGAGAGACTGCGGCGTCACGCACGTGTGGTAGTTTGTCGTGCCGAAGCGAAGAAACTTGAGCGCCTGCCCGTTGCTGCACACGCCGGCGCCCTCAGGGACCGTGAACCCCTGATAGAGCTGATACGGCGTCACGTAGGTTCGGCGCGTCCACTGAGCGAAGTCGTTGTCGAACCCCGCCGTCAGCGAGAGCTTCGTCGGGCGCGCGGACACGTTGGTGACCTGATACGCGTTGAGCTCGACGAGGTAATCGGGGAAGTTGGTCGGAGTGAACAGGTTCGCGACGTTGTCGGCGGCGAACGAAAAGCTCGTCAGCGCATATTGCGGCGTGACCGGCGCCGCCGCTGCGAGGATCGGCGTTGGGAGTACGTGGACGCGGAATGAAAAGACGCGTTCGCCGGTGTTGCCGAGAGAATCGATGGCGACAACACGCACCGAAACGCTGTCCGTGACGTCGAGGGCGAGCAGCTCCTTTCCGAGCGAAGGCGCGCTGATCGGCAAGACGTGGGACGCTGGAGTCGCGCCCTCGATGCATGGTGCCGGCGAGCCGATGGCGTTGCCGTTGATCTGAAGCTGACAGGTGACCGACGCGAGCTCCGACGAGTCGGTCACGGACAGGGCAACCAGCGGCGTATCGGCGCCGTCGCTCGCGAGCAGGTCCGCATAGACGTGAAATTGTTGGTCGCCACTGTCGAGCGCGGGCTCGAGGCACGGCTCTTCCGGGGTGGTCGCGGCGAAGGTCGCGCCGCCGGCGGTCGTCGTGACGGTGCGCAAAAGATCGTTCGGGGCGCGGCACGAAAGGTAAGAGATCGCCGGCGGCGACGCGTCGCGCGTGAAGTTGACGCTTGCCTTCGCAGTGTTCTTCTTCGCGTCCGTCGCCATCACCTCGAGCACATGCGCGCCGTCGGTGACGGAGAGCGTCGCCTCCGCTCGCCACTTTGTCGAGTCGGTGCGATCGAAGGAAACGTTCGTGAAGAGACCGTCGATTTTGACGTTTGCTTCGCTCACCCCGTCGACGTCGAAGACCTCGATGGTGACCTTCGCGCCCTGACCGACGATCTGGTCTTTCGTTGGTGCGATGATCGAGATCGCCGGCGGCGAGCCCGACTCCTCGGTGGGATCGCGGTCGATGTCTGGCTCGCCAGCCGGGTAGAGCTCGCTTTTGTCGAAGCGGATCGCGCTCAGCAGCTTCGTCAAATCGCGCGCGCCGAAGCCCGACTTGTTGTTTTCTGAGGAGAGAAACTCCTCGAGAGCGCGCGCAAGGCTCGCGCGCGTCGTCTCGACGTCGACATACACGTTGCCGGACAGCGGCGAGAGTTGCGCGTCGTTGAACTTGCCGTCGAAGGTCTGATCCTCGATGTCGCGCACGAGGACGCGAAGGAGGCTCAGCGTGTTCACGACGGAAACGTCGGTCACGCCCGCGCGGCGGCCGAGCTCGACGGCATGCTGTGACAGCGCAAAGATCGAAAAGGAATAGAGCGCGCTCGAAGAGAGGCCCGACGCCGGCTTCAACACGAGATCGATCGGCGTCGCGTCCCAAGGCGAGAACGATCCGAAATGCGCGGAGAATAGCTCCGAGTTTTTCGTCCACGCCGCCTGCGGGTTCTCTTTCGCCTTTGCCAGCGTGCGCGCAGCGATCAGCGTCGTCCACGGATTGATCGTGACGCCGATCCGCTGCTCCCCGAGGCGCGTGTTGGCGACGATCGTGAGGAGTCGATCATCTTGCGAAAGCGGGATCGGCGCCACGCCCGTGACAGGCTCGATGCAGGAGCCGCCACGGTCGCCGAGCACTTCGACAAGGAGATCGCCGTCCACGGCTTCGAACTCGACGCCCCACGCTCCGTCATCGCCGGTCACCGTCTCGCCGACAACCTCGGGCTTGTTCGCGAGGCGCGTGACCTTCACGTGGGCCCCCTTGATCGGCGCGATGATGAACGCGGACCCTGCAAGACTGACGCGGCTCGAGGCCGCTTGTGGCGGCGTCGATGGGTTCAGCTTGCTTTCGCCGCCAGGCACGGCGGTGCAGGAGATCAAACCAACGAAAAGAGCAGGGACGACACGGGCGCGCATTGGAACCTCAGTTACAGCAGAACAAAGGGTGATCCTCGGTGCAGGGAACGGACTCGAAGGAGCCGGGATCGCCGTCAGGCCGGAAGACGACGCCGTTTCCGGTCGACGTGCGGAAGCCTCGGCAGCTCGAGACGCCGTCGAGCGAGCGAACCCATCCGCGCTGAAACGCGACGTCCGCCGGCACCGGATCGAACGGTGGCATCGGCACGTCTGGGTTGTCGCCCTCGACGCTGTCGGCGCTGGTCTTGTCGCTACCCCCGCGCAGGTCCTGTGCGATCACGAGCTCCTGCACCGTGCAGACGTGCGCGGTCGGGCTGTTGCCGCACGCTTCCTGGCACCATTTTTTTGCGGCCCATGGGCCAGACCTGTCCTCGGTGCCGCCTGTCGCGCCTGTGCGGAATGCGCGTCCATCGACCTTGAAGCTCGTGTAGCCGCAGAAAAAACCGTTGACGGTGGTCGACTTCGATCCACGCGTGAACACGAGTCGCTGCGAGGTAAGCGTCGTCGAAACAACAGCGTTGTCGAAGGTGCTCGTCCCGGACACTGAGCCGCCCGCCAGCCCATCGATCGAGGCCACCGATGGGCAGCTCATCGTGTCGCAGGTGCCCGGTGCACCCTGAGGGCCGGTCGGCCCAGTCGAGCCCGCGGTTCCATTGTTGCCTGTCGCGCCCGGCTGCGCTTGCGGACAGGCGACGATGAATAGACAGAGAGTGACGAGCGTGAGTCTCACGGAAGCAGTCCTTTCGTGTAGCGAATCGGTTGGTCCGGCGGCTGGTTGGTCGCGCGGTCTTTGTGAGCGACGGTGAAGGATTCGGAGAGTAGGTCGAACGCGGAGTCGTAAGCGGCAGTTTGCTTGGACAGTCGCGCCGAGGTTTGCACCGCGAAGCTGCCATCGATCGCGAAGTCGCTCGTCGTCCGCATGCGCGACAAAGTGATGTTCGCCGCGCGGCGTACGGCGCGCCGGTACCAGACGCAGGACGTTCCGAGGAACTGATCCTCGTAGAGCGGCGTGCCCTGCGCGCGCAGCACGACCTGATCGTTGTCCGAGCGACAGTCGGGACCGTTGCAGGCGATGCCGCTGCAATCGATGTAGCCGTTTCCCGTCCAACCCATCGCGCCGTTGTAGACGGTTCTATTCGGCAAGATCCCGACGAGGGTGCTCACGGGTCCGAGCGGAGCGTTGAGAGCCGCCGAGTACACCGGCGGATTGCCAACGTAGGCCGGCGAGCACGCCGTGATCGTACGTTGATCGAACGTAGGCACATCGAAGCCGACCGAAACATGGGCGATGCTTCCCGCCTGCAGCGTGTACTCGCCGGCGGCACTGCGAACCAACGGGACGCCACTCTCGTCCGCAACGACGACACGCCATGGGGCTTCGCGATCGGCGAGCTGCTGCGTGGGCTCGAAGGATGGATAGTCGTTTGCTCGAATGCAGCTCTCCTCGCCGTTGCGGCGCACGAGGACCCAAGGGTTCGAAGGAAGCGCTCCCTGGGTCGGCACATCGTCGGACGCGTCGTTGTAACAGGTGGTGAAGACCGGTGGCGGCGTGGGATATGGAAGTGTGGCGTGCGTCGACCCGCACACCGTCGCGGTCGTGTACCCGAGACCGTTCGGCAGACCCCACGATGTGTTTTCGCCAGCCACGAGCCCGCGCCATTCTCGGATCCGAGCGGTGACCGACGCCGCCTCGTAGTCGATCTTGAAGAGGTTCGATCGGTCCGAGACGTTTTTCACCGCATACTTCGCGGCAAGGTACATCCCGAACTGCCGCGTAACCGACGTGTCGAAGATCTGGTGGGCGTTGTTGCCGGCGAAGGAGAAGCTCTGCACCCGTTGGCTGCCCGGGATGGTTGCCGAAATGTCCTTGCGCGCCAGAGGCGTCGGCATGAGATCGAGCTTCAGCTTGTAGCTCGCGGAGGACTCATTGCCCTGTCGATCGGCAACGATGACACGAAGCTCGAGGACCGTATCCGCGCCGACGTCGAGCAGGGCGCTTCCGAAAACTTCTGAAGCAAGGGTGATCTCTCGAACGCTCGTCATGACGCCCGCCGATGGAATCACGGCTTCGGACCCGACGATCTTTCCCGAACGATAGATCGCCGCTCGCACGAGTAGATCGTTTTGTCGGGTGCTGACCGGCCCGTGGTCCTCGGGAACGACGCCGACAACAGCACTCGTCTTCCGCGCTTTCGCCAGCTCCGCGTATTGATGGATGACGAACGCGTCCTTGTCGTTGGCCGGTTGCAAAGCCGTGGCCGAGCAGGCGGGATCAAGCGCCGGGATGTCCCAGTCGACATCGTTCGTGTCGAAGTTGACCGTGACCAATCGCGTTCGGTCGTCAGGAGCCTTGCACGATCCGAAGAGGATCACCGGCGCCGTCTCGTCGGAGCTAAAAGTGACGGTCAGCGTGCTCGAAACGCCGTGGGTGTCCTTCGCGTCGATCCGCAGCGCATGAAAACCGTCGTCCACCGCCTGCGTGAGCGCCCAGATGATCTTCGTGGTCGACGCGCGCTCGCCACCACCGCCGAACGGCACACCGTCCAACGCGAGCTCAACGCCAGCAACGCCGACCGCGCTCTCCGCGGTGCCGACGATGATCGTCTTCTCTCTATACTCCGCGCCGCTCGTCGGGCTGGTGATGCGGATGACCGGCCCCGGCCCCTGACTCGTGAGGCCGGCCGCCGCTGTGCCATAGAGCGCGGAGACATCCGTGCTCATGGCCGTGATGATCGCGGTCAGGTCGCCGAGCCCGACGCCGCTCTTGTTGTCGGTCGACGTCGCGAACGATCCCATGGCGGCGCCGAGCAGCGCGCGCGTGAACTCGACGTCGACGTTCTGCTCTTCGAGGATGTTGATCACGCCCTTGGCGCCGGCGCCATTGAACACCCCGTCCGCGCGCAGGTCGTCGGCGAGCCACTGGGTGAGCGAGATCGTCGAGATGAGGCCCGAGGTCGTCAGAAGAAGACGATGCGAGAGATCGGCGCCCATCGCAGAGAGCGCTGTCGTCACGAAGCCATGAAGCGCGCCCGTCGATAGGCCGTTCGTCGGTGCGGTTGGGTCGAGTGGCACAGAATCGAAGAACGATCGCTCGCCGAAGTGCGTTGCGAAGAGCGCATTCGCATCGCTGAGCGCATCCGCAAACGAGCGCTTGTTGCTCTCGACGTCCCATTGCGCGCGCGCTGCGATCAGCGTCGACCATGGCGACACCACGATACCCTCGCGCGAGTCGCCGAGCTTGAGACCGGTGACGATCGCTGCGAACCGATCTGTCAATGAAAGCGTGAGCTCTTTCTGCGTGAGCGGGTCCTTCGTGCTGCCTTGGCTCGCGCCGAGCAACTCTACGATGACGGTGCCCTCGGTCTCGCGCAGCTCGAGATCGAAGTCGCCGTTCTCGTCCGTGGTCGTCGCGCCGATCACTTCTCCGACGTTGCCGTCGAGACGCGAGACTTTGATCGTCGCACCGACGATGGGCGCGACGAGCACGGCTTTGCCGGCGAGATGCGGCGCACCATCCGGGCGCGGCGGCGGGCGACAGGCGAAGAGGCAGAGAAGGACGATCGAAGCGTGTTTGATCATACGAAGAACAGGAATGACAGTGAGAGGTTGATGCCGAACCCGATCGAGACCGGGTTAGAGAACACGACATAGAGCGTCGGCTCAGCGCCGAGGCGGATTTGGTGCCAGATGCGACCGGCGATGAACGCCGACACGCCGAGAATCGGCGTCGGACGAATCAGCGGCGTCAGGTTGCGGTTGTACGAGATGCCGGCATCGTTCCGCAGATCGCGATCGGTCTGGATGAAGATACCGGCGCCGGCCATCGCGCCGATGCCAAGCGTACAGGGCATCCAGTGTGACGGCGTCTCGAGGCGGAGGCCGCCGAACGCAAGCGCCGTGCTTTGGCGGAACCAGTATTGACCGGTTCGGTTGTCGATGGTCGCTTGGCCAATCTGGCTTTCCAGGACGGCGAAGCCGTAGGCGCCGCGAATGAGGATGACCAAGTTGTTCACCGGCGCGAACTCGAGCGATAGGCTCGCCGCCGGCATCATCGTCATCACCGGCTGCGTGGCTTCATTGGCAATCGCTGGGAGCGCAAGGAAGGTCGGCTCGAACGAAAAGCCGATCTCCCGCGCATGGGCGGCCTCGGCCGAGGCCGCAACGCCGCACGCGAGCAACGCTGCCGCCATCCCTATGACCGATTTGAGACGCACAATACCCATACGCGTGGCCCTACCTTGGCCATCACACTCTGTCAACGTAACAACTGTTGAAAAACGTAGTTCGCAGCAGTTCTGCTTCAATACCTCGTCGGGTTGAACACGACGCGGACGGTCGTTCCGCGCGCGACCGTGATCCGATCCGGCCGCCGCGGTTGCTCGGCAACGCGGTGGCGCCCGTTGTCGAGCTCGCGATTGACCGCGCGCTTCGTCCCTTGGGAGAGCGCGTCCCCGGCCGGCAGGAGGGCGCTCGCGACGTCCGCCGCCGCGCTGCCCACGATTTCCGCCGCCGCCGCTCCATTGCTTGAGCTCGGTTTGTCTCCGTACTCGAAGCGACCGACGATGCCCTCGAGTCGATCGCTTCCGATCGCGATGGCGTTCACGTTGATGCTGCTGCCGTTTCTGAGCACTGCGCGCTCGAAGCGAACGCTCGCGCGGGAATTGCGCAGCGAAGAACGCCCGATGAGCAGCGTGCCCTTCGGCAAAACGACCTCGTCGCCATCCATCACTGCGAGACGAAGCTCCGCGCGAACGCTGCTGTCGGCCGATGTGTCGAGGGTCTCCATGAGCCGGGCATCCGTCTCGGCATTGTGCGCAATGGATGGCTCGCCGGGCTTCTTCTCCTCAGCCGCACCCGCATCGACGCTCGCCGGTCGGAAGCCGGAGGAAGTATTCGGAGGAGGAGGCGGAGGAGAAACCGCCATCTCCGATTTCTTCTTGGGCGTTCGAGACGGCGAAAGCGGAGCACCTATCGGCGTCGCTGCGCCATACTTCGCGACGATCTCTTGATCGTAAGCGTCGAGTCGCTGGGTCGTATCCGGCTGCGCGAGCTGGTCGATGGCCGACTTCGCTGCGGGCCGCGAGCTCTCGAGATCGGCGGCGGTCACCTGTGGTGGTAGCTCATTGACCACCGCTTTCGGCTCGGGGCGCTTCGTGGCGAACGCGAGCGTGACTGTGGCCGCTGCAATGACCGCGAACGTGGCCACCCAAGCCACATAGCGACGCGCGGACCGTGGGGGATCCTTCGTCATGTCGTAGCGTTCATCCGGAACGACGGGCGCGGCGGGCTTCGCTTGCTGCTCGGTCTTCAACGCGGCGAGCTCCGCAGGAATGCGTACGATCTCCGGCGCTGCCGCGTCAGGCGCTTTCTCGACCGGAGCAGGGGGCATCGGTGCTTCGGCATTCACCGGCGCAGCTTCCTGTTTTTCCCTTGCCTCGCGCACGTCGGCTACGAGCGCGCCGATCTCCGCGAGCAAGCCGCCGGGCTTTGCGTCTTTCGTCGCACGCTCGTGCCGTCGTTGAACCGCGATCGGATCGACCGGCACGCCGCGATCGATGAGGTCGAACCATTCGAGCGCTGCCGCTACATTCACCGGACGGAGCGATCGCTTCGGCGCGAGCAGCGCCAGGAGGAACTTCTCGAGGTCGCCGTTGATCTCGGCGTTGTGAACGTGCGGTGGAGTGACTTCGTTCTTGCCGTACGCATCGTACTTGCGCGTGTCGGTCCACTCTTCTTTGACCTCGACGTGGTCGCGCTGACACCAGAGCCAATAGAGCACAGCGCCGACGGCATAGAGGTCGCTGCGCGGATCGTGGTCGAGAGTCGGGTCGTTGATGATCTCCGGGTCCTGAAAGCCACGCGTTCCGACGATCATTCCGGCGTCGGTGAGCCGAGAGTGATCGCCGCCGAGCGCGAGGCCCCAGTCGATGATCTTGAGCTCGGGCGCATCCGCCGAGCCGCGAACGAGGATGTTGGCGCACTTGAGATCGCGGTGCCACACCTCGCGCGTGTGGGCGTGCTCGAGGCCGCGCAGGATGAGCTTCGCGACGCCGATGCCTTGCTTGACCGTAACCTTCTGCTCATCCCACCAATCGTCGAGGTGTTGGCCGGGAAAGTGCGCCATGACGAGATAGGCGAGGCCGTCGTCTTCACCGAAGTCGTGCACGGCGATGATGTTCGGGTGATCGAGCTGCGCCAGGGACAGGGCTTCATGCTCGAAGCGCTTCTGCCATTCACGCTTCGCGCTGCTTCGCCGGCTCGAGGTCGCGTCGAATGCGAGCGTCTTGATCGCCACTTCGCGGCGGAGCTTTTTGTCGACCGCGCGGCAAACGACACCCATGCCGCCAGCGCCGAGGTGATCGACGATCTCGTAGCGGCCAGCGAACAACTCTCCTTTGGCGAGCACTCGCACTCTCGTTTTCTCCACCTGCCAGGCCGAACTCGTGGAATTCGACAACAGCGGCGGAAGCGCCTACGAAAACGACCGGCGCGTTGGCAATAGAAATCGTAAGCAGATCAAAGACTTCGTTGACGCAAGGCGTCAGTTATCCACAGGGCCAGCCCGTGCTCGGTCCGGCAACCGGGAGATGATCTGCTCCCGCACCAGCTCGGCGGCTTTGTCGATGTCCCAAGTCGCTTCACGGCGGAGCAACGGCGTCATATCGGCCCGAAAGAGCGGATCGACGAGCTTGCGCGCGAGATTCGCTTCGAACTCGGCTCGTGAAACTTGGTGACCACCCTCGCGCATGTAGCGGTCGAAGCACTTGACGACTCGCTCCGCGGACGCGCCGCCTTTCGCGAGCGCGTACCAGAGGTCAAAGAGATCGCGTCCTTTGCGGCGTTGATAGAGCGCGCGCAGCTTCGTGCCGAGCATCTCGTCCATGGCAAAGGTCGTGATCTTCGCCGAGCCACTCCACCAGCGCGATCGCATGTCGAAGTGCTGCTCCTCGTGCCCAAGCTCGGTGAAGTGCTCCCGCGAATTGATCTCAATCTTCAAGCGCATCGGCTTCGCCGGCGCGTCTTGCGATTTGAAACGATAGAGAAGGTTCATGCGACCTTCCTTGCGTTCCCTCTTCGGCGAACCAAGCCATGGTTCAAGCACGGCGTTGATGGCATCGAAGGTCTCGCCGATTGGCTCTGCGACGATCTGCACGAGGTCGATGTCCTCCGAGTACCGCGCCGCTGGCCGCAGATGCAGCTTGAACAGAGCGGTCCCGCCGCGAAAAGCAAGGCGCTTCCCGGCCGGGCAGCCGAAGATCTCGACCAGCGCGCGGCTGATCACGAGATCTTGCTCAACTTGCGCATCGCTCACCCACGGCGCGTGCTCGCGCCACTCTGTGATGTAGTCCTGGGCAATCATCGCTCTGGCTCCACGGTTGCGTTCACTGCGAGCTTCCAACGCTGGAGACGCTTTGCATGCGCCGTAGACTGCGCCCGGATGAGGGGCGCGAACGCCACAGCCCGCTCACGAACCTGAGCTTCGAGTGCGTTGGCGAGGTCGTCTTGATCGAGCAGCTCAAAGAGGTACCCGAGCCGCTGCACCCATGCGACCGGACAGAGCCGCGCCGCTTCCACGAGCTTCTCCGCCGAGAGAGCTTCGGCGAGCTCGGAAAGCACCGACGCAACGTTATCGAGTCCACCGCACTGATCGGCGTAACCAACGAGCTCGAGAGCGGTCGCGTCCGGGCTTGCGACTCTGAGTCGCCCTCGCGGCGTGTTCATCTCCACGACCGCCGTCTTGTCGAGATCGCGGCGCAGCAGAAATTGCACGCGTACTTCGCCGCAAACGATCTGCCGCCGCTGCTTTCCGAGCATCACTTGAAACGTTTGCGGTCGATGATGTGCTGCACCGTGCAACTCTGCGGCGCTGAGCAGCGCCACATAGTACGTCTCGCCCAGCTGCGACATGAGCTCGTGGATGAATTGCTCCGGCGGCAGACAACCTAGTCGGCGGTATTCCGGTGGCACGATGACGTAGAAACCGCGGTGCGGATCGGAGATGGCGCCGCGGTGCTGTAACCTTCTCAGCGAGGCGCGGACCGCCGGCAGTGAACCTCCAAGCGCGACGCGTGCGTCTTGCGTCGTGAAGTGGTGTCTGCCGCGCGCGGCGAGCTCATCTATATATGCGGATGCGGAATGCATAGAGTCGTCACACTCGTAAAATAACATAATTCGTTCTTTTTTGCATGTATCGACTCATACCTGAGCGTCATTGAATGCAAAAGGCAACGTTAAATGTTACTATCGGATTTTATCGACTCATAGACGAACGCCAGTGACTTCAGGATGCCGCGTCCCGTTCTTCTCGAACGCCTGAATCCGAAAGCGCGCGTTCTCCGGCAAATCGTACATGTCGAACCCAATCGCCCCCGACGTCGTCGCGCCGCGCTCGATCACGGCCTGTTTAAAGAAGTGGTTCACCTCGACGTCCTTCGCGTCGCGACCCGACACAGCGAACGACAGCTTCACTTCGCCTGCCACCCACGTATCGCGCGACCGATTCTCGATCTCGAAGCGAATGAAACCGCGGTTCCCGATCTTCACGAAGGTGAGCACCTTGAAGATCACATCCCAGTTCACGGCGCGGTCCCCGAGGCTTCGAACCGCGAGCACGTCGGCAGCGCCGCTCAAGTACGAGCGAGCCATCTTCTCTTCGCACTCGCTCGAGCAGGGCCCCATCGTCTCCTCGGCCTTCGTCACGCTCGGCGCGGGCCCGACGAACTCGATCGACAAGAAGACATCGGCCTTTTTTGCCTCGACCGTGCTCACGTCGAAGGAGACGAACTCGCCGGTCTTGGTCGGGACGTTCAAGTTCGTCGTCAGGCCGACCTTGCTGGTCTTCGCCTTCACGTTGATCTGCGACTGCCCATCGAGCACCTCGAGCAAGAAGTCGTCGGCCATGCCGATCGAGATCCCCTTGGCGACTGGGCGGTTCAGCTTGATGGTCGTGCTCGTCGTCGTCGACAAGCGGAGCGGAATCGGTTCGCGCGTCGTCTTCGCGTCAACGGAAATCGTGCGCACGCGACCGGCGTCCTCGGCGGATGGCGCGGCGACAATTACGAGCACTGAGAGCAATAGGTTCATGGTTTCCTCGGCACCGTCACGGTTTTCCCGAATCGCGCTTTGCTGCAAGCCTCATTGGGCTGGTCCGGCGCTGAAAGTCCCGCCGACGTAGCGAACGATGAGCCCGTTCGGTGTCGATTTCGTGCGTGGCACCTTCGCGAGCAGGAGCTCGAGCTTCACGGGTTCCGTGATCGTCTTCTGCTGCGCGCCCATGGCCATGAGCGTGCGCTGTCCCTCGAGCTGCACCGCGAAGCGATCTTCGGCGCGTTCGCTGATCGCCACGCGATCGAAGTGCACGGTGGACCTGACGTACGCATCGCGCACCTTGTCGAGGACGCCGGAGTCGACGAGCTGCGCGCGTAGCTTCGCCTGCAGGTCCGTGTGCGCCTGCGACAACGCGCGGGCGAGATCGTCCTTCGCTGTCACGGAGTCGAGCGACAAGAAGCTCTCTGCCCAGCGGCGAGCGAAGTCTTCGGCCTCGAAGTCTTGCGGTGACGTCTGATTCGCCGCTTCAACGAAGAACGTCGCCTTGCCGAGCTTGTCGACGAGCACCACGTCAGCCGGCCGACCAGCGAGCGCGATCGCCAGCACAGCGAGGGCAAGGTTCAACACGAGCGAAACGACGAGCAACGCGGCCATGATCTTCGCGAGACGAAAGGCCTGCGACCAGATCTCCGGCTGGCGAAACTTCGCTGGAGGGAGCGCTGTGCGAGTCACGAGGCACCTCCCGGGACATAGGCCGGCTTCTCATCGGTTGTCTTCTCGGGCTTCGGCCGCTCGGACTCCTTGTCGGGCGAGCGAAACACCCGGCCGAGCATCCGTCCCTTGCTGGTGACGCCCGCGAGCGCCATGCCGCCGAGGGCAGAAAAACCACCGCCGACCAGACGCGAGGCGATGATCGGGATCATCATCACGCACACGACGAAGATGACGTTCGCGCAAGCGAGCGCGACGAAGTCGTTCATGTTGTCGGCATAGATGTGGCCGAGGCCGGCTTTGGCGAGCATCTCGAAGAGGATGGAGCCGAGGACGGGCCACATCGCGAGCTCGAACAGTCCGGTGAGCCACTTGCCGACCAACGATGAGGCACCAGGCAGAATCGAGAGCGCGATCATCAGCGGCCCAACTGCGACGAGGAGCGCGTAGAGGATCGCCTGCAACGTCACGTAGAGCTGGTAGAACACGAGCACCGCGAGGATCCCAAGCACCGAGAGCAGCCCGCTCAAGAGGCCGGCGCCCCAGTTCGCTGCGATGGTCGTCACTTTTTCCGTCCAGTCGGCGTCGGCGCCGAGCTCCGGGTCCAGGCGCGCACGCAGCGCCGTGTGGAACGTGCTGAGAAAGGTGTCGAACGATCCCCCGCCCGCGACACTCGCCGAGACCGTTTGCGACGCACCTGCAATCGCGGACGTGATGTAGCCGTACAGGACCAAGAGCAGAGCCAGGCCGAGTGCGTGGAAGAGCACGCGCAGCGGGTTTCCCTCCGCCGAACGGCCAGGCACCGCTTGCTTCGCATACGCGACGGCGAACGCGATCGCTGTTCCGGTCGTGAGAATGTACTTGCTGGCGCCGCGGGCTTGGTTAGCAACGTCGACGCCGATGCCCGCGATCGAGTGCAGATCGAAGTAGCTCGTCATCGGAAGTCCTCCTCACGGTAGACGACGGGTTCCTGCTTTTCTCGAAGCCGACTCGCCGCATCGACGATGCCGGCGAGATCTCGTTGATTCCCGCTCGCGCGACGCTTTCGCTCGGCGTTCTCGACCGCCATTTGAGCCGCTTGCGCGCGGGCCTGCTCAGCTTGAAGCGCCTTCATATCCTCCAGGGTCTTGGCTGTTTGCGTTTGCATCCGGGCGCCCGCGCGCTCGCAGGCCTCGAGCCCTTCGTCACATTCGTTCCAAGCTTGTTCGATGCGTTTCGCCGATCGCTTGCGCGCCCACTCGGCCATTTGCGCGTCGGCAACGGCGTTCAGGGTCACCGATCGGTAGTCGGAGAGCGCGTACTGCGAGCCTTCTGGTCCAAACGGATATGGACCGAACGCCTCGAACACGATCTGATTGAAGCCGGCGCCGATGAGCGCGCGAAAGCGACTGCCACGCGGCACACGGTTGGTGACGATCGCCTGGGTGTTCTGTGCGATCTCCCGCAGCGCCGGATCGGCATTGAGGAGCTCGCCCACGAACTCGTCGGACAGACGCTCCCAGCGTGCGTTGATGACGTCGTTCGCGGTCTCGTAAACGTCCTTCACGAACTCGATGTTCTCCTTCATGTCTTTTGTGAAGGCGGCGACGTCTCTGAGGATTGTCACCTGCTGGATCGCCTGCGTCAGGATCGCGCTCAAGGTCATCGTGTCTTCGCCGATCGAAAACCCGAAGACCGATGCGCCGGCGTGGGCGCGGGCGCACAAGGATACACAACCAATGAAGGCAAGGACGCGGAGAGCTCGCACCTCAGACTCCTTTCGGAAAGCGCTCGGCCAACGCCGAGAGCAGGTTGATGAACGGGGTGTTCGGGTTTGCGCGGCGAAGCATGCGTTCGGCGTCGCGGTCCTTCGCGCTCGTGGTCGCCATCCAGTAGCCAAGCGGCGACGGCGAGACCTGGACGAGCTCGGCCTTGTCGCCGACTTGCAGAAACGCCTCGGCGTACTCGCCGGCTTTGCTTCCGAGCGATCGGAACGCGGCTTCGGAATAATCAGTGAGCCCGAAGACCTGCGCGACGCGCTCGTGTCCGAACGCATGACGGAGCAGCACGCGGGTGAATGAGTTCGAGAGCAGCGCCGGGCCGATCGACGAGCTCAAGAAGTCCTCGGCCGACTGCGACAGGCACCAAAGGCCGGCGCCGTACTTGCGCGCGGTGCGCACGAGGTTCTCGATCAGCCGCGCTGCCGGCGGGTTATTGAGCAACGCCCAGCACTCGTCGAACACGACGAGGGTCTGCCGCCGCTGGTCGCGCGCACCGAGCTTCGACCAGATGACGAACGACAGCACATACAACGCGACGGCCTGCAGCTCGCGATCAGCTTCGACCGCCTTCAGATCGATCGCCACGATGGACGGCCCGAGCGACAGATTCGCGCCTCGCTCGAAGAGCCGCGCCCGAGGGCCGTCGGTCCATAGCTCGAGCCTTCGCACCAACTTGAGGGCCACAAGGTGATCATCGGATTCGCCGAACGACTGGAGAAAATGACAGAACTCCCGCAGCGTCGGCACGGTCGGCGAACGCCCACGCTCCGCGGCGTAGAACGCGCCGAGTGCCTTCGACACAATCGCTCGTTCGGAGGTCGGCATGCCGCTGGTCTCGGAGCCGAGCAGCTCGAGAAAGCCCGCGAGGTATTGCAGCTTCATCTCGCGCTCCTCCTCGGACAATCCGGCCATTTCCTCCCGCGACGGCAAGGGATTGAGCCCGATGCCGTCGGCCACGCCGATATCCACGTAGGTCCCACCGAAGATCTCCGTGAGCCGCCGGTACGAGCCGCCGATGTCGATGACCACCGCGCCGCCGCCGAGCGCGAGATGATTGGCGAGCATCAGATTCGTGAAGAACGACTTTCCCGAGCCTGACGCTCCGACGACGAGCCCATTGAAGGCGGGTAGGTCGTCGCTGAATGGATCAAAGGGGACGGCATCAGCGCTTCGCGTTCGCAACAACATCGCCGCACGCCGCGATCCACGCCACGCGCCGAAAGGAAGCAGCATGTGCGCCGCGTTCCCATCGTGAACCGTGCGCGTCCGGCGGAAGCGATGTGCGGCGCCCGGCAGCATCGCGAGGTAGACGTCGAGGTGATTGTAGTCCTCGACGAGCGTGCTGAACCCGCCAGCCCTCGCGAAGACTTGCTCCGTTCTCGAGACACGCTCCTCGAGATGCTCGTGATCGCGGTCGAGCAATGCGCACGTCACCTGCACCGCGCACACGCACATGGCAGAGCGGGATAGGCCTTCCATGAGCGCCTCGAGCTCCGAATGCTGGACCTCGGCATCGATGTTTCGCCGGGCCGACAACGCGAGCAGCGTGTGAGCCATCGATCGGCGCATCTTCAATCCCGCAAGCGCCAGATGCGTCGGCAACTTCTCGACCGAGATGCTGACCAACGCTGGCCCTTCGAGCTCGAAGAAGATCGGAGCGAGCAAGCCGGCGCGGGTCACGTCCGGCAAGTCCCTCACTGAAAGCGTCTGCACAAAGCGCTTGCCGATTCGGAGTGAACCAGGCTCGGACAGCTCGAAGTGCGTCGCGCAAAGACGCTCGCGAAGCGTGAGGCGCGGATCGAGCTCCCGCGCGCCGCCGCTCGCATCCAGACCAGCCCCGTCCGTCACTGCCGGAAGCTCTCGACCTGGATTGAGCTGACGCCGGACCAGGGCGAGGAGCGACTGATCTGTTGCTCGGCTCACGACAAGACCGGCCGCGCGCAATTGCTCCTCGGCGGACTTCGCCGTGTCCTCCAGCGCGCGAAGTGCCCGATCGTGGGTGTCAGCAGTCCACCGAGGGCGCGCGCTCGGCATCGCTCCCGACCGGACGAGGGCTGCTTGCTGAAAGTGATACGGCTGACAGACGAAGAGGAACATCCTGACCGACCGAAACTTCTGCTTGCGCGCTTGCTCGACGACGCTCGAGCAGAGGAGCGCTGCCGGCGACGCACCTTTTGCCGCGGCTTCTCGTGCTGACACGAACGCGGCGACGCTCGACGGAACGGAATCACTCACCTCCACGAGCAACTGCAGGATTGTTCCTTCGGGCAACCAGCGAAGGAGCTCGCTCATGATCCGCGAAGAGTTCCCGACGGAGAGACTGCTCGATGCCGTGTGGTCGAGGGGTTGGACCTCGAGCCCCACGGCGAGCGAGCCATCCACGTTGAGGACGACGCCGTTTGCGATCTCGGCGATCGGCACCCGATTGACGAGCGTCGCAACGCGTGGCTCGCTCGCGATCATCGCGGGCTCCGAAGCGACAGCCATGGCTCATGCGCAGGCTCGCGCACGGCCGCGGAGAATCGATTCCCGTTGAGCAGGCGTTGCGCGTGGAAACGCACGAAGCTCAGCAGAAACCGCGGTGGCCGGCGGAACCGGAGAACGAACAGCGCCACCCAGCTCAGCGAAACGAGGACGAACGCTTCGAGGAGCCACCACTTGAAGGCGATGAAGGTCGTCGCCCACAGCGCAGCGTCGAAGACTTCGAGCCCAAAGAGGCGGCTTGGCCTATCGATCGTCCTATAGACAGGAGAGGTTTGCATGCTCATCTCGCCAAGTCGCCGATCGCCTGGGTGATCCGCTCGATCATGAACAGGGCGATGCCGGAGAAGAACGAGGTGAGCAGGCGGCCGATCATCTGCCCGCCGAAGAAGATGAGCGAGACGAGCGCGCCGACGAGCCCGAAGGTGACGAGCACCGTCGCAAGCGGGCCGGAGATGAAGCGCACGATCTCGGTCGCTGGGCGAATGGTGTCGTTCAGGCTGCCCGCGACGACGAGCCGTGGCCCAAGCAACACGAGCATCGTCAGCGAGAACCGCTCGGCCGCGAGGAAAAATGGGCGCGCTTTCATCGCTGCACCTCTCCGCTCGGTGGTTCCGGCGGTCGGCCGCGCAGGATGACGAAGGGCCCGCTCTGCTCGAGCCCCGCGATGCGAACTTCGGCGATGACCTCGCTGTCGCGCGCGGTGTTGAATACGGCTTCGCCGACCGGCAGATATTGGAGTCGGCGAAGGCCATCTCGTTCGAAGGTGTGGGTCGTGTAGAGAACGCGTTTCAGCATTGCTCACTCCTCCCCTTCGGCGTTGTCTTGTTTGCGGAAGACGACGAGCGAGGAGTCGGCGGCGAAGCCCGGGAGCTCGAGGCGAAATTCGATCTTGCCGCCCTCGTTCTCCCACATGAGCCCGACGGGAACGAACGACTTCGCCTTCTTGCCTTCTGCTTCGTACTCTTTGATCGCGTGAATGGTCCTGCGCACTTTGAGCCTCCTGATGACGGTGGAAACGACTGCTGCGATGGGGGTGAGCTCAGTCCGATACGGACCGGCCCGGATGCGTGTGGCGCTCCTCATGGTGTTCCTCTCTGGGTGGTGATGGCCTGAACGAGACGACCGAAGATCGATCGTGGGTTTGCCTGGGCACCGGCGCTTTCGAGCCGCGCCTTCGCGCCGAGCACACACTCGACGTAGCGTTCGGTCTCTTCGATCGCTGGTAGCCGCCGGCCGGCGCGCCGTGCTTTCGCGACGGCACCAGGCCCGGCGTTGTAGGACGCAACGACTGCTTCGAGGTCGCCGCGCCAGTAGTTCATGAGCGCGGCCACGTAGACGCCGGCGGCCTCGATGGCGTCGATCGGATCGAAGGGGCTCGTGCCGTCGCCGCTGACCATCGCGAACGTGGTGCCGATGAACTGCATCAGGCCGCGGGCTTGCGCTCCGGACTCGGCGCAGGGATCGAACCGTGACTCGCAATAGGCGACCGCCTTCAGCAGCGACGGCTCGACGCCGCGGCGGCGGCCAACTGTCGCAAACACGGCGTCGAACTTCGTGAAGTAGTGCCGGGCTGACTCCGGCGCACGAACGGCGAAGCGTTCCATGCAGCTCGCCCGTTCGTCGGCGAGTACGATGAGCACGACGGCGACTGCGGCGATCATTTCGCACCCGCTTGCGCCTGGCGCTCGAGCGCGAGCTGCCGGCCGAACGCACGCAGATTGAGCCCCGAAGCGTCGGGCTTTCTCTTTGGCGGCACGATGTTCTGCCACTTCTCGAAGAAGCGCGCGGGCAACGGCGCCAGGTTCATCGGCGTGTGCTGATTCGACTCGATGAGATACGCCTGCCCGACGGGTGCCAGTCCCTTGATGGCGTTCGGATGCAGTCGAAACTCTTCGACCTCGCGCACCGACTGCTCGCCCATGTCGATCTTCACGGCGAGCTCGCCGACTGATTGGCGCATGGTCGTCTTCGTCGTCTGGTAGGTGCCGATGCTCTTGGCGATCTGCTCACAGAGCTGGGCGTTGTTCTGATAGAGGACGATCTTCGTGCGCGTGTTGTCCCAGATGCCGGCGGCGTACTCCTTCGAGATGCGCTCGAGGTCCGAGAGCGACTGGTGGGCGAGGAAGAATTGCAGGTTCGAGTCGCGCAGCTTGTTCAGCGATTCGATGAAGGCGGGGTAGGCGAAGTTGTAGAACTCGTCGATGAAGACGCCGACGGGCGACTGGTCGAGCGAACGATCGATCTGCCGCCGCGCGCCCGCTTGTTGCAGCTCTTGGAGGACGATCTTGCCGATCGACTGCGTGAGCTGACCGTAGAAGTTCGCGGGCAGCTGAAAGTAGACGATCTGCTTTCGCTCGAGCACCTCGGCGAGCACGATGTCGGGCGCGTAGGCGTTGAGGATGGGGCTCGTGGTGTACGCCTGCACGAGGTTCTGGAGCCCGGCGAAGCTCTGGTGGCCCATGGGTCCGAGGAGCTTGAGCTGCGCGTCGATGTCGTCGGCTGCGTCGCGGTCCGTCGTCTGTGGCAGACAGATATCGAGCACGGCCCGGTCCTGAACGAAGGACAGAACGTCGCTCGCGTTCATGGCCACGGAACGGCCTTGCTTGTCGTTGAGACCGTGGAGCACGCGGATGGCGTTGCGGAAGAAGGCTTCGTTCGTGTTCCGGTAGAACGGCTCGGCCATCTCCTGCTTGAAGACGGAGAAGACGCGCTCCGAGAGAGCGAGCGGATCGCCGCCTTTCGGGTTCGCGCCGCTCCGCGGCTCGATCCAAAATGGGTTGTACGTGTTGCTGCGCTCGGGGAACGGCAGAGAGAAGACGCGCAGGTCAGCGAGGCGCCCGGTCGCGGCGGCGATGTTCGTGATGGCGTTGAGATTCTCTTCCGAGCCCTTCGCGTCCATGACGATGATCGCTTTGCCGGCGAGCGCGTCTTGCAGAACGAGCGGAAGGAGCACTGACGCGCTCTTTCCCGAGCCAGTCTGGCCCATGCAGTGGACGTGCATGGTGCGCTGCTTGTCCGTGAGCGTGACGACCTGGCCGGAACGCGTGCCGAACGGCCAACCGGCTCTCCTTGGCCCGCGTCCGACGAAGTAGCGCTTCGGTTCGGCCGTCTTCGTCTTCTTTGCCGGCTTGGATCGAGTGAGCGCACGCACCTCGTCGACAAGATCGAGCGCCTCCAGGTCGAACTGGTGGGCGCCCGTCGCCCGCTTCTTCCCTTGCGCAAGCCAGGGCCGGACGCCGTTGTACCAGGCGGCGAGTGCTTTGCGGGCGACGTACATGCTGCCGCCGATCCCTGCGCCAATGAGCGATGCGTAGATCGCCGGATGCTCGCAAGCGAACGTTCCCGCTTTTACGAGCTCCGCCGGCAGCACGTCCGAGCTCATCTT
Organism: Deltaproteobacteria bacterium; assembly: GCA_020848545.1. Lineage (GTDB taxonomy): Bacteria > Myxococcota > JADLHZ01 > JADLHZ01 > JADLHZ01 > JADLHZ01. The sequence goes on along the minus strand of JADLHZ010000126.1, from coordinate 320 downwards.
CGCGGCGGCGACCGGCAGTGAACCGGCCACGGCCCAGGCGCCGGCGATGCGTGTGGTTAGTGAAAGCGTTGGCTCCATGTCGACTCCCTTCATGTGGCGAGTCGATATTGCAACATTCAATATGTTGTCAACAGTGTTTATGTTGCAAGCGCCATCCGCGCTATGATGCCTGTTGCCATCGCTTTCAGCTTTGGCCTTCGGCGCTCGCGAAAAATGGTCCACCTCTGCTCGGCAAGAATGGACCAGGGCGTGATCAGCAGTTGAGCTGATCCTCGTGATCAGCGCTTGCCGTTGTTCTTCCGCTGCCACGCACGATACGT
>JADLHZ010000125.1 GCA_020848545.1 Deltaproteobacteria bacterium | reverse complement strand
TTGGCGGGAAAGTTGCCTCAGTCATGTTCACGTTGGAGCGGCGCCGAGCGGGGCGGGTGGGCACCCTCGCGCCGTCGTGCACGTTGGGGAGCGAGGCGCCGCGAGAGATGTGACGTATCGAGAGACGAGCACGTTCCCGAGCCCGAGCCCGAGGAGAAAGCCGTGCCCGAGCCCGAGGAGACGGCCGAGCCCGTGGCCGTGGCAGAGCCCGCGCGACCGTCGGGCGCGCACGGGATCATGCAGGTGATCCTGAAGGCGAAGCCGCTGCTCACGCGCTGCGTCCCCGCGCACGCGCACGGAAAGCTCACGCTGCAGATCACGATTGATCCCAAAGGCCACGTGCAGCACGCCAAGGTGCACGAGTCGACGCTGCACGGCGCGCACGTGGAAGCCTGCGTGACGAAGGTCGTGCACCGGCTGCGCTTCTCGCCGCCCGAAGACGGCAAGGTGATGATCGTCAACTTCCCGCTGATGTTCCGGGGCGATTGACCTCGCGGTTGATCTCTTTGGCCAGTGCGTCCTTCGGATACGATCCGGCGCCGCCGTCGAGCATCGTCTCTTCGGGCTCGATCGGCCGCTCGATCAAGAACGCGTACTTGCAAAAGCCTTCGAAGCCGTTGAGCACCGCCATCAGAAAGCCGTCCGAGCCGAAGCGAAACGCGCCGCGCATCACGTAGTAGCGAAAGAAGCGCCCGAACGCCGAGAAGAACGCGCGCCAGCCGCTCGCCTTCTTGCCCGCCGCGCGCGCCTGCGCCGAGACGATGATCGTGCGGTTGATCGCCTTACGGAACGCGCTCGGCAAGTTGTCGAGGGGATCGTGATCCATGTAGCCGCCGCGCAGGCGCTGCATGCGTACGCCGCGCAGGTCGAGCCACGAGTGCGGGCTGTCGGTCCTCACCCATTGGCACTTGTCGGCGCGGATCAAGCGCGGGTGCTCGCTCCACTCGTGGCCGCGCATCGTCTTCGGGTACGGGCTCTTCAGCAGGATGTAGAAGCCGTCGGGCGCGCTCGGATCGGCGATCGCCTTGCGCATCGCCTGCGCGTAGTCGGGCCGCACGTACTCGTCGCCGTCCATCGTCAGCACCCAGCGTCCGATGGTGAGATCCTTCGCCAGCTGCCGCTGCGCCGCGAAGGTCGTGTGCCGGTGCTGGACGACGCGCAGCTTGCCGTTGGACGCCGCCGCGCGCTCCCGCAGGTACTCGTAGGTGCCGTCGGTCGAGCAGTCGTCGACGACCACGATCTCGTCGCAGAACCAGAGGTGCTCGAGGCAGCGCTCGATGCGCCGGCGCTCGTTGAACACCATGAGCGCCGCGCTCAATTCGACGCTGCCCTGCGCGCCGCTCGCTTGGGGGAAGGTTTCGGGGATCATGCCAACAGTTTGCTATGCCGCGCCGCGAGCGCTTCGTCGAGGCGCGGGCGGATCTTCCGCATGCGCTTCTCGATCGCGGCGAGGTCGATCCGCGGCGCCCGCGCGCGTTGCAAGAGGCGGCCGAGCGCCACGATGACCTCCGGCACGAGCGCCGCCGTCTCGCGCTCGGGGATGTGCTCGATCGCGTCTTCGAGCACGAAGCGCTCGAGCTCGCCCATGGTCCAGTCGCCGATCTTCGCCTCGGTGGCCCGCGTGTAAGCGAAGAGCTCGCGCACGATGCGCTCCGCCCGCACGCGCCACTCGGCCGATTGCGCTGCGTTCGCCGCCAAGAGCTCGAAGCAGATGTCGCTCTCTTCGCCGCGCGGCGCGAGCTCTTCGTCGACGAGGTCCGGCGGGTCGCTGCCGTCGTCGTCTTCGCCAAAGGCCTCTGCGTCGCTGAACGCCTCCGGCCCCGGCGGCATGAGGGTGCCCCACGGGTGATCGCCGTGTGGCGCGTCGATGCGCGCCGTGACTTCTTCGCCGCCGATCGTGAAGGTCTCGTCGATCGTCACGTCTTTCTTGCTGTCCTCCGCGAAGACATCGCCGTCAGTGAGGAAGAGGCGCACCACCGCTTTGGCCGCGAGCGTCAGCACCTGCACGTCGCGCTTCGTCAACAAGCGCGCGCAGGCGTCACGGCCGAGCACGACCGGGATCGGCGCGCGCGCTTCGTCCTTCAACAGGCCCGTGCCGCGCAGCTCGAGCACCATCTCGGTCGACGCTTGAAGCACGGGCACGAACGAGACGGTGATCATGCCCTTCGCATAGATCTCGCGCTCGCTGGTCACGCCGGGCTCGAAGTCGCCGAGCGCGAGCAGATCGCCGTCTTCTTGCAACACGAGGCCGTCGGCGTTTTCGTTCATGATGAAGAGCGTGACGTCGTCGAGGCCGAGCACGCTCGCTTCGAGGCCGAGGATCTGCGACTCGTCGGCCTCTTCCCACGGCGCGCACGCGTCGAGCGCCATCATCGCCTGCACGTAGTCTTTGATCAGCGCAGCGTCGCAACCGGCACGTGCGAAGCTCTCGTTCGGCACGCGCGCGCCGAGCCGATCGCGCATCTCGGCGAAGACGTCGTCGGCTTCGTGCAGGAGCTCGACGACCGTCACCGGCGTCTCGGCATCGAGCGCGGCCGCGAGCACCGGCACGAGCGCTTGGTCTTCGACGCGGACTTCGCTCGGCTTGCGCACCTTGCCGTGCTTCGGCTGGCGCATCGCTTGGCGCAGAACGTCGGCCGCGGCTTCGACCGGAGCGTCGTTCGGCACGATCGCCTTGGCGGCCAAGCGCTCGTCGCCGTCGATCACGACGATGACGTCGAGCCTGCGCGCACCCTCCCACATCGGCGACGCGATGCGCGCGAGCGCCCAACTGTCGGCGCCCTTCCTCTGCGCCCGCGCCGCCGCGATCCGCTGCAAATAGCGCTCTTCTTGTGCAAAGTCGTGCTCGTCCTCTTCATCGTGATCGTGTGTCATCATGCCTCGCCAAAACCACCGCGTGCTGCTCTAGCGCAAGCAGGCGGATCGCGACCATGGCCATGTGCTTGTCGTCGTTGTAGGAGCAGCCCGTGCAAACCGTTCGTCCCTCGCTGCGCTCGATCCTGATGGGCTTCGCCCTCGCGATCACGCTCTGCTTCATGAACTCGTATTTGACGCTCTCGTTCGGCGTCATCGAAGAAGGGCCGACGATCGCCGCCCTCTTCTTCTTTGCGTTCTTCCTGCTCGCGAAGAACAAGGTGACGGCGCACGAGATGGTCATCGTCGCGACGATGGGCTCGGCCGGCGGCAGCCTCGGCTTCATCACGAACTTCTACGCCGCCAAAGCGATGACCGGCGAAGCGTTCCCCTTCTGGCACATGGTCGCCTTCGCCGTCGCGACGAGCCTCGTCGGCCTGGTGATGGTCGTGCCGTTGAAGCAATTGCTCATCATCAAAGAGAAGCTGCCGTGGCCCGGAAGCAAAGCGGTCGAGAGCGTGATCCGCGCCTTGGTCGAGCACGGCGATCCGAAGCAAGCGCGCATCCTCTTGATCGTCACGGCGGCGCTCATCGGCTTCGTGCTCGTCAACGACGACGGCGGCTTCGGCTGGCTGCCGTCCGAGACGGCGCTGCCGTTCATCGCCGTCGTCGGCGGCGCCATCGCGTGGTCGCCCTTCGCGATCGGCGGCTCGTACCTCATGGGCTTTCGCACTTGTGTGGGCTTCCTCGTCGGGGGCGCGGCGCTGATGATTCTGGCGCCTCACTTTCCGACGCCGGCCGCCACGCCGCACAAGTTCTTCTGGCCAGGGCTCGGCTTTCTCGTGGCGTCCGGCGTGGTCAACTTGCTGCGCAATTGGCGCTCGTTCGCCGACGCGCTGAAGAGCATCGTCGCCCTCAAGGGTGTGAAGGGCGCGGCGCAGGACGACGATCCGCTGATGAGCAGCAAGACCTTCCTCGTCTTCACCGCGGTCGCGTTCTTGACCACGCTCGGCTTGCTCACCTTCGTCTTCGGCGTGCCGGCGCTGCTCGTGCTCCTGCTCATCGTCGTCGGCGGCTTCTTGCAGAACATCATCGCCACGCGCGCCGCTGCCGTGACGGCGTTCAATCCTGCGCGCGTCATGGGCATCTTGCTGCAAGGCGTGACGAGCTTGTTCGGCGGCAGCTCGCTGTCCGTCAACTTGATCGGCGCCGGCTTCGTGGCAGGCAGCGGGTCTCAAGCGAGCGTGCTCACGGGCGATCTCGTCTACGGCCGCGCGTTCAAGGTGCCCTCGGCCCACCAATTCTGGACACAGCTCGCGACGGTGGTGCCGTGCGCGATCGTCTCGGCGTTCGCGTTCTCGCGCATCAATGCCGTCGAGCCGATGACCTTCCAGACCAAGATGCCGGCGCCGGTTGCGAAGATGTGGGCCGCGAGCGCGCAGATCTTCGACGGATCGCAGCCGCTCCCCGAAGGCGCCGTGCGCTGGCTGATCATCGGCGCGATCGTCGGCGCCGTTTACGTGTTGATCGAAGCGATCCCGAAGCTGCACAAGTACCTGCCGGAGTCGACCGGCGTCGGCCTCGGGCTCGTGCTCGCGGTGCCCTACGATCTCTCGTTCTTCCTCGGCGGCTTCGTCATGTGGATCGTGCTCGGGCGCTGGCTGAAGTGGTCGGACGTGACGCTGACGACGATCGCCGTGGCGTCGATCGTCGCCGAAGGGCTCGGCGGCGTCGCCAAGCCGCTGCTCACCTTGGCCGGCGTTTTACATTAAATTTAGCTACGGACGTTCGTCGCCGAGCGTCGCCTTCAGCGCTTCGAGCTCGCGCCTCAACGCCTCCGACGTCGCGCGCTCGCTGGTCAGCATCTGACGGTAGCGCGTTTGCAACGATGCGTCGTCGGTGACGTCGCGGAACTGCACGATGACGCCGACGGCCCGCTCCTTGGGATCGAGCACGGGCAAGAACGTGACTTGCATCGTGTACGTGCCGCCGGTCTCGGTCTTGGCCTGCATCTCGGCCAGGCGGATCACCTGCTTCTTCTCGAAGCACTCGGCCGCGCGCTGATCGTCGGCGCCAGGATCGGTGCCGAGCAGCGCGAACGGCTCGACCTTCAAGCCAACGCCGTCGGCGCTTTGCCCGCGCAAGCCGACGAGGAGGGCGTACGGCGCGTTAAACGCGATCAAGTGCTGCAGCTGATCGAGCAGGATGGCCGGGTCCGGCAAGCCGTTGACGATCGAGCGTGCGACCATGAGCGCGTCTTTCACGCCTGCATTGTCGTTCCGAAGCGCCGCAGCCGCAAACTTTAGGGAATCTCCCAGCCGCACGCCTGATTCGCCGTCGCCTTCGCGTTCGACGAGTTGCCGCAGGGATCCTTCTCCTCGAGACAGGGACCAGGGACCATTCCGATTCGGTGGTCATGCGTTGCTTTCGAGGCGTGCGTTTGAAATGGTCTCAGGTCCTATGCTCAACACCCGCCGCGACGGAAATGTGCAAATCATCCAGCTCGACGACGGCAAGGCGAACGCCCTGTCGACCGCCATGCTGACGGCGATCGGCAAGGCGATCGCGGACGCCAAAGACGCCGGCGCCGTGTTGCTCCTGGGGCGCGACAAGATCTTCTCGGGCGGCCTCGATTTGCGAGAAGTGCTCACCTTGCCGGCCCCGGACTTCATGCGTTTTCTCGATCTCTTCCACGCCACCTTCCGCGCGCTCTTCGCCTACGAGCGGCCGATGGTCTGCGCCGTCAAAGGCAGCGCGGTCGCCGGCGGCGCGATCTTGCTGTGCACCGGCGACTTCCGCCTCGGGGCGCGTGATCAAGGCGTGGTCGGCGTCAACGAGGCGCGGCTTGGCGTGCCGTTTCCGGCGAGCGCGCATGAGATCGTGCGAACGACGCTCGACGACGTCAGCGGCCAACGCGCGCTGCTCTTCGGCGAGCTGTTCACGAAGGACGACGCGCTGAAGCACGGCTTCTTCCATACGCTCTCAGACTTCGGCGATCTCGACGCGCTGGCCATGGAGCGCGCCAAAGACGCCGCCGACATTTCAGCGCACGCCGCCGCCGGCATCAAAGCGGCGCTGCGTGGGCCGGCGCTCGCGCGCATGGACGCCGACAAGGATCGCTCGCACAAAGCGTTCGTCGATCGCTGGACGAGCCCGGACGGTCAGCGCCGGCTGCAGGAAGCCTTCGACAAGATCAAAGTGCAGAAGGAAAAACCGAAGCCCGCGTAAACGACGCGAGAGCCTGGGCTCAAGAGTGAACGCCCGGCGCTTCGCGACCGGTGCGCTGCACGTACTCGGTGTAGCCGCCGGTGTACGGATGCGCGCCATCCGGCAACAGCTCGATCACGCGGTTCGAGAGCGCGCTCAGAAAGTGCCGATCGTGCGAGACGAAGAGCATCGTCCCTTCGAAGCCCTTCAGCGCCTCGACGAGCATCTCTTTGGTCGCCATGTCCAAGTGGTTCGTCGGCTCGTCGAGCACCAAAAAATTCGGCGGATCGAAGAGCATGCGCGCGAGGACCAACCGCGCCTTTTCGCCCCCGGAGAGCGAGCGCACCTTCTTCTCCACGTCGTTCTTCGAGAAGCCGAAGCAGCCGGCGAGCGTGCGCAGTGATCCGATCGACGCCTTCGGAAACGCGTCGCTCAGCGTGTCCCAGACGTTCTTCTCGCCGTCGAGCACGTCCATCGCGTGCTGCGCGAAGTAGCCGAGCTTGACGTTGGCGCCGAGCGCCACGTTGCCTGAGTCGGGCTTCGTCTCCTGCGCGATGAGCTTGAGCAGCGTGGACTTGCCGGCGCCGTTGACGCCCATGACGCACCAGCGTTCTTGGCGGCGCACGAGGAAGTCGAAGCCGTCGTAGATCGTCTTGCTTCCGTAGCGCTTGGTGATCTTCTGCACCTTCGCCACTTCGTCGCCCGATCGCGGTGGCTGCACGAACTCGAAGAGCACGCGCTTTTCCCGGCGCGGCGGCTCGACCAGATCGATCTTCTCGAGCTTCTTCACCCGCGACTGCACTTGCGCGGCGTGCGAAGCGCGGGCCTTGAAACGGGCGATGAACGCCTTTTCTTTCGCGAGCATCGCTTGCTGCCGCTCGTACTGCGCCTCTTGCTGGGCTTCACTGAGCGCGCGCTGCTTCTCGTAGAAGTCGTAGTCGCCGGTGTAGGTGATGAGATCGCCGCCGTCGATCTCGATGATCTTCTTGACGATGCGGTTCATGAACTCGCGATCGTGCGAGGTCATCAGGATCGCGCCCTCGAAGCCCTTCAAGAACTGCTCGAGCCAGATGATCGACTCGAGGTCCAAGTGATTGCTCGGCTCGTCGAGCAGCATGACGTCGGGCTTCATGAGCAAGATGCGGGCGAGCGCCACGCGCATCTTCCAGCCGCCGGAGAGGTTGCCGACGTCGCCGTCCATCACTTCTTGCGAGAAGCCGAGACCGGCCAAGATCTCGCGCGCGGTCGCGTCGAGCGCGTAGCCGCCGAGTTGATCGTAGCGCGCCTGCACGTCGCCGAAGCGCTCTAGGAGTTTTTCCATGTTGTCGGCCTGCGCCGGATCGGCGAGCGCGTGCTGCAGCTTCTCGAGCTCCTGCGCCACGTCCGCCACGGGCCCGGCGCCGTCCATCGTCTCGGCGACGACCGAGCGCCCTTTCATCTCGCCAACGTCTTGGCTGAAGTAACCGACGCGCACGCCGCGATCGATCGCGACTTGGCCCTGGTCCGGCGCTTCCTGGCCGACGATCATGCGGAAGATCGTCGACTTACCGGCGCCGTTCGGTCCGACGAGCCCCACCTTCTCGCCGCGGTTGATGACGGCGGAGGCTTCGAGGAAGAGGATCTGCTGACCGTGCTGGTGGCCGATGCTGTCTAAGCGGATCATGCGCGCGTCGCCGTAGCGGAACCGAGGCGCTTCGGCAATGAGGCTCAGGGCGGAAGCGTCATCGAAAATTCCGATTCGACGCGCAGCTTGCCGCCCTTTTGGCCCTCATAGAACGCGTCGATCGTCGCGTGAACGACGCCGCCGTTCGTGTAGTCGGCGCTGATCACGTGCAGCGTGCCGGCCGGCGTCGCGCCGGTGTAATAGTCGTCGTAGATCGCCGGCAGCGTGGGATCGCCACCAACGCTCACGGCAACAGTCGGCGTCGTGATCGGAGTGAGCAGCTGTTTGGCGAGCGCGACGTCGCCGCTCACCGCCGTCGTCGGCACGTACAACTGCATGATCTGGTAGCCGTTGCCCTGCTGCGCGCTGATCATCGCGTAGCCGTCGCTTGGGTAGAGGTGCGTCGCGCAGCCGTAGCAATTCGACACGTCGACGACACGCGTGCCGGCAGCAGTGCCGGAGAAGGTGTAGCGCGTGATCGCCCACTTCGTCGCGGCGATGCAGGCGCCCTTGTCGCACACGCTCTTCGCCGCGTTCGGGCAGTCAGCGGTCACGTTGCACGCCACGCAATGTGGTGCAGGGATCGGCGAGCAGTGCGCCGCGCAGTCGTCGGCGAGCGTGAGGTGCAAGCAGCTGTCCGTCGCACTCGTCGCGCAGAGGGTGACGTCGCCGTTCTGGTCGCACGTCTTCGTGCCGGCGAGCGCGCACTCGTTCTGACACTGAACCGTCGTGCCCGTGGCGCCGGTCGCGCCCGTTTCGCCCGTCACGCCGGTCGCCCCAGTCTCGCCGGTCGTCCCGGTGTCACCCGAAACGCCGCCCTTGCTCTGCGGTCGCGCGGGCTTCTGCTCATCGAGCACACTCGTGTCGAGACCCTGTCCCGAGCAGGAAGCCAAGAAGATGATCACGACGCATCGCACGCCGAGCGCCATAGCAAAGCGAACGCCGCTTTGGGCACCGAAAACGCTCCCGGTCCGCTGTTGCGACGAACGCTTGCGACGAACGCTCCCCGGTCCCTTTTCGCCGCCGTTCCGTTTTGGAACATCTGCGAAAACCTCCCCGGTCCCCTTTTCGGTGGCGAGGTAGAATGGAGCACGTGGGGCGGATCGAGCGGAAGTTGTCCGAGTGGCGCGAGCACGGGTTGCTCGACGCGGCGCAGGTCGCGCGCATCGAGGCCCACGAACGGAGCAAGCAAGGCGGCGCGCGCTGGGTGGTGTGGGCGTTCGCGGCCGTCGGCGCGCTCGCGGTGATCGCGGGCATCATTTCGCTCGTCGCCGCGAACTGGGACGACATCCCGGACGGCATCAAGCTCGGCGCGGGCCTCGTGCTGCTCATCGCTGCGATGCTCGGCGCGCGGGCGGCGGATCATCAAGGACACGACTGGATCCGCGACCTCGCGCTGCTCCTGCATCAAGGGCTCGTCCTCGCGATGATCGGCCTCGTCGCGCAGGTCTATCATCTCTCCGGCCATCCCTACCGGCCCTTCGCCGCAGCGTTCGCGCTCGCCATCCCCGCCGCGCTCGTCGGTCGCCGCGCGATCCTCTGCGACGCGGCGATCTACCTCGGGTTGCAGGCGCTCTGGCTCTGGCTCGTCGAGCGCGAGCTGATGGAGGAGCTGTGGAAGCACTTTCGCGCGCCGCAGCTGCTCGTGGCGATCGCCGCGCTGTTCATCGCCACCGCGCCCTATCTTCGCGCCGAGACTTGGGCGCGCGCGCTGCACCGCTGGGCGTTCATGCTGACCGGCGTCTCCTTGATGACCGCGGCGTTCGCGTGGGGCGACGGCAAACACTTCTGGGTGCAGCCCTGGATGCAGCCTGAGTGGCCGCTCGTCCTGATGCTCGTCGCGCTCGCGGCGGCTGGCATCTCGCGCTGGCGCCAGCATCGGCGCGTCGAGCCGGCGGCGTTCATCGCTGCGTGCATCGCCGCCACCTTCGTCGTCAGCGCCGCGTGGGTGCCGCCGTGGTCGCACTTGCCGCAGCAAGCGATCGGCTTTGCGTTCTTCTGCGCGTTCTGCGTCGCCTACACCTTCGCGGGCGCCGCCGCCGGCAGCAAGCAAGCCGTCAACGCCGGATCGTTCGCGCTCGCGGTCCGCATCTTCGTCCTCTTCTTCGAGCTGTTCTCGGATCTGACCGACACCGGCATCGGCCTCATCATCACCGGCGTGCTGCTCGTGTCGATCGCCTACGGGTGGTGGCGATTGCGCGTGCTGATCCCCGTCCCTGCCGAGGTGCGCCAATGAAGTTCCTCATCCTCGCGGCGGTCGACCTCGTCATCTTCGGCGGCTGGATCGCACAGAACGAGTGGGCCCAACGCGCCGGCGTCGAGGTGATCCTACCGGTCGAAGGCTACGATCCGCGCGATCTGTTGAGCGGCCACTACGTGCGCTTCCGCCTCGTCGCGGTGGCGCAAGCGAATGCGCTCGGGATCACCGAGGACGGCGAGACGCGCTTCTGCATCGAGCCGAACGCGCTCGGGCGCTGGAACGTCACCCGCGTCGCCGGGAAGACGTGCGCGAAGGTGCTCGTCGGCACGGTGAAGAAAGGCCGCGTCGACTTCGGCGTCGATCGCTTCTTCGTCGACGAGCGGCGGCAGAACGAGGTCGTCGGATTTCGCGCCGACGACAGCACGTTCTTGCGCGCGCGCTTGGGCAGCGACGGGCATTTGCAGATCGTCGACCTCGTGGTCTCTGGCCGATCTTTGTCCGGTCGCTGATCGCGACAACGCCGGCCCCCGCTGGCATACTCCATGACGGATGCGACATGCGCTCACACCATCCATCGTCGCGATCGCGCTCGGGGGCTGCAGCTTTCACGTGATCGTCGACAACAGCGCCGAGACCGCGGCGGCGAATGCGCCACGCATCAGCGCGATCATGGGCGACAGCGTGAGCCAGCCGGGCCGGCTCGGCGCGGGCGTGATCATCGACGGCCTTCGCTTGGATCGCGTGACGAACGTCGTGCTCGCGACCGGCGTCGCCGAGCAAGCGCTCGAGATCACCAGCATCGGCGAGACGCGGATCGTCGCGCGCTTCACCGCAGCGGCCGCCGCGCTCGTCGAGCAGCTCGTCGCGGCGCCGGCCGACGCCGCCTTCGAAGTACGGAGCAGCGACGGCAGCGACCGGGTGCGCGTGCAGTTCGCCGGCGGCGCCAAGGGTTCTACAGGCGCGCAAGGCCAGACCGGGATCGCCGGCCAGTCGCCGCCGCTCTGCAACACGCCAGGGTTCATCGCGCAGTCGAACGGTGTCGGCTGGTCGTGCGCGCCGGATCAACAGGGCGCCGGCGGCAGCGCGATCACCAGCGTCGCCGCGACGCCGAACGGCGGGCTCACCGTGACGAACGGCACGACCGATCCTTCCGTCGCGCTGCAAACGTGCCCGGCAACGCAAGTCTTGCACCGCACCGGCGGCGCGTGGGTGTGCGCCGCGGACAATCGGATGCCCACCTACCCAATGCTGATGGGGGGAACGACGGCGGCGCACATCCTCTCGGTCGTGGCGCCGGCCGGCACGGGCGCGTTGAACGCCGAGACCACGTCGATCGCGGGCGGCAGCGGCGTCGTCACCGCCGCGAACACCAACACGACACCGTCGGGCACGATCGGCGCGCTCCTGGTCGCGCGCAGCGGCGCTGGCACCGATCCGAGCTTCGCGCAGCTCGAGATCGTCGAATCGCCCGCCGACCTGGCTCGCATCAACTTCACCGGCATCGGGACGAGCGATCGCTGGGATCTCGCGGGCCGAACGTACAACACGACGACACGCTCGCTGAACTTCTATTACTTCGACGGCATCAGCGGCTCAGACAAGCTCAACTTCATCGCCAACGGTCCGACGGGAGCGGTGAAGGTGCAAACCCTGGCGTTGAACGGTCAACCCTTCACCGCCGGACGCAGCCTCGGGTTCAGCTTCACAGGCGACACGAACACCTCCTGCGATGACGTCTGCGGCCAACACGGCTACACGTGTGCGTTCGCCGTCGGCCTTGGCGGCGCTGGCGTATGCACCGCGAAGCCGGCGGGCGGCATTTTCATTTGTTTCTGCGACGAGTGAGGTTCAATGCGAGCGCTCGTTCTCATCACGCTGTTCGCGAGCACCGGTTGTCACCGAGACGCCGATCCTCGGCTCAGCGCCGCGGCGACGCTCGCAAGCGCGGCGACAGCGGGTCCCACCGGCGACACTGGCAGCGCCGGCCCGGCGGGCCCGAGCACAGGATTGCCAGCCGCGGGCTGCGGCAGCGGCGACGTCCTGCAGTGGACGGGCAGCGCGTGGATCTGCGCGCCGGACGCCCTAGCGACGAGCAGCGCCGACATCACCTCGCTCGGCACTCCAGCAGGAAGCGGCACCGCTGGCGGCGGCGCGCTCGGCGTCGTCACCCTGCGCCTCATCGACTGTCCGACGGACGGAAACATCCTCCGCTTCGCTGGGGGACAGTGGTCGTGCTCCGTGGATCGAACGATGCCGCCCGCGCCTGCCGGGATCACCGGTCCACTCGGCCTCACCAACACGTGCGCAGCGCCCGCACGCACCGCGGCGAGCGCGCTGAGTGTCTCGACGATCGATGCGACCGGGACCGCGCTCAGTGTCACGAACAACGGCGAAGGCGTAGCCGCTCGGCTCATCGGTGATTCCGATCAATTCGACCGCGGGCAACTCTCCGTCCGCGACAGCTTGAACACGGAGAGCGGCATCACGATGGAGACTGCAAACCTCGGCGCGCGCTGGGAGCTGAGCACGACTTTCGGCGCGAGTGCCCAGCTACAGGTGAGCCACAACGGCGGCGCGCCGCTCTTCACCGTCTCGCGCGACGGGCAGACGAACGTGCCACGGCTCGCTCTCGGGATGAGCTCCGCCACGTTCAACGGCGGAGCCAACGGCGCGTTTGTCGTTGGGGTCACCGGGATCGCGGGTTCACCGGGCGGCCCGACCTGCGACCAAACCTGCACGCTCTATGGTTTTCAAGACTGCATCGGCTCTTGGACGGTCGGCGCCGCCAATCCACCGACGCAGACGTGCATCACTCAATTCAATGCGAGCGCTGTAGGAGTCTGCTTTTGCACCTACAACTGACCACGCTCGTCGCGCTTGCCGGCGTCGCCACGGCCTGCAGCATTCCGACGGCAACACCGGTCGGAACGCAAGCGCGTGCACAGTCACCGGGCGACGCCGTGCTTTTACTCGGCGAAGATGGGGCACCTGGCGCAACGGGGCCGGCCGGCACCTCGGGGACCGGGATGCCGGTCTGTGCGTTTGGCCAAGTCGCGAAGTGGAACGGCGCCGTGTGGTCCTGCGGCGCCGACGATCAGAACGCCGGTGGCAATGGCCTCATCGCCTCGGTCACGGTCGGCAGCGGCCTCTCGGGCGGGGCGCAAAACGGCGCGGCGCTCGTCGGGTTGACCACGGCGTGCGCCGACGACGAAATCTTGCGCAGCACAGGCGCGGGATACCAGTGCTCGAGCGATGAGACGGCGATCACGCCGACCAACACCGGCCCGTTCGGCGGATCCGGAAATTTTCCGTTGTTGATTCTCGGGCAAACGGCGACGAACGGCAATACGACCGGCCTCGCCCTCAGCGCGAACACCACCGGCCCGGGCGGCGCGCCGGCGATGCTCGCGACGACGAGCACGCAGGGCGTTCGTGCGCTTCGCGTCGACGGAACCGCCGGCACGCGCATGCCGCTCGTCATCCGCGATCCGGACAACGAACGCGTGCGGGTCGCGATGACGACGACGGCGAACAATCCCAACGGCGAGCGTTGGAACTTCCACGCGGAGTTTCAAGGCTCGGATCTGTTCCGCATCTCGTACTGGGACGGCTCCGGATTCGACGATGAGGCTCTGCGCGTCGCGACCAACGGCCTCGTGCGCTTCGACGAGCTGCAAATCGGCGCGCAACGCTTCGACAACGGCGGTGGCGCCGGTACCCTCCATGGGTCATTCACGATCGGAATGCGGACCGACGGCGTCACCACTTGCCGCATGCTTTGCCAGACACACGGCTTCACCGACTGCGCTTCGGGCGGGCTGCGGATTGACGATTCCGGCGCCCTCAGTGCGGCCACCTGTACGCCCGCCGCAGCCGTGAATGGCTTCGTGTTGTGTTCGTGCGGGTACTGACGTCTCAAAGATACAGCGCGTAGCCCAAACCCATGGTGCCAGCATGCGAGACTGATGGAATGCCATCTACCGCGTAAGCGGTGACGCGGTAGCTCAGTTGAATCAAACACCCACCTGGCCCGGCTGCAACGACGTATGCGACTCCCCCCGCGAATCCGATGGAGTAGTAAACGTCACGCACGCGCGCGGTCTCTGTGAGCATCGAATTGGCCAAGATATCGAGAGCTGGGCCAGCGGCAACACGCAGAAGACCGCCGGGGATCTTCTCCTGGTACGAAGCAGAGAAAGGAAGCGAAACCCATATCCCGGCCGTAGTCGACCAGAGCGCGCGGAGCGCGACAACGCTCGGATGTCCCACTAACTACGCACGTCGAATCAACCTGAAGCCCCGTGGGCAATGGAGTGGTCGCGTCGCTAGCGCACTGCTCGAACGCGCCACCCTCGTTCGTCGGAGGTGCCGACGAACCGTACTCTCCTTCCACGAAAACAATCGGGCTGGCGAACCTGAGTTGAGGTGGGACGCGAGCTGGTTTGTCGATCGAGTCCGGTTCGGCTTGTTCCTCGTCGGAGACCGTCGAATCGCCTGCTTCGGAAAACGTCTCCCGGATAGTCGTGCCACCCAAGAGGCACGAGTTGAATAGCAAGACTCCTACAGCAGATAGAGAGCGCATTCCAGGCACACCAGATCTTCGCCGACCCGACTCATCCTCGCAAGGAGCGAACGCTCCTGCCGCTACGGACCCTGATTCTTCCGCTTCGCGACGAAGCTCACCAACATCACCCCGAGCATCCCGCCGAGGCCGCCGCCGACCCAGCTCGGGATCATCTTGAGGCCGGCCCCTTCGCGGAGCCCGACGACGATCAGGTTCCCCACGATGACGGCGATCAAGAAGAGAACGAACACGAGCCACAGCGGGAGCGGATGCCAGAACGGGCGCTTTTCCATCCGCCGAACGTAGCCGCGATCGCCATGAACGTCATTTTCATAGCGCCGTCATCCGACCCGCGGGCTCAGTTGACTAGACCGACCAGTCAGTCTACGCCCGCGCCTCGCTCGAAGAGGGGTCGGAGGCAGACAAATGTTGGAAACGGAAAGCGCCGCGCCGGACAAGGCGAGCGATCGCATGCTGGAAAAGCGAGCGATCATCAGAAACGCGGCGTATCGCTGCTTCGCCCGCAACGGCTACCACCGTACCAGCGTCGACGACGTCTGCCGCGCCGCCAAGATCTCGAAGGGCAGCTACTACTGGCACTACGAGACGAAGCAGGCCGTCTTCCTCGACATCTTGGACCACTGGGCGAGCCTGGTCGAGAACGAGCTCGCGCTGCAGTTTCGCGACGCGCTCGCCAGCCCGAACCCATTCACCGCCATGACCCAAGCGCTCGGCAACGAGGCGAAGAAGCAACGCCGCCTGCTCCCCGTGTGGATGGACTTTCTCGGCCAAGTCAGCCGCGAGCCCGAGATCCGCTCCGGCCTCGCGACTTTCCATCGCCGCATCCGTGAGACGCTGACCACGCTGCTCAGACCGATGCTCACGCCCGCCGTCGCCGAGAGCGATCTGCGCGCGCTGACCGGCAGCATGCTCGCGTGCTTCGTCGGCCTCGTCTGCCAGGACCTCGTCGATCCCGACGAAGCCGGCTTCAACACTCAAATCCGCATCTTCATGAACACGCTCGAACGCCTCGTTCAGCAAGCGCGCGTCGGTCACCTTCGTGGGATCGCGCAATCGGAGAACGCATGAGCCACGCCGTCGACACCCTCCTCGCCCACCTCGGCCCGGATAACCGCGACCTCGTTCACCAACTGTGGTCCACCGTGCGCCCCGAAGCGCGCGAGCACGCCGCGTCGCCGGATCACGTCGCGCGCCTCTTGCTCGATCGCTTGGGCGAAGCGCCGAGCGGCTGGGAGTCGCAGCGCATCGGCACCACGCGTGAGGCGCTGCTCGGCTTCCTCGGCGGAAAGGTCGTTGGCGCAGCAGCGGTTCCGCGCGTGAGCAGCGGCCCGAAGGTGCCCGCGTTGCTCGAGCAAGCGCACCCGATCGCGCTCGTCTTCGGCGGCCAAGCGAGCGACTACCTCACCACGCTCGCGAAGGCGTACAAGCCAGGCACGTCCGCGGCGTCGTTCTTGGACGCGTTCGCGGATCGCTTGGAGACCTTGCGCGCCGGCCGACCGTTGGCCGAGCAAGCGCTGTACATGCAGGGCATCGACTTTCGGCCCTGGGTGAAGACGCTGAAGGCGAAGCCGCGCGCGGAGTACTTGGCGAGCCCGCAGATCTCGCTGCCGCTGATCTTCGCCGCGCAGATGGCGGAGCTCCTTTCGCTCTTGGCCGACGGCTACGATCGGCCGGCGTTCTGGCACAAAGTGATCGCGACGAGCGGGCACAGCCAAGGCTTGCTCGCGGCGCTCTGCGTGAACGAGACGCTGAAGACGGGAGGCCTCGAAGCGCGGGCCCTCCAATATGCCGAGATCGTGTTCTTCATGGGCCTGCGGGTCGCCCAAGCCGTCGGGCCCGCGCGCATCTCGGCCGAGCTCGCGCGCCAAGCCGGGGTCGAGCCGACCGCGATGGCGTCGGTGCGCGGCTTTTCGATCGAAGAGCTCGACCGCCTCGCGAGCGACGGCGCCTACGTGGCCCTCGACAACACGTGGCAGTCGAAGGTCGTGAGCGGCCGGCCGGAAGCGCTCGAGCGGCTGCGTCGCGCTGTGCAAAACGAGTGCGACACGCGCAAGCAGAAGAAGAGCGCGGGTCGCTACGCCGGCCGCGCGCCTGACTTCGCGTTCGAGTACTTGCCGGTCGGCGCGCCGTTTCACACGCCGCTGCTCACCGACGCCGCCGATCGCGCCGCCGAAGATGCGCGCGCCGCCGGGTTCGCGCTCGATCTCGGCGCGCTCCCGGTCGCGTTCGTCGACGGCTACGACTCGGCCGACGCGCGCGATCCGCTGACGTGGATCAGCCGGCGCGTGCTCGTCGATCGCGTGCAGTGGACGAACGTCGCCGCCGAGCTGCAGACGCTCGGCGCGGGCTACGTGCTCGACCTCGGCCCGGGCGACACCGTGGCGAAGATGACGATGGCGAACATGCGCGGCCGCGGCGCGCTCGTCCTCGCCGTGGGAGCGGACGCCGATCGCAAGCAAGCGCTCGACACGACGAAGGTGCCTGCCGTTCCCGCGCGCTACGAGACCTTCGCGCCGAAGCGCACCAAAGACGGGCGCGTCGTCAACCGCTTCACCGAAGCGACCTCACGCCCGCCGGTGATCGTGCCGGGCATGACGCCGACGACCGTCGAGGTTCCGCTCGTCGCTGCCGCCGCGAACGCCGGCTACGTCGCCGAGCTCGCGGGCGGCGGACAAGTGACCGAAGCGATCTTGCGCCGGCGCTTGAACGAGCTGTCGCGCGCGCTCGTGCCGGGCCAAGGCGTGGTGTTCAACGCGCTCTATCTCGATCCGTATCTCTGGCGCCTGCACTTCGGCGATCGCTTGGTGCAGCGCCTGCGGGACGAAGGCTATCCGCTGATCGGCGTGACGGTGAGCGCCGGCGTGCCGCCGAAGGACGAAGCCGTCGCCTTGCTGCGCGACCTCCACGCGCACGGCTTGTGGCTCAACGCGTTCAAGCCCGGAAACGATCGCCAGATCGCCGACGTGTTGCAGATCGTCGACGCCGTGCCCGAGCTGACCGTGTTCGCGCACATCGAAGGCGGAAAAGCCGGCGGCCATCACAGCTGGGAAGATCTCGACGACTTGCTCGCCCGGCACTATCCCGCGCTGCGCCAACGTCAGAACCTCGTCGTCTGCGTGGGCGGCGGCATCGCCGATGAGGCGCAAGCGACGGCATATCTCACCGGGACGTGGAGCGAGCGCTTCGGTTTGCCGAAGATGCCGGTCGACGCCGTGTTCCTCGGCACGCGCTTGATGGCGGCCAAAGAAGCGCTGACGTCGCCGCAGGTGAAGCAGGCGCTGGCGCAAGCTGCCGGCACCGCGCAGTGGGTGCTCGATGGCAGCGCCGACGGCGACGTGACCTCGGGTCGTAGCCAGCTCGACGCCGCCATCTATTATATGGAGAACGCCGCCGCGAAGGCCGGCCGCCTGCTCGATGAAGTCGCCGGCAAGCCGGAAGCGATCGCGGCGCGGCGTGACGAGATCATCGCGGCGCTGGCCATGACGGCGAAGCCGTACTTCGGCGACGTCGAGGCGATGACCTACGCGCAGCTCTTGTCGCGGCTCGTGGAGCTGACGGCGATCGGCCGCGGCGGTGCGTACGAAGACGGCGTGTGGCCGGACGTATCGTATCGCGCGCGCTTCGCCGACATGCTGCGGGCGGCGGAGGCGCGGCTCGGCGCTGGTGCGTCCGTGATCGCGGAGGCGCGCGATCTCGATGAACCGCGCGCGCTCGTCGAGCGCTTCGTCGCGACTTATCCAGACACGCTCGTCCACCCGGAAGATGCGCGCGTGTTCCTCGCGCTCTGCAAGCGGCCCGGCAAGCCCGTGTGCTTCGTGCCGGCGATCGATAGCGACGTGCGCAAGTGGTACAAGTCGGACTCGCTATGGCAGGCGCACGATGCGCGCTATGCGGCGGACCAGGTCCTGGCGATCCCGGGGCCGGAAGCCGTGCGCGGGATTCGCCGCGTCGACGAGCCCGTCGCCGAGATCCTCGCGGGCTTCGAGCGCGCGATCGCGCAAGCGGCCACCGAAGCGCACGATCTCGACAAGCGCAGCGTGCTCGCGCGTGCGCTGGTCGCCTCGGACGCCGCCGTGAAGGGCGACGCCGCGCGCCTCGTGCCGAACCCGATGCGCACGCTCTTCGCGCCGCGGGCCGGTCGCACCCTCGAGACGCGCACCGACGCGCAGGGACGCATGAGCGGCGTCATCGCGAAGGAAGCGAACGGCGCGATCTCGGCCGAAGCGACGCTCGTTGGCGCCGCTTTGTCGGTCGACCTCGTGTGCGGCGAGCACCGGCTGCCGCTCGCGCTCACGTGGTCGGCGAACGGCCTCGTCTGGGATCGCGCGGCGCACATCGCTGCGCAAGCGCAGTTCTACGCCGCGATCATGGGCGGCGAAGAGATCGCGTTGACGCAGGAAGCGATCGCCGCGTTCGTGCTCGCGACCGCCGACGACTCGCGCGGCCTGCTCGACACGCCCCCGCTCAACATGAGCTTCGCGCTCGCGTGGCCGGAGATCTATCGCGCGCTCTTCGCCGAAGCGCCGGACATGCTCGCGCTCGTTCACGAAGAGAACCGCGTGAAGGCCGACCCGGCGTGGCCGCTCGTCGCTGGCGACGCCACGCGCGTGACGGCCAAGGTCACACGTCGCGAAGAGCTCGCGGCGGCGCGCCGGATCAGCGTCGTCGCCGAGATCTTCCGCGGCGATGGCTTGGCCGCGACGGTCGAGAGCGTGTTCTTCGTGCGCGCGCGCGTGAACGCCTTGGCGCCGGCGCTCGTGCAGGACGCCGCGTTCACGGCGGACGTGGGCTTGAAGGACTCCGCCGAGCGCGACTTCTTGTTGGCGCAGGCGTGGTTGTCGGTCGACGGCGTCTTGCCGCTCGGTGAGACCTTGAGCGTCGAGTGCGCGCGCTTGGGCGTTCGCGAAGGTCGCTTCTTCGCCGCTGGCGTCCTACGCGCCGGCGCTGCGATCTTGGGACGCATTTTGCTCGCCGACGCCGTCGCCGAAAAGCACCCGGTCGAGGAAGTCTGCAAGCTGCTTCAGGCGCCGTCACGCGACGTCGCGTTGCCGGAAGCACGCCCGCTAGGCCTGCTCGAGCTCACGGCGCCGAGCGACATGCGCCTCTACGCCCACGCGAGCGGCGATCACAATCCGCTGCACACGGATCGCGGCGTCGCGGCCTACGCCGGCTTCGACGCGCCGATCGTCCACGGCATGTGGACCGCGTCGGCGGCGTTGCACCGCGCCGTGCGCTTGACCGCCGACGGCGACAGCCGCCGCTTGACGGCGTTGAAGACGCGCTTCGTGGCGCCGGTGCAGCTCGGCGATGCGCTCACTGTGTCGGTGCGCCAGGTCGCCGTGCGCGACGGCGGACCGATCGTCGAGATCGACGTGCATGCCGTGCGTGAGAGTGCGCGCGTGCTCGTGCTCAGCGGGCAAGCGACCTTCGCGGCGCCGAAGACGGCCTACGCGTTTCCGGGGCAAGGCATTCAAGCGGTCGGCATGGGCATGGAGGCGTACAACCGCTCGCCGGCCGCGCGCGGCGCCTGGGACGAGGCCGATCGGGTGTGCCGCGAGAGGCTCGGCTTCTCGATCCTCACGATCGTCCGCACGAACCCCCGCGAGATCGTGGTCGACGGCGTGCGCCTCTCGCATCCGAAGGGCGCGCTCTTTCTGACCCAGTTCACGCAAGTGGCGATGGCCGTCATGGCCGTGGCGCAAGTGCGGGAGCTCAAAGAGCGCGGCGCGTTCGTCGAAGATGCGCGCTTTTGCGGCCATAGCGTCGGCGAGTACTCCGCGTTGGCGGCGATCTGCGAAGCGCTGCCGCTGCCTGCGGTCGTCGAGCTCGTCTATCACCGCGGCCTCGCGATGAACGGCCTCGTCGCGCGCGACGTGAACGGCGCCTCGCCCTACGCGATGGGCGTCATTCGTCCGAACCACGCCGGGCTCTCCGAGGACCAAGCGCTCGCGATTGTCGAGCGCGTGCGGCGTGAGACCGGCTTGCCGCTCGAGGTCGTGAACTACAACATTCGCGGCAGGCAATACTCGGTGACCGGCGACGTGCGCGCGTTGAATGCGCTCGCGGATACCTTGGCGCCGCTCAGCAAGCCGACGCGGCGTGGAACGGGACGCGAGAAGGCGTACATCGACGTGCCGGGCATCGACGTCCCGTTTCATTCGTCGTTGCTGCGCGATGGCGTGCCGGTGTTCCGCGCGACGCTCGATCGCGTGTTGCCGCTGGACGTGCGGCCGGACGGGTTGATTGGACGTTACATTCCGAACCTGGTCGCCGAGCCGTTCGCGTTGTCGCGGGCGTTCGTCGAGCGCGTGTTGGCCGTGTCGCAGTCGGATGTGCTCTCGCGCGTCGTAGGCGAGTGGAAGAAGTGGGAAGCGGATCCGGCGCGGCTCGCGCGGACGTTGTTGATCGAATTGCTCGCGTATCAGTTTGCGTCGCCGGTGAAGTGGATCCAGACGCAGGACGTGTTGTTCACGGGCGAAGACGCCGTGGACGTGTTCGTCGAGATCGGCGTGAAGGAGCAGCCGACGATCGCGAACATGGCGCTGATCACCTTGAGCGATGCGCAGCTGGATAGGAAGCCACGGGTATTGAACAGCGAGGGCGAGCTCGCGGAGCTCGTGGGACCGAAGGCCATCGCGGTGCCACTGGCGGCGGTTGCCGAGGCAAAGGCACCGGCCACGCCCACGACGCCGGCCACGAGCGACGCCCACGTGCCAGCTGCCACGACGCCGTGCACGGCCACAGGGATCGCCGACGTTCCGTACTCGGTGCGTGACGCCTTGTTCACCCAATTGGCACTGCAAGCGAAGCTCGCGCCCTCGCAGATTCGCGACAACGAGACGCTCGATGAATTGGTCGGCGGCAACTCGGCGCGGCGCAATCAAGTCCTCGCCGATGTGGGCCACGAGTTCGGGATCGGCGCGATCGACGGCGCCCACGAGCTGCCGCTGTCGGAGCTCGCGAAGGGCGTCGCCGCGCGGGCGCCACGCTACGCGGGTCACGGCAAGTACCTCAGCGCCAAGGTCGAGCAAGCGGTCTCCGAAGCGTTCGGCGCCGCGCGGCTCGCGAAGAAAGACGTGACCGATTACCTCGCGCAAACCTGGGGCCTGGGCGCCGGGCGAACGCAGGCGATCCTCTCACGCATCGCGCTCAACGCCCGCGACGGCGACTCTGCACGCGGCGGTCCGCTCGCGGGAGTGCCGGCGAAGGGCCTCAACGATCGCACGCGCGCGCTCGCGTGGATCGACGACGTCGTCGCGGCGTACGGCCGTGAGCTCGCGATCTCGCTTCAGAAGCCGAGCGCGGGCGGTGCGGCTGCCGGCGCGGCGGTGATCGATTCGGCGGCGCTCGATGCATTGGAAGCGAAGATCTTCGGCAACGACGGCGTGCTCGCGCAGACGACACGCTTCTTGAACGACGCGATCGGGGTCGACGTGCTCGCGCCGCTGGCGGTCACAGCGCCGGAGAGAGACGCCGCCGCCGAACGCCTCGCGCTCTACGACAAGGAGCACGGCCCGGCCTATGAAGCGGCGATCAAGCCGATCTTCGACGCCCAGAAGCACGTGGCGTTCACCTCGGCGTGGGCGTGGGTGAAGCGCGACGTCATGGCGACGGCGGCGCGGGTGTTTGCCGGCGCTGCGCTGAAAGACGAAGAGATCGCCGCGCTCGGCCGCCGTCTCGACGACGACGCCGCAAAAGCGCTCGAAGCGTATCGCACGGTCGCCACACGCGAAGGCAACACCGAAGCGGCGACCACGTTCGCCCGCATCGCCGGCGCGCGCGTCGCCCGCACCGCGCGCCCGAAGACCGCCGTCGTCACCGGCGCTGGTCCAGGGTCGATCGCCGTCGAGCTCGTCCGGCTCTTGCTCGCGCGCGGCGATCGCGTCGTCGTCACGACCTCGACCTACGGCAAAGAGCGCCTCGCGTTCTTCAAGCGCCTCTATCAAGAAGCCGCGATCCCCGGCGCCGAGCTCCACGTGGTGCCGGCGAACCAAGGCTCGCTCTCAGACATGGACGCGCTCGTGAAGTGGCTGTTCGAGCCGCGTACGGAAGCCGCTGGCGCCGGTGAGCGCAGGATCAAAGAAGCTTGGCTGCCCGATGTGCTCGTGCCGTTCGCCGCGATGGGCGAAGCCGCCGACGTCACCGGTATCGGCGAACGATCGCTCGCCGTCCTGCGCGTGCTGCTCGTCGGCCTCGAGCGCCTGCTCGGTGCGGTCGCCGCGGGCTACGGCGAACGGGCGGTCCGCGATCGGCTGTGCCGCGTGGTGCTGCCCCTGTCGCCGAACCACGGCACCTTCGGCGGCGACGGCGTCTATGCCGAGTGCAAAGCCGCGCTCGAGACGCTCGTCGTCAAGCACGAGAGCGAGCGCGCGCGCTGGGGCCGCTTCGTCTCGCTCGTCGGCGCCCGCATCGGTTGGGTGCGCGGCACAGGGTTGATGGAAGCGAACGACGTCCTCGCGCAAGAGATCGAACAGCGGGCCGGCATCCGCACCTTCTCGAACGAAGAGATGGCGGCGGAGCTCTTGCCGCTCATCGACGTCCAAGATGCGCAGGCGAGGATCGCCGACCTCAGCGGCGGCCTCGGCAACGTGCACGACCTCGGCGCGATCGCACGCGACGTGCGCGAACGCATCGCCGAGACGCGGCGTTTGAAGCGCCGGCGCCAGGAGCTCGACGCCGAGCTCGCGAAGCGCTTGCACAAGGTCGCGGCGGCGAAGGCCGAAAAACCCGCCGCAAAAGCGCTGCAAACGCTCGCCGCGCCCATCCCCTCGGCGCACGAGCTGAGCGCCCTGCCCGCGCTCGATCACTTGGATCTCGATCGCGTCGTCGCGGTCGTCGGCTACGGCGAGGTCGGGCCGTGGGGCTCGAGCCGCACGCGCTGGAGCATGGAGAAGGACGGGAAGCTCTCGCTCGAGGCGCTCGCCGAGCTCGGGTGGATGATGGGCTTCATCAAGCCGAAGGACGACGGCCTCGGCTTCGTCGACGCCGAGTCGAACGAGCCCGTCGCCGACGCCGAGCTGCACGCGCGCTACGAAGCGAAGGTCATGCAGCACGCCGGCATCCGGGTCATCGAGCCCGAGATCACCGGCTTCGATCCGAACGGCGCCATCGCGTTGTTCGACGTGCACCTCGACAAGGACTTCCAATTCCCGGTGCCGACGCGGCAGATGGCCGAAGAGATCCGCGCCGCCGATCCCGAGCACACCCGCGTCATCGTCACGCCGGAGGGCGCGTGCAGCGTCGTGCGCCTGAAGGGCACGAAGGTGAAGATGCCGCGCGCGCTCCGCCTCGATCGCCACGTGGCCGGCCAGATCCCGTCGGGCTGGAGCGCGGCGCGCTATGGTGTCCCGCAAGAGCTCATCGCGCAAGTGGATCGCGCGACCTTGTTCAACCTCATCGCCACCGTCGAGGCGTTCCTCGCTGCCGGGATGGAGCCCGAGGAGATCTACTCGTATCTGCATCCGTCGCGCGTCGGCAGCACGCAGAGCGCCGGCCTCGGCAGCATGAACCAGCTCCGGCGCATGTATAGAGACTTCTACATGGGTGTGCCGCGGCAGAACGACACGCTGCAAGAGACGTTGATCAACGTGATCAGCGGCTACGTCGTGCAGAGCTACCTCGGCTCGTACGGGCCGATGTCCTTCCCGGTCGGCGCGTGCGCGACGGCGGCCGTCTCGGTCAGCGACGCGTGCGACAAGATCCTCGGTGGCCAGGCCGACCTCATGGTCACGGGCGGCGTCGACGACTACGCGATCGAAGGCAACGTCGGCTTCACTGACATGGGCGCCACCGCCCCGAGCGACGAGCTCTACGCGATGGGCATCGATCCGGCCCACGCGTCGCGGCCGAACGATCGCCGGCGGCGCGGCTTCGTCGAAGCGCAAGGCGCAGGCGCCATGGTCCTTTGCCGCGCGAGCCTGGCGTTGAAGATGGGCCTGCCGGTCTACGGCATCGTCGCCCACGCGAGCTCACACGGCGATGGCATCAACTTGTCGGTGCCGGCGCCGGGCATCGGCGTGCTGTCTGCCGCAGCCGAGTGCGAAGCGCACGATCCGCAAACCGCGTGCGACTTCTCGGGGCGGCGTTCGCAGACGATCGCGCTGCGAGAAAAACGCGCCGCGCTCGTGGCGATCGTCGGTGAAGCGCAAGCCGACACGATGCTCGCGAACGAGCGCCGGCGCTTGGCGCACGACTTCTACAAGGCCGACACCCGCATCTCACCCTTGCGGGGTGCGCTGGCGACGCTCGGCCTCACGCCTGACGACGTCGCCTTCGTCAGCAAGCACGACACCTCGACGGCGATGAACGACGTCGGCGAGAACCGCTTGCACCACTGGCTGCAAGAGAAGCTCGGGCGCACCGAGGGCCTGCCGCTCGCGGTGATCTCGCAAAAAGCGCTCACCGGGCACAGCAAAGGCGGCGCGGCGGGTTGGCAGATGAACGGCGTGCTGCAAGCGATGCAGAGCGGCGTCATCCCGGCGAACAAGAGCTTGGAGGACGTCGACCCGGCGATGGCGGCGTATTCGACGATGGCGTTCACCGACGCGCCGATCGCGATGCCGCGGGCGCGCATGAAAGCCGCGCTCGTCACTTCACTCGGCTTCGGCCACATCGGCGCCATCGTCCTGCTCGGCCATCCCTTCCTCTTTTGGCGCATGCTCGATGCGGATCAGACGGCGGCGTATCGCAAAAAGCTCGGCGCGCGCATGAGCACGGCGACGACGAAGCTGCAGCGCGTGCTCGGCGGCAGCGAAGCGATGTTCAAGCGGCGCACGGAGCGGCCGTTCAGCGGCAAGGACGGGACGCCGCAACACCTGCGCCACGAAGCCGACGTGCTGATGAACGCAGCGTCCAAGCGCGACGAGGCGCACTACGCATGATCGCCGGCACCGGCATCGACCTCGTCGCGATCGGCGCCTTCGCCGCGCAGCTCGCCGATCGCGCGAGCCGCTTCGCCGCAGCCACGTTCACCGACGCCGAGCGCGCGTATTGTGAATCGGCCGCGTCGAAGCAACCCGCGCAACACCTGGCGGCGCGCTACGCGGCAAAAGAAGCGGCGGTCAAAGCGCTCGACGAAGCGTGTGGGCGGGCGCAGCTCGATCACCCAGCGCTCCCGCTCACCGACATCGAGGTCATTCGCGACGCGCGCGGGCGTCCGGCGCTCATGCTCCACGGCGCCGCACGCGCGCTCGCTGAACGCTTGCACGTCGATCGCGCGTTCTTGAGTCTCAGCCACGACGGCGACTACGCGACGGCCATGGTCACGCTGGAGACGCTCACCGCGCGGTGATAGACCTCTGCGATGCTCACCTTCGTCGCCCTGCTTGCGCTCGCTTCCGTCAACGAATTCGTGCTCGCTTACAGCGATGACGGCGCGTCGGCGCTGACGATGACGCGCGACAACCACGAGGGCGGCGGCGCGGCGGTCGCGCTGCGCTTCATCACCCACGACAAGAGCAAGCGCTACGAGGTGTCGAACGGCGACGGCAAGAAGGAGCGCGTCTCGCCCGCCGATTGCAAGAGCCGCGTGACCGCGTTGCAGAAGCAGTTGAAGGACGCGAAGTTCACCGGCGTCGACGTCGCGGCGAAGGCTTGCGCGAAGAAGGGCCGCGACAGCATCGTGCGTACGCTGAAGCGCCACTCAGAGGACGCGGCCGCCGCGCAGTTCAAGGAGCAAGACGGCGCGCTCGTGCACAGCAAGCACGGAAAGGCCGTGCTCGAGAACCAGTCGCTCAACATCGACGGCCTGCGATCGATCATGCTCGGCGAAGAGATCAAAGCCGAGACCCTGCGCGTCGCGCTCTCGCCCTCGAGGAAGCTCTTGCTCGTGTTTCACGGCGCGAGCGGCGGCGCCACGATCGTCTACGCGGCAGCCATCGCCGCGGACGGCACGCCGGCGCCCATCGGCCTCGAGTGATTGAGCGCCCGCGTCAGGCCTCGACGATGATGCGATGCAGGTCCTTGCCTTCGTCATAACCGCAACGCGACGCGTGTCGCACTTTCTCGATTGCGAACGCGCGCCAGCTTCGGCGGAAACCGACACGTGGCGTACCGGGATCACACGTCGATCTCTAGGTTCCGCCCGCTCGCGACCTTAACCCACGCGAGCGGAAAGAAACTTGGAGACCCTTATGAAGCGCATTCTTCTCACCCTGACCTTGCTCGCCGCCGCCTGCGGCCCCCAGCCGACGACGAACCCGCCCGTCGGTACGCAGAGCAGCACCGGTCCGACCGCGACGACTGGTGCCCCGGGGGCGACCGGCAGCCCCGGCGCGACCGGCAGCACCGGCGCGAAGAGCGATCTCGGCAACGACTGCAGCAGCAAGAGCGACTGCAGCGCCAAGGCGTGCGTCTTCGACGGCAAGAACACGACGGGCATCTGCAGCAAGCCCTGCCAAGACTTCAGCGAGTGCCCGAGCCTGTGGAGCTGCGCCGCCGCGACCGGCGGCAGCGGCAAGTACTGCGTGTCGAGCAACGTGAAGGATCCGCGCTTGTCGGCGCAGACGAAGGCCGGCACCGGCGAGAGCTGCACGGGCGACGGCTCCTGCGAGTCGAACGAGTGTCTGTTCAAAGGCAACGCGACCTTCGGCTACTGCTCGAAGACCTGCGAGAGCTTCAGCGACTGCCCGTCGTTCTGGGACTGCAAGGAAGTCGGCAACGCGACCGGCAAGTACTGCGTCCAAAACGACTAGCCCTTGTACCCCACCGCATCCAAGAACGCGCGGCGCAGATCGAGCGCCTGCTTCACCTGCGTCTTGTCGTTCGGCTTCTCGTGGGTGCTCACCCACTGCGCGATCGCTTCTCGCGCGCCGCGCTTCGTATCGTGGATCGTCTGCTTGAGCTGCTCGATCTGCGCTTCGAGCCCCGCCATCCGTTCGTCGTACGCGTCGCGCAAGGAGTCGAGATCCGTCGTGTCGAGCGCGCCGGGGGGGAGCGCCTTCGCACCTTTTCGCGCGGTCGACTGACGCTCGACGATCCACGCCGTGTCGAAGCCGGCGTCGCGGAGCTTCGGATTCTTCGCCAAGATCTGTCGCGCGATCTTCGCCTCGAGCTCAGCCTCTTCCGGCGACTTCGCGGCGGCGGGCTTGGCGCCAGGTGCCGCGGCTTTGGCGGGCGGTGCAGCCGGAGACTTCGCGGGTGCGGTCGATGCGGGCTTCGCGGGAGCTTGCGGCGGCTTCGTCGGTTTCTGATCCGTCACGCCGGACGTGTATCAGGCGATCTTCGCGAGCGCGAGGTTTTGCCGCCGCGTGAGGCCGTGGACGAGCGAGCCCGTGAGGGGCATGGCGCGCTCGGCGAAGTAAGGCAGGTCCGCGATCGTGTAGAAGCCGGCGCTCTTCGTCAGTCGGCCGTCCGCACGCCAATCGATGATCAAGCGGTTCACTTGCCGCTCGCTCGCACCGATCGCCCCGGCGAGCTCACCTTGCGTGCGCTTGATCCGCAGGCGCATCCCGCCGGCCGTGCGCTCGCCGAAGATCTCCGCGTACGCGACGAGCAGGTTCGCGAGCAGCACGTCGGCGTCGTACATGCGGTTCGCTTCGAAGCGCGCGGCCACGCAGAACGCGCGGCTCATGTCGGCCGCGCACTCGAGGCCGAGGCTGGCGTCGCCGGCCAACGCGCGAACGAAGTCTTCGCGCGCCATGCGGTAGCCGCGGATCGCGCCGAGGCACCGGACGCTCTCCAAGTAGTGAGGCTCGTCGCCGAGCGCTTCGATCGTGCCGAAGAGGGTGGGCCCGACCAGGATCTTCACGACGACTTCGGCGCCGGCGTCGCCGCTCTGCACGATCTCAACCGCGCCGTGCTCCAAAAACCACGTGTGGGTCGCCGCGTCGCCGCGCTCGAAGATCCGCGCTTGATCGGTGAGCGTCCGCGCCGGGCCAAAGCGGCCGCCGAGGGCGAGCTTGGAGAAGGCGATCACGGCACGGTTATCGGCCCAGAGGTCGGGCCAATTGCGTCCGAGTGGCGACTTTTTGTCAGCCCCCGCTCGGTCCGGACACTACCGCGCACACACGACGATCTCTTTGTGCGACGACGCGAGCTGCCTCGCCCGCACGTCGCCGTAGCCGAGGGCGCCGAGGCGGGCGATCTCGGCGCGCACATCGGCGGCCGCCGCCTTGCTGCCGAGCTTGAAGGTCAGCAAGCACACGCGCGGCTTCTTCGCGAAGAGCCCGATGCACTTCTTCGCCATCTCGCCGCTCTCCTTCGGCGCCACGTTGACGTCGAGCAAGAGGTAGTCGGCGTGCGCCGGCAGATCGCGCTTGCCGACGTGCGCGAAGGGCTTTTGCACGTGCGTGTACAAGCGGTCGCCGTTCGGATGGCGAAGCGCAAGGACGTTCGGGCTCATCGCCGCCGGATCGACGCCGTGCGTAAAGAGTCCGCGCGAGCACAACGCAAACGCAGCTCCGCCCGGCGCCGCGCCAATCTCGACTGCGATCTCTCCGGGCTGTGGCGACAGCTGGAAGCGGTGGAGCGCGTCTTCGAGCTTCAGCCATGCGCGCGACGGAGCGTCTTGCGGCATGGCGAGCGGCAGCAGCGCGCCGGCGTACGGTGACGCGCTTCGATCGTGGGTGTGCGCGCCCACGTAAACGACCTCAGGCTCGACGACGATGACGTCGGCGACGCGCTGGCCGTTCTCGGTGGCGACGTTCGGCCATGGCAGTGCCGCTGCGAGCTGTGCCCGCGTCGCCTCGAGCGCCGCCCGCTCGTTGTCATCCGCCGTGTCGCGCGCGAAGACGTGCACCACGTCCGGCTCGGCACCGAAGAGCGCTTCGACGCGGCGCGGATTCTCGGCGTCTTCCTTCGACAAGCGCTCGAGCGTGACGCCGGCGACGCGCGCAAACATCGAGTCGAGCGGACGATCGCTCTTGAAGGTGACGAAGCCCGGCCGCTGAAACGCCGCCTTCGCCGGGGCGAGATCGGCCTTCAACGCGGCTTCCATGCGGGCTTGGCAGGTGACGAAGCAAAACACGAAGACAGATTTCACAGGAAGAAGGGAAGAAAGGAAGGTTTCTTCCTAGAATTCAAATTCCTTTCTTCCCTTCTTCCTGTTGATTTTCCCCTTCCGGCGAGATTCCGTCCCCCCGTGGCTTCGCTCCTCGGCAAGCTCCTGCCGCTCTACCTCTTCGTCGCGCTCGGCTTCGTCGCGTCGCGGTGGCTCGCGGTGCGCAAGGAAGCCTTGGCCCCGCTCCTCATTTATATGCTGACGCCGCTGGTCGTCCTGCGCGGGGTCACTGCAGTCGAGCTCGACGCCGCGCGCTTGGCGCTGCCCTTCATCGTCTTTAGCTCGTGCACCTTGATCTGCCTCGTGGCGTTGCAGCTCGCGTCACTCTCGTTTCCGAGCCCTGCGAAGAACATCCTCGCGTTCGCGGCCGGCAACAGCAACAGCGGCTACTTCGGCCTGCCGGTCGCTGTCGCCCTCTTGGGTGAGAGCGCGTTTCCCCAAGCCGTCATGATCTCGTTCGGCTTTATCCTCTACGAGAACACGGTCGGCTTCTACGTCTCCGCTCGCGGCCGCGGCACCTCACGGGAAGCGTTGAAGAAGGTGCTCACGCTGCCTACGGCGTATGCGTTCCTCCTCGGCATCACGCTGCGCCTGTTGCACGTCGAGATCGGCGGCGGCGCAGCCGAGATCCTCACGGCCGTCCGCGGCGCCTACACGGTGCTCGGCATGATGCTGCTCGGCCTCGCGCTCGGCGATCTGCGCGCTTTTCGCATGGACGGCCGCTTCCTCGGCTTCGCACTCTCCATGAAGTTCGTGGTTTGGCCGCTGCTCGTCATCACGCTCGTCGCCGTCGATCACGCGACCTTGCACCTCTTCGATCGCCTTGCGCGCCAGGGTCTCGCCGTCGCCGCGCTCCTGCCGCTGGCCGCGAACACGGTGGCGATCGCGACGCTGCACGACTCCGAGCCGGACAAGGCGTCGCTCGCCGTGCTCGTCAGCACCGTCATCGCGATCGGCCTCTTTCCTGTGCTCGGCGCTTTCGTGTTAGCGATCGGCTGAGGAACCGCGCCAGATGCACTACGACGTTGGCTTCGAGATCGAGCAGGGTCGCTTGGACGCGTTGATCGCGGCGGCCGGCAAGTACGGCATGACCGTGTCCGAGGATTGGAACGAGCCGGAGGGCGCGCGCTTCATCGGCACCTTCGAAGGCACGCACGCCACGCTCTATCCGAAGTTCGATCCCGGCTTCGCTCTCTTCTTCACTGTGGCGCACCTCTACGGCCACATGGCCCAAACTGCGCGGCCGACCGTGCGCGCGTCGAAGACGACGGCGGGCGATCTCATCGGCGCCGGCCGCGCGCTGACCAACCACGAAGTACAGATGATCTACGACCATGAGCGCGAGGCCGCGGCCATCGGACGCACGCTGATCGCCGAGCTTGGTGCGGTGAGCGAGCTCGAGGACCGCCAATACATGCGCCTCTTCCTCGCCGACTATCACTACCTCATCCACTTCATCGAGAGCGGCGAGAAGGGCACCGACGCCTTTGCGCGCTTCCTTCGCCGCGAGCCGTTGCCGCAGGAGAAGCTCGCGCCAGATCCGCGACCGCTCGTCGATCTGCGCCATGGTCCTAAGGGCACCGGGCAGGTGGTCGTCGTATGAAAGCGCCCCTCTATCGCGCGCATCCATGGCACGGCCTCTCCGCAGGGGACGGCGCGCCGGAGCTCGTCACCTGCTTCATCGAGATCGTGCCGACCGACACCGTCAAGTACGAGATCGACAAGGCGAGCGGCCACCTGAAGGTCGATCGACCGCAGAAGTATTCGAACCTGTGCCCGATGCCCTACGGCTTCGTGCCGCAGACCCTGTGCGACACCCTCGTCGCCGAGCGCGCGATCGAAGTGACAGGCCGCCAGGGCCCCGGTGAAGTCATTCGCGGCGACCAAGATCCGCTCGACATCTGCGTGCTCGCGGAGCGGCCGATCAACCACGGCGGCATCTTGCTCACCGCCCGCGTCATCGGCGGCTTCTGCATGCTCGATCGAAAAGACGAGACCCCCGAGGCCGACGACAAGATCATCGCCGTCTTGAAGGACGACGCTGCGTTCGGCACGATCGAGGACATTGCGCAGGCTCCGCCGGCCTTGATCGAACGCTTGCGCCACTACTTTCTCACCTACAAAGAGATCCCGGAGAGCCAGGGCCCGCCGCGCTGCGAGATCTCGCGCGTGTATGATCGCGCGCATGCCCTGGACGTCATTCGCCGCGCGCAGCGGGACTACGCCGCGCGCTTCGGCTGATCACGGACGACGAAAAAAGGCCGTGCTCCGCGGAGAACCGCAGAAGCACGGCCAATTTTCGACGGTGCGAAGGCGCTTACTTGGCCTTGCCCGTGGCGCCGGTCTTGCCGGTCGTGCCGGTCGAACCCGTGGCGCCGGTCGCGCCGGTCGAACCCGTCGACCCGGTCTTGCCGCCCGCCGCCGCCGTCAACACCACTGCAAAGGCCACCGCCAACATCGAAGCAACAAAACGCATGAATATCCTCCTAAAATAGAACTGGAATCGAGAACGCCGCACCGCGGCAGCAGGCCCCATGCCACGTGACGGGACGCGTCACCATAGGGAATTTCGGGATAGAACACAGGAGTGCCACGGTACAAAACGCCAGAAGGCGCCTGCGCCTACGCGTTCTCGTCGCGCGCCTTCTTGATCCACGCGCTCACTTCCCGGTCGAGGACGGCCATCGCCTTTGACTGCAGCGGCCGCAGCAAGAACGGCACCGCCAAGTCGAAGACGATCTCCCTCGACGAGATCGACAGGGTCCCCTTCACGTCGAAGCCCTTGGCGCCGATCTCCACCTTCGCCGTGCGCTCGTCGACCCAGGCGAGGTCCATCGTCGCGTGCGGATACTTCTCGCGATAGGAGCCGAGTGCGCGTTCAACGGTGGTCTTGGCCAAGGCCTCAGGGAGATCGTGCGGGACGACGTGCTTCAAGAAGAGCTCCTAGCGAGCAATCTCTACACTTCGCGACTCGCGCACCACGGTGACCGTGACGGTGCCCGTATACGTGAGGTCGCTCTCGATCTTCTTCGTGATGTCGCGGCAGAGGAGCAGCGCTTCGTCGTCGCTGATCTTGTCCTGCGCGACGATGACGCGCACCTCGCGGCCGCACTGGATGGCGAAGCTCTGTTCGACGCCCGCGAAGCCCTTGGCCACCTGCTCGAGCGCGGCGATGCGCTGCACGTAGGTCTCCATCTGCTCCCGGCGGGCGCCGGGGCGCGCGTTCGATAAGCGGTTCGCGGCGTCGATCAGCACGCCCAGGATCGAATCGACGGCCTCTTCGCCTTCGTGGGTGCGGACCGCGCGGACGATCGCCGGGCTCTCGCCGTAGCGTTTGCACAGCTCGGCGCCGACGGCCGCGTGCGAGCCTTCCATCTCGTGATCGGCGGCCTTGCCCACGTCGTGGAGCAGGCCGGCGCGGCGCGCTTGCTTGACGTTCAAGCCGAGCTCGCCCGCGATCAACCCCGCGAGGGTGCCGACCTCGATCGAGTGCTGCAGCTGATTGTGCGCGCCGCTCGTTCGGTACTTCATCTTGCCGATGAGGCGCATGAGCTCCGGGTGGATGCCGTGCAGGCCGAGGTCGAACGCGGCTTGCTCGCCGGCTTGCTTCGTCGTCGTCTCGATCTCTTTTCGGCACTTCTCGACGATCTCTTCGATGCGCGCCGGGTGAATGCGGCCGTCGGTGATCAGCCGTTCGAGCGCCATCTTGGCGATCTCGCGGCGCACCGGATTGAACCCGCTGATGACGACCGCTTCGGGCGTGTCGTCGATGATGAGGTCGATGCCGCAGGCGTTCTCGAGGGTCCTGATGTTGCGACCTTCGCGGCCGATGATGCGGCCCTTCATGTCGTCCGACGGCAGATCGACGACGCTGACGGTCGACTCGGCGACGAACTCGCTGGCGAAGCGTTGGATCGCCAAAGCGACGACCTTGCGCGCCTTCTCGTGCGCTTCCGCCTGCGCCTGCTCTTCGATCTTGCGCACCTCGGCGGCGGCGGCTTTTCGCGCGTCGGCTTCGAGCTGCTCCATCAACCGGCGCTTGGCCTCTTCGACCGAGAGCGACGCGACCTCTTGCAAGCGCACCTGCGCCTCTTGCTCGAGCTTCTCCAGGCGCTTCTCTTGGTTCAAGAGATCGGCCTCTTTGCCGGTGACGTTGTGCTCGCGCTTGTCGAGCTCTTTTTCGCGCTGGCCCACCGAGTCGAGGCGCTTGTCGATCTGCTCCTCTTTTTGCCCGAGGCGCTTCTCCTGCCCCAGGAGCTCGGCCCGGCGCTGATCGGCTTCCTTCTCGGCGGCGGACTTGGCCTTGAACACCATGTCCTTGGCGTCGATCTCGGCGGCGCGGAGCACGGCCGTGGCCTGCGCTTCGGCGTCCTTCAGCTTTTGCTCGGCGTCGCGCTTTAAGGCTTCGCCTTTTTCCTGCTCTTTCTTATAGAAGAGGACATAGAATAGGACAGCGCCGAGCGCAGCGCCGCCGAGGCCTACGACAATTGTGATCACGTCCATCGCGTTGCCACTCCAAACTGGGGCAAGGGAATTTGTTCGTCATGGGGAACCGCACAACCCTCTGGGTATTCCATGAAGCCGAGTGAAATCCAAGGGTTGCGAAAAGGTCCCTGGGACCTTTTACAGCCGCCGGCTCGCCGGTGAGATCTCGAGGGCCAATTCGCCGCCTTTGAACACCCGTACAGTGCCGGAGGTCTGCGAGACAACGACGCAGATCGCGCGGGTTTCATAGGACATACTTGCACCGGCGTTGTGGCGGGCGCCGAAGCCGAGCGGCAGCTTCAGGTCGTGGTTGCCGACCAAGAGATAGCGGCCCGCGCTCAAGACGACGCCGTCTTCACGCACGATGATGGCGCCGTCCAAGACCGCGAACGAGCGCACGCTCTCCCGCACCTGCGGATCCAAGAGATTACGCTCGTTCTCCGAGTAGCCCTGAAAGGGATTCAATATAATCTGCCGTGAGGCCTCCATCACATTCGTCGCGTCGCCGATGGTGATCAACGTGCCGACCGGCCGGCCCTCGTAGCCTTCTTGGCCGATCTTCATCGCCAGCTCGATGACGATCTCCAAGAGCTGCGTCGACAAATCCTCGGCAAGGTCGACGAGGTTCATCGACGTACGCTCTTCGGTCTCTTCGCCGATGTTGATGCGCATGACCGTGTCGATGTTGCGCCCAGGAACGCGGCCCGTGATGCACACGACGCGCTCGCCGGTCTGCACAATCTCCTGAGAGATGGCGTTCAAGATCGACACCTTCACGCGCTCCTGCCTTGTGTAGACGAAGGGCGGCATAACGACTACCCGATAGCCCTGCTCGAGCAGCGGCCCGGCGAGCGACTGGCTGCTCACGGCGTAGATCGTCTTCTTCTGCAGCTTCTTCCGCTTGAGCTCCGCCGGGTTGAGCGGCGCGTCACACACGCAGAGCAGCCACGACACGTCGCGCTTCGACGCCAGCGCCAGCGCGTTCTTCACGAGCTCGCGTTCGAGCGCGGCATCTTCTTCGGGCAGCGGCGTCACCATCCGTTCGTATTATGGAAGCGAAGCCCCGCTGCGGCAATAAAGCAGCGTGATCTCGAGCACGCGACCGTCATGCCCCCGCTGTGTGCCGCAAATCACTCGTGCGCCGCCCGTTCTCGGGCATCCATGGGAGATGCTCAGACGGTCGTTTCCCCTCTGCGTCGCCCTCGCCGCCTGCTCGCCCAACCTCGGTCTCGACAAGACGCAGACCTTCCTCATCGAGTGCCAAAGCTCGGTCGACTGCCCAAAGGGCTTCGAGTGCCAAGCGACCGGCCGCTGTGTGCGCCCCGGCGAGAACGAGCCGCCGTCGCTCAGCTTCGGCACGATCGCGCGCGGCACGACCAGCGTCAACGTGCCGGTCGCGATCTTCGATCGCGAAGGCGACGACGTCGCGCTCGTGGTCGAAGCGGATCTCGGCGCCGGCTTCGTCGAGGTCGCGGTCGACGTGCCTCAGCTCTCGTCGGCTCCGAGCGGCGAGGCCCACGCCTTCACGTGGAGCACGGCCGTCGACCTGGCGGTCCCGCCGTACCAGGGCGGCGTGCGTCTGCGCGTGACGCCACGCGATGCGCTCGGCGTGGGGCACGCCGTCACCTCGGATCCCTTTGCGATCGGCAACGATCCGCCGGCGATCGCCGCGCTCGCGTTCGACGACGCCGTGCTCAAAGGCATCGCCGTCGCGCGCTTCGTCGTGGCGGACTCGTCCTTCGATCCCGTCCGGATCACGAAGGTCGAGCTCTCGCTCAGCGGCGACTTCACCGACGCCGTGCTGGTCCCGAACGAGATCGGCGCCGGCAAAGCGTTTCCCGCCGGCAGCCTCAGCGATCTCGCGACGTCGAACAGCGGCGAGGCGGCGACCCTCACCTGGGACAGCCGGCTGTCGGCGCCGATCGATCTCGAGGCCGGTGCTTGCTTGCGCGTGACGATCGCCGATGCCTACGGCGGCCAAGCCGTTGCGACGTCGAAGCCCTTCGGCCTCGACAACGCGACGAGCCCGCCGCACATCGCCGTCACGCTGCCGCTCGACCAGTCGACGCCAGGCAACGTCGGCATCGACTACACGCTGAGCGATCTCGATCACGATCTCTGCCTCGTGACGGTCGAGTACTCGCTCGACAACGTCAACTGGTTGAACGCCGCGTCGAGCAGCCAAGTCTCGGGCCTCGGCGAGGGGCCGCACCGCTTCGATTGGCAAGCGACGCAGCTCGGCTTCGCGACGTACATGCCGCGCCTGCGCCTGCGCGTCCGCGACGCGAGCGACGCCGGCAACGAAGTGGCGCTCGATCCCTTCACGGTCAACAACACCGCGGCCGGCGGCAACGCCCCACCCGGCATCGAGATGAGCGTGCTGCAAGGCGCCGGGCGCGCGCTCACCAATTTGAGCCTCGCCTACACGGCGAGCGACCCGGAAGCGGGCCCGCTCAGCGTCACCGTCGAGTACTCGACCGACTATGATCCCATGGTGCCGGGCGGCGAGCACTGGACCGCGGCGACGCCGGACGCGGGCTCGCCTGCGACGACCGGCGTGCCCTCGGGCGCAATGCGCACTTTCATTTGGGACGCGCGCGCGAACCTCGCGACGGCGGTCGCCACCACCGGGCCGACCGGTGCGACGGGCCTCGTGCTCGCGCCGCAAACCAACGTCTATGTGCGCGCGCGCGCGAGCGACGGCGGCAACCCGGTGCTCAGCTCCGTGAATGCGATCTCATCCGCCAACGTCGTCGGCAACGCGGCGCCGAGCATCATGATGACCCCCATCAGCGGCGTGCTCCAAGGCGACATCCCGATCACGTTCTCGATCGCCGATCCGCTGACCTTCGATCTTGCGGACGTCGAGCTCGAGTTCCGCTACGACGGCGACGTCTTCGGCACCGGCCAGTGGCGACCGGCAAAGATCGCGCTCGGCGCCACCACGGCTCTCGCGACCGGCGGAACACCGCATCTCGTGCTCTGGGACAGCGCCGCGTTGCCGGACCTCGCCGATCCGACGAGCCAGAATCAAGGCATCGGGCCGCGCGAGCTTTCCGGCGTCCAGCTGCGCATGCGGGGACGCGATCATCCGGTGCCGGGCGTCGATCACTACGGCGCGTGGACGACGCTCACGATCGCGATCCCGATCAAGAACCAGACGCCGCCGCGCGCCGAGCTCGTGTACTTGAAGAACGACGTCGACTTCTCGAGCGGCGCGATTCCAATCGTCTACCGGCTGATCGACCAAGAGAGCGACCGTGTCGATGTCGCGATCGAGCTCTCCATCGACAACGGTCAAGCTTGGCATCGCTGCGCCGAGTACCCAGACCCGCGCAGCGAGGGCAGCCTGCGGCTCGCCGCGAGCCCCGCCGGCGTCGAGCACACCTTCATTTGGGACTCGACGGCGAACCTATTCGACAAGCGCAACGGCGTCCGCCTGCGGCTGCGCACGAAGGACGCCGGCAGCAGCGTCAATCCCCCGCTCCTCGTCAGCGCGTCGAGCACCGTCGGACCGACGCTCACGGCACGACCATTCACCTCGCTCCCGCTCACGACCGGCGGCGGGATGGGCTCGAGGGTCATCGCGGGCTCGTTCGACGCCGGCGCGACGCTCGATCTCCTCGCCTCCTACGCCGGCAGCGGCACGCTCGTCGTCTACACGAACGCGCCGCTTGGGGACGGCAGCGGCAGCGGCTCGTTCACCGCAGGAGCGGCGTTCGCGCCAGGCGCCGTCGTCTCGGCCATCTACGGCGTCGACCTCGACGACGACAAAGACACCGACGTCGTCATCGTCGACGAGGCCACGATGAACCTCGTCGTTCGCCGCTGCAACGGCGACGGCACTTTCCTGGCAGCCCAGACGAGCGCGGTGCCGACCGGTGGCCCGCCGGCGATGCCCGTCGGCGTTTCGAGCGCCGACTTCAACGGCGACGGCAAGATCGATCTGGCCATCGCGCATGGCTCGGCTGGCGTGTCGCTGCTGCTCGGCGACGGCGGCGGCTCGTTCAGCCCGGTGGCCGGATCCCCCTTTTCCGCTGGCGGATCTGTCTCATCGGTGGTCGCCGGCGACTTCGACCTGGACGGCGTCATGGACGTCGCCGCGACGGTGAGCGCAACAGAGAACATCGCGCTCCTCTATGGCAACGCCGACGGCGTCGGAGGCTGGAACGGGACCTTCACGCTGGGCGCAGAGAAGACGAACCTCTCCGGCCCGCACTCGCTCATCGCGGGCGACGTGGATCTCGACGGGCGCCTCGACCTCGTCATCGTTGCGCACTCGGCCGACACGATCGTCTTTCTCACCGGGGCGCCAGGAAGGTCGTTCAACCACGCGGCGGCGGTCGCGAGCGGCAGCGTACAGCCGAGCGCGATCTTGCTCGGCGACTTCAGCGGTGACGGCCTGCCGGACGTCGCCGCCTTGCACTCCGTCGGCGCAGCCGTCACGATCCTCGTTCAGCAAACGACCTTCGACTTCGTTCCAACGCAGATCATCCAGGTGTGCAACGCACAGCCGAGCTCGCTGGCGGGCGGCCACTTCGACGCCAACGGCGCCCGCGACCTCGCCGTCGGGTTCACGGCGACGTGCGCGCCGTTTCCTGCGCTCAAAGTCGATCTGCTCTTCAGCAGCACGAGCGACGACCTCCAAGGCGTACCGTTCGCCCCGCGCGCGGACTTTCCTGCTGGCGCCCCCCTGATCCGCGCCGCCGCCGCAGACTTCGATCAAGACGGCGCCGTCGACGTGGTGGCAACCGCGGTCGACAGCGTGAAGACCTTCATCGGAACACGCAGCGGCAGCGTGCCGGACGGCGGCATGAGCCTGCGCTCCTCGGCGAGCGTGCCCGGGTTGTCCGGAGAGCCCGCGATTGCAGACTTCGACGAGGACGGCGTGCTCGACGTCGTCGTCATCCAGGAGCAGGCCGCCAGCCACGAGCTCAGGTTGCTGCGGGGGCGCAACCAGAACGGCATCGGCACCGGGAGCTTCGTCGCCGACGCGACGTCGTTCGCGCTGCCATTCGCGATCAATGCGGTCGTCGCCGGTCGCCTCAATCCCGACGCGCATGGCGACCTCGTGGCCGTCACGCAACAAGACGTCAACGCCAACGCCGGCACGGTGTCGATCTTGCTCGGCGACGGCGCCGGCGGGTTCAGCGTGACGAACATCGCGACCGCGTACGCCGGTTTGAGCGCCGCTGTCGGCGACATGGACGACGACGGCGACGCCGACATCGTCATCGGCTTGGACGACGGGCTCGCGCCTGGCTACGCCTTGCGCCAGTTCATGAACGACGGCGCGGGCGGGTTCAGCCAAGGCACGCTCGGCACGCTGATCCTGATGCAGACGCCGCACAGCCTGCTGCTCGCGGACGTCAACAGCAACGGCGACCTCGAGGCGATCACCGGTGAGCTGATCTCGCAGCGCCCTTTCCACTTCGTGCATGCCGCCTTGTTCGGCCAACCGGCGCAGGTGGCAATCGCCGATGTGAACGGCGACGGAGGGCTCGACTTCTTCGGCGCCAACGGCCCGCTCGACGGCATCGCGGCGCTGCTGACCGGTGGCGCACCCTTCGGCGCCGCCGGCTTTCGCTCGATCGCGGCCAACGAGAGCATCAACGACGTCGTCGCAGCGGACATCAACGCCGACGGCATGCCGGACCTCATCACTGCCCACGACACGGCGAAGCGACTCTCTGCCTTCACCTCGCGGCGCGAGAACCATCGCTACGTGTGGAGCGACCTCGGCGTGAAGACCGCCGGCGCCCGCACCTTCGGTCCCTCGTTGCCGGCGATGAGCGATCGCTTCGGCGTGCCGGTGCGTGACGTCCTCGGCGTTCGCCGCTGGCACGGCGCTCACGACGGCGTCGGCGACGATCCAAGGACGCTCGACGATCCCCAGTTCGCAACGCTCGTTCGCCGCTCGGGCCTACCGGGTGTCGCCAACGCCGGTCTCATCCCCGTCACGCACGCCTGGGTGGTGAGCGGCGATGTCGGCTTCGCGCGCGAGCTGGACGCGACCGGCACGCGGGTCGCCGTCACGCCGCGCCTGGGTCCCCTGCTCGGCGACGGCACGCGCGGCGGCCTCGACGTCGATGGCCCGTTCGCTACGCAGCACGGCGTCATCGTCGATCTGCCGATCCCGGCACGCTGGCTTCCCACCGATCTCGAACCGGCCGACGGCAGCTTGCGCGTGTTCGTGCGCTATGCCGAGTGGGTGCGCGCCGACGCCATCTCGGGCGACCCGCTCTTCTCCAGTGCGCCGATACCCGGTGTCGCGCCGTTCTTGCCGCGGGTCCTCGGCGCCGACAGCAACTACCGGGATGTCGTGCGCGCTCACCACGTGTGGGACGAGATCGACCCGGGAAGCGTCGGCGCCGGCACCGGCCCGCGCTTCGAGCTCCAAGTGTCGAACCGCCGCGTGCGCGTGGTGCTCGAGAAGCTCGGCGTCATGCAGGCGTTCCTCGATCCGCCCTGAGCACTTTGACGCGACGAGCCCGGGGCTGTTGCCGATGACGGAGGCATGACCGCCGTCCGCCGCGGCAACGTAATCCCTCGCCTCGAACAGGCGCCGGTGGACGTGCGCTCTGAGCAGGCGCCTGCGGCGAAGCCCGCGGCCGTCGCCGACCTCGAGCACATGGCGCGCTCGGCCCGCCGCATCGCCGGTCCCGCGGGGCGAGCGATCGCGAGCGACGTCAAAGGCCGCAAGCTGCTCGATCTGCGCGCGCAAGCGTCGCCCTTCGAAAAGGGAAGGAGCTACACCGTCGGCGCGCGCGAGCTCTCCGGGACCAAGCTCGAGGCGATGCGCCAAGATTGGTTGCTGCTCGTCTTGAAGCGGCAGATGCCAGCCGCGGCGTTTCGCAAAAAACACGGCATCGACAAAGCGACCTCGAACGCGCTACGCCGCATGTGGCCCGAAGACTTCAAGGGCCGCGTGCCGTCCGAGCGCACGTTCTCGCCGAGTGTGCTGCGTGATGCCAAGCGTGCGATCGCGCGCTATCACGAAGAAGAGCTCACCTACTTGGAGCTGCGCTTGGAGCTCGACGCGCTCGGCATCCGCGGGATCGATCACGGCACGGTGGAGAAAGCCCTCGGCATCACCATCGCGCGGCGGGCGACCACGCAGTACGCCGAGAAACGCCGCGCGCACTTCGGCGCGATCGCCGATGCGATCACCGGGCTCATCGCCAAGCACGGCTGGGTGATCCGAAAGCAGACCGATCTCTTGCAGCTGCTCAGCGCAGACAAAGGCTTCAAGGAGCGCTTTCCGCCGCAGACCAAGAACGGCAGCTACACGCTCGGCTGGCTGAACAAGCTCCGGGTGTACGACAAGAAGGAAGGCGAAGGCCGCGTCGATCGCTTGTTCGAAGCGGTGAAGCCAGAAGGCAAGCGCGGGCGTTTGCAGCCGAACGGCGTCACCGGTGCCGTGTCGCAAGCGACCGCCAGCTCGCCGCGCGAAGGCATGAGCGTGCGCGATCAGCTGAAGACGCTCGCGACGATGCTGCGAGGGAAG
Source organism: Deltaproteobacteria bacterium (assembly GCA_020848545.1). Classification (GTDB taxonomy): domain Bacteria; phylum Myxococcota; class JADLHZ01; order JADLHZ01; family JADLHZ01; genus JADLHZ01. The sequence continues at coordinate 86,310 of JADLHZ010000125.1, read as the reverse complement.
GCGCCGAGCGAGGACGCGCTGAAGAAGGCGCTCCTCCAGTTCGAGAAATTGCACGGCATCAAGCGACCGTTTCGCCTGTGGCGCCTGCAAATGGAGCGGCACAAGGGCGTCATCACCGAGTTCCAACGCTGGCGTATCGGCAGCAAGAACGACTACACGCTCCGCTACCAAGCGCGCTGGGTGCTGGCGATGAAAGAGGCAGGGCCGGGCGCGAGCGTCGAAGAAGTGGAAGCGGCCTTCAAGAAGTCGGCGGAGTTCAAGGAAGACGGCCGCCTGCCGGACGCGCAGCTCTATCACAAGATCAAGAAAGACGGCGTCGGCTGGGATCTCAGCCCGACGGAGCGCGCGAAGTGGCAGGTGTGCCGAAACCTTTTGGAGACGATCCGCACCGCGCCGAAGGATCGCGATTTCAAGCAGATCGTCGCCGGCATGAAGCGCGCGCCGATCGTCAACTACGACAAAGCGCTCTACTACTTGCAGCTCATGTTGAAGGACGGCCTCTTCAACGACTCGCTCGACGCGCGCACGCTGAAGGCGCTGAAGAACCGGACTTCGCGCGTCTTGACCGGCCTCGGCGAAGCCGTCGATCCGAAGTTCGACGCCAACACCGAGCCGCCGTGGAGCCCGTTGAAAGCCGCCGAGAAAGTGCTGGCGATCCCGCGCGTGGAAGATGCGCCGCTCTTCGCCCACGCGATCAAACGCTTGGACGGCCGCCTGCCGCTCGAGCACGCGAACATGATGATGGTCTATCACCGCTACAGCGACGTCGCGACGCTGATGGACCTCTTCGCGCGCGCCGGCATGAGCCCGAAGAACGCGTGCTTCGTCTCGACGCCCTACCCCTTCGACCCGGCGTTCGATCTCGCGTTGGACGAGATCGGCGTGAAGCAGGAGAAGTTCCCGGTCTACGATCTCGACGGCTTCTCGAGCGCGGTCGAGCGCGGCATCGAGCGCATGATCAAACAGTTCGACGAGCGCGTGAAGAAGCACGGCCAAGGGCAGCCGATCATCATCCTCGACGACGGCGGCCAAGCGGCGAAGCTCATCGAAACGAAGTTCAAGGCGCACGCGCACAAGTTCAAGGTCGTCGAGGTGACCGCGGCCGGCTATCGCATCACCGCCGAGATGAAGGAGAAGAACCACCGCGTCCCGTTCGTCTACTATTCGGTGGCGTACTCCGAGGCCAAAAAAGAAGTCGCGTCCGAGTTCTACGCGACGCGCGTCGTCGATCGCTTGCGGAAGTTCAGCGAGGTCACCGGCGTGCAGGCGCCGAACAAGAAGGTGGCGATCGTGGGCGCCGGCGCCATGGGCCGCTTCGCCGCGCTGTACATGAAGAAGCAGGGCTACGACGTGACGATCGTCGAGCGCGATCCGGAGGTGCGAAAGCGCATGCAGGGTCTCGGCTTCACGAAGATCTACACCGACGCGCAGATGACGACGGCGTTGAAGGGCTGCGGCACGGTGCTTTCGATGGCCGGGTACAAGAAGATCATCGGCAAGGAACACTTGGACGCGATGATGGACGGCGCGCTCGTCTTGCAGGGATCATCGAAGAGGAACGACTTCGACATGGAGGCGTTCGAAAAGGCCGCTCGCAAGAAAACGCTGATCCCGCGCACGGACGACATTCCGCAGAGGTCGTACACCTACGAATTCAAGGACAAGAAGCGCCTGCACTTCGTCGGCGACGGCTGGACGATCAACCACGACGGCAGCTTGCACGGCTCGCCGTTCGAAGATGTGCAGCTCGAGACAGCATTGCTCTTCGAGAGCGTGGTCGAAGCGGCGGGCGATTCGACGACGAAGACCGGCGAGATGCGCGTGGTCGGTAAAGACGTGCAGGAGGAGTACTTGGGCTTGTGGCGTAAGTCGGCGCGCTCCCGACGCGCTTAGCTTCCAACTAACGACGGCGGTTCCCCCATGGGGTGGTGCGCGCTCGCAGCGAGAACCTCGTTTCCTACGAGGTTGCGATCCCGCGCGCCGAGGCCGCCCTCCCTGGGGCTCGGCGTTCAAGGGGCGACTCGCGACGGCGTGGTGATCAGCGAAGCTTGCGCGCGTCGCCGGCGAACCTGTGCCATATTCAGCCACGATGCTCCGTGCGTCCGTGCTCTGCTCAGCGGTGCTCGCCGGCTGTTGGTCGAGAGCCGGATTTTTTCCAAGGCAAGCGGTCCCTGCCGAAGCGCCGGCTGCGATCGCATCGTTGCGCGCCGACACAGTGGCGCCGAGCGAAGGCCCAACGAGCGGCGGGACGGAGCTCGTGCTCAGCGGGGAAGCCTTGTTCGACGGCGCTGCGGTGACGCTCGCGTGCACGGACGGAGGGTGTGACGCGCCTTGCGTGATGCCGATCGCCGCGGCCGATGGAACGCGCCTCACTTGCACGACGAGCCCTTCACGCGCCGGCTCGCACGACGTCCGCGTCACGCTCGAGAGCGGCGAGTCGACGACTATCGCCGGCGCTTTCTTCTATCGTGATCCCCCGCGCATCGACGGCGTCAGCCCGAGCGAAGGCCCGCTCACCGGCGGTACCCCAGTGGTCCTCGCCGGCGACACGATCGGCCTGGGCACACCGCTCGTCGACTTCGGCGGCGCCGCCTGCACGAACGTCGTCGTCGTCAACGCCGGACAAATCTCGTGCGTCACGCCGGCGCAAACTACCGCCGGGCCCGTGGACGTCACTGTGTCTACTGTCGGCGGGCTCTCACGCTTGGCGAACGGGTTCGTCTACCTCGCCGCGCCGACGTTGATCTCCGTCTCGCCCACAGAAGGACCTCCGGCCGGTGGCACCACGCTCACGCTCACCGGAGCTGCATTTCACGCGAGCATGACCGCGACAGTCAGCGGCATCCCGTGCGCGTCTCTGACGATCCTCTCGGCGACGAGCGCCGAATGTGTGACGCCGCCGGCGACGCTCACGGGCGTCAGCCGTGCGGTCGCAGTCTCGGCGACGATCGCAGGACAAACACACACGCTGATGGACGCGTTCACCTATCTTCAGCCGGGCGTGCTCGATCACACATTCGCGACCGGCGGCGTCGCGCGCCTCGCCGGGCAGAGCTTCGCGAGCATTCGCGACATGCTGGTGCTTCCAGATGACCGCTTGCTCGTCGCTGGAGTGGCGTCGCCGACGACCGCCGTCATCGATCGCCGCGTGTTCTTGGCGCGTTTGCTGCCAGACGGCGCGCTCGATCCGTCTTTCGGCGGCGGCACCGGCACGGTGCTCGCCGATCTGGCCGTCGGTGTGGCCGATGAAGCGTTCGCCGTCGGCCGCTTGAGCAACGGGCGCATCGTCGTCGCCGGCGCGCGCGAAGGCGCCGATCGCGACATGCTCGTGGCGCTCTTCGACAGCGACGGCACGCTGCTCGGACAAAACACCTTCGGCGGCGCCGGCGATCAAGCCGCGTTCGATCTCGTCGTGCAACCCGACGACAAGGTCGTGCTCGCGGGCTACTCCGGCCCATGGAGCCGCGCGCTCGACGCCGCATCGTGCCCGAACGGAGTCGACGTCTTCGGTCACTTGGCCCGCGTCGACGGCACGCCCGCGCTCACCCTCGACACCGCCGGCTTTCGCGCACCGAATGGCCGCGGCAGCTACACGATGTCGTTCGACGCCGGCTGGCGCTGCACGATCTTCAGCGGCGTCGTGCTCTCGGGCAGCGGCGGCATCGTCGCCACCGGATCGGCGTACTCGAGCGCGTCCACCGGACCGAAGCGGTGGCAACAGGGCGCGCTCAAGGTCATCGCAGACGGCATGGTCGACGCGAGCTTCAACGGCGGCTTCACGCGCTGGTCGTTTCCGATCGGACCCCCGGACAATACGACCGCCAACTACGCCTACGGCGCGATCGCGCGCGGCGCCGACGCGGGCTTCACCGTCACACTCGCCGGCGGCGTCGACACCACCATGGGGCAGTTGTCGGCGTTTTTGCGCGCCGGCCCCGCGGGCTCTATCGACCTCGGCTTTCAAGGCGGCGGCGCCAACCCGCACGAAGGCACCGGCTTTCTCGGCGAGCAACTCAACGCCGTGGCGATCGACGCGAACGACAAGGTGGTGCTCGCAGGCTACGCGACGGCAGACGACACGACGCGAAAGGAAGTGATGACGATCATACGCGTCGATGCGACGAGCTTCGACCAAGGCTTCAATCCGCGCGGGCGCGTCATCGACACCGGGACGCTCGCGCAACGTTGCCGCGCGGTCGGGCTGCAGAGCACCGCCAAGATCATTTGCGCAGGCTGGGGCGGAACGTGCGCCGGCGCGACGAACGTGAGCGAATGCGCTGACGCGGTTCCGATCGTGATCCGGGTATGGCCATGATCGCGCTGCTGCTCGTCGCCGCGCTCGCTGATGAGCGTGCGACCGTTTCGTCACGCGACGACAGCGCCACCCTATCCCTACGCGGAACGGCCGGCGCCCATCGCGTCGAGGCGGCGCTCCCTCTCCCGCAATTCACCTTCGTGCTCGGCTACCAAGCCAGCTTCTTCGAGGCGAAGAACTTCATCGCCGCGGGCGACGCGCATCGGCGCAGTGAGCATCACCTCGTGCTCGCGTTCGCGCCACACGAGACGGTGCAGATCGGCCTCATGGGTCACGCGACGAGCGACGCGAACGCCGGCCCGCCGAGCGCGCCGTTCTTGTCGCCCGAAGCGCAAACCTTCGGCGATCCGGCGTTGACGTTGAAGTGGTCGCTCGGCTTGCCGAAGAGCTTCAGCATCGGCGCCCACGTCGTCTTCAACGTGCCGACGTCGGTGCTCGGAAACGGCTTGCGCTTCGACGCGTTCCGCCTCTCGCTGCAAGCGCTCGCGACGTGGCGGCCGCATCGCGTGATCCACGTCTCCGCGAACGCCGGCTACCTCGTCGATCGCAGCGGGCTCCTGTTCGCGGGGCCGCTCGAAGGCATGCTGCGCTTTGCGTCGGGCACGGCGCAGATGGGGCTGATCCTCGTCGCGATCGCCGCCGACGCTTCGTTCGACATCAAAGGCGCGCTCGGCCTCGGCGGCTTCATCGAGGTGAGCGGGGGCATCGCGCCAGGGCTCGCTGCGGCGGAACACCCGTTCTTGTTCAGCGCAGGGGTGAAAGCCGTGGCGCCGGCACGAACGCTCGAGCTCGCGTTCGGCACCGACGTGCGCTTGAGCGGAGCGCCGGTTGTGGACGGCGCGTTGCCCGGCCTGCCGTCGTGGCAAGCGTTCGTGCGCCTGCTCGTCAGACCTTCGCTCGCTCGCGCCGAGCCGACGCGTGAAGTCGTCGTCAAAGAGGTCCCGCGCGACGTGGTCAAAGAGATCGCGCCAGCGACGTTCACCGTTCGCGGCACCGTCCGCAGCGCAGGCGGCGCAGCGTTGCCGATCGGCGCGACTGTCAGCGTGGGCGACGGCGACGTGAGCGCGCTCGCAGTCGATCCGGCCACCGGCGCTTATCGAAGCTATCCGCTCGCCTGCGGCGCCGGGCTGATGCAAGTTCGCGCACGCGCACCCGGCCACGCGCCGTCTGACAAGACCGTCGCTCGCGGCGCAGTCGGAGAAGTCGTCACCGTCGACTTCGCGCTGCAGCCGCTCGATCGCCCGCAAACCGGCGAGCTCCGCGGCATCGTCAAGGACGGACGCACCGGGGCGTCACTCGCCGCGGAGATCTTCGTGCCCTCGCTCGGGCTCAAGTGGATCTCCGACGACGACGGGCGCTTTCACCGGGAGCTGCCGGCCGGCAGGCACACGGTGCTCGTCTCGGCAAAGGGTTATCTGACGCAGAAAAAAGAGATCGACGTACGACCTGGCGACGTCGTGATCTTGAACATCGATCTGCAGCGCTCCTAGAGGTTTTCGATTTTCAGCGGGATGACGACGGTGACGCGCTGTGAGTCATGCGAGCGAAACTTCATTCCGCGCAGCGCCTTTTGCATGCACGTTTCGACGCCCGAAAGCGCGGGCGCAAGATCGAGATCGACGCTCTCGACCTTCCCGTTGCGCAAGATCGTCACGCGCGCAGAGACCTGGGGCGGCATGGCGGAGGCTCCTGCGTGGCGCACGCAGGCGACGATCGCCGCGGTGTGATTGCGGACGACGGCTTGGATCTCGGGCGCGGTGAGCGGCGTCGGTCTGAGCGATGGCGATGGTGATGGCGATGGTGATGGCGATGGCGATGGCGATGGTGATGGTGATGGCGACGCGACTCCGGTTGGGGGGACGGACGCTCGCGGAATGGCAAACCAGGCGACCGCCGCCGCTGCAAGCAGACAAGCGCCGATCAGCCACCCCGAGCTGCGTCGGCGTGGATGACTCACCGTGATGGGCGCCGCAGGCGCAGGCGCAGCGACCGCCGGCTTCGCCGCGATGGGCTCTGCCGAGCTGCCGCCGACGAGCTCGACGCCGACGAGCTCGACGCCGATGTCCGTCACGCGCGTCACCACATCGTTGTCGGACACCGTAGCGCGGCGCTGCGTGAGCGTTGGATGCGCGTGCAAGAACGCCTCGAGCTCCGCGCGCAACCCATCGGCGCCGAGGGGTGCCATCGCCCCAACCAGCGCTGACGCGAACGCCCCGGCGTCCGGGAAGCGCTCCGCCGGCGACACGAGCAGCGCGCGATCGATGACCGCACACAATGCGGCCGGCGCATCCTGGCGCACGAGCGAAAGGCTCGGCACCTTCCCTTCTGCCATCCGCTTCAACACTTCGAACTCGCTCTCACCGGTGTAGAGGCGTTGCGCGCTCAACAGCTCCCACAAGACGATCGCCGCGGCGTACGTATCGGTCGCCGCCGAGACCTGCGCCGCGTTCACCTGCTCAGGCGCGAAGTAGCCGATCTTGCCGCGCAGCACGCCGGTCTTGGTGAACGAGCTCTCGGTCTTCGCCTTGGCGATCCCGAAGTCGGTGAGCTTCACCCACCCGTCCTGGCTCACCATCACGTTGTGCGGTGAGACGTCGCGATGAATGATCCCGAGCGGCGCCCCGTCTTGCCCGGTGAGCTTGTGCGCGTGATCGAGGCCGCGCAACATCTGCACGCCGATCGCCACGCACACCGCGACCGGCAAGTGGATGTGCTCCGCGGCCGAGCGCTTTTTCAGCCCGAGCAGATCGACGCCGCGGATGTACTCCATGGCGATGAAGTACTCGGCGCCGTGCCGATCGAAGTCGAAGACCTGGACGATGTTAGGGTGCTGCAGGAGCACCGACAGCCGCGCCTCTCGCGCCATCATGTTGACGAACTCGGGCTCGGCCGACAGGTGCGGGAGTAGCTTCTTGATCGCGACCTCGCGGGTGAAACCCGACGCGCCGCTGAGCTTCGCGTGCAACACCGCGCCCATCCCGCCCATCGCGATCGGTTCGAGCAGCGAGTACTTGCCGAAGGGCTTCGGCCAATCGCTCGCGAGCGGCTCGAGCGGGAGCGTCGCGCCGCACACGCAAGCGACCGCGCTCGTCCCGACCAAACGATGGTGATCGACCGCGAAGGAACGCCCGCAGCTCGCGCAGCACATCCGCGCCACCATCTCGGCTGAGGGCTCAGCGTCGTTCGACACTGCGGACATAATATCGATCGACGCCGTCATTCGCTACTAGATGGTAGACCAGTGTGTTCGCGCCGCGGCGGAGGGCGACGGTCGTTCGGAAGCGGCCGCGGGCGTCCGGCGTCACTTCGCGCCCGTTGACGTGCAAGCGTGCGCCGAGCGCGACTTCGCCGCGCGTCTCCACCTCCGCCCGCGGCTGTACGCTGCCGTGCTCCGGCGCGTCGATCACGAGATCTTTGACGGTGTTGTCGTGCCGGATCACGAGCTCGTTCGTGCGCGGTCTTCCGGCGAGCGCTTGCCCGGCGGCGTCGACTCCGGCAACGAGCCAAAAATAAGTACCTTCACCGAGTCGGCCGGCTTCGAGCGGGAGATCGCCGTCGCTCGCGCCCTCGTCGATCACCGCTTCGTTGAAGCGTCCGTCGGCGAACACCTTCACGCGATACTTCGCGGCGCCCGCGATCGGCTTCCACCGCAAAACGACGCGCGGCACCGCTTGTTGATAGTAGACCACCGTCTTTTCGCCGTTGTCGTCGATGACGTTGTCGCGCCGGCAATTCGTGCACGCGCCGGCGTCGCCCTTGGCGAGGGTGAGGCTGCCGGTTTGCCACTGGCCGCCGTTCTTCTTCACTCGCCAATAGCGCCGACCCGCCGAGAGACCGTCGAGAACCAGCCGTCCGCCCGCGAGCTGCTCGCGAAGCTCGACGTCGGTGAAGTCGCGGTCGCGCGCGATCTCGACGACGACCGGATCTTTTTGCGCCGGCCACTTCAGCGCGATCGGCGGCGCGCTGCCGGCATAAACGATGGAGGCCGGGCGCAGCGCCACTTCAACTTCCGTCGCGCTGAGGGGACCGACGTCGCTCCCGGGCACGCGCGCTTCGCCGGCGTGGACTTCTTGGCCGTCGGCGAAGCGCACGACGCCGGCGCGGACAGTGACACGTGGTGTCTTCGCGTCGAGCTCGGCCTCGGCGCGGAGCAAGCCTTTTTCGAGCGAGACGGGCTGTGCCTTGCCGAGCTTTCCGAGCACCACCCGGTGGGTGGCTCGTGCGTGCGGCTCGATCCTCGCGCTCGCGCGGCCGACCTCGACGGAATACGCGACGGTCGCGCCGGCGTCCGAGTCCTGCGCCTGCGTCAGCGTCGCGGTCGCCCCGGCCTCGAGCGTGAGCGCACCGCCCTTCGCGTCATCACCGAAGCGAACGGTGCCCGCAGAGACCGCGCGAACACGTGAGCCTTGCGCGAGCCGTTCACCTTTGCCGACGCGCCGCCAGCGATCATGCGGGCCGAGCACCTCCACGCGGCCGGAGCTGCGCTCGAGCAAGATCGGCAGCTCCACCGTCAACACCGGCCGGCTCGCTGGGGCGCTGGCGGGTGTCGGCGTGAGCTTGCGCGTGCCGCTCTGATCGACGAGCTCGACGCTGCCGACGGTGACGGCGATCCCGCCGGCGCCGACAAGGACGACCGCGCCGACGTCGACGGTGAGCTTGCCGAAGCGCGTGCCGAGCCGGATCACCTTCCCGCCTGCACGCACTTCGCCGCCGCCTTCGAGGACGATCGCGCCGAGCTCGACGCGCGCGTCACCGACGACGAGCACGCTGTTTTCTTTCAACGTGAGCTCGCCGGCTTGCAGGGCGATCAGCGCTTCGCTCGCCGCGGCGGTTTGGATGACGTTGCCCTTGTATAGCGCGCGTGGTGCCGCCACGGGCGATTGTGGTTCGTCTTGTTTCGGGGCGAAGCTGACGTCGCCTGTGACCGACACGAGCTGCGCGTCCGGCGGCGTGTTGTCGCAGCCGCGGCACGAAGCGACGCAGATCAGGAATGCGAGCGCGGGGAGTCGCGAGATCACCCGGGGAGTCTGACATGCGGTGGGGCGGTGTCCATTAGTGCGCTTCGGTGATGAGCACGGAAGCCCAGCCTCGACTTCGGCTCCTTCAAAGCGCTAGACGACACCGCCATGGACGCAACGGTCTCAACCATCGGCAAATTCAAAGACCAGCAAATCACCCTCAAAGGTTGGGTCGCGACGAAGCGCGGCTCGGGCAAGGTGCAATTCCTCGAGCTGCGCGACGGCACCGGCACCATCCAGTGCGTCATCGGCAAGAAAGACGTGAGTGAAGCCGAGTTCGCCGTCGCCGACAAGCTGACGCTCGAAGCCGCGGTCGAAGTGAAGGGCAAGGTCGTCGAAGATGCGCGCAGCCCCATCGGCTTCGAGCTGCACACGAACGCGCTGAAGCTCGTCGGTGCGTCGGCCGAGTACCCGATCCAAAAGAAGGAGCACGGCGACGCGTTCCTCATGGACCACCGCCACCTCTGGCTGCGCTCACGGCGCCAGCACGCGATCCTGAGGATCCGCCACACGATCGTTAAGGCGGTGCGCGACTACTTCGACGAAAACGACTTCGTGCTCGTCGACTCGCCGATCCTCACGTCGAACGCGTGCGAAGGCACCACGACGCTCTTCGAGACCCCGTACTTCGAGCGCAAGGCGTATCTGTCGCAGTCGGGGCAGCTCTATCAGGAAGCGGCCGCGCTCGCGTTTCGCAAGAGCTACTGCTTCGGCCCAGTGTTTCGCGCCGAGAAGTCGAAGACGCGGCGGCACCTGAACGAGTTCTGGATGGTCGAGCCCGAGGTCGCGTTCATCGAGCTCGAGGGCGTGATGGACCTCGCCGAGGACTTCTTGTGCAGCGTCGTCGAGCGCGTGCTCAACAAGCACGAGAAGGATCTGACGCAGATCTTGGAGCGCGACCTCACGCACCTGAAGAACGTGAAGAAGCCGTTTCATCGCCTCTCGTACACCGACGCCGTCAAGCGCATCGAAGAGCTCGAGAAGACCGTCACCGATCCCGAGGTGAAGGCGCACATGAAGATCACTTGGGGCGACGACTTCGGCAGCGCGCATGAGACCGAGCTGACGAAGCAGTTCGATCGGCCGCTGATGGTGCACGGCTACCCGGCGCAGGTGAAGGCGTTCTACATGAAGCACGATCCAGCGAACCCGAAGATCGCCCGCTGCGTCGACGTGCTCGCGCCGGAAGGCTACGGCGAGATCATCGGCGGCGGCCAGCGCGAAGACAACCTGGAAGTGCTGGAGCAATCGATCGCCGATCACCAGCTGCCGAAGGCGGCGTTTCAATGGTTCTTGGATCTGCGCCGCTACGGCAGCGTCCCTCACGGCGGCTTCGGCCTCGGCATCGAGCGCACGGTCGCGTGGATCTGCGGGCTGCATCACGTGCGTGAGACGATCCCGTTCGCGCGGACCTTGGATCGGTTGGAGCCGTGAGGAAGGAGGCACTCCTGGCGATCGCGCTCGTCTCCTGCGGCGCGATCAGCTTCACGCTCGAGCAGAACCTCGGCGAGAACACGATTCAGGGCAGTCTGCTCGGCGGCTTGTTGCCCGGCTTTGCGCTGACGAACCCGAAGCTCAACTTCGACATCAAGCAGGAAACCGAGAAGCGCAACACCGGTCCGGCGAGCGCCGTCGTGATGGAGTCGTTCGTCCTTTATATCACGCCGCAGAGCGCGCCTTCCGGAAACTTCGACTTCTTGACGGCGCTCGACGTCTTCGTCAGCGCGCCCGGGCTCAGCGAGACGAAGATCGCGTCGTTGCCGAAGCTCGACAAGGGCGCGACGAAGATCACGATGACGCTCGTCTCCGGCGTCAACATGCTCCCCTACGTCAACGCCGGCGCGACGATCCGCGCGGCGGCCCAAGGCACGCAACCGTCGCAGACAACGACGTTCTCGGGCGACGTCGTCGTCCGCGTGAGGATCTGAAATGCTCTTCGTTCTCCTGACGCAGGCGATCATCGGCGCGACAATCAACGTCGAGACAACCCTCGACACGCTCACCAACGGCGATGGCCTATGCTCGCTGCGCGAAGCGATTACATCCGCCAACGCAGACGCCGGCGGCACCAGCGGCTGCGAGAACGGCTCCGGCGCCGATTTGATTCTGGTCCCCGCCGGCGTCTACGTGTTGACGCTCGGCGCCGCGGGAGACAACGCCAACGCCGGCGGCGATCTCGACATCACGACGGCCATGACGATCCAAGGCGCGACGGGGCCGACGGGAACGACGATCCGCGGCGCGGTCGAGACCGACCCGCTCACGCCGGGCATCGATCGTATCTTCGACATTCAGGACGTCGGCACGAACATCGTGACCTTGCGCCAATTGAAGATCGCGAACGGCAAAGCGCCTTCCACGGAGGACGGCGGCGCCATCAGGAGCGCGGCGTTTCTGCGCGTCGAGAGCTGCACGGTGAGCGACAGCGCCGGCCATGACAGCAACGGTGCCCCGGGCGGTGGTGGCGGCATCGTCAGCACGAAGGTCAACGGGCTCCTCGTCCTCGACAGCTCGGTGGCCGGCAATCGTTCGGGCGACACAGACTGCAACTCCGGCTCCCACCTGGCGGACAGCGGCATCGGCATCCGCATGAGCGGCGGCCGCATCGCGCATTCGCTCATCGCGCAGAACTTGCCCGGAACATTCACGATAGGCGGCACCTGCGCGATCAACTTGGGTCCGGGCGGCGGCGTCTACAACTCGGGCGGTGCGTTGACGATCGAAGATTCCAGCATCAGCGGCAACTCGGGCGGAGAAGGCGGCGGGGTCTATTCCAGCGGCGCGACCACGATCGTGCGCAGCGCGTTCATCACGAACCACGCGAGTGGCTCCGGCGCCGCGGTGTTCGTCAGCGACAATACGCTCACCTTGGAGAACGCGACGCTCACGCTCAACACGGCCGACAGCAACGGCGGCGCGCTTCACTTGCACGCCGTCGCGACGCCGCGGGTCGCGCGCGTCTCGCACTGCACCATCGTCGACAACGACGGCGGCGGCGTCGAGGCCTTCGGCGTGAGCGCAACAGCGACCGTGCGGCTGCGCAACACACTGCTCGCCGGCAATGCGAACGCGGCGATGACGCCCGGCTTCGATTGCGCGGCGACGAGCCTGGCCGCGCTCGCGAGCGACGGCTACAACGTGCTCGGCACCGGCGCGGCATGCGTCGCGGATCCCTTGACCGATCGCCGGCTCGACAACGTCACGAACGTCCTCGTCGACGACACACTCGCCCCTGGGCCGAACGGCACTGCGTCCTTGCCGCCCATCGCCGGCAGCGCCATCATCGACACCGGCGTCTGTACGAACGCGCTCGGCGACGCGATCACCGTCGATCAAGGCGGGCTGCCGCGCGCGTGCCTCTGCGACATCGGCGCCGCCGAGCGGCAAACGGCTAGCGTGCGCATCGCCGACGAAGCCGCCGGCATCAACTGTGCGTCCGGCGGCAAGCGCGTCGAGACGCTCGACTGCAGCGGCGCCGTGCTCCAGACCGGCTACGTTTGCGGATCCGCCTCAGGCACGCCCGGACCGCCGGGCGCGAGCGGTGTGACCGGCAACACGGGCGCGCCAGGCGTGACCGGCCCACAAGGCGCGAGCGGTGCGGACGGTCACAGCGGCACGCTGCTCCTCACGGAGAAGATCGGCACCGGCGATCAGGCCTGCGTGGAAGGCGGCGTGCGCATCGTCGTCGGCAACGACACCGATCTCGACGGTGGGCTCACCGGCCTCGAGATCACGCAAACGCAGGTCCTGTGCAACCCGCCGCAGCCGCGCGGTGGTTGCGGCGCGAGCGGAAGTCCGTTCGCGTGGGCGTTGCCCCTGCTCTTGGTCGCAGCGCGGCGCAGGAAGTCGATCCCAAGCGGCATGCGATGAGGCGGATCCGGCCCGAAGGACCGGACGAGTGACACAGTCACCGGGTCGGCCGCCAACCGCGCACGTGCCGATCGACGATGAGCGCGATCGCGACGCCTGCCAGATAGCGAGGGAAGTCCTCGGCGGCGAAGGTGGTCCCGAGCACGAGGGGTCCGAGCGCGGTGCGGCGAAGCGCGAGCAGCCACTCCGCGTGCCACGCCTGGCTGAGCTCGATCGCCGCGCAGGCGCAGAAGGTCACGATCGCTAAGTGCTGCGCCCGCGCGAGCGGAACGGCGATCGCCAGCAACCAGAAGACGAGCGTGGCATAGAGCGCGTCGCCGGCGTTCGCAGCGAAGAACGACGGCATCCAAGCGGCGCGGCGGCCGAGCAGCCCGAGCCCGATCGTCCCGAGCGCGAGCGCCGCGTAGATCCGGCGATCGCGGCGGGTCATCATCGCGATCGCGTCGTCCTGATGGCGTTCGGCCCAGCTCTTCGTCATGACCTGTGCTCGCACACCCGATTTTTTGTGCAAGCGCGCGTATCGGCTACTGTCGACGCATGCTCCTCCTCCTCGCCTTGTTGCTCGCGTCCGAAGCCGCACCGCCGCCGCCGTCGACCGGAAAAGAAGCGCCGCAAGCGGCCGCGCCGAAGCTGCCGACCGAGGCCGAGGCGCGGGCGATGTTGGCGAAGGTCGTCGCCGCCGCGAAGCCCGCGACGCGCGACTGCAAGACGCTCATCGCGCCGTGGACGCGCGTGCTGCTCGCGCTCGCCCGTCCTGAGGCCGCGGAGGTGAAGAAGAACAGCGAAGGCTACCTCTGGCTCGCGCGCTGCGCCGAGAAGCAGAAGTACTACGTGCTCCTCGGCGACATCGGCGCGTTGATGCTCGCATCGGATCCGAAGGGCGGCCACCCGGAACTGCTCGCGCGGGCATACGTAGGACTGAACAGCCCGCGCCTCGCGCTCGGCCTGCTCGACAAAGCGCAAAAATTCGCGGCGAAGGATCCGGACGTGGCGCTCACGCGGGCGAAGGTGTTTTGCCGCGTGCGGGATTGGAAGCAGTGCCTCGCCGCCGCCGAGCAGACGGTGAAGCTCGGCGCCAAGTTGAAGGGCCCGGCGAAGAACGAGGTGTTGAACCGCGCGCACAAGTATCGGGCGCGCGCGCTCTTGCACACTGGCAAGCTCCCGGAGGCGGCCAAAGCGGTGGCCGAGTCGGACAAGCTCGGCGGAGACGCCGAGGATCTCATCGAGGTGCGCAAGTCGCTCGTGCCGGCGAAGGCTTACGGCGCGCTCGTCGAGACCGAGCACATGCCGATGGTCGCGCTCGGCATCTTCCATTTGATCGGCAAGCACGAAGGCTCGAAGCCGCTCGTGCGGGTGTACTTGGACAACGTCGGCGAGGATCGCCAGTTTCGCATCGAGGCGTCGATCGACGGCGTGACACAAGTGCAGACGAAGACCGAGACGGTGCTGAAGGGCCAGTCGATCGTCGCGGATCTCACGCCGCCGCTGGCGGCCACCTTCGATCTCGTCGGCATGCGCGCGGCGCGGCGGGCGCAGCTCAGCATCCGCGTGCTCAGCGTGGCGCAAACGACCGAGGCGGTCGTGCATCAGGACAGCGAGGAGATCGAGCTGCAGCCACGCGACTTCCTGCCGACCGCGGCATTCGTCGACGAAGAAAAAGCGATGGCCGAGAACCTCAACATGTTCATGGCCGCGTGGGTCACGCCGACGGCGAAGGCGGTCGAGGCGTTCTTAGCCGAAGCGAAGACGCGGGCGCCACGCAATACCTTCGCGGGCGAGCAGTCGGCGACGATCCCGCAGGTGCAAGCGATCTACGATTCGCTCAAGGCCAAAGGCGTCTCGTACGTGATGAACCCGGAGACCGCATCTGGAAACGGCTACGGCCAACGCGCACGGCTACCGGCCGAAGTGCTCGCGACGACAAACGCGCAGTGTCTCGAAGGCGCGATCCTCTACGCGACGTTGATGGAGGCGATCGGCCTGCAGCCGGCGATCGTGCTCGTGCCCGGCCACGCGTTCGTCGGCTGGCACGCGACCGAGCAGGACGACCCCAAGCTGAAGGACAAGTACCTCTTCTTGGAGACGACGATGACGCACGACGCGCCCTTCGAAGCGGCGATGAAGGTGGGGCTCGCGGAGTTCGACGAAGCGTTCGCGAAGAAGAAGGCGCGCGTGTTGATGCTGCCGGCGCTGCGCAAGGCAGGGATCGCGCCGCAGCCGTACGACTGAGGCGACAAGGGGTTGTCACGCGCGGCGGAGCCGAGATTTGACAGGATGAATCGCCGAATCGCACGGCCCCCTATAATATAGGAGGGTATGCGCATGGATCCTGAGCTCAAGACCTTGTTGAACGCGCTTGCGGAGGGGCAGATCAAGCTCGCCGAGAGTCAGGCGGTGCTCGTGCACGGTCAGAAGCAGATGCAGAAGGACATGGTGGAAGTCCGCAGGGAGCTGGTGGAAGTCCGCAGGGAGCTGGTGGAAGTCCGCAAGGAGACCACCGAGCTGCGCAAGGACTCGAACGAGCTGCGCAAGGAGCTGCGCACGGAGATTCGCGCAGTCAAGGACGCCACGAACCGCATGTCCGAGCGCCTCGATTGGTTTGGCGGCCAAATCGTCCGTGGCTTCACGAGCGGCGTCTCGCGCGACGAATCGCTGGATCGGCGCGTGACGAAGCTCGAAAGAGAGCTCGCGGCGTTCAAGAAACGGCCGCCGCGACGGCCACGCAAAAAGCACTGACTAGGGCCCAGCGTTTAGGCGTGCCGATTTACAGCGCGGCCCGAGACGTGCGCGTCACCGTCGAGCTTTTGCTAATGCTCACGGGGCACGTCCTCTGCCTCGTCGGCATCGCCCGACAACGCTTCGACTGACGCGCGATTCGGACGGCGCTTCACCACACCGTCGGCGCGTAGTCCTTCAAGAACAAGCCGCAAACATGCTCGCCGGTGATGAAGCCGCTGATGATCGGATCACACACGCGCGCGGCGCCGTCCTTGATGTCGAGCGGCGGCTGAAAACCCTCTCGCTCTTTGCGCACGGCGATCTCGGCCGGATCTTCGTCGGTCACCCAGCCGGTGTCGACGCTGTTCATGAAGATGCCGCTTTGCCGATAATCCTGCGCGCTCGTCCGCGTCATCATGTTCAACGCGGCCTTCGCCATGTTCGTGTGCGGGTGGCGATCGGTCTTCGTGCCGCGGCCGAACTGCCCTTCCATGGCCGAGACGTTGACGATGTGCTTGTCGGCGGTCGGCACCTTCTCCATGAGCGGCTTCAGGCGCGCGTTCAGAACGAAAGGCGCGACGGCGTTGACGAGCTGCACCTCCAAGAGCTCGGGCGTCGGCACTTCGTGGAGCTTCAAACGCCAGCTGTTCACCTTGCGCAGGTCGATCTGCTGCTGATCGACGTCGTACAGTTGCGCGGGAAAGAGCGAATGATCGATCTCTTCGCCATCGTACGCCAGCTGTGAAAGCTCGGCGGCCCCAAGGCTGGCATTGCGAATCAGCGCCTGTCCCGACCCCAACCGCTTCATCGCCGCGCGTTCGCCCTCCAGCAAGTGCGCGTAGTATTGCGGCGGCCGGCGCACGGTCTGACACGCGTTGTTGATGATGAAGTCGAGGCGCGCCTCGGTTTGCAGCAAGTCGTCGCAAAAGCGCTCGACGCTCGGCGTGTGCCGCAGATCCAAGCCATAGAACGAGACGCGATCCGCGAACGTCGCAAACTCCGGCATCGCCGCGTAACGCTCGGCGGCGTCGGCGGCAAAGCGCGTCGTCACGATCACCTTCGCGCCGCAGCGGAGCAGCTTCAGAACGATCTGCTGCCCGATCTTCACGCGACCGCCGGTCACCAACGCCACGCGCCCGCTGAGATCGCAGAGCTCGTCGCGCTTCGCAAAATTCAGATCACCGCACGCCCCGCACATCGAGTCGTAGAAGTGATGCACCGACACGTACGGCGCCTTGCAGATGTAACAGTAGCGCGGCTCTTCCAAGGTCGTGGCCGTGAGCGTGAGCGTGACCGTGGCCGTGGCCGACGCCCCAGGCAGCGCATGCTTCGGCAGTAGCCCGTGCGAGTCCTTCCCTTCCGTCCTCGCCCGCCGCAACGCCGACGAAGCCAACGCCTGCAGATCCCGCTCGCGCTGCTCCCGGTGATCCTTCTTCCGCAGCGCCTTGCGCAACCGCTTCCGCTCCGGCGTCGGCGGATCCGCGATCTTGCCGCAGGCCGCGAGCAAGCGTTTCCTCACTTCGAGCGGCAGCTCCGCCATCGCCGAACGATCGCCAGCGAAGCGCTCCATCACCTCGACGAGCGCTGCAAACGCCGCCGGCAGTTCTTCCGTCGTCTTCACGTCAATCAGTTCGGCTTCGCCGCCGCGGGCTTCGTCTTCTCGCCGCCCTTACGCGGCAGGCTGCGCGGCTTCTCGCCCGCGTGCTCGGCGTACTCGACGAGGTTCTTGATGTCGTAGCAGATCTGGCGAATGTCGTACCCCATCGTCAGCTCGATGTGGCTGTTGCCGCGCACCGGGCGCCACAAGAGGTAATCGCTCTGCGCCGAGCGGTAGATCGACGCCGTCGACTTCATCGACGCCAAGATGTCGCGATCACCAAAGACGATCGCCAGCGGGATCTTGATGCGCTTGAAGTTCTTCTTGATGTCGTAGCCGGTGCGGTAAACGATCATCTCCTGCTTCCTGATCCAGCGCGCGAACTGCTCGACGACGCCGCGCGGCTCTTTGTGCGTGCCGCGCTTCAAGATCCACTCGATGCCCTCGAGCGCCGTGTGCTTCGGATTGAATAGCACGACGCCGAGCGGCGACAGGCGCGCGTAGAGGTTGAAGCTCGCCTCGGACAGCGCCCGCTCCCCGAGCTGAAAGAGCCAGTCCATCGGCACGTAGGTGTAACGCCACGGCGCCAGCGCTTCCTGTTCGCGCTTCAGCACGTGCTTTTCGGCCAAGTGCCGCGCGCGCCGCACGCCGTTCAACCCGGCGAGCGTCGCGTCGGCCGCTTGTCCGAGCCACGGCACCACGCGCGAGACGAGGCGCAGCGTCAAAAAGTCTTTGCCGAGCTCGGCCGGCGCGCCGATCGTCATCAAGCACGAGAGATCCGAGCGTAACGAAGCCAAGCCGTAGCCGATCATGCCGCCCATCGAGTGGCCGATGTACGCGATCTTGCTCCTGCCGGTCTTCGACTTCACGGCGTCGATCGCCGCTGGGACGTCGAGCAAGAAGTAGCTGTCGACGCTCCAGCCGTAGTCGACGTCCGCAGGCAGCGGCAGGCCGTCGTTCTCCCAGCGATCGTGCTGGTGCTGCACCGAGCTTTTGCCGTGGCCGCGCAGCTCCAAGAGGTGCACGTCGAGGCCGAAGAAGAGCAGGTTCTTCACGAACTCGCCGCTCGTCCACGCGTGCCGATTCTGTGAGAAGCCATGCACGCAGAGGACCGGCACGCCGAAGAGCGGCTGGTGGAACTCCTGCGCCACGGGCTTGTAGCGGGTCATGACGAGCGACCAGCCGTCGTTCGTCAGCACGTCGTATTCTTCTTTTTCGTAGAGGCTCTTGAAGGGGATGTCGTCGACCGTGGGGCTCTGATTGGCGGTGGTCCATTTCGCCTGATGCATCGCGTAAATGTACAGAAAAGGGGGGTCGAAGGACAAGCGTAACTGTAGAGATTCCCGCGCCAAATGCCTGCGCGCATCCGTCATAACGGACAGGTCGCTCAGGGCTTCGTGCGCCACGCCGCCTCGAGCTCCGCCTGCGGCACCTCGCCAACCTTACGCCACCGCTCCTTGCCGCCGACGTAGAGCACGAACACCGGCACCGCTTGCACCTTCTCGCGGGCGGCGAGCGCTTCGCTCTGCTCGACGTCGACCTGCACGATCGTGAAGTTCTTCTGAGCCTTCAACGCGGCGACCACCGGCTCCATCTTCTGGCACGGGGTGCACCACTCGGTCTGAAACTCGACGAGCACACGCGGGGCCTTCTGCACGAGCGCATCGAAAGCTTCCGGCGCCATCGCGCGATCGGTCCGCGGCGGCGGCGGCTCCTTCGGCACCTCGACCGGCAGGCCTTCCTTCGCCCACGCCGTGATGCCGCCGTCCAAGTTGTAGACGTGCTCGAAGCCGAGGGCGGCGAGCTTCTCGGCCGCCTTGCTGCTGCGCCCGCCCATCGCGCAATACACGTAGATCGCTTTGTCCTTCTGCATCAGCGCCGCCTTTTGCAGGAAGCGCGGATCGCGAAAGTCGATCGTCGTCGCGTCTTTGAGCTTGCCGCGCGCGATCTCCTCCTTCGTACGCACGTCGAGCACGATACCCGGCTTTTTCTCGGCGAGCGCCTTGAAGGCTTGTGGTGTGAGGTTCTCGACGGGGGCGGCAATGGTCAACAGAAACGCGATCAACATGGGCACGCGCTATATCATTTGCACCATGGCGACGCACCTCCTCGTCGGAAACCCGACCGCGCAGAGCGGAAAGAACAAAGAGCGCATCGCTCGGGCGCGCGAGCTGCTCGCCGAAGCGGCGATCGATCACGACTTTGCCGCGACGCTGCCGAAGGGCGGCACCGTCGCCATGGTGGCCGACGCGCTCCGCGCGAAGCCGTATTCGACTGTCATCTATATGGGTGGCGACGGCACCTTCGCCGAGGTCGCCAAGGGCCTCCTCGCGTCGGGCCGCGCCGCCGAGGTCGCGCTGGCGATGCTCCCGACCGGCACCGCCAACGATCAAGGCAAGAGCTTCGGCCTCGCCGCCGACGCCGGCGCGCTCGAGCACAACGTGGCGGTGATCAAAGCGAACGCGCGCTGCAAGCTCGACGTCGGCCGCCTCGATGCGTTGGACGCGCGCGGCGGCGTCGTCAAGCAGGACGCGTTCTTCGACTCGGCCGGTTGGGGGATCAGCCCGCGCGTCTTGAAAGTGCGCAACGAGGATCGCAAGACGATCGAAGGCATCCCCGTCCTGCGCGACATTTATCGCGATCACTTGGTCTACGCCGGCGCCCTCTTTCGGACGTTCTTGGCCTCGTACGTCGACGACGACAAGTTCGACGTGTCGTTAGTCTGCGACGGCCAGGACTTCGCGTGGGAGGGACTCACCGATCTCGTCGTCAAAGGCACGAGCGTCTACGGCGGCGCCTGGGTGTTCGACCGCGAGAGCAAGCCGGACGACGGCTTGTTCGAGGTGGTGCCCTTCGCCGGCAAGCGCGATTGGTTGTCCAAAGCGATCGTGCACCTCGACCTGAACCCGGTGCCGAAGGAAGCGCTCGCCGCGGTCGGCGTGTCGCACTCGGAGAGCGTGCGCGCGCGATCGATCGAGCTGCGCTTCGCGCCGCGTTCGACCGAGGTTCCGCTGGCGGCGCAGATCGACGGCGAAGAGTTCGTGGCGACCCCGCGGGTGCGCATCACCGTCGACGCGCGCGCGCTCACGCTCGTCGTGCCAGAGGCGTACGCCACCGGCTGAGCCCTCCGAAGCGCTTTGCTGGTGCGCGGCGCGACGCCTGGTAGCTTTGGCAGCGATGCAACAAGACATCGTGCAAGTCGTGACGATGCTCAAAAGCGACGTCCTCGCGACCGAGATCATGAGCCTCGGCTTTCCGCACGCGCGCGGCAGCTCGCCGATCGACGCCGCGAACAAGGCGATCGCGAGCCCGAGCTTGCTCTTCGCCGACGCCGCGAGCTTCGCCGAGATGACGCGGTCGCTCGGCCCCGCGCTGCAGACCGCCGTGAAGGACGGGCGCTTGCGGGTGGTCGTCGTCGGACGCCCGGCGAGCGCAGAAGGGGTCGCGTGCGTCATCGAGAATTCTTCGGACGTTTCCGCGGCGATAGAAGCGATGCACCGGCACCTGATCATGAATCGGCGCAGCGCACCGCGCGTCGACGTGGCGATCCCGGCGGTGCTTCATGTCGATGGCGCCGCCGAGCTCGCCGGCACGCTGAAGACCTTGAGCGATAACGGCGGATCGCTCGTCTCGTCGCAGCCGCCGAGCATCGGCACGAAGGGACGCCTCGTCTTCCGCGGCGCCAGCGGCGAGATCGACGTGCGCGCGAGCGTGGTCAACGAGCGCCGCTTCGAGAAGAGCGTGGGCCTGAAGTTCGAAGGCGCGAGCGAGGCGGTAAAGGCGACCGTCGCGCACTTCATGGCGTCGACTTCGGCGGTCGACCGCTTGAGCCGCGTCTTGATCTTCGATCCCTCGGCGCTGCTCCTGCGCATGCTGCAGACCCTGCTCGGCGAGTCGGGCTTCCTGGTGACGGCGACGCGCGAGATGGCGGAGTTCGCGCAGCGCCTCGCGGGCGGCGACTTCGATCTCGTCATCTGCGATCCTTCGCTCCCGGCGATGAAGGGGGATCGCTTGCTCGAAGTGCGGCGGCGCGCCGGGAAGATCCCGATCGTGTTCTTCGCGAGCGGCGAAGGAGAAGCGACGAAGGCGTTCGCGGCGGCGAACGGCGCCGCAGACGCGATCAGAAAGGGAACCTTCGCCGACATGCTGCTCGGACGGTTGAGCGCGTTGAGCCTAGGGACGGTGGCGAATCCGGGTGTCGCCACGGCCGAGAAAAAGCCCTCATCGTCAACGGCGACCTCAGCGGCGACGGCGACCTCAGCGGCGACGGCGACCTCAGCGGCGGTGGCCGAAACGCCAACGGCGCCGAAGAAGAAGGAGCGCTACAACACGGACAAGCTGCTCGCGATCGAGCGCGATCGGCAGAAGCGGATGAAGATCATCGCCGCCGCCGTCGTGGCGCTCCTCGTCGTGCTCTTCGTGTACTTCGTGATCATCCGTGAGCCGGCGAAAGAAGCGCCGCACCACGACCCTAGCGAAACAGCGTCGCCAGCATCTCAGCCGTGACCCTGTACGGATCTTCGCCACGCGCGACGCGAAGGCTGGCGGCGTCGAGCCCACCTCCGACGCGTTGCTCCACTTGCCAGACCGCCTCGTTGCGGAAGAGCTGCAAGAAGGCGGCGATCAGGCGGCGTTCTTCGCGCTTCTTGCCGGCCTCGGCGCCGCGCAAGTAGGCGAGGTGCTGCGCGAGCGCGGCGGCGAGCGTGTCGATGCCCTTCTTCTCGGTCGCAACGGCTTCGATCACCGGCGGCAATTGCTGCTCGTCCGGGTGCGGCATCAGCGTGAGCATCGACTTCAGATCGCTGACGACCTTGTGCGCGCCTTCGCGGTCGGCCTTGTTCACTAAGTAGACGTCGGCGATCTCGAGGATGCCTGCCTTGATCGCCTGGATGTCGTCGCCCATCCCCGGGGTCAAGACGACGACGACCGACTGCGCGACTTTGAAGACGTCGACCTCGTCTTGGCCGACGCCGACCGTCTCGAGCAGCACGACGTCGAAGCCCGCGGCGAGCATGACGTTGACGCTGTCTGACGCGCTCTTCGACAAGCCCCCGAGCGCGCCGCGCGTCGCGAGGCTACGGATGAACACGCCGTCGTCGAGGCTGTGGCCGCGCATGCGGATGCGATCGCCCAAGATGGCGCCGCCGGTGAAGGGTGAGGTCGGATCGACGGCGATGACGCCGACGCGTTGGCCGAGCGCGCGGTAATGCGCGATCAGCGCGTCGACGACGGTGGACTTGCCGGCGCCCGGGCTGCCGGTGATGCCGATGACGTGCGCTTTTTGTCGATGCTCGGCGAGCTTGCCGTGGAGGTCGCTGAACAGCGCCGCAATCCACGGCTCGCGATCGTCGACCGCGCGGAGCGTCTTGGCGATCGCGCGGGTGTCACGGGCGGCGAGGCCGGCCTTGGCTTGTCCCAAGTCGAACATCGCTGCCGCATATCAACGTTCAGCCGGAAGCGCGAGGTCGATGCAGATGCGAGGCGCGACCGAGTGAGCAGCGCAGGCGTAGCGGAGCTACGTCGAGCAGCGGAGCGACAGAGCAACGAAGCAGGTGCGCCGGCATCGCGCTTCCCTTCATTCGCCAGGATCAGATCGATCGGGATCCCAGCCCTCGAAGGCGATGAGTCCGACGTCTTCGCCCGCCGCGCGGATCTTCTCGAGCGCGCTCATCTCGAGCTGGCGCACGCGCTCGCGGGTGAGGTTCAAGATCTCGCCGACCTCTTCGAGCGTGATACCGCCGCGCTCGGCGACGTCGAGCGCGCAGGTCTCTTTCAGCTCGTAGATGTCTTTGTCCGGGAAGTTGAACTTGATCGACCCGGTCATCATGTTCACGTCCAAGTACAAGTTGTGCTTGCACGAGACGTAGAGACATGGTCGCGACCCGTCTTTGCATTGCAAGCGGTTCTTCGGCCGATCGTAGTCGATCTTCTCCAAGATCTCGCCGCGCGACATCATGCGCCGTGCTTCGCGCATCATCTCGCGCCGCGACATCGTCTTCGAGCGGCGGCGACCCTTGGTCGTCACGCCTGACTCGAGCCTCTCGTCGTCGTCGATGATCGGGAGGGACTTTCGCTCGGCTCCTCGCTTGTCTCGCATCAGTTGCTCTCCTTCGGGTTTTGCTGCGCTCGTGTTCGGTGAATGCGTTCGTGACTGTTTCATTCGCGATCCCCTTGCTGCGCGTGGTGGATCGCGCTCGTTAAACGTTTGTGCAGCCGCTCGAAGTCTTGCTCGGCGAGCTTGAGCTGCGTCTCGATCTTGTCGACCGCCTTTGGGTCCTTCTCTTGCGCGACCAGCGTCTTCATCCCGCTCGCCAAATTCGCGAACGCGTTCGACAAGGTCTCGAGCTCGGCGAGCACGCTCGCGCGGTAGCCGATCTCGTCGAGCGTCCGGTTCTCTTTGAGCCCACGCTTGATGTTGAGGATGTGCAGGATGATGTTCGGCGGATAAATCCCGATCGATCCACGGCGCTGGCCCTTCCTGCCGATGCGGCGCGAGCGCGGAAGGAGCCCGAGCTGCACGTACTTTCGGAGCGTCGACTCGCTGAAGCGGAAACCTTTGCTGTCGAGCAGCGCGATGAGGTCCGCGCTCGTGATGCCTTCCTTGTGCTTCTTCTGCAGCTCGAGGAGCTCTGCCTCGGAGAATTCGGCTTCGGTTTTTTCGCTTTTGCCGGTCATGCCGTGCGCGAAGCCTCCTCCGTTCTTCTTGGTATATTCCACCGAAACGAATTCGTTTCAAGATATTCTATTCAATTATTTATATTCAATGACTGTGTATTCAATGCGCATGCGCTTCGACCACGACGTTGAACGCGCGCCGAACGAGCGTTAGGGATCGCGCGCCATGTCCTTCATCCTCGCTCTCCTCTTCGCCGCGCCCTTGGAAGTGCACTACCTCGTCAAAGAAGAGGTCACCGGCTGGCAGCCAATCGAGCCGGACGACGTCGAGCGCACGCTCGGGCAGACCGCGCTCGAGGTGCTGACGAAGTCGGGCGGCATCAAGCTCGTCGCGATCACCGAGAAGGAGGCGAAGCAAAAACCGCCGAAGTACTTGCTGCGCGTGCTCGGCCGCATGATCGACGAGGCCGAGACGCACACGGTGTACTTGAGCTTCGAGCCAGGGACGGGCAGCGATCTCGGCAGCCTGCGCGCGTCGCAGACGATGGCGCTCGGCCGCCTGCCGAAGGCGACGATGCTCGCGCGCATCACCGACTCGGCGAAGCAAGCCGCGGGCGATCTGTGGAAAGGGCTCGAAGGCGCCGTCACGCGCGTGCAGAAGGCGACGCCGCCGCCCCCGCTCACGGGAGAGCTGCCGCAGATCCCGTGGAAGTGGGCCGACGTCGTCACACCGAAGGTCGTGTCGCTGCGCGCGGCCGACGATCTGTACAGCAAGGACGGCGCGGTCCGAAAAGCGGCGCTGCGCGAATTGACCTCGCTCGTCCTCGCCAAAGCGCCGCCGCGAAACGCGCTCGAAGCGTGCGCGTTGAAGCATCCAGACACCGAGATCAGGAAGGGCTGCCTCGTGGCGCTGCGGCCCGTCGCGCGCGAGTCGCTGCCAACCCAGCGCGTGGTGATCGAGGTGTTCCGCCAGGATCAAGACTCGCAGATCGTGCAAGAAGCGAGCGATCAGATGCAGTACTTCGTCGGCCTCTCGCAAGCCGACGCCATCGCCGCGTGGATCGAGCGCGCCAGCAAGGCCGAGGTCTACGGGCCCTTCGCCGAGCTCGGCGATCAACCGAACCTCGATCTCGCGATCGCGCGCTGCATGATCGCCGCCGGCAAGCGCCCGAAGTACCAGCGCAGTAAGGCCGCCTGCATCGAGCTCTTGAAGCCGGTGCCGCACGAGCGCCGCTTCGCGATCCTTTGGCCTTTGCTCACCGAGGTCGATCCCGACTCACCGCGCTACTTCGAGGGCGCCGGCGAACGCGAAGGATCGATTGGCACGGACTGGCAACGCGCGGTCGAAGCGTTGCTCGAGGACGCGCCGCGCTTCGTCGCCGGCCTCGACGAGGTGCTCTGGCGCCGCTACGAACGCACGCTCTCGTCGTCGAGCCTGGACCTCCTCGCGTCCCACGCCGAGCCGAACGAGAAGCTGACGAAGCGCATGTTGGAAGCCGTGCAGACCGGCGGCAACCGCGCGGCGATGAGCGCGCTGCGCCGCTTCGCCGATGAGTCGGAGGCGGTGCGCCCGCTGATCTTGGAGGGCGTCAGCGAGATGCTGGCGACGGAGTCGTACCACAAGAGCATCTCGAAGAACGATCTCGAGCAGCTCGTGAAGCGCTGCAAAGGAGAGAAGCGATGATCGCGCTCCTGTTCACGCTCGCCGCCGCCGCTGCGCCAGACGTCAAGTACGTCGTGAAGATCGAGCCGCGCTCATGGCAGCCGATCGAGCCCGAGAGCTTGGAGAAGGTGATCGAGGCGAAGTCGCTCGAGCCGCTGACTCAAAAGGGCCTGATGCGCTTGGAGAAAGGCAAGTTCAGCGAGCTCGCCGAGGCCGACTTCTCGCTGATGATGGAGGGCCGCTTCATCGAGGACGCCGGGCAGTTCTCGGTCTACATCACCTTCACGCCGCAAAAGCGCAGCGACGCGCCGAGCGTCTATGTCATCGACACCGATGAGGTCGAAGACAAGACGCCGCAAGAAATGCAGAAGATCATCTCGGCGCTCGTGGTGCGGGCCGCGAAGCGCATGGCGACGACGCTCGAGCCGCACCTGCGCGCGAGCTCGACGGCGGCGCCCTTGATCGACAACGACGCCCTGCCGCTCGCGTGGGGCGAGATCGACGTGCCATCGCTGAACGCCCCGACCGGCGCGCTGAAGGACCTCATCAACGTACGCAACGAAGACCACGTGCGCTGGAAGGCGTTCGCGGATCTCAAAGGCCACGCCTTCGATCAGCCTGCCGCGCGGAGCGCGCTGGAGCTCTGCGTCCTGCGCGATCCCTTGCCGAAGCTGCGCGCAGACTGCGCCGAAGCCTTGGCGCCTGTCGCCCGCACGCGCATCGAGACGCAGCGCTTGTTGCTCCATGTCCTGCGCACCGACGTCGAGCCCGAGGTGATGCGTGCGGTCGCCGACGTCTCGAAGAGCTTCGTCGGCATCTCGCGTAAGGAAGCGCTCGCCACGTGGATGCAAGTCATCTCCGACGACGCGACGCCCGATGAAGCGGCGCGTTCAATCTCGCAGCTCCTCCGTGAAGAGAACGGCCTGCCGAACCTCGAGCTCGCGACGTCGAAGTGCCTGTTGAGCCAAGCGCTCACCGAGCAAAAACGCGGCGCGTGTGCGGAGACCCTGCTCGACAAAGTGAAGCCCGAGCGTCGCGCCGCTGTCGCCTGGCGTTACCTGGAAACGGCGAAGATCTACGATCAGGGCGCCGTCAATACGTACAAGGAGGTGCTCGAGAACGTCGTCGGACGGAGTGGCCCGGTCGACGCGGCGCTCGCCGACATGTTGCTCGCACGCGCGCCCCGCCGCGACTCCATGTGGGCGACGCACGAGATGATCTACATCGCCCGCCGGCACTCGGCGCCGACGGCGGCGACGATCGACAGCTTGCTCGAGGTCGCCAAGCGGCGGCGCTTCGCGTCGAGCGCGCTGCAGTCGATCGGCGAGATCGTGTCGAAGCATCCTGAACTGAAGGCGCCTGCGTTGTCAGCGTTGAAGCGCTTCGACGGGCAGCAGACGTACATGGCGTATCAGAGCCACGGCGATCCGAAAAAGGATCTCGCGCAGTTGATCAAGAGGATGGAGAAGTAGCCTCTGCTATTCGGCAAAGACGCGCCGGGCGACGTGGTCGTTGCCTTCTTGCTCGGCGACCAAGTACCCGAGGCTCGCGATCAAGCGCGCTTCCGGAGAGGCGCCGGCCTGCACCAGGCGCTGCGCGATCAACGAGAGCTGCGCTTCCACCTGGTCGCGGTCCCGCTTCGGTAGCTGCGCGATCCGCGCGACCCAATACATTTGTTCATCGACGGTCGGCGGGCCTTCGGCGCGCGTGAGGAGGCCCAAGACCTCCTCCACCACGGGGTGCCAACTGGTTTTTTTCGACCGCCGGGCCATAGGTATTCTCATTTTAGCCCTCGCCGAGGAAACCCGCTCGTCAAAATACGCACGCGCTTGCCGCATTGCCGTAGAGAACAACCGCCGCCGCGCGAATGTTCCCCTTCACAAAGGATCGCCGGTCAGGCAAAGACGCGGGCAGCACGCAAAAAGGAGTCTGCGATGGCACTCGACCGAAACGTTCTTTACACCGCCGGCGGCATGGGGCTCTTGCTCACCGGCAGCAAGCTCGCGGCGCTCTCGATGTTCAGCAAGGGCGTCTGGGGCCTCGAGAAGAAGTGGCGGCAAAAGCACCCGGACGTGGCGTCCGGCTTGGAAGCGCGCTGGTCGGAGGCGATCCGCTTCTACGACGCGACCCACCAGAACGCGATGAATCGGAAGCTGCATCGCATCGGCATCCCGATGATCGTCGGCGGCGCCGCTGGCTTGCTCTTGTCGCGGCCGCTGCGCCCGACGTGGGGTGTCGCCGCCCTCGCCTTCACCGCCGGCTGGGCGTTGAACTTCGTCGGCCACGCGATCGAGAAGAGCACACCGGCGTTCGCCGATGATCCGCTGAGCTTCCTTGCGGGCCCGGTGTGGGACCTACAGCAAGCGCGCGGGCAGCGGCCGAAGGTCGTGCCGCTCGTGGCCGAGCCGTCCGTCACCCTCAATTAATCGATCGTCACATCGGCGAGCGGCGCCGCTAGGTCGCCGAGTGTGCGAGAAGCGCACGATCGAAGTGCGAGCGCAGCGAGCCAGGGCGCAAGCCCGGCGTTCGCAGATCCAGGCGCGAATGCGCCCAACGTCCCCGCTTGCGGGGAGGGAGCGAGCGCGGCGAGCGGGAGGGGGTAAGACAACAGCCCAAGCGAAGCGAGGGTTAGCGCGTGTTGTTGATGATGGTCATTTGCATGTCGTGGAGCGCCTTCATGATGTTCGACGCGAGCTCGATGCCGCGCTTCCACTCTTCCATCGCCATCTGCACTTCGAGATTCAACGCCGTCGCGCTCTGCGTTTGACCGGGCCCGCCGGGGCCGTTGGCGCCGCCCAAGATGCTGCCTTGGCCGCCGCTGAACGCGCTGGCCAACATGCCGCCGCCGCTGCCGCCGAGCGAGCCGCCGAGCGAGCCGCCGATCATGCCGCCGATCGGGCCGCCAACGAGGAAGCCACCAATGCCGCCGACGATGCTGCCGAGGCCGCTGCCCAGGCTGCTGCCCATGCCCTGCATGCCTTGGCGCTTCTCTTTGGCGTTCTCTTCGGCCTTCTCGACTTGGCGCGCGAACTCCGCCTTCGCCATCTTGTCCTTCAGCTCTTCTTCGTGGCGCTTGCACTGCTTCAACGCCCACATCGCGACGAGCTTCTCGATCGGGATGTTCGGGTTGTTGATCATCGCCATCATTTCCATGTCGTTCTGGAGGATGGCGTTCTTGCGCATCATACCGCGGACTTTGTTGTCCATCGCCATGCCGGCGTACGCGAACTCGTGTTGCATCGATTGAAATGCGCCCGCGGCATTCAGCGCGCCCATCGGGCCGCCGGTCAATGCGCCGGCCATCATGCCCATGCCGCCCATGATGCCCATGCCGCCGCCGAGCGTGCCGAGCAGGCCGCCCGTGCCCATCATCGACGGGTTCATCGCCATCGATGGGTACGCGTGCAGCGCGGGGTTCACCATCGTCGGCCGGCCCATCACCGAGCCGAGCAACGAGCCCAGGCCGCCGCCGAGCGCACCACCGGCGAGCGCGCCGATCGGACCTCCGACGACCATGCCGGCGAGCGTGCCGAGGCCGGAGCCGGCGATACCGCCGATGATCGAGCCGCCGAGGTTGCTGGCGCCGAAGCCCATCATGCGCTGCGGGTGACTCTGATCGGCGGTGAACATGCCGAGCTGACCGCCCGTGCGCAGGAGGCCGCCGTTTTGAACGAGGTGGTTGTGGATCTCGATCTCGAGCGATTGGATCTGCGGCGCGGTCATGCGGATGCCGGCGCGTTCGGCGCGGCCCGCGGCTTCACGCGCGAGCAGATCCGGGTTCATCTGCCAGACGCCGCCTTGGGCGCGGAAGTCATCGCCGATCGCCTTCGTGCGATCTTTCGTCCAGCTGTCCCAGGTCTGGCCGGCGTCGAGGCGGTGACCCTGCGCTTGCAGCATCGAGGCTTCGCGCTGAGCGATGCGGGCCGGCGAGTTCTCGAGCGAAACGTAGGGGCCTTGCGGCTCGGCCTGCGGCGGTTGCGTCGAGACGGCGCCCGTGCCCAAGCGCGCGCCGGCGACCGGCTGCGCGTCGTTGGTCTTCAGTCCCTTCGCCGGCGTATAGTTCGAGTCGCCGAACGCGAACGAGAGCTGTTGCGGGCCCGGCACCGGCGGCGGCGTTTCTGGATTTGGCGCGTGTGCAGATTCGACACGCGTGCGAGTAGTTTCGTTTAGATTCTCCAACGACTGGGTCGGCGACGTGGTGCCGCCTTCCGGCGCGACGCCTTGCGTGGTGGCGCCGGTCTGCGGAATCGCCGTCCCCGAGGCCGGCCGCACGCGCGCCGCACGCTCGAAGCCGTCGCGGATGCTGTTCATGCGGCCGGTGTCGCCGGACGCCTGCGCCTGCTCGAGCTGCTGAATCAGCTGCTGCGCGCGGCCGGCGTCATAGCCACCTGGAATCGTCTGCGCCAAGATCAACTGCGGAGTCGGACGGGAACCTGCACCAATGATCGGAACCATGAGGCTTTCTCCTTTATATGTGCCCCAGATTGTCCGGGGTCACCGTTGCCCACATCTACCCACCCCGGCAGGGTTGGGCTAAGACAACCTGCCTGGGATCTGAAGTATCCGCGAGGAAATGCGATCGGTGGCGTATTGATGGAGCAACGTTGGACGCGTGTCTCAAAGCGTGGCCGTGGCCGTGGCCGAAAGGGAGCGCGCCGGAACAACCGGCCACGTTCACGGCCACGGCCACGGCCACGACTTTTTTCGCGCCGTGTGCTAGGCCAGCGCCGGTTTTATGGACACCCTACAGATCACCGAGATCTTCCTCTCACTCCAAGGCGAGTCCCGATACGCCGGACTGCCGTGTGCGTTCGTGCGCCTGACGGGCTGCAACCTGCGCTGCTCCTGGTGCGACACGACCTATTCGTTTCACGGCGGTGAGAAGCTCTCGCTCGACGCCATCGTCGCGCGCGTCAAAGAGTACGGCGTGCCGCGCGTCGAGATCACCGGCGGCGAGCCGCTGCTTCAGCCGAACGTGTTTCCGTTGATCCATCGCTTCTTGGACGAAGGCTTCGAAGTCCTCCTCGAGACCTCCGGAGCGCAGCCGATCGCCGACGTGCCAACGACGGTCTGCCGCGTCGTCGACTACAAGCTGCCAAAGAGCGGCGAAGGCGATCGCTTCCACGAGGGCAACTGGAAGGCGCTGACCCAGCACGACGAGGTGAAGTTCGTCGTGCAAGATCGCGCGGACTTCGATCACGCGCTCGCGATCGTCCAAAAGCACTTGGCGCGCGGCGACGTCCCCTACTCGTTCTCGCCGGTGCACGGCGTCCTCGCGCCGAAAGATCTCGCCGCGTGGATGCTCGAGGCCAAGGTCGACGCGCGCTTGAACTTGCAGCTCCACAAATATCTCTGGGGCAACGAGCCAGGACGATGACCCGATCCGTCGCCGTCTGCCTCGTCTCCGGCGGGATGGACTCGGCGGTCTGCGCCGCGATCGCCGCGCGCGATTACACGCCGGCGTTCCTCCACTGCAACTATGGCCAGCGCACCGAGCAAAAAGAGCTCGCCGCGTTTCATGCGCTCGCCGATCACTACGAAGCCAAGGCGCGCCTCGTCGTCGACTTTCAGCACCTGAAGATCATCGGCGGCACCTCGCTCTTGAGCGACGGCCCGCCGGTGCCGACGGGCACGACACCGGGCGGCGGCATTCCTTCGACGTACGTGCCCTTTCGCAATGGCTTGCTTCTCAGCACCGCCGCCGCGTGGGGCGAAGTCTTGAGCGCGAAGCGCATCTTCTTCGGCGCCGTCGAGCAGGATTCGTCGGGCTATCCCGACTGCCGCGAAGAGTTCATCGCCGCGATGAGCGACGCGATCCAAAAAGGCACCAAGCCCGACACCGATCTGAAGATCGAAGCGCCGCTCGTGCGCTTGTCGAAGGGCGCGATCGTCAAGCGCGGCCTCGAGCTCTCAGTGCCCTTTCACCTGACGTGGAGCTGCTACACCGGCAACGACCGCGCGTGCGGCGTGTGCGAGTCGTGTCATCTCAGGCTGAAGGGCTTCGCCGAAGCCGGCGCGAAAGATCCGATCCCGTACGTGCCTTGAGCTTTTCGTCGAAGCATCGAGAAGAAAATCGCGAGACGGGTTCGTATGCGAGGCGCGACCGAGCGAGCAGCGGAGGCGTACTTCCTGTACGGCGAGCAGCGCAGCGACGGAGCAACGAAGCAGACGGGCCCGTATCGCGATTTTATTCCGGCTCGGCGCAGCAGCGGAAACCGACGGACGCCGAACGTTTCCCGCTCGACATCGCGGCGCGGTTCGCGCAGCGCGACGCGTAGTCCGGATGCGCAGCGTCGCCGCCTTTCAAGATGAAATCGCCGCCGGCCATCGGTGAGCTCGTCCACTCGGCGACGTTGCCAGACATGTCGACGACGCCGAAGCCGGAGCGGCATTGCTGCGACGCTCCGCTCGCGCGCGGCGCCTTCGGTTGATCGTCCTTGCCGACGTTGCACGTGCCCTCTTCGAACTCGTTGCCGTAGGGGAAGCGCGTGCCGGCGGGGCCTTTGCACGCGCGCTCCCATTCGTCTTCGCCGCACAGGCGCTTGCCTGCCGCCTCGCACGACTGCTTTGCTTGCTTGAAGCTGACGTTGACGAGCGGCGCGCCGCCGACTTGGTTCGGGTACTCGTAGCGATCGACGCAGAAGGGTCGCACGTCGACCGCCGAGAGCAGCTTGTCCGAAAAATTGTGGAACTCGTCCGACGGCGAGCTGCCCATCGAGAAGCGGCCGCCGGGCACGAAGACCATGCCGTGCGGGCAGCCGAACTTGTCTTTGGCCTCGCTCGTGATCACGGGCGCCTGCAGGGACGCCGGCTCGGCGTTGTGCGCGAGGCCCGATCGATCTTTCTTCTCGCGCGGCGGTCGCGTTTCTGGGCGCGGCGGCTCCGGACGCGCCTGCGTCAAGCCGGCGGGCGGCGCTTGCGCCGGCAACGGCGGCGGCGTCATGCGCGTCGGCGTCGGGTCTTCAGCCGGCGGCGGCGCTTCCGGTTTTTGTTCCATGAGCACCGGCGTTGCGGGCGCGCTCGTCGCTTGCTCGGGCGCGGCCTCCTGAGCCGGAGCGCTCGGCACTGCCGCAAACGACGGCACGATCGGCGCCGAGGCCGGCGTGCCGGTCGTACCGGTGACCGACGAAAACATCTCGACGACCGGTGCGCTCGCGGCCTGCAGGCTCTGCATCGTCCGCGCGTTGAAGCGATCGAACCACGCCGGCCGCGTCGTCCGCGCCCAGACGACGACGCCGGCGAGCATGACGCCGATCATCAGGATCGCCGCGGCGACGCGCGCCGAGCCCTTGCGATCACCGACGCGATCTTCCCGCCGGCGAATCAACGCGGAGCGCGGCTGACTGTCGAGCGTCTCGTCGTCGAGGCCACCGTCGCCGTCGAGATCGAGCTCGGCGTCGAGCGATCCTTCGAGCGAGATCGGTCGCGTGCTCGGCGGCTCGTCGCGCCGCTGCTTCGCTTGCACCGCGGGCTCGGCCGGCAAGATCGTCGTCTCGTTGAGATCGGCGAGATCGCCCGCGTCGGCGGCGCCGGTCTCGGCCGCTTCGTTGACGACCGGTTCTCGGGCGAGCGGCGGCGGCTCGGGCGCGCGCAAGGGCGGCGGCTTCGCTGCGGCCACCGGCACGGGCGCGGTGATGATCACGGGCTCGCTCATCGGCTCGTCGACGAGCGACGACAGCGCTTGCAAGAGCTCGTTCGGCGAGCGCCAGCGCTTGTCCGGCGCCATCTCCATCGCCTTCAGCAAGAACCCGCGCACTTGCGGCAAGAGCTCGGCGCCACCGAGATCGATGCGACCCTTCGTCGTCTCCGGCCGCTTGCCGGTGAGCATCTCGGCCAAGATGACGCCGAGCGAGAACACGTCGGCCGCAGGCAGCACATCGGCGCCGTCGGCGCGCAGCTCGGGCGCCACGTAGTTGAGCGCGGATCCGAGCGCAGCGAGGTACGGCCGCCGCGGCAGCCCGCGCATCGTCATGAAGTCGGTGATCTTCACGTCGTCCGGCTGCACCATGATGTTCGACGGCTTCAAGCCGCCGTGCGCGGTGAAGCGGTGCGAGTAGTCGAGCGCTTGCACGAGCTGCGCGACGAGCGGCTCGCACTCCTTCAAGCTGAACGCCTTCTCGCCTTGGCGCAGCTCGATGATGCGCGAGAGCGGCAAGCCGGCGAGGAGCTGCATCGTGAAGTAGAGGCGGCCTTGATCTTCGCCTTCCGAATACACGCGGACGATGCCTGGGTGTGCCATCTTCCGCGCGCGCGTGAGCGCCTTCTGAAACGCTTGCCGATCGGCGACGGTCTGCAGCAAGCGGCCGTGCATCACTTTGATCGCGACTTCACGATCGGCGCCGGCCGGCGCGGTCTCATCGATCACGCGATAGACGTAGCCCGACGGACCATGGCCGAGCAGCGAGACGACCTCGTAGTGTTCGCCGATGCGATCCTTCGGCATGTACGGCGCGCTCTTTGGCGGCGCCACCTTCGCGGACTTGCGCTGACCGCTGCCACGCAGGCTCTGCGTGAAGACTTGGCCGCAATTTTCACATTGCGCGCTCCCGTCTTGGTTGTGGCTACCGCAGCGATAACACAGCATCGATCATCCTCGGCCGGTGTGGCCGAACCCTCCGGCGCCGCGCGCGGTCTCACCGAGCGATTCCCGCTCGACGAGCTCCACGCGCTCGACACGCGCACACACGATCTGAGCGACGCGATCACCCGGCGTGACGGTGAACGCGTCGTTCGACAAATTGACGAGCAAGACCTTCAATTCCCCCCGGTAATCGGCGTCGATAGTACCAGGGGAATTCAAGCATGTGATGCCATTTTTCGCGGCCAGCCCGGAGCGCGGACGCACCTGCAGCTCGAGCCCGTTCGGGATCGCGAACGCGAGCCCGGTCGGGATCAGCGCGCGCTCGAGCGGTCGCAACACGATCGGCGTGTCCATGCACGCGTGCACGTCCATGCCCGACGCACCCGCCGTCATGTACTGCGGCGTTTGCGCCGTTGGGCGCAGCCGCAAAAATTCGATCCGAAGCTCATGACTCATCGCGTTATCATCCGCGCCGGGCCTGTGCTCCAGATTGACGCAACTCGTCAATCAAAAAGCAGTGCGCACCCGGTCCGAGTCATTATCGGGCGTGCGCCGCGTCACGGTGCGGGGTGCGGCTGTGGCGATTTCGCATTTGCTGTGGCGATTTCGCATTTCATTGACAGTCGCTCGAAGTCTGCTACCAAGCCCAACACTCAGCATTCATCACGAACATTTCATTCACGAAGCAGCGAGCGAAAAGGAGCGACGACGGTGGCAAACGATTCGCCTGGCATGATTGGCAAAGGCATCCAAATTCGGGGCACGTTGAGCGGCAGCGAAGACTTGGTGGTCGAGGGCCGCGTCGAAGGCAAAATCAATTTGAAAGAGCATCTCACCATCGAGCAGTCGGGCATCGTCGTCGCCGACATCGAGACCGAGCAGCTCACTGTCTGGGGCCAGCTCTCGGGCAACGTCGACGCGGTCTCGCGCGCCGAGATCAAATCGAGCTCCGTCGTCGTCGGCGACATCCGCGCGCCGAAGATCGTGATCGAAGACGGCGCCCGCTTCCGCGGCAACATCGAAATGGACGTCAAGCTTCCGCCGAACATCTGAAGCAAAAAAACAGGAACCGCACCCTCACTTAGGTCATTTAGGATCAGGAAAAGAAAACTCATATGGCAAACACGGTCATCGGCAGCAGCATCGTCATCGACGGCGAAATCACTGGCGACGAGGATTTGGTCATTCAAGGCACGGTCAAAGGAAAGATCGGCTTGAAGCAATCGCTCTACGTCGAAGGCACGGGCACCGTCGAAGCAGACATTCAAACCCAGAACGTCGAGATCGCCGGTCAAGTCACGGGCAACATCACCGCCACGGACAAGGTCGAGCTCAAAGCCAACTGCCGCATGGTCGGCGACATCAAAGCACCCCGTATCCTCATCGCCGACGGAGCCTCGTTCAAGGGCAACGTCGACATGGACTGACCGCTGTTTTCGGCATCGCGCACTAAAGGGAGATAACGACAGTGGCAGACACACAGACAGTGGTCGGCGAAACGATCCTGGTCAGCGGCAATTTGAACGGCGACGAGGACCTGCTCGTCCTCGGTAAGGTCGAAGGTTCGATCACGCTGACGAAGACCCTGCACGTGCAGGAGTCCGGCATCGTGAAAGCCAACGTACAAGTGAAGAACGCCGTGATCAGCGGCATCGTCGTCGGCAACATCACGGCCTCGGACTCGGTGGAGATCACCGAGCAAGGCCGCATGGTCGGCGACATCAAAGCGCCGCGCATCATCATCGTCGAGGGCGCGAGCTTCCGCGGTCACATCGACATGGGTGACCTCGAGGCGCAGCGCCCGTCCGGCCCGTTGCCGCCACGCACCGAGACGCGTCCGCTCGGCGCGCCGCGCACCTCGCGTCCGGCGATCGGCGCAGGCTTCGCGCGTCCTAAGGCCGCTGAGCCGGCGAAGGACGTCAAAGCGCCGGTGGTCGCAGCGGCCGCGAAGACGCCGGTGCCGGCCGCCAAAGCGCCCGTACCGCCGCCGCCGAAGGTCGCGGCCAAAGCGCCCGCGCCGCCGCCCAAACCAGCGGCCACCGTGGTCGCTGGCGGCAAGAAGAAGGTCGTCGTCAAGAAGTAGTCGGGTCGGGCCCCCATGATCGAACAACGCACGCGCCTCCTCGCGCTCCTCACCGAACGCTCGTTCGCCAGGCGCAAGGTCACGCTCGCCTCCGGCAAGGAGAGCGACTTCTACGTCGACTGCAAACAAACGACGCTGCACCCGGAAGGCTTGCTGCTCGCGTCGGAGCTCTTCGTCGACGCGCTCGCGCGGGTGAAGCAGCGCGGCGTGCGCATCGACGCTGTCGCCGGGCCCACGCTCGGCGCCGATCCGATCATCAGCGGCGTCGCCGTGGTGTCGCAGCTCCGCGGCTTGCCGCTGCCGGCGATCATCGTACGGAAGGAGCCGAAGGGACACGGCACCGGCGCCTACTTGGAAGGCATCGACAAGCTCGGCAAAGGTCTGCACGTCGCGGTCTTCGAAGACGTCGTCACGACGGGCGGCTCGATGCTGAAGGCCGTCGATCGTTTGCAAGAAGGCGGCTTCATCGTCGAGCACTGCTTCGCGCTCGTCGATCGCAGCGAGGGCGGGCGGGAAGCGATCGAAGCGCGCGGGCTGTCGCTGACCTCGCTCTTTCAACGCGCTGATTTTCCGTGACGCGCGCGCCCCTCTGCGCCCTGCTTCTGCTCACCCTCGCGCCGGCGTGCGCGCGCAACTTCAAGCCGACGCTGACGCCGAAGGACACCATCGGCCCGCGAGACTACGGCACCATCCTCGATCTTTGGACGCGCACCGATCAGGCGTTCTTGGCGTTCGAGCACAAGATCACGGTCAAGGCGACGATGATCACGCCGATGCTGCGCCTGGCGTACGCCGCGCGCTTCCCCGAGGTGTACGGCTACGGCGGCCAGGTGACGCGCAGCGAGATGAAGGACGCCGGCACGCCGGAAGAGACCTTGAACTTCTTCGTCGCGTGCTACACCGCGCAGTTCAAGTGGAACGACCTGCACAAGACGGACTCCATTTGGCACGTGAGCATCCAGCGCTTGCAGGATGGCTCGAAGGACGCCGAGATCACCATCGACGCGCGCGCGATCGAGAAGGTGAAGATCGACGAGAACATGTTGACCATCTACCCGTACCTCACGCCCTTCGACTCCGGCTACATCGTCCGCTTTCCGCTGAGCACCCTAGACGGCGCGATGCTGATCAAGGATGGGAGGAACCGGCTGCGGATGCGCATCGCCAGCTCGTTCGCCGAAGCCGCCATGCAGTGGGAGCTCGAACCATGAAGCGAGTCGTTTCAACCTTCGTCGCCGTCAGCTTGCTCTTCTTCGTGAGCGGCGCTTGCTACAACACCGCGCAGATCGCCCCCGAAGAGCTGTACAAGCTGAACGGCTACCGCGGACA
Organism: Deltaproteobacteria bacterium; assembly: GCA_020848545.1. Classification (GTDB taxonomy): domain Bacteria; phylum Myxococcota; class JADLHZ01; order JADLHZ01; family JADLHZ01; genus JADLHZ01. The sequence continues at coordinate 48,521 of JADLHZ010000125.1, read as the reverse complement.
GCCGGTATCTTTGACCTCCACCGATGGTGACGAGGTCGAGTTCAGCCCGAAGACCTCGATGCTGATTCGCGCCACCGACGGCGGCCAAATTCGCGCGAGCTACTCCGGCATCAACGTGGAAGGCTCGACGATGGTCGGCCGCATGCGCGGAACCGGCGCGCCGGTGAACATCGATCTCTCGCAGGTGTCGCAAGTCGAGACGAAGACGCTGTCGGTCGGAAAGACGGTGGGCCTCGCCGTGGGCCTCGGCGGCGGCCTCATCGTCGTCGGCATCGTGCTCGGCGTCGTGCTCACGTACGTGCTCGCGGGCTCGTACTACGGCGCGTTCGCGCGCTAGCGCCTGTCTCTCAGCGTGCCAGGGAGCCGCTGGACGCCGTTGCGCGTGGTCGTCGTCGCGCTCATGGCGCATCGCGCGCAGGCCCTGGTCGAGCGGCGCCGCCGGTCTGCGCTTTTTGTACTCTGCCCTCTCGTACGTTGCCCACGGCGCCCTCGCGCCGCTCTTTTTGGGTCATCCCAAATTGCGCGACGGCGTCCGCCAACGGCTCGGCCTCGAGCACGGCCCGGCGCTCGACGAAGGCCTGCGCGTGTGGTTCCACGGCGCGTCGGCGGGCGACCTCTTGGCGCTGCGACCGACGATCACCGCGCTGCGCCAGCTTGAGCCGCGCGTCGTGCCCATGTTGTCGACGATCACGAACAGCGGCCGCGCGATGGGCGAGCGCGAGTTCAAGGACGTGCCGCTCCGCTATGCGCCCTACGACATGCCGTTCTCGGCACGCCGCGCGCTCGAGGAAGTGCGCCCGAAGATCCTGGTGCTCGAATACACGGAGCTCTGGCCGAACTTCATCTCGGCGGCGAAGAAGGCCGGCGCCAAGGTCGTCCTGCACAACGGGCGCTTCTCGGCGAAGAACCTCGCCAACTATAAGCTGCTCTTTCGCGCGATCGGCAACGTGCTCGACGATCTCGATCTCCTGCTGATGCGCGACGAGGAAGAAGCGGCGCGGGCCATCGAGCTCGGCGCGCACATCGATCGCGTGCACGTCACCGGCAACACGAAGTTCGACAACCTGCGGGAGCCGGGACCGGCGCCGGAGTCGCTGCGCAAAGTCGTCGACGCGCTCGGCTGGCAGAAGGACGACATGGTCTGGGTGTGGGGCAGCACCCACGAGGGCGAGGAGGAGAAGCTGCTCGACGGCTATCGCCGGCTGAAGACGCGCTGGCCGCGGCTCAAGCTGATCGTCGCGCCCCGCTACGTGGAGCGCGCGAAAAAGGTCCGTGAGCTGCTCCACGGCTGCTTGCGCACGAACCCGCAGCGCGGCGCCGACGTGCTCGTCATCGACACCATCGGCGAGCTCTTCGACTGGTACGGCGCCGGCACGCTCGTGTTCATCGGCGGCTCGTTCGTCAGCCGCGGCGGGCAGAACATCTTGGAGCCGGCCGCGCACGGAAAGCCTGTCACCTTCGGGCCGCACATGCAGAACTTCGCCGACAGCGTGCAGGTGCTGCTCGGCCGCGGCGGCACACAGGTGAAGGATCCGGAGCAATTGTTTCGGGTGACGCAGGAGCTGCTCGAGCGGCCGGACGAGATCCAGAAGCTCGGCGCGTTGGCGCATGACGCGGTGATGAGCGTGAAGGGCGCGGCGAAGCGGAACGCGGCGCATTTGGCGGAGTTGCTGCGGTAGGGCGTTTGCGGGTGGCGTGGTGCGTGGCGCTCGAGGTGCTCCTTGCGTGGTGCTCCTTGCGTGGTGCATTGCCCGCGCGGTTTCCGTTGGCTGCAGGCGCGGGCTTTCCCTTTGCTTGGTCCGTTCGTGGCGTTTGCTCCACGTTGCTGCTGCCACTTTGGGTTGCGACTTCGAGCTGCGATCGCGCTTTCGTGTGCTCCGGCGGGAGCGGGGCTTGGTACTCCGAACGTGCCTTTCGTGGCCGCCTCATGTCGCGCGCGAAGGGTGCTGATCGTGCGGCGACCTCAGTGACGCGCGCGACGATACGAATTGGGGCGACGGGAAGGATTGGCGCGACGGGAAGCGGCGTCACCTGAGGCCCAGGGGGTCTTGCGGAGTTCTTTGCGGAGGAGCGTGCCGCGAGGCGGCGCCATCGGCGGATCGGCGCTCGTGTGCAGCTCCGCGAACGAGGTGAAGCCGTCGATGTCGAGGTAACGCGTAGTGCCAGTGGCGAGCGTGATCTTGCAGCGAACGGCGTTGATACCTGCGAAGTGCTTCGACGCGTTCGTGAACAAATAATCGAGGCACGCGGCGATCTCGGTCGGCGTGGCGAGCGCGTGTAGATGATAGCGTTCGGCGAAGATCTTCCCGATCCACCCTGCCCGCTCGCGAAACGATCCCGCGCGCGGATCGAGTGACCCACCCGCCTCGCGCACCCCTGCGGCGTTGAGCAAACGAGCGAGGCTAATCGCGAGCTTCTGCACCCCACGCGCGAGCCACCGCGCGCTGTCGGCCTCGCACAACATGTGCACATGGTCGCCGAGCACCGCGTAGTGCACCAAGCGAAACCCGTGCTCCACCCGCACCACATCGCCGGGCGCCCCAACGCGCGGACACGAACGAGACACGAAGCGAAAGCGCGAAAACGCCTTCTTCACGAGCGCGTACTTCTTGCGATTTCGCAGGTTGGGTACGTGGCGGCGCAACTTCAACGTCACATGCACCGCGCTGTTGGTTCCGAGAGATGGGCGCGGCGTGTGCGGCACGATCTTCTTCGCCCCCACCGGCTTCCGCGGTCGGCCCGGCCCCCGCTTGATGTCGCGCGCCTTCTTCCCGGCCATGCGCTCGGCGATCTGACGATTCACCGACCGCTCGGAACGTCCAAACGGCAACATCGCCTGGCGGGGAATCCGTTTCATAGGAATAATTCTAGGCAGATATATTGACAATGTCAATACCGAGATGTAGTTTGCGGGAAGGAACATTGTTCTTTGGAGGGGGGGCACGAACCGGCAGAGCCAGCGGGACACCACGAAGCTGCACGAGGTCGATGCTGCACGTCGCGATGGGCTGGCGAACCCGGCGGGGCTTGAGGCACGAGATATTCGCCTCCCGTCGCCATCGCCTCCCGTAGCCATCCCCTCCCGTCGCGCGCGCCGAGAAAAGCCGCCACAGGCACGCCCCCGTCCGCGCGCGACATGAGGCGGCCACGAAAGGCACGTTCGGAGCACCACACGCGCTCCCGCCGGAGCACGCAGGAGCGCGATCGCAGCGCAGAGTTGCAACCCAACGTCGAAACGGCAACGCGGCAGGAGCGCAACGAAACTCCCGATCAAAGGGAGGGACCGCGCCAGCAGCCAGCCAAATCCCGCGCCGGACGGAATGGGTGGAAGAGCAGGCATCCCGAGCAGGGTTGACGAGCACGAGCACAGATCCCGAGCACGTTCACGGGTCACGTTCACGGGTCACGTTCACGGGTCACGTTCACGGGTCACGTTCACGGGTCACGTTCAGCGTTCACCGTCACTCACGATCTCCACCTCCCGCTCGAAGCTCCCCCCGCTCGCAGCGACTCGGCACTTCGTCCTCCCGACCGCCAACGCGTCGCACGCATGGAACACCTCGAGCTCGATCATCGTCGGCCCGCGGTGACCGATCCGCGGCGGACCGCACGCGAGCAACGCGGGATCACAAGTGAGCGAATATCCACTGGGGACCGCAAGGCCGCGCCCGAAGAGGTCCTGCAGCGTGACGAGTTCGAAGCGTTCCCCGACCCGAACCGTGTCCTTCCATTCGAGCGGCTCCCACCCGCAAGCGGCGACGCCCAAGAGGCCGATGGCCAATATGACTTTCATGGTCCCTCCCAACACCGGACGCCGCCCTCTCCGTCACCCACTCCTTTCGTTGCGAACGTCTCTAGGTCGGCTATGACCTAGCCAAATGGTCGAGCGCATCAAGCACGAACGCATCCTGCTGCAGCGTCCCGCGCGCGTGTTCGTGAACAAAAAAGAAGCCCTTATCTTCGAGATGTACTGCACGAGCCGCGATCTCTCGATCAGCGGTATCTTCCTCAACAGCGAAGGCCTGCTGCGCATCGGCATGCCCGTCGAGATCGATCTCGAGGTGCGCAACGACGAGATCCTGAACCTGAACGGCGAGGTCATCCGCCGCATCGAGTTCGGCGATCGCGAGCATCCGCCCGGCTTCGCCGTGAAGTTCGGCGCGCTGTCGCCGCAGAGCCACGAAACGCTGCTGCGCTACTTCGTCACCGATCGCATCGTCGCCTTCTCGAAGATCTTCCGCGAGCAGTTCCCGCACCTCGATCAGAGTGTGACCGAGCAAGACCTCGCGCTCGTGGTCAACCTCTGGGAAGACCACCGCCACGCGCTCATCGAAGAGACCCGCGTCGCGCCGGTGAAGCCGCCGCCGTCGATGCTCGAACAGAAGACGCCGGCGAAGGCAGCCGCGCGACCCGGCGGCGACAAGCCCATCTTCCAGCCGCCGCCAGCCCAAGCTGCGCGCACGCCGGTCAAAGCCCCGCCGCCCGAGCCCGCGAACAAACCCGGCAAACGCAAGCATTGAGCGTTAAGATCGACCTATGAGCGACAACCGCGCCGACCTCGACCGCTTCAAGGGCAGCTCGAAGTTGTTTTCGCTCATGGACGACACCGGCATCGATCGGTTGGCCAAAGTGGCGAAGCCAGCCGAGTTCAAACCGAGCAGCGTCATCATCAAGGAAGGCGAGCGCGGCAACATCTTCTACTTGATCATCACCGGCGGGGTGCGCGTGATGACCGACGGCCTCGACGAGCCGAAGGAAGTCGCGCGCCTCTCCGCGGGCCAGTTCTTCGGCGAGATGGCCGTGTTGAACGACGAGCCACGGACGGCGAGCGTCATGGCGATTGGCGAGGTGCACTGCCTCGCGTTCGAGAAGAACGACGTGCTGCAAATCCTCCAAGACTATCCCAAGATCCGCCAGGTGCTCGGCCTCGTCGGGCTCAAACGCGCGGAACAGTTGATCGACGCTCAGCTCAAGTGAGATGAGGCCTCCTCGGGAGGCGATCTCATGACCCAAGCGAACCAAGGGGGCGACGGACCCAAGCGACCGGACCGCCGGCACGCGACCATCGACGGCGCCGATCTCTTGCCCGGCGTGGAAGCAGAGGTCGTGCAGAAGGTGCTCGTCGCCGGGACACTGAAGAACGTCGCCGCCGGCACGGTGATCATGAAAGAAGGCTCGCCGGATCCGAGCTTCGTGATCCTCCTGAAGGGCGCGGTCAAGGTGAGCCACAACCTGGACGACGGTCGCCAGATCGTCAACGAGCTGCGGCGCGCGCCGTCGTTCTTCGGCCACGTCGAGACGCTGGCGCAGATCCCCACGCTCGCGTCGGTCGACGCGCTCGAGTTCTGCCAGGTGCTCGAAGTGCCTCGGCCCGCGCTCGCCGAAGCGCTGAAGACCTCGGACAAGATGATGACCTTGCTCGTCGCCGAGGACGGCCGCCGCCTCGCGCGGGCGGCGTACAACCAGCGCGCGCTCGCCAACGACGCCACCGAGAAGCGCCTCGCCCGTCTCTTGCTCTCGTACCTCGAGCTCTTCGGCTTGCCGATCGACGGGGGGATCAAGATCCGCGTGCCGTTGACGCAGGACGAGCTCGGCGACGCGCTGGCGGTGAACCGGCGCTCGATCATCCGCGCGCTGCAAGAGTGGAAGGATCGCAACCTCGTCTTCAAGTCAGGCGACTCGTACGCGGTGAGCGACCCGAAGGCGCTCGAAGAGATTGCGAAGAAGTGAGGCGGGCCGATGGCCGACAAGATCCTCGTCGTCGAAGATGAAGCCGACCTCTCGCAGGTGCTCGAGTACAACCTGCAGAAGGCCGGCCACGAGGTGGTCGTCGCGAGCCACGGGCAACCTGCGATCAAGCTCGTGCGCGAGCTGAAGATCGATCTCGTGTTGCTCGATCTGATGCTGCCGGACATCCCGGGCACCGAAGTCTGCCGCGCGATCAAGAACGATCCGAAGACGCGCCACGTGCCGGTGATCATGCTGACCGCGAAGGGCGAAGAGATCGATCGCGTCGTCGGCTTCGAGCTCGGCGCCGACGACTACGTCGTGAAGCCGTTCAGCGTGCGCGAGCTCCTCCTGCGCGTTCAAGCGATCTTGCGCCGGGGCAAGGCCGAGCCGCCGAAGCAGGGAGACATCGTCGAATTCGGCAAGCTGCGCATCGACACGTCGGCGCATCGTGTGTGGGTCGCCGGCAAGGAAGTGGAGCTCACCGCGCTCGAGTTCAAGCTCCTGCACACGCTGTGGGAACGGAAGAACCGCGTGCAGTCGCGCGCGAGCCTGCTCGAGGTCGTGTGGGGCATCACCGCCGACATCAACACGCGCACGGTCGACACCCACGTCAAGCGCCTGCGCGAGAAGCTGACCGCCGCCGCCGACTACATCGAGACCGTACGCGGCGTCGGCTACCGCTTCGCCGAGTCGCCGGAGACGGCCTAGTGCACCGCCGCCGAGATCCCATCAACGAATCCCGGGCGCTTTTGGCCGATCTTGCGCCCGAAAAGCCTCGACATAGGCACCGCTATGCCTGTGTTTTTCGGACACAACCTCGGCTCAAAATCGCCTCGAGATCGTTTGATGTCATCTCGACGGCAGTGCACTAGCGGCGCCCTATCGATGTTGCGATCGCCCGCCGCCATCTTCGTCGCCGTCTTCGCGCTCATCGTGGTGAGCGTGGGCCTGTCTGCGCGCTGGCTCGCCTCGACGATTGAGCAAGCGCTGACCACGCGCCTGCAGCAGGAGCTCACCCAAATGGCGCGCATCGTCGAGACGCTCGTGCGCGAGCGCGGCGCGCCCGGCGAACCAGGCGGCTGGGATGCCGTCGCCGACGAGCTCGGCGCAGCGCTCGAGACGCGGGTCACGCTGATCGCCGAGGACGGCGCCGTGCTCGGCGACTCCGCCGTCGAGGCGAAGAGCCTGGCAGGCCTCGAAAACCACGGCGATCGGCCCGAGGTGTCGATGGCGCGGAGCGGTGAAGTCGGCTTCTCGGTGCGCTACTCGACGACGCTGCCGATGCGCCTCGCCTACGCGGCGCTCCCGTTCGCCGCCTCCGCGCGCGCCGCCGACGCCGCGAGCCAGCCGGGCCAAGCGCGCATCGCAGTGGTCCGCCTCGCCCGCGACGCGAGCGACATCGAGCACGCTGCTCGGCGCATCGAGCTCGGCGTCGCAGCGAGCGGCGTCATCGCGATCTTGCTCGTCGCATTCTCGATCTGGGCGACGCAGCGCCACCGCGACGAGCGCGTGCGGACGCTGCGCGCGGCGGTGAAGCACGCGCCCGATCGGCTACGCACTCTGTTCAACGACGACTCGACCGACGGCGAGCTCGCCCGCACCATCGACGACGCACACAAGAGCGCGCGCGCGACGCTCTCGTCACTGGAAGATCAAGTCGAGCGGCAGCGGCGCATCCTCGAGGGCATGCAAGAGGGCGTGCTCGTCCTCGATGAAGACGCGAACGTCGCGTTCGTCAACCGTGCGCTGCGCGAGATGCTGCTCCTCGCGCAGGACGTCACCGGAAAACCGCTGATCGAGGTGGTGCGTAACGGCGAGCTCACGACGCTCGTCGATCGCACGCGGGCGGACGCCGCTCCGCAAGCCGGCGAGCTCGAGACCGCCGGGCTCAAGCCGCGCCGCTTGCTCGTGCAGACGAGCCCGCTCGAAGACACGCCGCACAGCCTGGTCGCCGTGTTCGTCGACGTGACCGACGTGCGGCGCTTGGAGTCGCTCCGCCGCGACTTCGTCGCCAACGTCTCGCACGAGCTGCGCACACCGGTGACGGCGATCAAGTCGGCGACCGAGACGCTGCGCACGAGCGCGCTCGAGCGGCCGGAAGACGCGCTGAAGTTCTTGGACATCGTCGATCGCAACGCGCAGCGCCTGGCCGACCTCGTCGAGGACTTGCTCGATCTCTCGCGCATCGAGTCGAAGGCCTACAAATTGACCGTGGAGCCGCTGCCGCTCGCCGCTGTGGCCACTTACTGTTTGAGCCTCTTCAAGGAGCGCGCCGACAAGAAGGCGATCGTCCTGAAGCAGAACGTGCCGGGTGAGATCCCGAACGTGCGCGCCGATCGCCGCGCGCTCGAGCAAGTGCTGACGAACCTCATCGACAACGCGGTGAAGTATTGCTCCGCCGGCACCGAGATCTCGATCGCGGCGGAGCCCTTGGCGCAAAGCGTGCGGATCATCGTGCGCGACACCGGCCCCGGCATCGAGCAACGTCACCTGCCACGCCTCTTCGAGCGCTTCTATCGCGTCGACGCCGGCCGCGCGCGCGACACCGGCGGCACCGGCCTCGGCCTGTCGATCGCCAAGCACCTCGCCGAAGCGATGGACGGCAGCATCGGCGTCGACAGCAAACCCGGCGCCGGCACCACCTTCTACGTGACCTTGGCGCGCGCATGACGCGGGCGCTGCTCATCGCCATCGCGCTCGCCGCGTGCGAAACCCGCGCGCCGATCTGGATCGACGGCTCGTCGACGCTCTTTCCGCTCGCGGAGGCGGTGACCGAGCGCCTGCACGGCGAGGCCCCGGCGATCGAGATCGTCGCGAGCGCGTCGGGCAGCGCAGCAGGGATCGGTCGGCTCTGCCGCGGGGAAGTCGCGATCGCGCTGAGCTCGCGTGCGATGAGCGACGACGAGCGCGGCCAGTGTCGCGCGCACGCGATCGCACCGCTCGAGCTGCCGATCGCGACGGACGCCATCGCGATCGCCGTTCATCCCGAGACGACGTTCGTGACCGCGCTGCATGTCTTCGAGCTGCGTGAGATTTGGAGGTCGAGCGCCGAGGGGAGCGTCACGCGCTGGCACGATGTGCGCGCCGAGTGGCCGGACACGCGCCTGCAGCTCTATGGCGCCGGACCGTTCAGCGGCACCTTCGCGCAGTTCGCGCTCGTGGCCACCGGCAGGCCGCGAGCGCTGCGCGGAGACTACATTGGCAGCGAAGACGACAGCGTGCTCGTTCGCGGCGTGGCTGGAGATCGGCGCGCGCTCGGCTTCTTCGGCTGGTCGGTCTTTCGCCGGAGCGCGGCCTCGCTGCGGCTCATCGCGGTCGACTTCGGCGCCGGCCCGGTGCTCCCGTCGGTCGAGACCCTGCGCGACGGCCGCTATGCGCTGCTCACGCGCAAGCTCATGCTCTACGTCGATACTCAGCGGCTGCGCACGCCCGAGATCGCGCGCGTCGTCCGCCGCTTCGTCGAGCTCGCGCCCGGGCAGGTCGACGCCGTAGGCCTCACCCGGCTCGCAGACAGCGAGTACGCACGGACAGCGAGCGCGCTCCACGACGCGACCTTGAGCGTGATGCAAGGTGGAGGAGCGACCGATGTCCGCTCGCCGTGAGACGCGAGACAAGATTGTCGCACGCGCGCTCGGGCTCGCGGCGCTGCTCTCGTTCGGCACCACCTTCGCGATCGTGCTCTTGCTCCTCGGCGAGAGCGCGGCGATCTTCGCGAAGGTCTCGCTGAAGGAGCTGCTGCTCTCCGTGCGCTTTGGTCCGATGCTCGATCCGCCGGCCTACGGCGTGTGGCCCCTGCTCGCGGGGACCGCGCTCGTCGCGACGCTCGGGCTCGCCATCGCGCTGCCCATCGCGCTCATCATCGCCGTGTACTTGTCCGAGTACTGCCCACCGCGCATTCGCCGCGTGTTGAAGGCAGCGCTCGACGTGCTCGCCGGCGTCCCCGCCGTGGTGTACGGCTTCGTCGCGCTCGTCTATGTGAGCCCGTTCTTGCAGCCGCACGTCGCCGAGATCGGCGTCTATAGCGCGCTCGCCGGCGCCATCGTGCTCGCGGCGATGCTCGTGCCGTACATCGCGTCGCTCGCAGACGACGCGATCTACGCGGTTCCGCTCGAGCTGCGCGAGGCCGGCTTTGCGCTCGGCGCGAGCCGCCTCAGCGTCGTGCGCCGCGCGGTCTTGCCGCATGCGGTCTCGGGGGTGGTCGCGGCGTGCTTTCTCGGCGTCGCGCGTGCGATGGGCGAGACGATGATCGTCCTCATCGTCTGCGGCCTCGAACCGACGCTGACGCTCGATCCGCGCGCGCCGGTGCAGACGCTCGCCGCGTTCATCGCTCAAGCCTCGCTCAGCGATACCGGCGGCACCGAGACCGGCTCACGCCTGATGTTCTTCGTCGCCACCATGCTCTTTGCGTTGACCTTCGCGTTGAACGCGATCTCCGCCCGCTGGCGCGAGCGCTTCCTGCGGAGGATGCCGTGAGCGATCGCGTGGTGCGCGTCGTCGGCGCCGTGTTGCTCGCGGCGCCGATCGCGCTCTTGCTCTTGCTCTTCTTCGACCTCTCACGCGTGGCGGCCGCGCGGCTCTCGCTCACCTTCTTCCTGTCGCCGCCCGCGGCGCTCGCGCAGCACGCCGGCCTCTTTCCGGCGCTGGTCGGGAGCGCGCTGCTCGTCACGCTGTGCGGCGCCATCGCGGTGCCGACGGCGATCGCGGCCGCGATCTATCTGGAGGAGTACGCGCGGCCCACGCGGCTCACCCGCCTCGTCGCGGCCAACATCGACACGCTCGCCGGCGTGCCGTCCGTCGTCTACGGCCTCGTCGGTCTCCTGCTCTTTGCGCGCACGCTCGCGCTCGGCCGCTCGCTCTTGTCAGGCGCGGCGACGCTCGCGCTCCTCGTGCTGCCGCTCATCGTCGTCACGACGCGCGAGGCCCTGCGGCAAGTCCCCGAGCGGCTGCGCGAGTCTGCGTTTGCGCTCGGCGCCACCAAGCTCGAGTGCGTGCGCTACGTGGTCCTGCCGGTGGCGCTGCCGCACATCGCGACCGGCGTGGTGCTCGCGCTCTCCCGCGCCCTCGGCGAGGCGGCGCCGTTGCTCGCGCTGACCGGGATCGCGTTCGTCGCGTTCGTCCCGGGCACGTTGATGAGCCCGATCACCGCGCTGCCGCTACAGCTCTTCCAATGGCTGTCGCGGCCCGAGAGCGCCTTTGCCGCCAACACTGCGGCCGCCGTGCTCACGCTCCTCTTCTTGGTGTTCCTCTTGAACGCCGCGGCGATTTGGCTACGCATACGCGCCGAGAGGAAGCGCGTGTGAGCGAGAGCATCGACAAGACGGCCATCAAGCTCGACGTCGTCAAGCTGCGCGCGTGGTTCGGCGCCTTCGAAGTGCTACGCGGCATCTCACTCTCGGTGCTGGCGCGGCGGGTCACGGCAGTCATCGGCCCGTCCGGCTGCGGCAAGTCCACCTTCGTGCGCTGCTTGAACCGCCTACACGAGCTGTCGCCACGCGCCGGCGTCACCGGCCAAGTGCTCCTCGACGGCAGCGACATCTACGCGGCGGGCCTCGATCCCGCACGCGTGCGCCGGCGCATCGGCATGGTGTTTCAGAAGCCGAACCCGTTTCCGCACATGTCGATCCACGACAACGTCCTCGCCGGCACGCGCATGAACGGCATCGCCGTCCCCGATCGCGATCAGCTCGTCGAGCGCGCGCTCCGCCAAGTCGGCCTGTGGGACGAGGTCAAGGACGAGCTCGATCGGCCGGGCCACCACCTCTCCGGCGGCCAGCAGCAACGGCTCTGCCTCGCTCGCGCGCTGGCGCTCGAGCCCGAGGTGATCTTGATGGACGAGCCGTGCTCCTCGCTCGACCCCGTCGCGACCGCGAAGGTCGAAGAGCTCATTCGCGAGCTCGGCGAGCGCTACACGATCCTGATCGTCACCCACAACATGCAGCAAGCGGCCCGCGTCAGCGACTTGACCGCGTTCTTCTACTTGGGCGAGGTCGTCGAGTACGACGCGACCGACGTCATCTTCACGAAGCCGAACGACGCGCGCACGGAAGACTACATCACAGGACGGTTCGGATGAGCAGAGCGCACACCGATCGCGAGTACGAGGCCGAGCTCAGAAAATTGCGCGAGCAGGTCGTGCTCATGGGCTCGAAGGTCGAAGAGATGATCGCGAGCAGCATGCGCGCGTTGACCCTGCGGGACGACGCCCTCGCCGACAAGGTGATCCAGCTCGATCACGAGGTGAACCGCCTGGAGATGGAGACCGACGAGCTCTGCCTGCGCATCTTGGCGCGCCGCCAACCGGTGGCTTCTGATCTCCGCTTCATCGCCATCACGCTGAAGCTCGTCACCGATCTCGAGCGCATGGGCGACTGCACGGTGAACATCTGCGAGCGCGTGCTCGAGCTCAACCGCGAGCCGCCGCTCACCGAGACCTTCGTGGTCCTGCCGGCCATGGCCGACGCGGCGCAAGCGATGGTGAAGGACGCGCTCGACGCGCTCGTCACCGGCAACATTCAACGCGCCGAGGAGCTGATCATCGATCGCGATCGCGTGGTCGACGCCTACTACGCGCAGATCTTCCGCGAGCTCTTGACGTACATGATGGAGAACCCGCGCAATATCTTTCGCGCGACGCGGCTGCAGTCGATCGCGAAGTACCTGGAGCGCATCGGCGATCACGCGACGAACTTGGCCGAGATGATCGTGTTCATGAAGAAGGGCAAAGACGTGCGCCACCCGTTCTCGCGCGCGATCTCGAAGACGCCCTAGGAGCCTAGCGCACCGGCGTAGAGCTCGGCGGGTCGACCGGATCGTGCGTCGGTGTGTACGTGAGCTCGAGCACGCCGCCGTAGTCGTTGCCAGTGCCCGGGCTCGGGAGCTGCGCGCCGGCCGACAATTGAAAGCTCTTGCCGATGTAGGCGACCGCGCCGATGACTGCGACGCTCACGTCGTTCAAGCCGATCATCCAGTCCGCCTGCGCATGGATGTACCCCTGCCACAGCGGGATCTCGACGCCGACCATGCCGCCCAAGGGAAAGCCGCCGCCGAGCGCGCCGCTCGTGCCGGAGTAGAGCCCGACGACGTAGGAGCCGAAGCGGCCCGGCGCGTCGAAGCGCATCGTCGCCCAGCCGAAGACGACCGGGGTCAACACCGACGCCGGCTGCCGCCACCCAACGCCTGCCTGCACACCGCACTCGATCGCCATGAACGACGTCGGTTCGAAGTAGACGTTGGCGTTGAACGCGGCGGTCGGCGAGCCCGTCGCGGGGAAGCCTTGCAAGCGATAGATCGGCACGTGCTGGAGGTTGGCGCCGACCTCGAGCCAGGGAAAGATCCCGAGCTCGAGCGTGGTATTCACCTCGCCGCCGGTCTCGCCCGCGCCGATCTGCACCTGGCCGAAGAGCTTGCCGACGACGGTCTCTTGCGTCGAAGGCACGTTGAATAGACTCTGCTGCGCGAAGGCCTCGAGCGGCGCGGCGGCACCTATGAAGAGCACGATCGAGCACGCGATCCGAGTCATCCCGCGGGTGTGGCAGAGGTTTCGGCGCGCGGCAAGGCGTACGTCTTCGCGCAACATTCCTTTGCGCGTTCGCGACAATGATCTCACCCAGCCTCGTTTGCCGAAGGAGTCCCCGTGGGATCGCCTCCGGTGAAAGCATCGCCCTCGCCAGGGCCCCGTCTTCCGACCGATCTCACGTGTCGCGCTCCGACGCCGGAAAAGGCCGTGTGCGAAGCCCCGAAGAAGCTGACGCTCGCTGACGCCTTCGAATCAGTGACCGGCGTTGGCGGCGGCGACGCCGAGGTGCGCTACCACCCGGACAACGTGCTCGCGTGGGCCGCGCGCATGCGAGGCATGAAGACGGCGAAGACGTCGATCAGCTCGGTGTACTTCAGCCTCGAAAAAGATCCCTTCGGCCTCGCGTTCATGGGCCTGTGCTTGAAGAAGCAGAAGACGATCAAAGACTTCAAGGTGCGCATCATGGCCGACGCGATGGCGAGCCACAGCGAAGACGGCTTCATGGGCATCAACCTCAGCCGCGAGGACAAAGACGGCAAGCGGACGACAGCGCGGCAAGTCGGCGCGTTCCTGTTGAGCGGCTTCGAGAACGACTACGCGCAGGAGATCGTGGAGGCGGGCGGCGACGTGCGCTTCTACAACACCGTGAAGCGCCGGCCCTTCGAAGGGCGCAATGCGTTCATCTCGGCCATGTTCAAGCCCGGCACCTACGACTCGTGGGACAGCTTCACCGGCCGCCTCTCGGAAGCCGCCGTCGAGCTCCAGCTCGCCGCGATCGCGTCGAACCACGACAAGATCATCACCGTCGACGACATGTGGAGCATCACCGGCGGCCGCAACATCGGCCGCGCATACTTGAGCAACCCGGAAGACATGCCGACCGCGTGGAGCGACTCCGACGTCGAGATGATCGGCGAAGGACCCGCCAAGGCCCTGCGCTTTGCCTTCGAGCGCGAGTTCGATCGCTCCGCCGTCGAGAAGGTGTTGCCGGAAGCGTTCGGCAACTGGGACGAGCGCGACGCGGAGCTCGTCTCCTACTACGTCATGATGGACATCTGGATGAGCCGTCAGCCGTACACTGAGGACGAGAAAGCCGCGCGCCGCGTGAGCTCCGACGCGATGAACAAGGCGAACGAGGCGAATGCTTGGGAGCTCGTCGTCGCCACGCGCAAGCGGTTGACCGAGGAAGGCATCGTCGGCCCCAACGGCCGAAAGGTCGCGTCGGAAGCCGAAGAAGAGCGCTTGATGGAGAATGCGCGCGAGCTCGTGAAGTACCTCGAGCTACGCGGCGCGTACTCGAAGCTCGACAAGGTGCCGTTCGATACGGCCGAGGTGAAGATCCTCGACCAAACGAGCGTCGCCGGCGGCCGTGAAAATCAACTCGCGCCGGAGCTCGTCAAGGTCGTCGGCGCCGTCGAAGACAATCTGTACATCAAGAACCCGTACGTGGTGCTCACCGAAGACATGATGAGCGCGTTGAAGGGCGCGTCGGCCCGCGGCGTCAAAGTGATCATCGGGACGAACAGCCCGCTCAGCACCGACAGCGACGTGACGCAGGCGTTCTTCCTGCACGCTTGGCCGAACGTGCTGAAGGAGCTCGACAAGGCGCAGATCTTCGTCGCGACGGGCGAGCGCAAGCAGCACGCGAAGATCGCCGTCGCCGACGGATCGATCAGCTGGGTGTCGACGTACAACCAAGACTTCCTGAGCGGCAACGTGCTCAGCGAAGTCGGCGCGCTGATCCGCTCGAAGACAGTGGCCAAGCGCGTGACCGACTCGATGATCGCGGACAAGAACGATCGCCGGAACAACGTGCTCGAGTACACGATCATGCGCGACGAGAGCGGCAAGGCCATCCTCGACAAAGACGGCAACGCGACGATCGTGTTCGGGCCGAAGGATCACCTGCCGAAAGCGCTGCTCGAGACCTACGAGACAAAGGTGAACACCTGGCAGGAGCGGCGCAAATCGTGGCCGGTGCTGTCGCCGATTTGGGATCCGATGATGGCGGAGAACAAGTAGGCCTTGCGCCGCAGGCGCTGGCGTCCCTATGCGATCCGGACGATGCGACTCGTGCTGATCCTCACTTTGATCGCGGCTTGCCAACTGCCGCCGTCGACCGAAGAGCCGAGCGGCGCGGCGCCGGCGGCGACCGGGCCTACCGGCGTCGAAGCCACGACCGGCGCTGACGGCCCCTCCGCGAGCACCGGCAAGAAGCCGAAGCCCACGGCGCCCACAGGATCCACCGGCACGACGGGATCGACGGGCACGACAGCTTCGACCGGCACCACCGGCCCTGCGCCCGCGTGCGATCCGAAAGCGTTCGAGATCGTCGGCAACGGCTACGACGACGACTGCGATCCGGCGACGAGCGACACCGCGGCGCCCGTGTGCGATCCGGCGCCGCTGGCCGCGACCACGACGGCGAAGGACCTGGCCCGCGCGATGGGCCTGTGCGCCGACGTGACCGAAGCGTCGGGCAAGCCCGGCCTCATCTCGGCCGAGCTCGTCGGCGCCGACGGAAAGGCGCTCACCCTCGCGAAGACGCAGTACGGCGTGCTCAGCGACTACGGCCCGAACGTGACGCCGCGCCAGTCGGCGACGATGGCCGCGCTGTCGAGCGGCGTCGCCCGCGACGAGAAGGACAGCGGCTGGAAGAGCGGCAGCGTCAACGTCGGCACCACGAGCGCCATCCCGGCGGTGTACGAGAACGCGCACGGCGGCTCGCTGCAGACGACGGCGGACTGCGAGACCGCGACCGACATTCACGACAGCGCGAACCTCCGCTTGAAGCTGCGCGTCCCGGCGAACGCCAAAGCGATCTCGTTCCGCTTCAAGTTCTACTCCGCCGAGTGGCCGGAGTGGCTGTGCAGCGAATACAACGACTTCTTCATGGCGCTGCTCGATACGAAGGCGAACGCGTTGCCAGCCGATCACAACATCTCGTTCGACGCGCTCGAGAACCCGGTGAGCGTGAACAACGCGTTCTTCGAAGTGTGCGAGGCCGGCGTCGGCGCCGGAGCGTGCCCCGCTGGGACCACAGAGCTCACCGGCACCGGGATCGCCGGCCTGTCGCTCGACGACGGCGGCGGAACGCGCTGGCTCGAGACGACGGCGCCGGTCGTGCCGGGCGAGGTGATCACGCTCGAGCTGATGATCTGGGACACCGGCGACACGAACTTCGATTCGATCGTGCTGCTCGATGACTTTCAGTGGCTGACCCACGGCGCCGACGTGGGGACGAAGCCCGACTGATTTCGGCCACGGCCACTTTTAGGTCCCTGGGACTTTCTTTCGCTCTTCAGCAACGCTCGCATCCGGCGCCGCCCGGTGAAAAAAGGTCCCAGGGACCATTCCGCCGGTGATGAGGCGCGCGCCGCGCTGAAAGCTCAAGTAGTGCCAAATCCACTCGAGCATCACGACGTAGCGGTTGCGGAAGCCGACGAGGAAGAGCACGTGGACCGCCATCCACAGCATCCACGCGATGAAGCCTGAGAAGCCGAGCTTACCGAACTGCCCGACCGCCGCCGAGCGTCCGATCGTCGCGAGGCTGCCCTTGTCCAAGTAGCGAAACACGGGCCGCGGCTTTCCCGCGATCGTCGCTCTGATCGCTTTGGCCACGAGGCGCCCGGCCTGGCTCGCCGCCGGCGCCACGCCCGGCACTGGTTTTCCGTCGGCGTCGGTGATCGCCGCGATGTCGCCGATAACGAACACGTCGTCGTGGCCCGGGATGGTCAGCTCCTTGCCGACGATCACGCGGCCGCCGCGATCGGTCGGGGCGCCGAGCGCCGCGGAGATCGGCTGCGCTTTGACACCCGCGCCCCAGAGCACGGTCTCGGCGTCGATGCGCACGGACGCGCCGCCGCTGTCGATCGTCACGCCGTCGTGATCGATCGCCGTCACCTTGGCGTTCATCCGCACTTCGACGCCGAGCGCTTCGAGCTGCCGGATGCCGCTCTTCTGCAGCTCGGGCTTGAAGGTCGTCAGGATGCTCGGGCCGCCTTCGAGCAAGATCACCTTGATCTCGCCGTGGCGCACGTGCCGAAAGTCGCGGGCGACGATGTAGCGCGACAGCTCTGACAACGCGCCGGCGAGCTCCACGCCGGTGGCGCCGCCGCCGATGACGACGAAGGTCAACAGCGCGCGGCGCAGCGCCGCATCGGTCGTCTGCTCAGCGGCCTCCAACGCGAGGAGCACGCGGCGGCGGATGTCGATGGCGTCGTCGATCGTCTTCAGCCCCGGCGCCGCTTTTCCCCAGTCGTCGTGGCCGAAGTAGTTGTTGCGCGCGCCGGCGGCGACCACGAGGTAGTCGTACGTGAGCGGCCCCGCGTTCGTCTCGAGCGTCTTCGCCGCGACGTCGATCGCGGAGACTTCGCCGAGCAGCACGCGCACGTTGTCTTGGTCATGGAGCACGGAGCGGATCGGCACCGCGATGTCGGCCGGCGACAACCCCGCCATCGCCACTTGATAGAGCAGCGGCTGAAACAGATGGTGGTTCGTGCGATCGACGATCGTCACTCGAGCCTTCGCGCCGGCGAGCCCTTGCGCGCACGCGAGCCCGGCGAAGCCGCCGCCGATGATCACGACGCGAGGACCTGGAGTCGGTGACGCCGAAGCGGCCATGCCGTGCTGACTACCACATTTGAGACGCGCCCGCGCCCAGGTTAGGCTTCCATGACGTATGGCGAACAAGTCACCCCTCAGCGACATCGAAGCGCGCGTCAAAGAAGCGTTCGTCCGCGACCGCACGATCCTGAGCTTCCCCGAGTACTTCAAGCTGATGCAGGAGCAGCCGAAGGAGCAGCTGCGCAACGCCGCCCAGTACGTGAAGGCCGTCTTCGATCACTACGGCACCGAGAGCGTGCAGCGCCCGTACGGCAGCTACACGCGCTACAAGCTCTTCGACGCGCCGTTCAGCAACGGCGAGGGCCGCATCTCCGGGCAAGAGCACGTGCAGATGGCGATCTACAAGATCCTCTCGAACTTCGTGCGCGTCGGCCGCATCAACAAGATGATCCTGCTGCACGGGCCGAACGGCAGCGCCAAGAGCTCGCTCGTCAGCTGCATCGTCAGCGCGATGGAGGCGTACGCGAAGCTGCCGCAAGGCGCGATGTACCGCTTCAATTGGATCTTCCCGAAGGAGAAGCTCGGCAAGACATCGCTCGGCTTCGGCTCCGAGGGCGACAAGGGCGGCCCGGGCGAGAGCTTCGCGCACCTGCCCGCCGACACCATCGACGCCCGCGTGCCTGGCGAGCTCAACGATCATCCGATCTTCTTGATCCCGGTGCCGGAGCGCCAGCGCTTGCTCGAAGATCTGCAAAAAACGCTCGGGCAAGACTTCGTGATCTCCGACTACATTCGCTTGGGCGAGCTCGGGAAGAAGTCGCGCACGATGTATGACGCGCTCTTGCAGGCGTACAACGGCGACTTCATGCAGGTGCTGAACCACGTGCAGGTCGAACGCTTCTATCCGTCGAAGCGCTACAGCACCGCCGCCGTCACCATCGAGCCGCAGATGTCGGTCGACGCCGAGATGCACCAGATCACCGCCGACCGCTCGCTCGCGGCGCTGCCAAAAGCGCTCGCCAACGTGAGCCTGTTCAACGTGGGCGGCCCGCTCATCGACGCGAACCGCGGCCTCTTGGAGTTCGCCGATCTCTTGAAGCGCCCGGTCGAGACCTTCAAGTACTTGCTCGGCACCATCGAGACGCAGACCGTGAGCCTCGGCGGATCGATCGTCTATCTGGATCAGCTCTTCTTCAGCTCGACCAACGAGAAGTACCTAGAAGCGTTCAAGCAGCATCCGGACTTCACGAGCTTCAAGGGCCGCATCGAGCTCGTGCCGGTGCCGTACTTGCTCACCCTGAAGGACGAGATCGAGATCTACAAGCCGGTGATCACGCAGAAGACCGTGGGCAAGCACGTGGCGCCGCACGCGATCGAGACCGCGGCGATGTGGGCCGTGCTCTCGCGCCTGCGCCGGCCGGATCCGCACCGCTACGTCAAGGCGCTCACCGACATCGTGCGCTCGCTGCAACCGATCGAGAAATTGCGGGCCTACGACGGCGCGCAGCTGCCGAAGCGCCTGACGCTCGCGCAGTCGAAGGAGCTGAAGCGCGCGCTGCCCGATCTCTACAACGAGACGCGCGGCTTTCCGATCTACGAAGGCGCGACCGGCGCGTCCGCGCGCGAGATCCGTACCGTGCTCCTGAACGCGTCGTACAACCCGCGCTACACGAGCCTCACCGCGATGGCCGTGCTCGAAGAGATCAGCGAGCTGACCAAGCTCGCGAGCGTCTACGAGTTCCTCCGCGACGAAGCGGTCGACGGCTACCACGATCACGGCAAGTTCGTGCGCGTCGCCGAGCACGAGCTGCTCGACATCATCGACGAGGAGGTCCGCACCTCGATGGGCTTGGCCGAAGAAGGCAGCTACGAGGAGCTGTTCACGCGCTACGTCCTTCACGTCTCGCACTGGGTGAAGAAAGAGCGCCTGCTCGACAAGCACACCGGCCGGATGAGCGAGCCCGACGAAGACTTCATGCGCGAGATCGAGCACATCATCATGCCGAAGGAGGACGACCGCGTCGACTTCCGAAAGGGCTTGATCGGTCAGATCGGCGCGGCGTCGCTCGAGCATCCGGGCGAGCTCGCCGCGTACCCCGCCCTCTTTCCAAAGTATCTGAAGCGGCTCGAAGAGGACTTCTTCGGGCGGCGCAAGAAGCAGGTGCAGCGCAACAAGGAGAACTTCATGAAGTACTTCTCCGACCTGCGTGGCGAGCTCAATCCGAAAGAGTCGGAGCAGGTCGCGACGATGCTGAAGAACATGACCCAGAAGTTCGGCTATACGGTCGAAAGTGCGAGAGAAACAATCGCATTCCTGCTGAGCAAGCGCTATACCGACGACTGACCTGAACGAGGGAACTACCGTCCATGGCTCGCCTCAAGATCCTCTGCCCCGTCGACTTCTCGGAGAACTGCCGCCACGCGCTCGCGTTCACGATCGAGTTCGTGCAGAACCGCGAGGCCGAGATCTTCTTGTTCTACGTCGTCGAAGAGTCGCGCCGGATGCACTTTCGCGGCGCCGCCGACAAGCTCGAAGAAGATCTCGAGCGCATGAAAGATCTCATGGTCAACGAGCTGAACATCTATCAGCAACGCACCGGCCGCCAAGCGTCGGTCGGCGAAGTGCACCGCCGCATCGCCAACGGCAAACCGTGGGAAGAGATCCTGCGCATGTCCGGCAACATCACGAGCGACATCATCGTCATGGGCGCTTCTCGCAAGGGGAAGAACGCGATGAAGGTCGTCGAGATGGCGCCCTGCACGACGATCATCGTGCGCGAGAAGGACATGGAATTCGTCATGGCCGATTGACGACAACGCTCGCTTCGCTCCGTTGTCGTCTCGTCTGTCGCTTCGCTCCAAACTGTTGTCCTGCCCCCTCCCGCTCGCTGCGCTCGCTCCTTCCCCGCAAGCGGGGACGTTGGGCGCATGCGCGCCGGGACCTACCTGCGAACGTCGGGCGCAAGCGCCCTCGCTCGCTGGCGCGAGCGCGGTAGGCGATGAGATCGTAGACGACGAAGATGGCGCAGAGGCCGTATAAGAAGAGGCCGAAGCCGAGCAGCCACCAGAACGATTGGTGCGCGAAGCGATCGGGATCGCCGTCGCCGCTGCCCCAATCGTCGCGGCGCACATAAGCCCATGGAACGAACGGACCCATGTGATCAGTAAAGCGCCGTCCCTTTCCAAAACCACATGAACGTAGGATGCCGCGCATCCGTGTTGTCACGCGTTGCCGCCGTCGCCGTCGTTTTCGCTGCCTGCCAGCCGACTTACGCGCGCGACCGCGAGATCCGGCTGAACGCGCTCGTCTGGAAGGGATCGCACAACAGCTATCACGTGGAGAGCGAGAACGCGCCGACGGAGCTCGCCTACACCCACGCGCCGCTGGCGACGCAGCTCGAAGACCAGGGCGTGCGCCAGTTCGAGCTCGACATCTATTATGAGGGCGATCACTTCGACGTCCGCCACATCCGCATCTTCGACGAACGCACGACCTGTAAGACGCTGGCGGTGTGCCTGGCAGCGATCGGCGCGTGGTCGAAGGGGCACCGGATGCACGCGCCGATCGTGATCATGATCGAGCTGAAGGACTTTGGCGATCGCGTGCCGCTCGCCGACTACTTCGCGCTGCTCGACGCCACGGTGACCGACAGCCTCGGCGCCGATCGGCTGATCACGCAGGCGCTCGTGCGCGGTGACGCAGCGACGCTCGCAGACGCGCTCGCCGCCCGCGGATGGCCCACGCTCGAAGAGACCCGCGGCAAAGTCCTCGTCTTCTTGCTCGCCGATCCCGCCTTCGCCGCGTTCTACACGAGCGATCCGGCGCGGCCGCTCTTCATCGCAGCCGCGCCCGGCGCGCCGTACGCGGCGATCGCGAGCGTCGACTCGCCGCGCGACGAAGCGAAGATCGCGGCGGCGCTCGCCGCGAACATGATCGTGCGAACGCGCGCAGACGATCCTGCCGAGCCCGAAGATCGCGAAGCGCGCGGCGCAGCGGCTCTTGCCAGCAGCGCGCAGATCATCTCTACCGACTATCCGGCGCCGCGCGACGGCTACGTGCTCGCGTGGCCGAAGGCTGCGATCGTCGACTGTCACAAAACGCTCGCGCCGAGGGACTGCCGGCCGCGCGACATCGAAGCACACGAGGTTCCATGAAGATCACTCCCTTCCGCGCCACGCTCTTCATCCGCGCCTTTGCCCTGCGCTACATCCCCGCCCTCGCGTTCTGCCGGCCGAGCGTCGTCGACTTGTCGGCGTCGCGCAGCGAGGTGAAGATCGCGCTCTCGCGCAGAACGAAGAACCACGTCGGCGGCATGTACATCGGCGTGCTCGCGACGGGCGCCGACTGCGCCGGAGGAATGCTCGCGATGCAGATCGTGCGCGAGCGCGACATGCCGGTCGTCCCCTTGTTCAAGGACATGCAGGCCGACTTCCTCAAACGTCCCGACGGCGACGTGCACTTCGTGTGCGAAGACGGCGACGCGATCAAAGCGGGCGTCGAGCAAGCGATGCAGAGCGGCGAGCGGGTGAACCTGCCGGTGACCGTGGTCGCAGCGGTACCGAGCATCGGCCCCGAGCCAGTCGCGCGCTTCAAGATGATGCTGAGCCTCAAGAAGAAGAAAGCATGATCGACGTCGCGCTCGCCACCTGCAAAGCGCTGCCGGAGCCGGATCCGGATCGCGAGCTCCTGCTCCATGCGCTGCAGAAGGCCGGGCTCCGCGCCGAGTGGCTGGCGTGGGACGATCCGTCGGCGCCCTTCACAGACGCGCGGCTCACCGTGCTGCGCTCGACGTGGAACTACATCGCCGATCGCGACGCCTTCCTCGCCTGGGCCGACGCGCTCGGCTATCGGCTCGCGAATCCGCCGCCGATCGTCCGCTGGAATACGCACAAGCGCTACTTGAAGGAGCTCGCCGAGGCCGGCATCCCCACCGTGCCAACGGTGCTCGTGCCGAAGGGCGCCGGGGCCGCGCTCGGCGATCTGATGCGAAAGAAGCAGTGGTTCTCCGCTGTCGCCAAGCCCGCGATCGGCGCCGGCTCGTTTCACACGAAGCGCGTGAGCTCGAGCGACGCAGACGCCGCGTGGTTCGCCCAAGAGCTCGCCGAGCGCGACATGCTCTTGCAGCCGTACGTGCCGGCGGTCGAGTCGAGCGGCGAGCGCGCCATCGTCTACATCGAGGGCGCGGTCACGCACGCGGTGCGAAAGTCGCCGCGCTTCTCGGGCAACGACGAGCGCACCGAGCCCGTGCCGGTGGCGGACGACGAGCGCGCCCTCGCCGAACGCGCGATGAGCTACGTGATGCGCGCGCTCCCCGGCGGCGCGTTGCTCTACGGCCGCTGCGATCTGATTCGCGACGAGAGCGGCGCGCTGCAGGTGATGGAGCTCGAGCTCACTGAGCCGTCGCTCTTCTTCGAGCATTCGCCGCAGGCGCTCGCACGTTTCGTCGAAGGCGTGCAGCGGCGTCTCGCGCTGATCCGCTGAGGCTACTTCTGCACGCGCAAGTACGCCTGGATGAGCTCGTGCCGCGTGCGCACACCGATGCGCTTCGCCGCGCGGCCGAGCAGCACGCCTACGGTCGACGCCGAGATGCCCATCTCGTACGCGATGAGCTTGTTCGCGTGGCCGAGGCTCGCGAAGCCGACGGCCTGCAGCTCGCGCGGCGTCAGCGACTCGATCGACGCGATCGGCGGGTCATTGCGCTTGGCGACCAAGAAGCGCTTGCCGTCGCTCTCGAACTGCTCGATCAGCGTCCAGCGCGCCGCGATGAGGCCGCGCCATTCGTCGACGGCGCGCTCGGGATCGTCGCGCCTGAGCTTTCCACGCGCGCGTTCGAGCGACTTCGCCGCGTGTGCCAACGCTTGCCGCGCTGTCTTCGCTTGCGCCGGCGACTCGGCGTGCGTGACGAGACCTTGTGGCGTGACGATCGCCTCGGTGGCGTTGTCGGTGGCGTTGTCGGCCGTGCGCAATCGTCGCCGCAAGCGATAGCCGCTCGCCATGTGCGCCGCGAGCTGCGCGAACATTTGCGCTTGTCGCTTCGTCACCTTCGGGCGGTGAGCGACGGCGACGCCGGCGAAGCAGCCGTAGCCCGACGGATCGCGACCATTGAACACGAGGTTGTCGGCGATGCCTGCGAGCCTGAGCCCCGCCCACACGACGTTATGGCCGGGAAACTCGACGTCGCGCCCGCGCAAGAACGGGACGTCGAGCACCTTCTTCAGCAGCGCGGCGGGGAGGCTCGTGAGCAAGCCGCGCATCATCGTTTCGTTCGCCGGACCGACGTTGCCGTCGAACACGAAGGTCGACGGCAGGAGCTGCTCACCGCGCGGCGACGCGTAGAGGTAAGACACGATGCCGCCGGCGCCGGCGATCGTTCCGCGCAGCGCGGTCACCACACCCTGCAACCAGCGGGCGTCCTCGGCGAGATCGACGGCGTAGCAAGCTTCGAGCACGGAGACGGCGTCAGGCGGCGACATCGGTTTCCTTGTTTACGGCACGACGTAAACGATGATCAGTAGCCTCTTTACGCAGACATCAGCAACACTTAGAGCACCATGGCCGATATGTTTAACCGCATGGTAAAATCAATCCTCTTGCTCACAGCGCTCCTGTTCGCCGGCTGCACCGTCGCCGGCGAGGCGTGCGTTTCGGACAAAGGCCGCGCCTGCACGTGCTCCGACGGTCAAGCCGGCGTCCGCACGTGCTTGGCGTCGGGCTTCTACAGCGACTGCGTCTGCGACGTGGACAACATGAGCGAAGACACGACGGGGGCGACGAGCACCGGCGTCACCGGGATCACTGGGACCACCGCCCTCGCGGGCATCACCGGCATCACGGCGACGACCGGGCTCATCGACGCTTCGGGGCCGACGGGTGGGACCGGCACGGCAGCGGCGCTGGCGATCACGTCGTTCTCCCCCGCCGATGGCGCGACGGGCGTGTCTCGGACGCCGACGATCACGGTGGTCTTCTCGCGCGCGGTCCTCGTCGTGTCGGTCGCCGCGACGTTGAACGGCGTGCCGCAAGCGATCACGACGTCGTCGAACGACTCGATGACGTTCACCTTCGTGCCGAACACGCTCGCGTATCAGACGGCGTACACCTTCGAGATCGCTGCCGAGACGAGCGACGGCGTCGCGCTCACGGGCGTGGTGGCGATGACGTTCACGACGGTGCTCGATCAAAGCACCCCCGCGATCTTCAGCACTTCTCCAACTCAGGGCCAAGGCGCCGTGAGCGAGAACGCGACCATCACCTTCACCTTCACGAAGCCGATGAACAAAGCGTCGGTCGAGGCGGCGTTCTCGATCTCGAACGGCACGTGTACCTTCACTTGGCCCGACGCGTATCGGATCCGCTGCAGCCACGCGACGTGGCCGTACAGCACGGCCATCACCGTGACGCTCGCCGCGGGCGCCGTCGATCAACTCGGCCTCGCGCTCGCGCCGGCAGTGCGCACGTTCACGGTGCGGCCGGATCCTAAGCCGACGCTCGCCGGCATGGTGATCGTGACCTACCCCGGGCAGGTGCACTTGCGCCAAGGCGCCGGTAACGTCGTCATCAATGTCAGCGGCTCGAACCTCGCGTCGATCACGTCGGCCTCCGTCTCGAACGGCGCCGTCACTTTCACGACGGCGATCACCGGCACGCCGAGCGCGACGAACGCGGACCTGACGGTGACCATCCCGCACGGCGCGCCGCTCATCGCGTTCGACATCTCGGTGACGAGCTCCTACGGCACCGCGACGCTGGCGAGCGCGTTTACGGTGACCAACATCTATTCTTCGCCCGCCGGCAATGACGCGTACGCCGGCACCAGCGCGCAGCCGTTTCGATCGTTGAAAAGAGCGCTCCAGGTCGCGGGCGGCGGCGACAAGATCATGCTGCTCGACGGCACCTACAACGAGACCAGCGGCGAAGTGTGGGCAGGAGGATGGGCGCCGCCGCAGAACGTGCCGAGCGGCATCACCATCGAAGGCCAAGGCGTCAACACGATCGTCAGCAGCACGTCGAACGGCTCGGGCGTGCATGGCTTGTCGATCGTGGGTGACGTCACGTTGCGCAAGTTCTCCGTGCGCGGTTTCTACTTCGGCATCGTCGCGTGGAGCAGCGCTGTCGTGAACATGCATGCGATGGACCTGCGCTCCAATGGTACGGCGGCGCTGGCCACCGCCAACAGCGCCGTCGTCAAGCTGTACGGCGCCGACATCCACGACAACGGGACGGGGGTGTGGGTGACGATGACGTCGACGCTGCAAACGTATACCGACAGTGAAGCGCCCTTTGCCGTGACGTCGATTCACCACAACGCGACCGGCATCCGCAGCATTCAAAACTCGACCGTGACCGCCTTCCAGGCTGTAGTGCGAGAAAACGGGCTCAATAGCCCCGCCGGCGATCGCGCAGGGTTCCTCGCCGAAAACGAGTCGACCGTCACGATCGGATCGCAAGCGAGCGTGCAGATCTGGGGCAACTCGGCTGTGGGCGTCGGGTTCTACTCGAACGGTCTGCTTGCGATCGCGGCCGACGTTTACGACAACGGCAAGGCGCCCGGGTGCACCAGCGACACTTGCGGCGGCTTGCTCGTCGGCGGTGGTTTCGGCACCGCCTTGTCGGTGTCGGTGAACTACGCCAAGATTCACGACAACGGCGGGAGCGGCATTTATTGGGCGCAGTCGGAGTCCCGACAATTCTCTTTGAGCAACTCGGAGCTCTACAACAACGCTGTCTACGCTCTACGGGCGGTCGTCTACGCGCCGCTAACCACTCCGCGCTCGTCACTCACCGTACGCTCTACGTCGATCCACGATCACCCGTCGTACCCGTTCTTCTTCCTCGCTGGCAGCTACATGACCTACGACTTCGGCAGCGCGTCGGTGCCCGGTAACAATGTGATCAGTGCCGGGTCGTACCCCCGCGGGAGCGCCGCCGGCGGCAGCAACTACTTCTGGTTCCGCGCGACCTCTTTCAATGGTGTGACGCCTCCGTCGTCGAACTGCATCGGCGACGGGATCTCGCAGTGTCCTGGCGGCATCGCAGCCCCGACCGGCGTCACCATCAACTACTACTGAGCCCGAGCATCATGATGCCCATTCTGTTGATCGCCATCGTCACGCACGCCGCCCCGTCGCCGCTCGCGAAGATCGAACAAGCGTTCGAGGCGTCGCGCTTCGAAGAAGCCGAGGTCGCGATCACCGCGCTCGACCATGCCACGCTCGCGCCGCAGGATCGCATCCGCGCCGCGTTCCTCGGCTTCGCGAGCTCGTTCTACCTCGGTCAGAAGCAGAAGGCCGCCGAGTGGAAGCGAAAGGTTCTCGCGCTCGCGCCCGGCTTTCGCCTCGATCCAAAGGAGCATCCGCCGCAGCTCATCGATGCATTCAGCGAGCTCACGGTGGCGCCCGAACCGCGACCAGATCCGACGCCACCCCCCCCGGCCGCGCTCGCGACGACACCGGCGACACCCGCCGCTCCCACGCATCCCGCGCGCATCGCCGGCTTCGTCGTCATCGGGGTCGGCGCAGCCGCAGCGATCGCCGGTGTGGCGATGGTGATCTACGGCACCGGCGAGGCCACCGATCTGCGCGAGCGCACGGTCGCCTACAATAATGATCCCTTCCGCCTCGGCATGACAGAGAAGCAGCTCGCCGTCCGCGAAGCGAAGCTCGCCACGCTCGACGCCGCCGCGATGATCACGCTCGGCGTCGGCGCCGCGGCGCTCGTCACCGGCACGGTGCTGGCGGTGAAGTTCGCGAGCGGCGCAGCGGTCGCCGTCGCGCCGCTCGGCAACGGCGTCGTGGTCGCGGGGGCGTTCTGATCATGAAGAAGGCCGTCCTCCTCGCAGCCCTCACCCTCGCCGCCTGCCAGTCGGCGTTCCTTCGCGGCCTGCCGCAGCGCAAGCAGCCGGTGATCGGCGATTGTACCGACATCGCGGCGACCACGCTCACGGCGAGCGTCTCTTCGGCAGGCGTCATGCTCGAGTGGCCGCTCCCCGATCTCTCCGATCAGGTGAACATCGATCGCCTGGCCGGCGGCTCAGACGAGTGGGAAGCGCTCGCGCTCGTGCCCGCATCCGATCGCAGGCTGCTCGATGCGACGGTGCTCCGCGACGCCATCTACATCTATCGGATCAGCGCGAGCCTCGGCGGATGCACTTCGCCGCCGTACCAAATCGCGGCGCTGACGACGCTCGCGCACGCGATCATCCCGTCGGTGAGCGAAACGGCGCCAGCGTCGATCACGCTCTCGTGGAACGATGCTTCGGAGTCCGACGACGTGCAAACGCTCGAGCGCTCCGAGCACGGCGCCGGGGTGTTTACGACGGTGGCGCAAGTCGTGTCGATCGGCACGGGCACGCGCACGGCGACCGACGCCGGCCTCACGCCCGACACGATCTACGACTATCGCGTCGTCGTCCACAACGTGAGCGGAGACGCCGTTGGCCTCGCCATCGCGACGGCGACGCGGCCGAACGATCCGGACGCGCTCGATCTCGCGCTCACCGCGACCGGCCGCGTCAGTGGAACCTGCGCCGGCAGCGCCGCGCTCTCACACCTCGTCGTCCGCCAGCCCGCCACGCTCATCGCGGCGCTCGCGCCCGGCGAAACGGCGTTCACCGATCCCGCCGCGCAGCGGGCGAGCATGCACACCTATCGTTGCTTCGCGCTCGGCCACTCCGGCAACGAGAGCGTCGGCAAGCTCGCGACGATCCGCACGCCGAACCCGCCGGCGCCGAACGGCGCTGCGACCGGCCTCGACGCGGCGTGCTTGCTCACCGTCGCCGGCACGACGACGATCGACACCTTCCCCGAGAGCGTCATCGAGAGTGCGCTGGTGAGCGCCACCGACACGACGCAGCCGAGCACCGGCATCGTCGTCGAATCCAAGGACGACACCGGCTTCTCGCTGCGACTCTCGAACCTCAACCCAACGATCGCGCCACGCCTCATCGACTTTGCGTGGTCCGTCGTCGATGCGTTCGGCATCGCCGGCACGCAGAGCGGCACGATCACCGTCGGGTCGGGCGACGCCTACGGAGGAGACGGAGCGCTGCTCGCGCGCGGCCTGATGCGCGAGGGCGCCCAAGCGCTCTCGCCGACGAAGAACGTGTGCCGTGGTTGCAGCGGCGCCCGCGGACAGCTGTCGCTCAAGCCGTCGGTGACTGGCATCAGCGATCTCGCGTGCGCGCTGCTTCCGCATGGCACCGCGACGTGTTGGGGAACGGATACCGTGAGCTACCCGTTCGGCGACGGAACGAGCGCTGAGCGCACCCTCATCGACCCGAACGCCAAGGTCTGCGGCGACGAAGGCATCGATCACGGAAGCCCGAGCTGCATCGTCCCGCAGAGTGGCGTCGTCGCCGTCAGCGTGGGCTACGCTTCCTGCGCGCTACTCGCCGACGGCCGCGTCAAGTGCTGGGGGTCGAACGCGGACGGCAGCCGCGGCAACGGCGTGTGGACGGCGCCGAGGAAGCCCGGCGAAGTGTGCCTCGCCGGCAACTCCGAGACGACGGGCTTGTGCTCTACGACGACGCTCGATCACGTCATCGGCGTGAGCTCAGGCGGCGGCCATGCGTGCGCGTGGCGCGACGAGACGATCGCGCTCGCGGACCAAGTCGTTTGCTGGGGCGACAATGGCGACGGTCAAGGCGGCCGCAGCAGCCCGTCCTCCCTCTTGAACGCAGTGCCGGTGAACGCGGCGCCGCTGCCGGATCGTGCCGTCCAGGTTGCCGCCGGCAACGATCATACCTGCGCCTTGCTGGCGAACGGCAACGTTTATTGCTGGGGCCGGAACATGGAGGGTCAGTGCGGCGTCGCGAGCACGTCTGATCAAGCGCCGATCGCGGTTCGTGGCCCGAGCGGCCCGAGCCCGTTGGCGAACATTCGCCAGATCGCCGCTGCCGGCGATCGCTCGTGCGCGATCGACGACGCGGGCGCGGTCTATTGTTGGGGCGAGAGCTTCAGCGGAACGGGCGGCGTGTCGCGAGCGACGCCGGTCAAATGCGACGGCCCGGCGGCGCCGCCGTACTGCATCTTCGTCCCCGGCCCGGTCATCCCCGCTTTCGGCACGGTCGAGCTCAGAGGGATGGTCGCGCTGAGCCTGGGCACGACGAGCGGGTGCACGATCGATCCGACCGGAAGCGCGTGGTGCTTCGATGGCACGGACGCCGCGCCGACGGAGCTGACCGACGTCATCGCAGTAGCGGCGGGCCGAGGCGTCCTCTGCGCGCTGACGAAGACCGGCGGCATGAGGTGCAGAGGCAGCAATTCGGAAGGCGTGTTTTCGCGCGGTGACAGCACCGGCACCAGCACAAACGCCGAAGCCTGCACGGTGGCCACACCGATCGCTTCGCCCTGTCCGGCGCCGTTCCTCGGCTTCGAGCACCGGACGTGCCGCGACTACCACTATCCTTAGATCCCAGATGGTTGACGGGCGCCGCATGAACGCGTGATGAGCGGCGCCGCATGTTTCTCTTCATTCTTCTCGCCGCCACGCCCGCCGATCTCGTCGTCACCAACGCGAAGATTCACTCTCTCGCCGCGGAAGCACGCCCGGGCGGACCGCGGGCGACCGCGCTCGCCGTCAAAGAGGGCCGCATCATCTACGTCGGCGACGACAAAGGCGCCGCGGCGTACGAGGCGAAGGACAAGATCGACGCCGGCGGCAAGACGATCGTCCCCGGCCTCATCGACGCGCACGCGCACCTGCGCAGCCTCGGCGGCGAGATGGAGATCCTGGACCTGCACGGCTGCAAGTCCGCCGGCGAGATCGTCACGCGCGTGCAGGCGGCGCTGCCGAAGATCCAGAAGGGCCAGTGGCTCGAAGGCCGCGGCTGGGATCAGAACGACTGGACCGACAAGCGCTTTCCCTCGCACGAGACATTGAGCGCGGCGACGCCGAACAACCCGGTGATCCTCCGGCGCGTCGACGGCCACGCGGCGCTCCTGAACGCCGTGGCGCTGAAGGCCGCCGGCATCGATGACAAGACCAAAGATCCCGCCGGCGGCCGCATCGGGCGTGACGAGCGCGGCGCCGCCACCGGCATCCTGCTCGACGACGCGCTCGAGCTCGTCACGAAGGTGATGCCGAAGCGCACGAAGGAAGATCTCGAGCGGCAGATCCTCGCGGCGCAGGAAAAGGCGATCGCCGTCGGCCTCACCGGCATGCACGACATGGGCACGACCAAAGACGAGCTCGCCGTCCTGCGCATCCTGCGCCGCAAGAACCTGCTGAAGCTCCGCGTCTACGTCGCGCTCGACGGCAGCGATGACGCGCTGACGACCGAAGAGTACGCGCGCGGAAAGGCGATCGATCCGATGCTCACCGTGCGGGCGGTGAAGCTCTACGCCGACGGCGCGCTCGGCTCGCGCGGCGCGTCGTTGTTGAAGCCGTACTCGGACGATCCGAAGAACGGCGGCCTGCGCATCACCAACGACGCGGCGCTGCTCGCAGCGGCGCAGAAGGCGAAGGCGGCGGGCTTTCAGGTCTGCGTGCACGCGATCGGCGACGCGGCGGTGCGCGCCACGCTAGACGTCTTCGCAAAGGTCGCGAAGGCCGACGATCGCTACCGCGTCGAGCACGCGCAGGTCGTCGATGCCGCCGACTGGCCGCGCTTTCAGAAGCTCGAGGTCATCGCCTCGATGCAACCGACGCACGCAACGAGCGACATGGATTGGGCGGAGGCGCGGCTCGGTCACGAGCGCGTCGCCGGCGCGTACGCGTGGCGCAGCTTGATGAAGGCCGGGGCGCGGCTCGCGTTCGGCTCGGACTTTCCGGTCGAGCATCCGGATCCTTTGTTCGGTCTCTACGCAGCGATCACGCGTACCGACCACGCGCAGAAGCCGGCTGGCGGCTGGCGCGTGCAAGAAGCGATGACGCCCACAGAAGCGCTGCGCGGCTTCACGCTCGACGCGGCCTACGCCGGCTTCTCCGAGGGCGAGCTGGGCACGCTCGAGATCGGAAAACGCGCGGACTTCGTGGTGCTCTCGGTCGATCCGCTCGGCGCCAAGCCGCAAGAGCTGCTAAGGGCGAAGATCGTCGCGACGGTCGTCGGCGGAAAGCGCGTCTACGGAGCTCTATGAAATACCTTCTGCTTGGCCTTTGTTTCTCGGCGTGCGGCTACATCAACAAGGGCGACGCCTGCTCGACCTACAGCGCGCAAAAAGCGATCTGCAACACGGGCCTCGTGTGCTGCCAGCCGGATCCGCGCGTGGCGGACGCCGCGGGGGTTTGCACCGAGGAGAAGACGCTCGCGAAGCTCAACGAAGCCTGCGGCGTGACCAGCAAGCTGTGCTGCGAGAAGGGCCTCGCGTGCCAAGTCGATCAAGCCACCGGCAACGGCCGTTGCGTTCAGTGACACTCGTCGCCGTCCTGACAACCGCGTTCACGCTGTCGCCAGAGCTGACGCCTGTCTTTATCGACAAGCTCGGACCGGGTTGGCAGGTGAGCACCTGGAACAACACGAAGTGCGACTTCGTCCAGTCCGGCAGCGGAACCGCGCTGTCGATCGTCTTCACCGAGCCGTGGGGCGGCTGCGCGCTCGACCACAAGGACGCGCAGCGCCGCACGGTGCCGCTCGCTGGCGACGCCTACGCCGCGCTCCTCTTCGAGGTCGACAGCGACGACGCGTCGTTGAACGCGCTCTCGGTCTACTTGGACAACGGCTCCGAGCGCATCAAGATCCGTAAGCACGTGCAAGCGAAGCTCGCGCGGCTGCCGATGGGTGACTTGAACAACACGGGCGGCGAGTTCTCGCGCATCGTCTTCTTCAACGCCGGCAAGATCGGCGGGATCACGGCGAAGATCGACAACATCCGCTTCGAGAACGCCAGGGCCGAGAGCCAGAACGCAGCGGATGCGCCTGAGCAGGCGCTGGCGATCAAGATCGATCCGACGGCGAAGCAAGCGATCTCTCCTTATATCTATGGCGACAACACGGCGAAGAACCGCAACGTCCCCTTCGTGCGCCTGGGCGGCAACCGCTGGTCGACGTACAACTGGAAGAACAACGCGTCGAACTCCGGCATCGACTTTGGCCCCCACTCGAACGACGGCCACTTGAGCGAGAGCAACGAGGCCGGGCGCGCGGTGACGGACTTCATCGCCGAGACGCAGCGGCGCAAGCAGACCGCGCTCATCACGGTGCCGATGCTCGACTGGGTCGCGGCCGACAAGAAGGGGCTCGTCGCGCTGCCGGCCGGCCCCGACAACGATCGCTTCGTGCCGAACACGACGGCGTACCAGGAGCCCTTCGTCGATCTCGTCGAGAGGACGAAGGGCACCGTCTTCGCCGTCTTCTATTCGCTCGACAACGAGCCCGGCCTGTGGGCGAGCACGCATCCCTTGGTGCACCCCGACGCGGCGACCTACCAAGAGCTCGCCGACAAGACCGTGCGCTACGCGGCGATGATCAAGAAGAAGAACAAGAGCGCCGTCGTCTTCGGCGGCGTGGCCTACGGCTTCGCCGAGCTCGTCAACCTGCAGCGAGCGCCGGACGCGCGCGGTCGCGACTACACGGAGTTCCTCCTCGCGCAATGGCAGGCCGCCGAGCAGAAGCAAGGCCAACGCCTCGTCGACGTGTTCGACTTGCATTGGTACACCGAGGTGAAGTCCGAGCGCGGCAAGATCTTGGACTCGCAGTCGCGCACGCCGTCGAAGCAGGAAGCCGAGCTGCGCATGCAGGCGCCGCGCTCGCTCTGGGATCCGAAGTACACCGAGAAGACGTGGATCACGAAGGTGCTCGGCGGGCCGGTGAAGCTCTTGCCGCGCTTGAAGCAGAAGATCGACGCGAATTACCCGGGCACGAAGCTCGCGATCACCGAGTACAACTACGGCGGCGGCCAGCACATCTCGGGCGCGATCGCGCAGGCTGACGCGCTCGGCATCTTCGGGCGCGAGGGCGTCTACGCAGCGAACCTCTGGTCGCACGGCTACCAGAAGGGCGACAGCTACGTGTACTCGGCGTTCGACATGTTCCTCGACTACGACGGCAAAGGCGGCCGCGTTGGCGCGACCGGCTTGCAGGCGACGACGAGCGACCTCGACGCGAGCAGCGTTTACGCGATGCAGGACGAGAAGGGCATGCAACTCGTGCTCATCAACAAGACCGGCGCGAACTTGAACGCGGCGATCGATCTCGGGCGCGGCGATCTGAAGTCGGCGAGGCCGTATGTGCTGAGCGCGGCAGGCAAGAAGCCGCTGCCGCTGAATCCGCTGCCGCTCACCGGTTCGAAGGTGCAGTACAAGATGCCGCCGCTCAGCGTGACGACGCTCGCGCTGACCCCTTAGCAACCAACCGCTGACGCAGCGCGATAACCTCGGCGTGAGGCTGCGCAAGAAGACCCACTACAATCGCCGCGCCATCCTCGATGCGGCGCGCCACGCCGGCACCCGCGGGAGCTTGCGCGCGGCCGTCGGTCACTATCGCGAAGTGTTGCAAGTCGAACCGGACAACGCCGACCTGCACGCGAAGGTCGCCCCACTCTTGTTGAAGAGCGGCGACGAGCGCGGCGCCTGGGACAGCTACATCTACGCCGGCCGCGCGTACTTGAAGGATGGCTACGATCAGAAGGCGCTCTCGCTCTTCCGGCAAACGGCGCGGCACTTCCCGGCGAGCGCGCGCGTGTGGGATCAGATCGCCGACATCCACCTGAGCCGCGGGCGCAACAAAGACGCCGCGAACGCCCTCTTCGAAGGCAGCGCGCATTTTCGCTCGCAGCGGGTGATCGAGCTCGGATTGCGCCTCATTTATAGAGCGTTCCAGCTGCAGCCGTACCGGCCCGACATCTCTCTCGAATACGCGCGGATGCTGGCGACGAGTGGCCGCTTCCCGCAGGCGCGACGGCTGCTCCGTGAGCTGCGCGCCGAGGCCGATCGCGCGCTGCGCCGGCGCATCGCCTGGGCCGAGATGCGCTTGTTTCCGGGCTGGGGCACCTTCGCGAGCTTCCTCCGCGAAACCCTGGCGCTCTAGCGTCCGATAACGACGCACGATGACCACCCTCCGTATCGGCCCGAGCGGCCTCGTTGCCTCGAATGATCCGATCTCCGACGCGCCGAAGCTGCCCGAAGGCCCGGCCGCGCTGTCCGTGACCCCCGCGGGCGTGAGCGACGACTTCGATCGCGTGAAGGCCGCCGAAGTGAGCGCCCGCTTTGCCACGACCAAGGCGAAGATCCCGGACCTCATGGGCGACTGGCGCAACGCGACGGTGCAAGCGTCGGTCGAAGAATCCGCACGCGCCACGTTCTGGCCCGAGGTCGAAGCCGCGTTGGCCGACGCCGAAGGACAAAAAGGCGATCGCCTCTCGCGCCGCGAGGTCGGCATGATCGTGACGGCGTTCGAAGAGGCGCGGATGCCGGCGGCAATCCCGACCGTGGCGCCGGCGATCCTGAAGAACGCGAAGACGCGCGAGAAAGCGATCGACGACTCGGTGGCGAGCCATCGCCAGATCGTGGCGCAGAAGAAGGACCCGTTCATGCCCGTCGCCCTCGGCGATCCAGCGGCGCGCGCCAAAGAGAAGGTGCTGTGGGAGAACAAGAACGTCATGGTCCTCGTCGACGCGTTCTCGGACAAACCGAAGGCGCTCGTCGTGCCAAAGAAGCCTGTGTCGTTTCCGGTCGACATGAAGAAGAAGGCGCTCGATGAGCTCGCCAAGGTCGCCGCGGAAGTCAGCGCCGGCTTCGCGCAGGCCACCGGTTGTCAGGACGCCGAGATCTGGATCAACCCGCCGCAGTATCTGACGGTGAAGCAGCTCCACGTCCACGTCGGTCCGCCACTCGCGGATTGGGATACGGCGAAGGATGATCAGGAGCTCGAGAAAGAGATGAACGGCTTCTGGGCCGCGATGACGGCGGTGTTGGGGCAACGTCTCAAGCACTTCAAATAATCGTAGCCGTTGACGTCGCCGTCGCCGTCGCCGATCGAGTAGGAACGGCGCACAGCGAAGCGGTTCGGCTCGGGCACTGAGCTCGCGCCAAAGCTCAGCGGCATGCAACCTCATACATTTCGGCGACGGCGACGGCGACGTCAACGGCGACGTCAAGGTGATATAGGCACCCCGTGTTGTTAGGCCTCCCCCGAACCTACTGGGTCATCTGGACCGGCGCCCTCGTCAATCGGCTCGGCGGCTTCGTCTTCACCTTCCTCGCGCTCTATCTCACTGAAGCGCGCCACTTCTCCGCGCTCGACGCCGGCACCGCGGTCGCCTCCTACGGCGTCGGCTCCTTCGCCGCGGCGGCGTTCGGCGGTTGGCTCGCGGATCGCAAAGGCCGCCGGTTCGGGATCCTCTTCGGCACCGTCACCGGCGCGGCGAGCCTGCTCGTGCTCGGCGCGATGGACACCTTGCTGCTCGTGCGCGTCGCCGCGTTCTTCGCCGGCTTCTTCGGCGACAGCTACCGGCCCGCGTTGAACGCCGCCATCGCCGACGTCGTTCCGCAGCCCGATCGCCTGCGTGCGTACGCGACCCTCTACTGGGCGGTGAACGTCGGCTTCGCCATTGCCGCGAGCTCGGCCGGCTGGCTCGCGCACAAGGGCTACCACTGGCTCTTCATCATCGACGCGGCGACCACGCTCACCTTCGCGACGATCGCGTTCTTCCTCGTGCCCGAGACCAAGCCGGCCGCCGCCGCGACAGACGCGCCGGCGCAGACGACGCCGTGGTGGGCGCCGTTTCAGCATCCGCCGTTCTTGCGCTTCGTCGCCGGGCAGTTCCTCGTCGTGCTCGCGTTCATGCAGTGCCAAGTCACGCTGCCGCTGGCGATGCACGCTGCCGGCGTTGCGTCGGAAGAGTACGGCACGCTCATCGGCATCAACGGGGTGCTCATCATCCTCGTGCAGCCGCTGAGCACGCGGCTCTTTCGCGACACGCCGCTGAAGAGCTTGCTCGTCGCGGGCTCGTTGCTCACCGGGATCGGCTTCGGGCTGAACGCCTTTGCCACCGGCGCGCCGCTCTTCGCGCTCGGCATCGTCATCTGGACGCTCGGCGAGATCGCGTTCTCGGCGTCGGCGCCGGCGTACGTCGCAGAGATCTCACCGCTGCACGCGCGCGGCGTGTACCAAGGCGCCCATCATATGATCTGGGGCGCCGGCTTTGCGATCGCGCCGATCCTCGGCACCTTCGTGATGCAGACCTACTCGACCGAGGTGCTGTGGTTCGGCTGCTTGGCCTTTGGCGTCATGGGCGCGCTGATCCATGGCCTCAGTCATGGCCTCAGTCATGGCCTCAGTCACGGCCTCCCGCGGCGCTGAGAATTTCGTCGTTCCCGAGGTGTTCGCTTATCATTCCATGCATGAGCGACGACGCCAGCGACAAGCGCATCCACGTCCGCATCTCCACGGTCGTGCCGTGCGTCGTGCAGTCCGGCGTCGGCTTGAACGAAGGGCGCCTGCTCGATCTTTCGCGCAGCGGCGCCCAGCTCGAAGCAGATCTCGACGTCGCCGAGTCAGGCGAGATGATCATGCTCGGGCTCGGGCTGCCGGAAGACACGATCG
This sequence comes from Deltaproteobacteria bacterium, assembly GCA_020848545.1. Classification (GTDB taxonomy): domain Bacteria; phylum Myxococcota; class JADLHZ01; order JADLHZ01; family JADLHZ01; genus JADLHZ01. The sequence goes on along the minus strand of JADLHZ010000125.1, from coordinate 11,228 downwards.
CCGTGCAGCTGAAGGCCGAGGTGGTGCGCAAAGGCGCAAAGGGCGAGGGCTTCTGGTACGGCCTGCGCTTCAGCGTGCTCGAGTTCGAGGCGCGGCAAAAGCTCTACGCGTTCATCGAGCACTTGGCTGGCGGCGACGGCGGAAATCGGCGCGACAAGCCTCGCTTCGCACGCCGCCTCGAGATCGAGCTGACGACGAAGGAGCAATTGAAGAGCGTGATGCGCGACGTGTCCGAAGGCGGCATCGGCCTCGTGACGCCGGTGGCCGTCGTGCTCGACGAGCCGGTGCGCATCGACGTGCGCATCCCGGGAACGACGCCGCTCACCCTGCCCGGCCGCGTTGCCTACGTGCATGCGTTGAAGGAGAAGAACTTCGCCGTCGGCGTGGCGTTCGATCAGCTGAAGCCCGAGACGAAGGCCATGCTCGATCAGTTCATCAAGTCGCTGGCGAAGGGGTGAGGCGCTTCTCGTAGACGAAGTCGTCCATCACGTAGCCGCCTCCGATGTCGATCACTTCTTCTCTCAAACGCGTGTAGCCGGCGCGCGCGTAGCTCTTCTGCGCCTGAATATTGTGTTTGTTGACGTTGAGCTGCACCGACGTCGCGCCGGTCTTCTGCGCGTAGGCGTCTACGTAAGCGATCGCAGCTTGGCCCACGCCTTTTCCACGCGCGCGGTCGAGCAGGTAGAGCTTGTGCAGCTTGCAGACGGCGCCTGTCGTCTCGCACGCGAGGAAACCGGCGTCGCCGATGAGTGCGAAGTGCACGCCGCGCTTTTGGTCCGCCGCGAGCGCTGCCTGCGCGTACATCCGGTCGAGCATGTACTCGATCTGCTCTGGCGCGAGGATGCGCGGGTAGTACTCGCGCCAGATCGTGCGGGCGAGGCGCTCGACGGTGGCGAGATCGGTGGTCTCTGCGATGCGCATGCGGCCCTGGGTGATATGCATCGAGCTTTGCCGCCGTCAATCGTATGCGCTATGCACGTTTTCGATGCTGCTCTTGATTCTCGCGCTCGCGGCGACCGACTGCGGGCACACGGCGGAAGACATGGACAGCGCGAGCGATCTCTACGGCGCCGCGAAGGCGAAGCTCGATCAAGGGCAGACGGCCGACGGCATCAAGCAGCTGCAAACGCTCACCGGAAAATATCCGTGGTTCGCCGTGGCCTACTACGCGCTCGGGCAAGCCGAGGACAAACGCAACGGGTGGCTCTGGGCGTACGTGGCGTACAAGCGCTACCTCGGCGCGGTGGCCGCGGCGCCGGATCGCGCGGAGATCAAAGCGCGCCTGAGCGAGCTCGAAGCCACGGTGCCGGCGCTCAAGGACTTCGCCGACGGCGAGCGGGAGAGCCTGGCGCAGAACTGGCCGGCGGCCGCGCGCTTCTTGGAGGAGAGCATCGCGAAGAAGCCGAAGTTCGCCTTGTCGTACCGCCTACTCGGCAACGTGCAGACCGTGCTCGGTGATCGCGCGAAGGCCGCCGACGCGTACGGAAAATATTTGGAGCTCGATCCCGACGCGCCGGATCGCGCCGAGGTCATGCAGCTCGTCGAGCGCGCGCGGAGCGGGACGTGATCGCGCTCGTGCTCGTGCTCGCGGCTGTGAATCCGGACGAAGTGCCGCTGCTCGCCCCGATCGTCGATCCGGTGGCAGCGGTGTCGGCCGAGGCGCCGCGCGGGCGTCGTGATGCGCGCGTGTTTCACGTCGGCGTGCGCGCGGCCGGCTTCGTGCAGTCGGGCGTGCAGCGCGGCGGCACGCTCGGCGTCGTCGAGCTCTCTGTGCGCTTTCCATTCGCGGGCCATCGCTTGGGCCTCATGCTCGCGCCGAGCTTCGCCGGTGCGTTCGGTAGCGACGCGACGACGGCGACACAGGCGTTCGTGATCGGCGTGCCGCTCGAGCTCACCTATCATGAGGCGTTGGGGCCGGGACATCTGCGCGTGCATGGCGGGCCGTCGTTCGACTGGAGCAGCGCCTTCACGCGTGCCGGCACCGTGAGCGTCGCGGATCAAGTCATCGGCTTTGGCGCCATCGCCGGCGCCGGCTACTTGCTCGACGCGGGGCCGGGCAAGGTGATCTTCGATCTCAGCTATCGCTACCTGTCGTACGTCGTCGGCAACGTGCCGCAGGCGTCGCACGGTGGATCCTTCGGCCTCGGCTACGCGTTCTGGCTCTGAACGTTGCTCCCCGGTCCCTTTTCGGAATCCTCCCCGGTCCCTTTTCGGAATCCTCCCCGGTCCCTTTTCGGAATCTTCCCCGGTCCCTTTTCGGGGTCAGGGCTTCTTGCACGCGAACTTGTCGAGCTCGCCGGCTTCGACGCTGACCTTGGTCGGGCCGCCGATCGTCCGGCCGTCGGGGCTGCGGACGCTGATCATGTGCGTGCCGGCGGGGATCGCGAAGCTCTCACGGTTCTTCGCGGTGAGGACGCCGAGCACGGTCTTCTCTGCGAGGACGGTGGCGCCTTCGGGGCAGTTGATCTCGAGGAAGCTCTTCGGACCGCCAGCGATCGGCGTGTCCTTCTTCACCGGCTCGGGCTTCTTCACGACCGGGCGCGGCTCTGCGGCCTTCGTTTCCTGCGCGGGCGGCGGAGGCGGCACGACCGCAGGGGCGACCACCGGCGCTGAGCTCGGCGGCGGCGCTTCATTCAGGTTCACCTGCACCGGCGCCTCCGGCGGAGCGCTCGGCGAGAGCCACCAGAACGCGAGCGCCAACGCCGCGATCACCCCGATCGCCGGAGCGATCCACCGCCCCCGGCGCGCGGGCAACGGCACGCCCCCCGGCAGCATGATCGTCGGCTCCGGCGGCGGCTTCGGCTTTCGACTCACGTCGCTCTTGGTCGCCGAGTCGTCCGAGAGATCGACGGTGCCGCCGCTCGTGAGCATCTCCGTCGCAGCGCCGGCGGGCTGCGTGTCGAGCGAAAGATCGCGCGTCGGCTCGCGCAGCGGCTGGCCGCGCAAGGACTCGCGCACGTCGTCGGGCACCACCTCGGCGAAGTAGTCTTCGAGCGGCTCGCGATCGGCGCCGCCGAGCTTGTAGAGCACGTGCGAGAGCTCGCGCTCGGCCTCGCGCATGCGCTGGTAGCGGGCGTCGCGATCGAGCGCGAGCAGCTTGTTCACGATCGCTTCGAGCTCCGGCAGAATGTCCGGGCAGAGCTCGCGGATCTTCGGCGCGTCGCCTTTTTGCACCGCGCGCAGCGTCGCCATCTCGTTGTCGGCCACGTTGAACATGCGCCGGCCGGTGAGCATCTCCCAGAGCACGATGCCGGTCGCGTAGATGTCCGTCCGGTGATCGAGCTCGAGGCCCATCGCGTGCTCGGGCGACATATAAGTGATCTTGCCCTTGATGACGCCGGTGCCGGTCTTCACCGCGCGCGCTGCCGCCTTGGCGATGCCGAAGTCCATCACCTTCACGTCGCCTTGCTGCGAGACGAGCACGTTGTGCGGCGAGACGTCGCGGTGGACGATCTTCAGCGGCTGCCCATCGACGACGCGCTCGTGCGCATGGCCGAGGCCGCGCGCCATGCCGATCGCGATCTGCACCGCGCGGTTCGGGCCGAGTGGCTTTCCGGCTTTTTCGCCGAGCTGCATCAGGCGCTTCAAGTCCACGCCTTCGACGAGCTCCATCGCGATGAAGAAGATGCCGTCGACGCACTTGAAGTCGAACACCTGCACGATGTTCGGATGGTTGAGCTTCGCCGCGACGACGGCCTCGTCCTGGAACATCCTGAGAAAGTCCACGTCGTCCGTGTAGTGCGGCAGGATGCGCTTGATGATGACGTCTTTTTCGAAGCCGGCTTCGCTCCGCTGGCGCGCGCGGAAGATCTCGGCCATGCCGCCCATCGCGACGCGCGCGAGGATGTCGTAGTTGCCGAGGCGCTCCACCCGAAAAAAGCGTAGCAGTCGAGGCCTGCGCTCACCACCTTGCTTTTGCGGCGAGCCTGCGAGAACAGCGGCGTCATGCGCTCGATGCTCGTGCTCTCTCTTCTGCTCGCGGCCTGCGCCGAGAAAGCCGCCGCGCCAGCTCAGTCGGGGCCGCGCTTTCGCGTGGTCGACGTGAGCGCGCTGAACGCCTGCAGCGAAGGCGAAGCGAAGAGCGCCGCGGCGCAGAGCGACGTCATCTTGAAGTACGCGGCGGCCGCTCGCCAAGCGCGCAGCGGTGACGACGCCGCGAGCATGGACGCCGTTCGCACGATGGAGCAGCTCGCGCGCGAGAACGCCTGGTTTGCGCAAACCCACTACGGGCTCGGCGTGGCCTACGGGTTGCGCGAGGCGTGGCTGCCGGCGTACGCGGCGTACAAGCGCTACTTGCACTTCCAGGTGCACGCCGCCGATCGCGAGCGGGTGCGGTCCGAGCTCGCGCGCATGGAAGCGAAGGCGCCGGCGCTGCGCCAATATGCGGACGCGGAGCGGGCGGCGCAGCAGAGCGCGTGGGCCGACGCCGGGAAGCGCGCGCAGCTGGTCGTCGAGGATCAGCCCACGTTCGCGCTCGGCCACCGCTTGCTCGCGATCACGCACGCGGCGAACGGCCGGCCGGCGGACGCCGTGCTCGCGTACGAAGCGTATCTGCAATACGATCCGCTGGCGGTCGATCGCGCCGAGGTCGAGCAGATCATCGCCGGCACGCGCGCGGCGCTCGGGACCGTGAAGTGATCGCGCACTGGCTCGGCTTGTTCGCATTCGGCGCCCTCGCCGGCTCGTTGCTCGACGGCATCCACACCCACTCCGGGATGACGGTGTATGCGACGCCGTGGTGGTGGATGATGGCGGTGTGGACGCCGCCGCTCTTCGGCTTCGCCGCGGTGGCGATCGCGTTCGCGCACTGGCTGAGCGATCGCAAATGGCCGCGCCCGGCGCCGGTGCCGTCGTGGACCGCCGTGGGCGTCGGCGGCGCGATCTTTGCGATCACCTATTATCTCAGCGGCTACTTACCGGCGGGGAACGTGGTGAAAGCGCTCGTGCTCATCGCGATCTTCGTCGGGTGCTGGCTCGCCTACGATCGCACGCGGCACGGGCTCGTGCTCGCGACGATCACGGCCGCCGGCGGCGCCAGCGCAGAGATCACGCTGACCACGATCGGCGCGTTCCGCCATCTGCACCCGGACGTCGCCTACCTGCCCTACTGGCTGCCGTGCCTCTACCTCGTCGCGTCCGTGACGGTCGGCAACGTCGGCCGCCGCTTCGTCTGAGAACGCTGCCACGGCGCATTTCTCCCCGGTCCCTTTTCGGCGCGCCGCTTCGATTTGCCGATCGAGCGCTTGTAGAACGTAGATAGATCGTGCACGGCAGGCGCTCGAAAAAGAGGTCGCTGTGAAACGGTCACGTTTGGTACTTGTCCTCGCCCTGATCAGCTGTACTCCGCCGAAGGCCACGCCGCCGGCCGACCCGCCGCCCGTCTGCGACGACACGACGCCGCGCACCATGTTCGTGCGCTTCGTGAACCTTTATCTCGCGCCGGTCGCCGTCCGCCTCGACGCAGAGACTGAGGAGACCGTGGTGGCGCCGCTGCAGACGCGGACCATCGCGACGCGCACGCAGAAGCTCTGGCAAACGAACAGTTTCCGCTTGGCTCTGCACGTGAGGGCCCCGCGCTACGACGTGGCCGGCGAGACCTCGACCGCAACGATGGAAGATCACACGGTCGACATCGAGGCCGCCGACGGCGAGACGGTGTCGATCGTCGCGAAGACCGGCCGCATCGACTCCACGCCGGCGCGTATTTCGACGAACATGACGATCGCGCGGCAAACGCCAAAGCGCGACTTCGGCGATCGCGTGAAGGCCGGCTTCAGCGACATCGAGTCCGTCCAAGGCATCGACCTCGACGGCGATTGCGTGGCCGACATCGGCGGCAGCGGCGGAACGCCGGCCGCGATCGCGATCACCGACGGCACCGGCTCGGTCTGCGCGACGGCGACGTCCGTCTTCGTGCAGCCCTTTGGCTACGACGACGCCATCGCCTATCCGACGACCGGCGCGTCCGGCTTTGCGCTCGCGTGGGACAGCCCGTCACGCGCCGGCGTCAGCGAAGCGCCCGATCACGACGCGACGCAACCGACTTTGATCTCGTCCGGCAACAGCTCGGTCGTGCTGACGCGTCCGTTGGCGTCGGTCTATCTCTTGAACGCGCACCCGGCGGGCGTGGCGGTCGATGTGACGCTCGGCGCGCAAAGCATCGGAAGCGTCCCCGGCGGCAGCTTGCAGAAGATCAGCGCGACCACGCTCGCCCGCGCGCTGCACGAAGGCCCGGACCTCTCGGCGCGAACGCTTTCGGTCAATGCGTCGAGCGCGGCCTACGCGTCGTACGTCTTCACCACACCCGACACCGCATCCGGCGTCTACACCGGCCCGTGCAGGCCGCCTTATCTCTGCGACTTCCTCGCCGACTTCGACACGCTGCTCGTCGTCGGCGACGCCACCGACGCCTCCGCGCGCATTCGCCGCATGCTCAGCCCCCGCGCGCCGGACGACGCCGTCGCCGCTGCGGCTCGGCTCGTGCTGCCGGTGAGCGCCCTCGAACCTTCGCTCGACGTGAAGACCTGCTTCACGCTCTTTGCCGGCGACGACACCTGCGTCATGGGCGTCATCAGCGCGGCGGTGTCGTCCGTCTCGCAGCTCGGGACCAAGGGCGGCGGCGCCGCGAGCGCTGCCTACGCGCGCGCGACGAGCCCGGTGCCAGGCTTGTTGCCGCCGGCGACCGATCCCGCGGGGCTCACGCCGCGCTTTCGCATCCGCGAAGTCGTCGCCGGCACCGCGCCGGTGGGTCGCGCATTCGACTGGGCCGCCGGCGCCGGCTTGAACGCGTCGGGCTTTGCGGTGATCGCGAGCGGCGGCGTCGCTGGAGCCATCGGCACGCCGCAGCGGAGCCTCATCTTGATCAACACGAGCGTGGAGCCGTGGACCGCGACGTTGCCGATCCTCTCGCAGTGACTCAGTCCATGTGCTCGATGCCGTCGGGGAGCTGCACCCACGGATGCTTCCTCGCCTCGTAGACGGAGAAGACCGGCGCGCCGAAGGACGGATCCGCGAACGCACCCACCGGCACCGCGATGACGCCGGGCATCTGATCGATGTCGTAATAGACGATCGCCGCGCACGTCGGACAGAAGCGAAACGTGATCTTCCCGCCAGAGTCGCCCACCCGCATCCACTCTTGCGCCGTGCCTTCGATGCGCACGCGCTCCGCCGGCCATCGCGCTTGCACGCCGAAGACGCTCCCGGTCCGTTTCTGGCACGCGAGACAGTGGCACATCGAAATGCGGATCGGGGCGCCTTCGCATTCGATCGCGAGCGCACCGCAGCTACAGCTTGCACGTCGTTTCATGCGCGGGTGCGTACTACGACTGCGCGGCGGATTCACCTCGCAGCGGTCTTCTCGCGCAGCATCTTCACGCGCACGCAATCGCTCTTCGCGCCGCGTTCGCACGCCACTTGATAGAAGCGGATCGCCATGCTGACGTTCTTCTCGACGCCGGCGCCGAGCTCGTACCATTCGCCCACGCGGTGACACGCCTTCGTCTGTTGATCCTTTTCGCAAAGCGCCTGACACGCGGGCAGATCCGCGGTCCCTGTGGCGCACGGGTCGGCGGCGATTGGCTCGGCGACCGTCGGCTCGGGATCTTTGGTCGCCACCGCCGTCGGTGCATCTTTTCGCGCGAAGACGACGCCGCGCACGTAGTCGCCGAGGCCGTTCATCTCCGCGAGGAGCAAGTCGCCGCCGGCTTCGCAGACGTACGGCGCCGCCTCGCGCTTGAAGTCTTGAAGCGTCTTTGCCATGCCGAGGCCTTCGCCCGTGTACTTGCTGCGCGCCTTCGGGCTCACGTCGACAACGGCGATCTCGACGTAGTCTGCGGACGGCAGCGAGGTCGCAACGATGAACTCGCAGCTCGCCGGCTTCGCGATGGGACTGTAGCTCCCGGTGCGGCTGCTCGTGTACGTGGGCGCGCAGGCGGCGAGGGCGATGAGGATCAGAGGGTGTTTCGACATGCCAGGGTTATCGCGCGCGCGGCTGTCGGCAGGTCGCCACTGGCGCTCGTGCGCAGCCCGTTGGCGCGCTCGAAGGACTCACTTCGTCTTCTGGTCGTAATCCGTCCACAGTCGACTACGTCTATCTCCTCCAAGACCTCAAGACCGTGTTGCGCCCTCTCACGCGAGCGTCACTTCTTCTCGGCGAGCGTGTGGCGAAGGATCGCCAGCATCGCCTTGTCCTTGTCGCGCCCGAGGGCCTCTTTGATCTCGATCAACGCGACGAGCCCGAGAACGTGCACGCGCGCTCTGCCAATGTCTCGCAACTCGCTGTGCGGCAGCAGCGTGTCGTAGTCACGATCGCCGATGATGCTCCCGAGCACGTCGAGCGGCCCCCACTTCGTTTGCAGCAGGTTGTGACCCGCGCCGTCCAGATGATGGCGCTCGGGCCCGAGCCGTTGCTTGCCGCGGCCACGATACACGGCGTCGAGATCCCGCAGACACGTGACGAGACGCTCGATGTTCTCCGGCGTTCGCCGATGCACGATGTCGAGATCGAAGGTGCTCACCGGCGCGCCATGCGCCACGGCTGCCACGCCGCCGACGATGACGAGCTCCACCCGCGCGTCATGCAGCGCTTCGATCAACTGAATGAACTTCGGTGCGGTGCTCACGGCATGTGGCCGCCGTCGTCGTCGCTTTCGTCCGCCGCAGCACCGCGCAGCGCGAGCAACCCTGCCACGGTGTCTTCGAGCTGCTGCACGCGCTCGGTCGGGGTGAGCGAGAGCATCCAGCGAATCAGCGTGAGATCGGTGCCGTCCTCGGCGATGTCGCGTTCGCGATCGTTCACGCGGAAGAGATACCACGCGGGCCCCGCGCCGTGCGAGGGCGACTTTGACCGCCAAGGTCCGGGATCGGCGACGCCCGATGCGCTGACTTCGCGATTGTGGAAAAGCGATGTCGTAGGTCCGGCTGCGCGCCGATCAGCTGGTTTACGGTCCGGCGAGCGAACTGTGGAAGAGAAAAACCTGACGCTCGTCTGTGCGAAACGCGAAGCCGTCGTTGCCCCACCGAAGTAGGCTCGTGACCGTTCCAGACACGCCAGGGATCGCCTGGGTGCCAAGCAGCGCGAAGGTCGACGTCGAGAATGCGAACAACGTGGCCTCGTTCGACGTCGTCTCAAGCACGAACACGCGTTGACGTACGCTGTCCACGGCCACGACCCCCGTCTTGGGAAGGGTCGCGAGGACCGTGGGCCCCAGGGGATCGAGCAGCTGACCGCCGAAGGTGTAGAAGAGTGCTCCGTGCGGGCGCAATTCGAACGGGTAGCGCGTTCGAAGCAATCCCGTCGTGGTGTCGCCAAGGGCAATCCCACCTGCGCTGATCGGCAGCCGATAGAAACTGCTCCCCCCGTCGTTTACCGCGTAGGCCACGGTAGCGCTTGCACCGAACGCGATCGTCGCAGCGGGGACGGACGCGATGCTCGCGCGCAAGACGCCATCGTCCGCGACGACGGCACTGCGTCCGCTCGCATCCGATCGAAGCGCGACGATCGCGTGAGCGTCATTCGGAAGCACCGCGATCGCCAGCGGTGTGACGGCACCAGTGCCAGAGGTAGCTCCGATCGGGAACGCCAACTCCGCCGCTTCAGTAGCGACGACGAAGCGGCGCACCGTCTTCGAGCCGCTGAGCAACGCGTAGATGTACTGGCCATCTGCGGACGCAGCCATGGACGTGGGCTCGCTGCCCACGAATGTTGAGCTATCGCGCGCGCCCGTCTCCGGCGCGAGACGTGTGACCGAGTTCCCCGAGGGTCCCGATAGGCTGGGCAAAGTCGCGTACAGGCGCGCCGACGTCGGTTCAAAGAGGAGATCGTTGGTGTCGAGAGCGAGGTAGATCGGCACGACGGCCGAGGCGAGTGTGACGGTGGGCTCGTCCCGCGTCGTGATCGAGAGAGTGCCAAAACCAAGGGTCTGTGTTTCGGCTGCCGTGAGCGTGACCGTGAGGTCACCGAACACGGAGTCTCGGGCAGAGTCCATGAGGTTTCCGTTCCACCGAACCTGCGCGTTGCACGGCAGGTTGTTGTTGTAGAGGCGAATGGGCATCAAGAGTGTGTCCTTCGCGACGCTTGACGGCGTGAGCGAGAGTGAAAACGGGGTTGTCGTTCGCCTGTCTGCGTGGACCGTGAGCGAGTCGCTCGCGGTGCGGCCCCCGCTCTCGACGGTGACCGTCAGCGTGTAATCGCCGCTCACGTCGGGTTGGAATGACGTGTAGCCCGTGCCTGAGCTGGACGATGCGACGACCGCGGCACTACTCGCAGGTTTGTCAGCGAGCGACCACGTGTATTTGCCCTCGTACAAGGACGGGAGGCTGAGCCCGATGTTCACGGACGTGCACACAGTCGTCGTCAGATCGTTGCCTGCGCTCACGGTCAGCTGCTCGCCTGTGCCACCGGTGTCGCCCGTTTCTCCAGTTGTCCCGGTGTCACCGCTCGCCTCCCCGGCGCTTGCCGAGCCGTTCAAGGCATCGATGCAGGCGGTCGAAAGTGCGCTGAACTTCGCGCCGCACGAAAACGCTCCCAAGCCCCAGCTCTCGGCCTCGCTCATTTGGCACTGCGGCATGTTCTCCAGACAGCCGGCATAGGCCCCAAGCGCCGCGCGCTCCTGCGCATTGCACGCGTCGGCGCCTTCATCGCAGTAAGGGAGTGAATTGATCGCAAAGCGGATGCCCGTGGGATTTTCGCTTGGCGTCACGCACGGGGACTGCTTGTCGCGAGCATTTTCGACCGCCGCGACCATACGTTTACAGACGGTGCTTTGCGGCTCGCCCCCCTGACACGCCGCAGCAAGGAGCAACACAGCTACGGCGTAAGCCCTGTGACTCATCGTGACCCCCTCTGCTGCCGTGGTGGTTCGCTCTAAGTGAAACCGAAGTAAGTCCGTTCTTCTAGCAGGCTGTTGAAAAAGGTTAGCTCGCGGTCGCTTCAGGAACGATCGACGTGCTTTGTGGTTGCTAAGCCCTGACCTGCTTAGCCCTGACCCAATCCATGGCCCTGGCCTCCCACGCCGTGGGCGCGCACGCGACCCTGACCGTGTCCATGACCGCGCTGTGTTCGCATGAGTCGCGTCTGGTGTGAAAACAGGGTGCTTGCGCTTCGCCGCTCGCCAGAACTGACCCTGTCGTGCTCGCCAAGAATGGACCGGTGAATCAGCGCGGCGGCGAGCGTCGTTGCGCGGAGCAGTACCGAGCATCGAGGCATGGCTCGCAAGCGACCGTGC
>JADLHZ010000124.1 GCA_020848545.1 Deltaproteobacteria bacterium | reverse complement strand
GCCACGGCGTGGGAGGCCAGGGCCATGGATTGGGTCAGGGCTAAGCAGGTCAGGGCTTAGCAACCACAAAGCACGTCGATCGTTCCTGAAGCGACCGCGAGCTAACCTTTTTCAACAGCCTGCTAGACGCAGACGTCTCGATCGATCGCCCCACCGAGCCCGCGAGCGTCCTCGCCGCCGTCCTCGGTCGCCTCCCCGACGGCCGCGCCGAAGACATCGCCATCCCTCGCCTCCCACTCCTCGACACCACGCTCCTCACGAACGCGCCCGACGAACCGCGCGTGGGCCACCAGCTCGCAAGCGAGATCGAATCCGCCGATCGCATCGACGTCGTCATGGCCTTCATCCGTCGCAGCGGCATCCGCCAACTGCTCGACGCGCTCCGCACTCACGGCGCCGCCGGTCGCGCCCTCCGCGTCCTCACCACCGTCTACACCGGCTCCACCGAAGCCGCCGCGCTCGACGAATTGAAATCCCTCGGCGCCGACGTCCGCGTCTCCTACGACGACAAGACCACGCGCCTCCACGCGAAGGCCTGGCTCTTTCACCGCGCGTCCGGCTTCTCCACGGCGTACATCGGCTCATCGAACCTCACGCACTCGGCGCAAGTCACCGGCCTCGAATGGAACGTGCGCCTCTCCACCGTACGCAACCCCACCGTCGTCGAGCGCGTCGCGTCCGTCTTCGAGAGCTATTGGAACAGCGGCGACTTCATCCCCTACGATCGCGACACGTTCATCAATTACACCGAACAACAACGCCACACCTCGGTCGAGCTCAGCCCGATCGAAGTGCGCCTGGAGCCTTTTCAAGAATCACTCCTCGAACAGATCGCGCTCGCCCGAGAAAACGGCCACCACAAGAACCTGCTCGTCTCCGCCACCGGCACCGGCAAGACCGTCATGGCCGCCGTCGACTTCGCGCGCCTGCAATTCACGCTCCCGCACGCGCGCTTGCTCTTCGTCGCGCACCGGGCAGAGATCCTGAAGCAGAGCCGCAGAGTCTTCTGCCACACCGTGCGCGATCCAAGCTTCGGCGAGCTATGGGTCGACGGCGAACGCCCCGCGCGCTTCGAGAAAGTCTTCGCGTCGATCCAAAGCCTCAGCGCCGCTGGCTACAAGGATCTGCCGCCCGATCACTTCGACGTCGTCATCGTCGACGAATTTCACCACGCCGCCGCCGACAGCTACGAAGCGCTCCTCGCCCACTTGCGTCCGCGCGAGCTCCTCGGCCTCACCGCCACGCCCGAGCGCAGCGATGGCTTGCCGATCCTGAAGTGGTTCGACGATCGCATCGCCGCCGAGCTGCGCCTCTGGGACGCGATCGACCAACATCGCCTCGCGCCCTTTCACTACTTCGGCATCCACGACGGCCTCGACCTGCGCGAAGTGCCATGGCGTCGCGGCCGCGGCTACGACGTTGCCGGCCTCTCGAACTTGCTCACCGCCAACGACATCTGGGCACGCTTCGTCGTGCAAACGGTGCGCGACTACGTGGACGATCCCGGCAAGATGCGCGCGCTCGGCTTCTGCGTCAGCATCGAGCACGCCCAATACATGGCGCGCATCTTCACGACGGCCGGCCTCGCCGCCCGTGCCGTCTGGGCCGACAGCAGCGCCGAAGATCGCCGCGCCGCACTCAGCGACTTACGCACCGGCGCCGTCAACGTCGTCTTCTCCGTCGACCTCTTCAACGAAGGCATCGACGTGCCCGCGGTCGACACCTTGCTCATGCTGCGCCCGACCGACAGCGCCACGCTCTTTCTGCAACAGCTCGGCCGCGGGCTGCGCCGCGATCACGGAAAGACGTTCTGCACCGTGCTCGACTTCGTCGGCCAACATCGGCGCGAGTTCCGCTTCGATCGCCGCATGCGCGCGCTGCTCGGCGGATCGCGCGTGGAGTTGGAGCGCGCGATCGAGGGCGGCTTTCCGGTGCTGCCCGCCGGGTGTCACATGCAGCTCGACGCCGTCGCGCGAGAGATCGTCCTGCGCAACGTGCGCGAAGCCGTGCCCGCGGTGTGGAAGGCGAAGGTCGAAGAACTTCGCGGCATCGGCGCCGAGGCTTCCCTGTCGGACTACCTCGCCGGCGCCGGGATCGAGCTCGACGACGTGTACTCGACGAATCGATCGTGGTCGGACCTTCGCGAGGCTGCGGGGTTCTCTGTGCTTGCCGCCGGCCCGTCCGAGGTCGTCTATCGCCGCGCGTGCGGCCGCTTGCTGCACGTGGACGATCGGCAGCGGATCGACGCTTACACGGCGCTGCTGTCGCGTGCTGATCCTCCGTCGTCGGCGCAGCTCTCGGAGCGCGAGCGGCGGTACCTTGGGATGATCATCGGCTCGACGCTGCCAAAGGACGCCGACAAGACGATGTCGCTCGATGAGGGTTGCCGGCAGCTGTGGAAGCATCCGCAGGTTCGCGCGGAGATCGTCGAACTGTTGTCAGTGCTCCGCGATCGCATCGCGCACGTGACGGTGCCGCTGGCTGACGCGAAGGTGCCGTTGCAGGTGCACGCTCGGTATTCGCGCATCGAGATCCTGCGTGCTTTCGGCGTTGGCGAGGGCGCGAAGGTGGCGACGTGGCAACAGGGCGTGTTGTGGGTGAAGGACGCGCAGGCGGACTTGCTCGCGTTCACGCTCGACAAATCGAGCGGCGAGTTTTCACCGACGACGCGGTATCGGGACTACGCGATCAGCCGCGAGTTGATTCACTGGGAGAGCCAATCGTCCACGCGCGCGGCGAGCGACGTCGGCCGTCGGTATCAGACGCACGTCGCGCTCGGGACTTCGATCATGCTGTTCGCGCGTTTGCGCAGCGACGATCGCGCGTTTTGGTTTCTTGGTCCCGCGACTTACGTGCGCCACGAGGGCGAGCTTCCGATGGCGATCACTTGGCGATTGGCGCATGCGCTTCCCGGGGATCTGTTTGCGACGTTCGCGGCGGCCGTGGCGTAGCCGGCGATCATCGGAGCATTTCGAAGGAAGCTCGGGCGCGAGCAGCGTCGCCCCTCTACCTTGCGCATCGGGTATCTTCAACGGATGTCCTGGTGGTCAGAGTACCGAGATCGCGATGGGCGCTGGGTGGTGCAGGCGTCTGAGTTTCTCGTTCCCACCGGGTTACTCATCCTACTCGCGGTCTTCTTCCTCATCCTGCTGCTCTGATCGGCAAGAGGAGACAAGTAATTCGGTTCGTACGCGTCGTCGCCTTCGCCGTGATTGCGCTGCCGGTGGTGCTCGCGCTCGTGGCGATCGCGATGATCGCGCTCGCCGTCGAGCGCGAAGGTGCGGCGTATGAGGCGTGGTATTCCACCGCCGCGATCGAACCGGTGAACGATGAGTTCGTCGAGCTGCTTTGGCACGAGTTCGAGCATGAGCGACCGATGGTGCTCGGGCCGATAACGACGTGGACCTTCGTGTCTGCGTTTGCGAGCGGCGACATTCCTCACGTCGACGGCGAAGCGCTCGTTTCGTTTCTCGCTCAACTTACGATATTTGCCGAGGAGCAGCGAATACAGAACTTGACGCGGCACTTCCGCAACGCGGCGCGCGCCATGTGGCTGTCACGGCATTCAACACCGGCGAGTGCGGCGGCGGCGCTTTGGGCGGTGTACTACGCCGGCGGCGCGAAGGAGCTTTTCGATCGACCATTCTCGTCGTTGTCGGTGACCGAGCTCGCACATGTCGTCGCGTGGGGGAAGAATCCGAGCTGGTCGCGCGAATGCAACATGATCCGCGGTCACGCTGAGCGCCTGTTGCAGCGAACGCGGTTCGCGTTGGAGCCAGTCGAATTTCGCGACGGGCATCCCTGCGCGAGGCAACACAACGACTCGCCATAATCGGAAGACAAGTCCTGGGCCTGGGCATCATCATCGGCATGAGAAACACGTGATGGTGATCGTGCCTGAAGCTCGCGGTGCTAGGATGAGATCTGGGTTTCGAGCATGTCGCGAATGAGGTCGGCGAGGACTGAGACATCCGAAGCACCCGCCTTGCACGCCGCATCAGCCGCTTCGAGCGCTTTCCAATACGCGCGTTTCTCAGAGGCGAGCTGCTCCCAGATCATCTTCTTTCCCGGAAGAACCCGGCCGAGACACACGGACAAGACCAAGTAGCTCGCCGCGCGAGCGGTGCGGCCGTTGCCTTCGCCGAACGGATGAATCCAGTTCACCCGCCATAGAACGAAAGCCGCGAGATCAATCGCGTCGGACTCCGAGGCATTTACCTCGTCGCACATCTGCTGAAGCAAGCTGGTCACCTGCGATGCCGGCGGCGGCTCGTGCTTGCTACCGAGAATCTCCACGTCATCTGTGCGGATCTCACCGGCGCCTTCCTCTAGCAGGCTGTTGAAAAATGTTAGCTCGCCGCCCTTGGCCCTGACCTGCTTAGCCCTGACCCGGTCCATGGCCCTGGCCTCCCGCGCCCTGGCCGCGCACGCGACCCTGACCGTGTCCATGACCG
>JADLHZ010000123.1 GCA_020848545.1 Deltaproteobacteria bacterium | reverse complement strand
CAACCTCGTTTTCGGCTGCAAACGCCGCTTTCGGCCTGATCCACCCGTCCTCTCTCCTCGCTTGTGCGACGTGGCTGGCGCCACGCCTCCGCGCTCGTCGCTACGGGCGGGCGCCTCAGGCTCGAAAACGACGTTTTCGCTTCGAAAAGAGGCTATGAGATGCGCTCTAACCCGGGATGGCGCCGAGAGAAATCTCCGCCGGCGTCTCTTGTGGCGCCGGCAGCCACGGCTGGTCTGGCTCGATCGGCGGCAGCACGACCGGGGTGCCGTCGAAGCGCAGGCGGCGGCCCGGCCAGACGTAGTTCTCGAAGCAGAACGCGATGAGCGACTTCTGATCGAGGCGCGGATCGATGAACGGCGCGACGCGCTTTTTGTGCTCTTCGGGGAGCAGCGACCAGTGCAGGCCCGGCTCGATGTGGTGCAGCGTGTGGTAGCCGTTGTTGTAGGTCCACCAGTTGACGAGCTTGCCCACGAAATTGCGCGAGTGGTTCCACTCGCTGTCGGGGTCGCAGCCGTCGTGCTGCGGATAGTTCATCGAGACGATGCCCCACGCGGCGTAGGTGTGCGGCAGCATCCAATAGAGGAGGAACTTCTTCCAATCGAGGGCGAGCAAGAGCGCGGACATGCCGAAGAACGCGCTCGCTTCGATGACGTACTGGCGAAACCACACCGGGCTTCGCTTGTGCATCGCTTTGACGTACGTCGAGTCGGCCTTCATGATCCCAGGCGCGACGCGGACGAGGAAGAAGAGGATGTTCAGCAAGTTGTAGCGGAAGCGCATCTTCGTCGTGCGCATCACGTCTTTGTTCGTTTGCGTGAAGCGGTGGTGGCTCAGGTTGTGGCCAGGAACGTACGCGCTCACCGGGTGGCCGTAGGTGAGGGTGAGCACCACTTGAAACGCGCGGTTCAGTGCGCGCGACTTGAACGGTGGCGAGTGCAGGGCGTTGTGCGTCGCGACCGCGCCCATGAACGCGAGCACTGAGGTGACCATGACGAGCGCGACGTGCAGCGGCCAGAACGCTGGCGCGTTCAGCCAGAGGGTCGTGAGGCAGGTGAAGTAGAGCGCGACGAAGAACAGCGTCCGTCGGTCTGCTTTGTATCTGAGCATGGGCAGCGTCGTAGCGCACGCGACGAGCGTCCGCAACCCGTGTTTTTACGAGGAAAACGGCTCCTGGGACGGTTTTCTCGAGACCGCGTGAGGGGGCCTGGCATCGCGCTATTGGTGTGCTATCTCCCGCCCATGTTCGACCTACACGTGTTCGTCTGCACGAACCGAAAAGAAGAGGGCAAGATCTCCTGCGCCCCGCAAGGCGGCGAGGCGATCTGTGAAGAGATGAAGAAGCTGTCGAAGTCGACGCCGGAGCTGCGCGCGAAGAAGATCCGCGTGAACAAGTCCGGGTGCCTCGGCATCTGCGAAGAGGGGCCGAACATCGTCGTGTATCCGGAGGGCACTTGGTACACGGGGGTGAAGCAGGAGGACGTCAAAGAGATCGTGACGTCGCACTTGCAGAACGGCGTCGTCGTCGAGCGGATCAAGCGGAAGCCGCCGGTGCCGGGTGTGCCGCCGGCGCCGAAGACGTAGACTTCGATGGGCCGCGGACACGACGCCGTCGTCGAAGTGACGATGCAGCGTGACATCGTCAACGGATATCGGCCGCAGCACCGCGTGCTGCCGGACTATCAGACGTCGGGGGAGATCGAGCTCATCGATCGTGCTTCGTTGCGTGCAGGGGAGTCGGCGCTGGCGCGCATTTGGTATCTGTCGCCCGAAGCGTATCCGAAGAGCCTGTGGGTCGGGAAGGCGATCGACGTGTGCGAGGGCAGCCGGGTCGTCGGCTCCACGCGCGTCGTCGAGGTGTGCAATCCGGTGTTGCTCGGCGTCAGCGAAGCCAAAGGCTGATGACGCGAAACGGCGCGCATGCCGCGTCATCGAAGCGCGGAACGCGATGGCGCTTTCGGCGTTGGGGACAGTTGTCGCACAAACCACGCGGCGTAGGCTGCGAATGCGGCCGACAAGACGACCCCGGACGCGAAGCACGCGACGTAGCCGAAACGATCGGCGATGACCCCGCTCGACAGCGCACCGGGCGCCTTGCCGAGCACCTCGACGCTCGCGAGCAAGGTGTAGTGCGTGGCGCCGATCGCGGGATCGACACGGCTCATCATGAACGCGAAGAGCGCCGTCGTGAGCACGCCGCTCGCCACGTGCTCGACGATCGTGACACCGATGATCGCGTCCGAAGACGGCGCCGCCTGTGTGGCGATCACGAGTTGTCCCACGAGACCCGGTACACGCAGCGCCGCCGCCCAGAACAACGCGCGACCAATCCCGAGGCGACGGCACACATACGCACCGAAGAGCGAGCCGAGCGTCGACGCGATCATGCCGTACGTGCCCTGCCAGAGCCCGATCTGCGCTTTGTCGAAGCCGCGATCCAAGAGGAAGGGCTTCCACATCGTGTCGACCATCTGTTCGCCGATCTTCGCCGTCGCGATGAGCACGACCAGCCAGCCGCCGCCGAGCTTCGCCGCCCGCCACAGCCGCGCCAGGATCTGCACGAGCGTCGGCTTGTCGATCGGCGAAGCGTCGGCCGGTGCTTCTTCGCGCGCGAAGATCACCGTGATCGCGAACGCGACGAGCATCAACGCCGCCATCGCGACGAAGACGAAGCGCCAACCGAAGCTGCCGCTCAACCACACGAGCAGCCCGCCGCCGGTGAGCATGCCGATCTTGTAGCCGACGACTTGAATCGCGTTCGCGGGTCCGAGCTCTTCAGGTCGCAGCGTGCGTACGGCGAGGCCGTCGACCGCGATGTCTTGCGTCGCGGCGAAGAGGTTCATGAGGAACACGAGCACCAAGAGCACCGGCGTCCCGCCCTGCGCCGGCACGAACGCGCTGGCCAGTGTCACGAGCGCCAACAGGAGCTGCATCGGCAGAATCCACGACTTGTAGCGGCCGAGCCTTCGAGAACCGAAGCGATCGACGAGCGGCGCCCACAACGCCTTCACCGCCCACGGCAGCGACAGGAGCCCGAGAAAGCCGATCGCCGTCAGCGAGGTGCCTTGCTCGCGCAGGTACACGGGGAGCGCGGTCGCCTGAAAGCCGTACGGCATGCCCTGCGCGAAGTAGAGCGGGAAGAGCACGAGCAAAGGCCGGCGCGGCATGAGCATTGAAGGCAAGCGAACGGACTGCTAGCGCGACTCCCCATGCGAACTCCACTCTACGAGATCCAAAAGCAACGCGGCGCCCGCTTCGTCGACTTCGGCGGTTGGGACATGCCGGTGCAATTCACCGGCGGCATCGACGAGCACATGGCCGTGCGAACGGCGGTCGGGCTCTTCGATGTCTCGCACATGGGTGAGGTGCGCATCACCGGCAAGGACGCGATCGCGTTCACGCAGAAGCTCGTCACGAAGGACGTGGAAAAGCTGAAAGCGGGCGACGCCGTTTACACCGTGATGTGCACCGAGAGCGGAGGCATCGTCGACGATCTCATCGTTTACAGAGAAGGAGAGGACAGCATCTTCCTCGTGATCAACGCCGGCACGACGCCGAAGGATCTCGCGCACATGCGGAAGGTCGCACAGGGCTTCGCGATCGACTTGAAGGATCTCTCGGCCGACTACGCGCTCATCGCCGTGCAGGGGCCGTCGTCGAACCGCTTGCTCGAAGGGCTCGTGCCGCAAATTCCGCAGAAGCGCTTCACCTTCGTCGACACACAGACCAAGGGCGGGATCACCGTTCGCGTCGCGCGCACGGGCTACACCGGTGAGCTCGGCGTCGAGATTGCGTGCGCGCCCAAGGATGCGGAGCGCTTGTTCCTCGAGATCGAAAAGGCCGGCGCGCCGGTAGGCCTGAAGCTCTGCGGCCTCGGCGCCCGCGACTCGCTGCGCCTCGAGAAGAAGCTGCCGCTCTACGGCATGGACATCGACGAGACGACGTCGCCGCTCGAAGCGGGGCTCGATTGGGTGGTGAAGCTCGAGAAGCCGATGGACTTCGTCGGCAAGACCGTGCTCGCGAAGCAGAAGCGCGATGGCGTGACCCGCAAGTGGGTTGGCTTCAAGATGCAGTCGAACCAAATTCCGCGGCACGACTACGCGGTGCGCATCGACGGAAAAGACGTCGGCAAGGTGACGAGCGGCCTGATGAGCCCGAACCTGCGCGTGGGCATCGGTTGCGCTTACTTGCCGGCGGCGCAGGCGAACGTCGGTCAGAAGATCGAGATCGTCGTGCGCGACAAGCCGCAGCCAGCCGAGGTCGTCAAGACGCCGTTCGTGTAGACCAGGCGACCGAAGCACCCGGGGTTGCCGCCAAACCGATAACGTTTGCATGCAAATACCGAAGTTCCTTGTTGGTGTTCAGCCCAATCAACAAGCCGCGAGGTTGCAAGCCGCCGTCGACAAGCGCGAGATCTCGTCGGCCGAAGCGACTCGAATCGCAAGCGAGCTTCGCTTTCCTCAGTGGAAACGTTTCGCGCATGCCGAAGTTGGCGCCAACGCCTATGGCTCGAGCCAGCAAAACAGCACCACGTCCAAACCGTTGCCTTCGACGAGCCCTTTGTTTTTGGGCACGAGCAGGGGCAAAGCGCTCGAGGATACCCCGCTCGCCAGCAAGACGATGGTCTCGAGGAGAGAGCCCGAATTATCCGTGCCCCGACCGAGCCAGGCCGAATTCGAGGTTGAGATGGCGAAGCTGGCGGCCCTCGTCGGTGATTCTACGAGAATCGAACGAGTGTTTGGCCCGGGTGCCCGAGTGCGGGCCATGAACCCGCAATCCGATGGTGATTTCTACTATACGCATGAGGTCGCGCGTGCCGACGGAAGCAAAATCCAGCTTGGCTGTCGCATGAGCGCCGAGATGCGCGCCAAGATTGCTTTGGAACGCTTTGCGATCGACAACGCGCTCGACCGTCTCTTGTAAATCGGAACTAGGCCGTCGCTTCGACGGGCGCGAGCTGAAACCCGCCGCGCTCCTGCTCCAACGCGTGGACGAGCGTCCCGACCGCGCACAGCCGATCCGGGGCGATCTTCGCGGAGTCCGGGCGGCCCACGTAGTGCTCGACGCCGGAGCGGATCGACGGGATGTGGCAGCAGCCCCCGGACAGCACGAGCATATCGATCTGGCTCGGCACGAGGCCCGCTTTGCCGAGCACGTCGTCGCAGACGATGAAGGTCTTGCGGACGAGCTTCGAGAACAGCGGCACGAACTGAGCGCGCGTGATGCGCAGGTCCTTGCCGGTGAGCTTCGGGTCGATCTGCGACAGGTCGAGCGTCGTCGCTTCGATCTCGGAGAGCCGTATCTTCGCGCGCTCGCAGGCCATGACGAGGCCGAGCCAAGCGCTCAGGTCGCTGCGGACGTCGCAGCGATGCTCTTCGAGGATGCGCTGCGCGGCCCACTCGGCGACGACGAGATCGATGTCGTCGCCGCCGAGATAAGGATCGCCGCCGAGCGCGAGCAAGCGGATCTTCTTCTGGTGATAAGCGACGACGGCGGCGTCGAAGGTCCCACCGCCGAGATCGTAGACGAGGGCGATCTGTTCTTTGCTCGCGGCGCCGAGTTGGCCATGGTGGCCGAGCGCCGCTGCGTAGGGCTCCTCGATCAAGGCGAGGTTGACGAAGCCGGCGCGGGTCGCGGCTTCGACGAGCGCCTCGCGTTGCGCCTGGCCGCTGCTCACGGGGATGCTCAAGGTGGTGCGTGTGGCCGGCGCCTGCGCGAGCGGCTCGAGCTCGCGAAAGGTGGCCAAGAACTGCGCGACGACGTCGGTGACCGAGAGCTTGCCGGCGCGCGTCGCGAAGCGCGGCAGATCGCGATCGTCGGGCTCGAGCGCGAGGCTCGGGTACTGCTGGCGAAAGCGCTGCACCGCCGGCGCGCTCCACGTGCGGCCGAGGATGCGCTTGAACGAGTGCAGCGTGTTTGGCGCATCGATGAGCAAGCGCGCCTTGGCCGCGAAGCCGGCGTGCGTGCGCTGGTTCGGCGTGAACGCGAGCACGCTCGGGATGACTTCCTTCCCTTGCTGATCGCGGACGAAGCGGGTTCCTGCCGCCCCGTTCGAGATGGCGACCGCGGTCGTGGCCGTGCCGAAATCGATGCCGACGGTGCTCATGTGTGCGCTCCCCACGACCAAAACTGTATCCGCCCCGCCCCGGCGTCGCAACGAACAGCGATCGGCGAAACCCAAAGGACGGCCTGCCGATAATACCCGTGACGGAGTGTATTCATGTTGTCCGCGATCTTTTCGCTGCTCATCGCTCAGACCTGCCAGCCGCCGGATGCGCTGATCCTGCTGGACGTGTCCGGGACGATGAAGGAGCAGACCGGATCGCCGGCGCAGACCAAGTTCACCCGGGCGAAGAACGCCATCTCGACGGTGCTCGACAACAAGCAGGGCGAGCTCGCCTTCGGCCTCAGCGTCTTCCCGAAGCCCGCGGAGTTCAACGCGTCGAACCAGCTGATCCCAGGCACGGGCCGCTGCAGCATTCCGTCGCCGGGTAAGGCCGTCGGCTTCGCGCTCAACAACAAGACGCCGATCATGAACGCGCTGAACGCCATCGGCACGCCGAGCGGCTCGAACGACACGCCGATCTATCAGGCGCTGGTGAAGGCCGGCGAAGCCGCGACCTTCCCGAACGACGATCGCAAGCGCGCCATCATCGCGATCACCGACGGCCGCCAGGACTGCTGCAAAGGCGGCGACTACGACTCAGAGAACGACTGCATCGGCACGACGACGACGCTCGATCCGACCGAAGCCGCCGAGAACCGCGACGACGTCATCACCCTCGTGCAGCAGATGAAGTCGCAGGGGCTCTTCGTCTACGTCGTCGGCTTCGGCGACAAGGTCGATCCCTTGATGCTCGGCGGCATGGCCAAGGCGGCCGGCACCGAGCGCGATCCAGCGTGCGATCCGAACGCCGTGAGCGCGGCGTCGACCAACCTCTGTTACTTCAACGTAGACGCCGGCAACACGCAGGACTTCGTCGTGAAGCTGAACGAGATCGTCGTCCAGATCCAAGCCGAGGTCTGCGACAACCTCGACAACGACTGCAACGGCCTCGTCGACGACGGCGTGACGCGCACGTGCGGCGGGCAGCAGTGCGGCGGGCCAGGCACCGAGACGTGCACGGACGGGCAGTGGGGCGCGTGCGACGTGCAGCTCGATCCCGAAGTGTGCGACGGCGTCGACAACGACTGCGACGGCCTCACCGACGAAGTGCCGTGCACCACGACGTGCGGCGCTGGCACGAAGAAGTGCGTGAACGGCAAGCTGAGCGCGACGTGCACGCTCAGCAAGACGCCCAAAGAGATCTGCAACGGCCGCGACGACAACTGCGACGGTCAGACCGACGAAGGTTGCGACTGCGATCAAGGCGAAGTGCAGCCGTGCACGGTGCACACCTGCAACGGCATGAAGGTCTGCGCCTTCGGCAAGTTCGGCGAGTGCGAAGCCGACACCAAGCCCGAAGTTTGCGACGGCGTCGACAACGACTGCGACGGCAAGGTCGACGGCGCCGGGCTCTGCGCCGATGGCAGCCAGTGCGTGCAAGGCAAGTGCACGAGCGGCATCGGCGCGGAAGAGATCGGCGGCACCGTCGAGGAAGTCACCTACGTCTATCGCGGCCAAGGCGTGTCGCGCGCGTGCAACGGCAGCGGTTCGCCCGACGCGCTCGTGTTGTTGCTCCTCGCCCTGCCGTTCCTGCGCTCGCGTCGCCGCCGCCGTTGAGGCCGCGTCGCGCGTCATTCTTGCGAGATTCGCTAAGTGAGCGCCTGCGCGGTGTACAGATCCGGAAACAGCGTCGGGATCGCCGCGCGGGGAAAGCGCAAGGTGAGCGCACTTTTTTCCGTCGCGGAGCCGACGAGCCCCGCATCGAGCAGCGCGCGGGTCAGCGTTCGCGCCGTGCGATCTTGCAGCCCTGCGACTCGGCCGACTTCCCCGCGTGCCAACGGGCCGCGCTTCAAGATGTCGATGATGACGGGAAGCGCTTCCTCGCGTAGGTCCGTTTGCGTCCCGATGTAGCGCTCGTAGCGCGCGCCGAGGCCCTCGAGATCGAAGAGCTTGGTCATGAAGCGGATCTGATCGAGCGCCACGTCGATGAACCACTCGACGAACGCGATGAGCGCTTTCTGCGACAGGTTGCCGCGCCCGTCGAGATCACCTTGGCGAGGGGTGTCTGCGAGGTCCATCATGCGTTTGTACTCGCCACGATCGCTGAGCCCGCGTGCCAGGCCGCGCGAGATCGACCACAGCCCATGCGCGCCGATGCCGGCGACCAGGCCCATCGCATGCGACATGAGACGCGACACGCGGCCGTTTCCGTCGTCGAAGGGATGAATGTAGTTGAGTCTATGGTGCGCGATGGCGATGGCGATGACACGCGCCGACGTGCCCAGCGGCGCAAGACGAAAGCGCTCCTCGAAGAAGCCCATGAACGCCGCGACGCGTTCGCTCGACGGCGGCTGGTGGCGGCCGACGAGGTTGTCTTGGTGCGGATGTTCGCGAAACACGCCCGGCGTCATCTGAAACGCACGCTTGCCTTCTCCGATCCGCAGCATCTCCTCGGAGGCGCCGTCATAGAAGCGACGATGCAAATCGCAGAGGAGCCCGACCGACGCGGGTTCGGGCAATGTTCCGCGCGCGTAGATCTCATCAATATGCGCCTGCACGCGAATGTGCGCGCGCGCTTCGACTTGTAGCGAGCGGCGCTTCGCGTCTTCGTCGAACGCGTCGTCGAGCGCCGCTTCGATCTCCTTGAGGCGCGTGTTGTGACCTTCGATCAGGTTGCTGTAGTAACAATTCATGACGCGCACGACGTCGGCGAGACTTCGCGCGGTCTCCGACGGCAGTGCGTGATCGAGCTTCGTCGCGGCAGCGATGAGGTCCGCGATGCGGTCGGCAAGCGCGCCGGGTATGGCGTCGATCGCGGTCGGTTCGAGGCGACGAGGGGTTTCGAGTAGCATGCGGTTTGCCGATCGCAGAGTCGCGCAAAAGCATGAAAAGAGAAAGGAAACAGCAGGGGATCGGTGTTGTTTTGCCGATCCTTGTTGCCGATCTTCGCGTGCCTCTAGCTGTGGCGAAGCTAGCGGCACAGCTCCAGAATCTTCGCCCGCGCCTTCGCGTTCACTTCCGCCGTATCGAGCGTCAACCCGACGACCTCGGTGAGCTTCTGGCACGCCTTCGTCTTGTCGGCCTGCGCGATGCGGTCGGTCTCCTGCAGCAAGCGCTCGGCGATGTTCTCGAGGCGCATGAAGCCCTGCAGGATGTCGACGTTCTCCGGGCTGCGCTCGGCGCCGCGCTTCCAGTAGGCGAACGCCTCGGCGTAATCGCCGCGGATGAACTTGTGGTACCCCGCGCGATACAAGCTGTCGCCCATCATGCGGCGGATGTCGGCGCGCGGCTGCGAGCGCACCGACTCCGGCGCAATGGTGAGATCCAAGCGCAGCGCTTCTTCCCACTCCTTTAGCGCCTTCTCGACGCCGTCGGCGGCCTGCGACGCGACGGCGCCGTCGGCCTGCTTCACGCGAACGCTGCGGATGTCTTTGGCGATCGCGTTGGCGTTCGCCTCCTTGCGCTGGAGCTTCGCCAGCGAGTTCAGCGCGGTCTCGAAGTCGCCCTTCAAGTACATGATCACCGCCGCGAACGACCCCGGCGTGCCGTAGCGCGAGCGCAGCGCGGACTCCTCGTCGGCGGTGAGCTTCAGGTCCTTCTTCACGCCCTTCGACTCGGCGCGCTGGGCCTCGGAGATCTGCACCGCGAGCTTCTGCGCGCGCTCGGCGTAGACGCTCGTCGTCGGCACTCTCAGCAGAGACTTGATGGCGCCGACCTTGTCGTTGCGCTGGAAGAGATCCTGCGCCGTGGCCAGCATCTGCCGGTGCACCGCGAACTCTTCGGCGAGCTTGAGCTTGGTGCGCGCTTCGGTGTTCTGCGGATCCTTCACCAGCACGCGGTTGTACTGCTTGTTCGCGGTCTCCCAATCCTCACGCTGCATCGCCGCGCGCGCGAGCTGCACCGCCTCACTCACCTCGCGCTCGATGACGGCGGGATCGCCGGCGCCGCCGGGCCGCGGACGCAGCACCAGCGCGAGCGCGATCGCCAGCGCGATGAGCACGACGCCGGCGGCGATCGCGTAGATGACGGGCGAGGGGAGGCCTTGCTGCACCGCGCCTTGCCCCGGCGCGAAGAAGCGAAAGGCGATCGACCCGAACATGATCTTGTCGTTGTCTTTCAGCTCTTTTTGCTGAATGGGCCGGCCGCCAACGAAGGTGCCGTTCGACGATCCGAGATCGTAGAGCACCCACTTGTTGTTCTCGCGTTGGATGCGCGCGTGGTGGCGCGACACGCTCGGATCGTCGATGACGATCTGGTTCGCGTCGACGCGGCCGACGGTGACGCGGCCGTCGCCGATCACGAACTCTTTGCCGGCGAGCTCGCCCGACAGGCACTTCAGCTTGCCGACGTTGCGGCCCAAGGAGTTCGCCGGCGTTCCTTGCGGCACCACGGTGATGACGAAGCCGCCGACCTCGATCTTCATGCCGACGCTGATCAACGACGCGCTGCGGATCAACGCGCCGTCGAGGACGACGCCGTTGGCGCTGCCGAGATCCTCGATGTAGTGGCCCTTCTCGCCGCGATAGACGCGGGCGTGCCGGCGCGAGACCCGCACGTCGTCGAGCACGATCTGGTTCGTCGGCTCGCGGCCGATCCCGAGCTCATCGAAGGTGAGCGGGAAGCGGCGCACCGCGCCCTGGGGATCGATGACGACTAGTTCGTTCACGGCCGCGTCACGTTATCCGTCTCAGAAGTCTCAGTTTCAGTTGAAGATCCCGAAGTCCACGTCGATGCCGCGCGCCTTCAGCTCTTCGTAGAGCTTCGGCACTTGTCCGGTCGGCTTGAACTGGCCCTTCACCTTGCCGTTCTTGTCGAAGCCGGACTGCTCGAACACGAAGATGTCGTGCATGCTGATGACGTCGCCCTCCATCCCGGTCACCTCCGAGATGTGGGTAATGCGCCGGCTGCCGTCGGAAAAGCGCGTCTGCTGCACGATCAACGCGACGGCGCTCGCGATCTGATCGCGGATCGCCCGCACCGGCAGCTCCATGCCGCTCATCAAGACCAGCGTCTCGAGGCGCGAGATCGCGTCGCGCGGCGAGTTGGCGTGCACCGTCGTCAGCGAGCCGTCGTGGCCGGTGTTCATCGCTTGCAGCATGTCGAGCGCTTCGCCACCGCGGCACTCGCCGACGACGATGCGATCCGGCCGCATGCGCAGGGCGTTCTTGACGAGATCGCGGATGGTCACCTCGCCGCGCTGCTCGAGGTTCGGCGGCCGTGTCTCCAACGACACGATGTGCGGCTGCGTCAGCTTGAGCTCGGCGGCGTCTTCGATGGTGACGATGCGCTCCTCTTCCGGGATGAAGCCCGAGAGCACGTTGAGCGTCGTCGTCTTGCCGCTGCCGGTGCCGCCCGAGATGACGATGCTCTGGCGGTACTTCACGCACACGCTCAGAAAGTCGCTCATCTCCGGCGTCAGCGTGGTCTTCATGACGAGGTCGTCGACCGTGAGCGACTCCTTCGTGAACTTTCGGATCGTCAGGCACGGGCCCTTGATGCTGATCGGCGGGATGATCGCGTTGACGCGCGAGCCGTCCGGCAGGCGGGCGTCGACCATCGGCGACGATTCATCGATGCGCCGGCCGATACGGGCGACGATGCGCTCGATCACCGTGAGCACCGCTTGGGTGTCGACGAACGCGCGGTCCGAGAGCGAGAGCTTGCCGTCCTTCTCGACGAAGATCTGCGACGGGCCGTTCACCATGATCTCGCTGACGTCGTCGTCGCGCAGGAGCTCTTCCAAAGGCCCGAGCCCGAGCGCCTCGTCGAGCACCGCTTGCTTCAGCTCTTCCCTGTTGACGCCGGCCGGCACCTGCTTGTCGGCCTCCATCTGATTCAAGAGCTCGTCGAGGTTCTGCGAGGCGCGCTGGCGGAGAGCGGCTTCGTCCAAGTTGTTGAGATCGAGCCGGCGCAGGTCGAGCGACTTCAGCAAGCGCTTGTGCATCGCCTGCGACGCCACGTTCACCGCGCTGACGGCCGATTGCGTAGGCTGCGGGGCCATCGGCTTCGGCGCCGGGCGCGCGGCAGGCTTCGGCGCTGCGGCGGGCTCCGGCGTCGACTCCTCGGGCGCGGGCGGCGGCGCCAGCTTCACCGCCGGCTTCGGCTTCGGCGGCGGAGGCGGCGGCGGCGGCGCGGCTTCTGCCTCGTGCGCGTCGCTCTGCTCGTCGGCCGGCGCATCTTCGTCGATCGTCATCGTCGACTTCGGGTTTTGCTTCGGCGCGCCGCCGGCGTTCGCCAGCAGTGAGTCCAGATCGAAGTCGCCGGACTGCTGGGGCTCGGCGCCCTTCACGCCCCAGTCGTCGTCGTCGCCCCCCGCCGCGGCGGCGGCCTTGTCGCTCCCTTTGGGTCCACCGCCCCAGTCTTCTTCGCCCTCCTCGGCGCTCGCCGGCGGCGGCGCAACGTCGCTCTGCTCGGGCGGTGGTGGCGGCTTCATTCCGCCCTTCTTGATCTGCGGCGGCGCTTCCTCTTCCTCCGCGGCCTCCGCCCCGGAGAGCTCGAGCGTGTAGTCGCCGACGTAGATCTTGTCGCCCTCGCGCAGATCATAGGGGCCGTCGATGCGCTTGCCGTTGATGTACGTGCCGTTCGTCGACTTCAGATCGATGATCTTGAACTTGTCGTCCTTGCGCACGATCCGCACGTGGCGCTTGCTGATGTTGTTCTTCGGCAGGACGATGTCGTTCTCTTTGACGCGCCCAATCGTGATTTCGTCTTTGTCGAAATCCTTGTGCTCGGTCGACCCGCCCTTTTCGTTGATGACGACGCTGAAGGTCATGATCTGCCTCTTTTGGCTCGCATTAGTCGAACACGCCCCATCTGACCTCTCGCGAGGCTTTGTCCAGCCGCTCCGTCATGTCGACGATGGCTTGCTTCAACGCTTCGTCATCGGGATCGACGAGGCGGGGCGTGACGAAGACGATGAGCTCGGTCTTTCTGTCGTTGAACTCGCGCGACTTGAACAGCTCGCCGATGATCGGGATGTGGCCGAGGAGCGGCAGCTTGCTCGTGAACTTGCCGCTGCGATTCGACATGAGGCCGGAGAGGGCGATGGTCTCGCCGCTGCGAATCGCGATGTTCGTCTTCACCTTGCGCGAAGTGAGGCCGGGCACCGTCGAGCTGCCGACGGACACCGATACCGACGGATCGATGTCGCTCACCTCCGCTTCGACGCCCAGGTGGATCGCGCGCGCGTCGGCGACCGGGCTCATTTCCAAGCGCACGCCGTACTCTTTGTACTGCACGCTCACTGAGCCGATGCCGGTGACGATCGGGATCGGAAACTCGCCGCCGGCCAAGAACGACGCCTTCTGGCCGCTCGCGCAGACGAGGCGCGGCCGCGCGAGCGTGCGGGTGATGCCATCGTTGAACTGAAAGCCGAAGCCGAACTTCGCCGTGATGTTGGCGCTGCCGCCGAGCTGCAAGAGGTCCGGCTGGCCGGCGGGGAGGAACACGCGCTGCGCGGCGAAGGTGCCGGTGATGTCGCCGGCGATGTCGGTCGGGTACTTGATGCCGATGACGTCGCGGCTGTTCGACGACACTTCCATGAACTCGACGTCGATCGCGACCATTTTGGTGGAGCCGATGGTCAGCAGGTTCTGGATGTTCTCGCCGATCGATTTGATCACGAGGTCGGCCTTTTTCATGTCGCCTTCGTTCTCGACTTTGCCCTCGAGAAAGACCGTGCTGCCGACGACCGTGGCGATAGCGCCGCGCAGCCCAGCCCGCTGCAGCGCCGAGTTCACTTGCTGCGCGACGGCGTTCTTCGCGCTCGGATCCAAGCGCACGTTGTTCTTGATCACCTGCGGATACATCTGCGCGACCTGCTCGACGCGCTGCATGTCGTCGAGCGTGAGCGCATAGCCTTCGAGGAAGATGCGATCGCCGGTGACGTTGACGGTGATGCCTTCGCGATCGCCGATGAGCCGCTTCACCTCGCGCACGACCTGCTTCGGATCGGCGGCGGAGACAGCGACCGAGTACTTCGTGATCGACTGCCCGCGCCAGATCGTCAGCTCGCTCTGGCCCTGGCTCAGCGCCGTGACGAGGAGCTGGCTCGGCGAGAGCGCCTTCACGTCGATGACCTTGTCGTTGCCGATCGAGACGCGGGTGATGCCGGAGAGGTTGATGACGCGCTGCTGGCCGACCGCGAGCTGCATCGACTCGTCGGCGTGCGCCAACGGCACGGCGGCGATCGTCGCGAGCGCGCTGGGCACGATGAGACACACGAGCGCCACGGTCGCCCGGCCCATGAATTTTCGGCACACCATGTCAGGGAGAATTGTTGCCCCCGGATCGGGGGGTGTCAAATTTAACCTGGCAGAAACAGAGGCAAAACACCCCGCCGGGCCCGCCGCGCGCCTCAATCCCTACATCGCGTAGGCGACCCTTCTACTCGCCGGCGATCTCAGTCGCGGCAACCCTGCGCGTCAGCCGATCAGCGCGAGGATCGCTTGCAGGGCGACCACCGCTGCACCGAAGAGAAACGCGGGGGCATACGCAAATGTCAGCGGCGGCGTCGTGGCGCGCGCTTCCTTCGACCACAGGCGGCGGAGCGACGCCTCGAGGACGCCCTTCTTCCAAGCATGGACGCACGCGAAGATCGCCGCGCCGACGGTCGTGAAGAGCAAGAGCCGCGTCGTCGTCGTGAAGTCGCCGTAGACGCAGCCGAGCGCGATGGCGAGCTTGGTGTCGCCGCCGCCGATGCCGCGGAGCCAGAAGATCGGGAGGAACACGGCCGCGGCGAACAGCGCCGAGAGCAGTGCCGCGATGAGGCCGGGCGGACCGCCGAAGGTGCCGTGGAGCACGAGCCCGAGGGCGGCGGAAGAATACGTGAGCCAGTTGGGGATGCGCCGGCCTCGCAGATCCGTGACGGTCGCGACGGCGGTGATGAAGAGGGCGAGGATCGGGAGGGTGAGCGTCATGTTCGGCCACGGCTACGGCCACGGCCATCGCCACGTTCTTACGGCGGTGACTGGTAGTCCTTCAAGTCTTTCATCGTGCGCTTGCTGTCGGCGCCGGTCGTGCGCAGCTTCGAGGCGTCGACGTTGCTGTCGCCCGCGAGCGCGTTGCCGGCCATGCCGAAGAGGTTTCGCACGTTGTCGCCGAAGAGCGACACGGCGCCGATGCTCAGCACCGCGATCAACGCAACGATGATGATGTACTCGGTCATGCCTTGGCCGCTCTCATCCAAAAACAGCCGGCGGATAGCGGATTTCAAGCCTTTTTTAGCGCCTGTCTTCGTGTGCATGTTCATGCGGACGCGTCTCCTCGCAGCGTTATCGGAGCCCCCCCCTGTGCGGTTGCCTAGAAGTGCGCTCTGTCACACGGACTTCGGCCGGAGGCCTTATCGGCGGCTGTAGCGCGTTGCGTCGAGCAGCGCTTTTCCCGTCTTTTTCCCGAGTTGGCGCGAGAGCAGGGCCGCGGGCGTCAACCCGTCGTCGAGCGCGGCCATGACCGGGTCGAGCACCGAGCCTGCGAGCGGATCGGAGAGCGCGTAAAGGCCGCGGCGAGCCAAGACGACGAGCCGCGCCGCCACATCGATGATGCGCTCGCCGCCGAAGACACCCTGGAGACCGCGCTCCGCCACGATGCGTTGCAACGCCCGCGGTCCGCCCGCCTCGGGCAGCGCATCGAGCGGCGGCAGCTCGCACAAGAGGCGCCGCCGCGTGTCTGGGTCGTCGAGCAGCCCGCGCCACATGCCGGCGACCGCGAGCGAGTGGGCGATGCCGCCGGAGTCGGCGCCACGCAGCTCGATGGTCCGCTTGATGCGCACCTCGGGGAACAAGGTACCCAAATGGTCGTACCAATCTTCCTGGTTCGGCTGCGCGCCGGCGTAGCCCGCGGTGAGGAACGCCTGAAACGAGATCGGCGGCGCCGGGATGAACAGATCGTCGCGGTGGATGCCGAACATCGGCGCTTGCAGGCCCCAGCGCGCGTAGGTTTCGTAGCCGGCGTCGTCGCGCTCGAGGAAAGGCAAGAGGCCCGCGCGCGTGTTGTCGACGTCGAGCCAAGTGAAGTAGCGGCGGCTCGCCCAGCCGGTGTCTTTGCCGTGCTCGAAGGGCGCGTTCGCGAAGATCGCCGTCACGTACGGGCTCGCGCGCTGGCCGGCGCGGATCTTCTCGAGCGCGTCGGCTTCGCTCGCGAAGTCGAGGTTCACTTGCACGGTCGCGGTGTTCGCCATCATGTAGCGCCCGCGCGTGCCGGCGCTGCGAAAGTAGCGGCGCATGATCGGATAGCGCGGCTTCGGCACGAACTCGATGTCGTCGGGGTTACGCAGCGGGTGGAAGCCGAGCGTCGAGAAGCCGATGCCGAGATCGTCGCCGATGGAGACGACTTCGTCGATGTGCTCGGTGAGCTCTCTTTGCACCTGCAAGAGGTCGGTGAGCGGTGAGCCCGAGAGCTCGACCTGGCCGCCGGGCTCGAGCGTGATCTTGGCGGCGCCGCGAGAGAGCGAGAGCAAAAAGCCCTCGGTGTACTCCGGCTGCCATCCGAAGCGGGCGCAGAGCTCGAGCAGCAAGCGGTGGATGCCGTGCTTGCCGAAGTAGGGGACGGGTCCGCCGTCGTCGAGCCGATACGACACCTTCTCCTGCTCGAGGCCGAGGAGGAGCGGCCCCTTGCGCTCTGAGCGGCGGAAGATCGCGGTCAGCTCGGGGAGCAGCGCTTCGGCGTCGGCGCTGGGGCCGAGCGGCGTTCTGAGCCATGCGGGATCGAGTGCGACAGCCAAAGCGGCGTCTCTATAGTCTGCGTGCGGGTGCGAAACAATCCGTGGACATCAGGGCGTGATGTCGTCGTCGCGATCGCCGAGCGGCACGTCGTCGCTGTCGTCGTCGGTCTCTTGATCATCGTCGTCCGTGTCGAAGGTGCCGTTGGCGTTGCGCAAGACGGGCGGCGTGAGCGTGGGGCCGTTCTCGGACACCGGCGGGAAGCGATGCCGCTCCTTCAAGATCTCGGCGAACGATCGCTTCGCGGCGCTGCCGGACGGTGCCTCCGGGATGATCACGCGGCGGCGGGGCGCATCCAGGGTGAGCGTGCCGAGCCCGAGCTCGTCGTCTTCGTCGCCGTTTTTGCCGGCGGGTGCGGACGGGCGCACGACGGGCCGCGGGCGGAACATGCCGGAGCGACCTTCTTCGCCGGGCGCTTGCACGAGCCCTGTGCGTGCCGAGGTGCCGGCGGCGGCGTCGAGCTCCCAGCCGGGATCCTCGTGCAGCTCATCGTCTTCGTCCTCGATCGCATCGGGCCGGCGGACGCTGCGGCGTTCGCTGACGGCCTCGGCTTCCGAGAACAACGACGCCTCCTCTTCGTCGCGCGCGTCGGGGTCCGGCAGATCATCGTCGAGCGCCACATCGACGCCGTCGTCGCTCGCGGCTGCGCTGGTGAACGCTTCGCCCTCGATGTGCACGCCGGCGGCGGCGATCTTGGCGAGGCCTTGCGGCGTGGCGAGCGTCACCAACGCCGTCGGGTCGGGGCCGACGCCGCGGCGAGCGATCACGGCGTATTCGATGCTGCTCGCGCCGGCGCGAAACTCGGCGACCTCGCTGACGATCGCGCCACCGGACGCCGAGCGCGCGAGGACGACGATGGCGCCAAGGCTCAGGAGCTGCGCCGCGCTCTCTTGGCGCTGCAGGATCCCGGCTTGGCGCAGCACGCGCTCGACCGCCGTTCCGCGCTGCGTGAGCACGAAGCCCGAGCGATGCGCGACCAAGTCGAGCACCTCGGGCTCGAGCGCGCCGGCGAAGACGAGCGTGTTGAAGCCAGCGAGGTCGCGTTGCTGCAGCGCTGCTTCGAGCGTGACCGAGCTGCCCAGGCTGGCGGCGCGATGCGGCGCGGGATGATCGCTCGGCGGGCGCACGATCAGCGTGTGATCGGCGGGCGCCAACGCCACGCCGAGCTCGAACTCGAAGCCGGTGTCGCCGAGGATCCACAGGGGTTCGCCGATGCGCACGAGCGCTTCCAGGTACGCGAAGAGCTCGGCGGGCAAGGACTCGGCGAAGTCGCGCGCGGCGTAGCGGCGGCCGGGTGCGAGCGCGAGCTTCAGCTGCCCGTCGCCGCGCGAGGTGACGAAGCCGCTGAGCGTCGTGCCGTCATCGTCGCGCGCGCTGAAGCTCTCACGACCCGCGGCGAGCTCTTTGGCGACTCGAAAGGCAGCCTCTACTTCGCCTGACGGAACGATCTCCACCCACTCGAGCCCGTGCGGTGTGTAGCGTCCGGCGCGACCGTCGGAGGTGAGGATCGCGCTCGTCGGCGGGGCGCGATCGCCGAGCGCGATTTGCATCAGGAGCGGTGCAGCTTCGCCCAGGCGTTGGCGAATGTTCATCCTTGGCATCCTGGTTGGATGACATGCGCTCGGGCGCTCCGCAAACGAATGACAAAAGACGCTCGCAGCCTGAGCTACGGGCAAGCGTTCGCGGCGCCCGGCGTCGCACGTACCTTGCGCCACGTCCGCGACTCTCCGTTCATGCACGCGGCGACAGCCTCGTCGCTCGGGCCGTGCGCGTCGCCGTTCGGGAGGCCGCTCTTTCCAAGGCTCACCGCATCGCGCAGCATGCCGAGCTCGTCGCGGAGCTCGAAGCGCGCGTCATTCGCGGCGTTCTCGCTGCTCGGTGACGCGCGCACGACGAGGCGTTCACCGGGCAACAAACGTGTCGTCCCGTTCGCCGTGAATCCTTGCGGCGTCTTGCCCGTGAACGCGTCGCCGATCCGCACGCTCGCCGGGCTCGTATCGACCGTCATGACGACATAGCCCGCGAGATCGATCGGCGCCGCGCCGGCGTTCTCGATCTCGACCCATTCGTCGGTGCTCGACGCGCGATCGCTCAGCGCCGCTGCCGCGTCGAATGGGGCGCCGTTCTCCGCTTGCGAGTCGTTCCAATCGTGCTGCGGGTCGACGACGAGCTCGGAGATCAGCGTGCGCCGCGACGGCTCGGTGGCGAAGGTGATCGGCCAGGGCGGCGTCGACTGGCCGGCGGCGTCGACGCACTCGATCTGCCAGGTGTACAGGGTCTGGGGCGCGAGGCCGGTGATCAGCGCTTTGCCGGTGCTCATGTCGAAGATCGCCGTCGGCTCTCCCGGCATCAGCGGCAGCTCCGGGCCGCGTAAGACACAAGGCGCATCGACCGTTCGCGTGATTTCGACCGCTGTATCGCTGGCCCGAACGCCGCCGACACCGGTCCACTCCGGACCCTTCAACGCCGGCGGGCCGATGCGCAGCGTCGCCAAGATGCGCGCGGCGGTTCCTTCTTCGTTGCGTACGCCGGCCGGGCCATCGATCGCGTACTCGTGCCCCGCGCAGAGCGTGGCCTCGTCGCTCTGGGCGCAGCGCGGATCTTGGAACGGGCCCCACAAGATCGCCCCGCGGACATAGGGATCAGCCGCGGTCATGATCCAGCGTGGCTCGACGCGCACGTCGCCGTCTTTCAGGCCGAGCTTCTGAAGATCCTCGGCGGCGACGGGGACATTGAAGCCGAGCACGATCCACGCCGTATTCGCCGGCACAGCGCGCTCGGGCGACGGCCAGACGATCGCCCGTGGTGCGTCGCTGAGCGGTCGCGTGGCGCCTGGCTCGGTGGCGATGGGGCGCGGGCTCGGGCGTGCTCCGCAGGCGGTGAGAGAGAGGGTGATCAAGACGTGAGCGATCAAAAACAGCGAGCGATGCATGGGACCTCCGTGGGTTGCGGCTCAGGGTGCGTGCGTGCGGCCGAGGGCCGTGGCTTCGAGCAAGCGAATCGCTTGGACCGCGTGCAGCCGTTCGCGCTCGGTCGCGGCGCCTTCAGCGAGACGTTGCAGCGCGGCTTCCGCGTCGGCGTAGCGCTCGTGCAAGCGCAGGAGCAGCTCGTCGCGCGCGCGCTCGGCGTGCCAGCGTTCGCGTTCGAGCGCGAGCTCCTGATCGTCGATGACGATCTCCGAGAAGCGAAACTCGATCGACGCCGAGATGGCGTAGCCTTGGCGGCGGAGGTCGAAGCTCTCTTGGGAGGTCTCGAGCGTCAGCCGATCCCACGCGCTTGCAGACGCCTGCACACGCACGACGGGGACCCAATGACGATGGCGCAAGCGCCGGCGCATCTCGGCCATGTCAAGCTGCAGGCGATCGTAGCGATCTGTCAGCGCCCGCTCGTAGTCGGCGAGCGGGCGCAAGCTCGGCGCCGTCGCGCTCGACGCGGGTCCAACGAACAAGGCGACCGAGAGCAGCAAGTGCATGAGCGGCGCGCTTCGCAATCGCCGCGCCATCGCGGAGAAATCGTCCAAGCCCTTGTCTCGCCAGCGCCGCGACCGGGCGCATCTGTCCGAGAACGAGACACACTGTCCGAGACGTCCGCTGTCCCCGCCGAAAAGGGACCGGGGAGCGTCTTGCCGAAAAGGGACCGGGGAGCGGTCACGGGCGGGTCACGAGCGACGCAGACGACGCGCACGCGCGTGATCAACGCAGTGCGGCGCTGCGACGTACTTGCTCCTCGCACCGTTCTCCTTCTATTCTGCGATCAATGACCGGAACCGTCCGCCACACCCGCCGCCACGAACGCAAGTCACTGCCCATGCTCGTCCAATATCGGTTCAATCCGATCGGCGAGTTTCACACCGATTACTCGGTGAACATCTCGGCCGGCGGTCTGCTCCTGCACATGGTGACGGCGCCGCAGATCGGCGCGACGGTGCACTTGCAGTTCATCATGCGCGGCGAAGCACGGGTGATCACCTGCCGCGGCCGCGTGCTGCGCGTCGAGCAGAGCAACATGCCGGAAGCGCCGGTGCGCGCCGCCGTTCAGTTCGTCGACATCGATGAAGACGACTTCGTGGCGCTCACCGAGCTCGTGAAGCAGAACGCCGAGGCGCAAGCGAAGACGCCGCCGAAGAAGCGCGCGTCTCGCTGACGCTCATTCTTTTCTTCGAAATCGCTCGATTTACTCGAGGCTGATGCGCGCGATCGGCTGGATGTTCATATCCGGCGACAGCTCTTGATACGACAGCACGGCGAGGTGCGGGAACTCGAGCTCGACGAGCTTACGGAAATAACGCCGAATCTCCATCGTCGTCAGAATCACTGGGTTCTGCGCGGTCGGCGGCAGGTTACCGACTTCGTTACGCACGGCGGTCAGGATCTCCTGCGTCACTTCCGGCTCGAGCGCCAAGTACGAACCGGACTGCGTGTGCTGAATCGACGAGCGCACGGTCTCTTCGATCTGCGGATCCAAGAGGTAGACGACGAGCGTATTTCCGCCGCGCGTGTACTTGTGGCTGATGTAACGCTTCAGCGCGTTGCGCACGTACTCGGTGAGCATGACGGTGTCGTTCTCGACTTGGCCCCACTCGGCCAAAGCTTGGAGAATGGATCGCAAGTCGCGGATCGAGATCTCTTCCTCGACCAAGCGGCGCAAGATGTCCGTGAGCTGAAAGTGCGAGACGGCCTTCGGCACGACTTCCTTCACCAGCGCCGGAAACGCCTGCTCCAATTGCTCGAGCATGTTCTGCACTTCTTGGATGCCGACGAACTCCGCGGCGTTCTTGCGCAGCACGCTCGACAAATGCAGCACCATGTAGCCGGCCGAGTCCCACGTGGTGAGGCCGGCCTGCTCGGCGATCGACGCGAACTGCGCCGGGATCCACGCGCACTCCGAGCCGTTGGCAGGGTTCACCGCCTCTTCACCTTGGATGTTCAAGAGCGTCAGACGATCGACGGTGTCGTTGACGAGCACCTTGTCGAGCGACACGTTGCCGCTGACGATCGGGATCTCGTTGATCATCACGATGTACGTGCCTTCAGGGAGATCGCTCTCGTTGCCGCGGACGCGGATGCCGGGGAACTTCACGCCGAGCTCGTAGAAGAGACCGTCGCGCATCATCGGCACCATCTCGCCGAGGAACTTGTTGTTGTCGGCCGTGCCTTCGACGAGCGGGATCAGGTTGCCGGCGACTTCCAAAGCGATCGGTGTCACGACCGGCAGCATCTGCTGCGCTTGGCCTTCTTGCGCTTTGGCCGCCTCGATCTTCTTCTCGCGCTGCTCCTGCGCGACTTGCTGAATCTCGTTCGCCGGGCCGCCTGCCGCGCCGGTCTCCTTGAGCTTCTTCGTGCGCATCAACGCGTACGCCGCGCCGCCGAGCACCGCCGCCATGCCGAAGAACGGCACGAAGGGCAGGCCGGGGACGATCGAGATGCCGAAGAGCAAGCCCGCGGCGATCGCGAACGCTTTCGGCTGCGCCATGATCTGCGCGCCGATGTCTTTACCGAGGTTGGCGTTTTCGTCTTCCGAGGCGACGCGCGTCACGATCATGCCGGCGGTCAACGACGAGACGAGCGAGGGAATGATTTCGACGAGGCCGTCACCGATGGTGAGCAGCGAGTACTTCTGCACGGCTTCGCCGGCGGTCATGTCTTTTTGCACGACGCCGATGATGATGCCGGCGGTGATGTTGATGACGACGATGATCAGGCCGGCGATGGTGTCGCCCTTCACGAACTTCATCGCGCCGTCCATCGAGCCGAAGAGCTGCGACTCACGGTTCAGCTCGGCGCGGCGGCGGCGCGCTTCGTCGAGATCGAAGGCGCCGGCGCGCAAGTCGGCGTCGATCGACATCTGCTTACCGGGCATGGCGTCGAGCGTGAAACGCGCGGCGACTTCGGCGACGCGCTCCGAGCCCTTCGACACGACGAGGAATTGGATGAGCACGAGCACCAAGAAAATGACGGCGCCGACGACGAAGTTCCCGCGGATGACGAAGTCGCCGAACGCGTGAATGACGGCGCCGGGCTCGCCGGTCAACAAGATGAGGCGCGTGGCCGAGACGTTCAGCGCGAGGCGGAACATCGTCGTGACGAGAATGATGGTGGGGTACGCCGAGAGCTTGAGCGGGTTGGCGATATAGATCGAGATCATCAGCATCGTGACGGCGATGGCGATGTTCAATACGAGCAGCGCGTCCAACATGAACGTCGGCAGCGGCACCATCATCATGCCGATGACCGCCACGACCGCCACCGCGAGCGCGATGTCGGAGTAGCGGTTCAAGATCTGGCTGAAGTCGCCCTTGGTGAAGGCGGCGATGATCTTTTCCATGGTGGGTGAATGTACACCGGCCGGCGTCAGTGATCACTATTATGATGTCCGCCGGCGCTGGCCATGGGCGTCAGAGTCTGTGATACTCGTCTCGGTGATCTCGTCTCGGTGATACGTGGAGCAGACATGCGCTTGGCTTCTCTTTCGGCGATCGTTCTCTTCGCGTGTGGTTCGGCGCCGGCGACCTCGGCCGTGACCTTGCCTTTCCCGCTGACCAAAGCCCAGTGCGCGATGCCGCCGGCCACGCAGTTGAAGGCGCGGATCACCATCGAAGGCGTGAAGACGCCCTGCGATCTCTCGGTTGCGATTCAGGCGAACGGCGACGTCGTGACGACCGGCGACTGCCCGGCCATCCCGACGAGCATCGGCAGCTGTGCCGGCTCGGGAGCCACGTGCGCGGCGCAGAAGACGGCGTCGGATTGCAAAGCGCAGCCGGCGTGCTTGTGGGGCGCCGGCATGACCATCGAGTGGTACGTGCAGTCGCCGTCGCTCAAGCAGGTCGTGACCGTGGCAGAGCACTTCGGACGCGCCGATCTCAGCGTGTCGGACGCGCCGGTGATGGAGGTGCCGCTCGAAGACGTCATGCGCAGCCCGAAGACGCGCGCTGAGCCCACCGAGACCACGGCGGCGAAGAACCGCTTCAACTGCGATCGCTCGGGCATGAACCTCTGCGACAAGACGGGGCCGGCGCCGGCGGTGACGATGGAAGCCGACACCTGCTCGAACTTGGAAGAGCTGTGCAACGGCACGCTCTTCATGGACCAGAACGATAGCTGCCGGTGAGCCGACGCGGTAGGACACCGCGATGCGCGTTCTTCCGTTGCTTCTCCTGACCGCCTGCGCCGCCGCCGCCGCTGAACCGCCGCCGC
Organism: Deltaproteobacteria bacterium; assembly: GCA_020848545.1. Taxonomy (GTDB): domain Bacteria; phylum Myxococcota; class JADLHZ01; order JADLHZ01; family JADLHZ01; genus JADLHZ01. The sequence continues at coordinate 60,976 of JADLHZ010000123.1, read as the reverse complement.
AGGAAGCGCCGCCGCCGTTGCCGCCGTGGTCGCCGCCGCAGTCGGCATCAGCGCCGGTCCACACGCCGCTGAAGCAGACGCTGCTCATCAAGAACGCGAAGATCTACACGCTCGCCGGACGGACGATCGAGAAGGGCTACCTCGTCGTGAAGGACGATCGCATCGCGGAGGTCGGCGAAGGCGACAAGGCGCTCGCCGGCGCGACGGTGATCGATGCCGCCGGCCGCGTGCTCACGCCCGGGATCATCGACACGCACTCGCACCTCGGCGTGTACGCGGAGCCGAACGTCGAGGCGCATCAAGACGGCAACGAGATGAGCGATCCGACGACGCCCGACGTGTGGGCCGAGCACGCGTTCTGGCCGCAGGATCCCGGGCTGCGCCGCGCGCTCGCCGGCGGCGTGACGACGATCCAAGTGTTGCCGGGATCGGCGAACTTGATCGGCGGCCGTTCTTTCGTCGCGAAGCTGCGTCCCGAGACGAGCGCGCGGGCGATGCGGGTCGCGAACGCGCCGCAGGGGCTCAAGATCGCGTGCGGCGAGAATCCGAAGCGCGTCTATGGCAGCGAGAAGAAGCGCACGCCGATGACGCGGATGGGGAACGTGCTTGGCTATCGCAAGGAGTTTCAACGGGCGTTGGAGTACCGGCGGCGCTGGCAGAAGTACGAGCGCGATCTCGCCGCGTGGCAGAAGCGGCAGACGCCCGACGCGCGGCCGAAGAAAGGCGCGAAGGCCGACGATCCGCCGGATCCGCCGGATCGCAACTTCGCGCTGGAGACGCTCGCGTTGGTGCTCGACGGAAAGATCCTGGTGCACAACCACTGCTACCGCGCCGACGAGATGGCGATCATGCTCGACCTCGCCAAGGAGTTCGGCTTTCACATCCGCTCGTTTCATCACGCGCTCGAGGCGTACAAGCTGGCGCCGCGGCTCGCCGAAGAGGGCGTCGCGGTCAGCACCTGGGCCGATTGGTGGGGCTTCAAGATCGAAGCGTTCGACGGCGTCGCGGAGAACGCGGCGATCGTACATGCGGCCGGCGCCCGCGCGATCATCCACTCGGACTCGGCCGGCGACATTCGCCACTTGAACCAAGAGGCAGCCAAGGCGCTCGTGGCGGGCCGCCGTGCCGGGCTCACGCTCTCCGACGAGGATGCGCTCACGTGGGTGACGAAGAATCCGGCCTGGGCGCTCGGGATCGATCGCGACGTCGGCACGCTCGAGGCCGGCAAGCTCGCCGATCTCGTCGTGTGGGACGGCTCGCCGCTCTCCGTCTACACGCGCCCGACGCACGTCTTGATCGAAGGTGAGGTGGTCTTCGATCGCGCGCGCGCGCGGCCGAGTGACTTCGAGCTCGGGCTGACGGCGGAGGTGGCGCGATGATCACGGCGTTGTGCTTGGTCCTCTCTGCGATGCGCTACGACTGCACGCAGTCGGCGTGCGTGATCGAGCACGTGACGTTGGAGTCGCTCGACGACGGCAGCGTGGCGAAGGACGCGAGCGTGCTCACGAGCGGCGGCAAGATCGTGAGCGTCGGTCTCACGGGCTCGGTGCCCGCGCCGGAGGGGGCGGTGCACATCGACGGCCTCGGCCGCGTCTTGGCACCGGCGTTCATCGAGACGGTGACCAGCCTCGGGCTCACCGAGATCGGCGCCGAAAAAATCGCGCGGGAGGATGGTCCGCGGGCCGCGATCGCGCCGGCGCTGTCGCCGATTGAAGCATTCAATCCGCGCAGCGTGTGGATCCCGTTGGCGCGCGCCTCCGGCGTGCTCTTTGGCGTCACGGCGAGCGGCGGCGAGATCGTCGGCGGTCGCGGCGTGTGGTTCGAGGCCAGGGAGAAGGCGACCTTGGATCCCTTGCGCCCGCTCGTGATCTTCGGCTCGGTCGGAGAGCACGCGGCGTTGAGCGCAGGGAACAGCCGCGCCGCGCTGTGGCTCAAGCTGCGCGAAGCGTTCGCCGATGCGCGCTTCTATCGGGCGAACAAGCGCGCGATCGAGAGCGGCGACACGCGGCCGTTGAGCGTGGGCCTCGCGCACTTGGAGGCGCTCTTGCCGGTGATCGAACAGAAGGCGCTGCTCGTGCTCGAGGCGAACCGTGCGTCGGACATCGTGGCCGCGCTCGGCTTCGCGAAGGAGCAGCAGATCCGCATCGCGATCTTGGGCGGCGCCGAAGCGTACTTGGTCAGCGAGGCGCTCGCGGCGGCGAAGACGATGGTGATCGTGACGCCGAGCGGGCAAACGCCGCAGGACTTCGATCAACTCGGGGCGCGCGACGATGTATTGACATTATTACATCGAGCGCATGTCTCGTTTGCGATCTCGACGATGGCGTCGGTGAGCATCACACGGCTGCGCCAGGAAGCGGGGCAGGCTGTGGCTTACGGGCTCCCGCATCACGTCGCCCTCGCCGCGATCACGCGCGCGCCGGCCGAGCTCTACGGGCGCGGCGCCGAGCTTGGATCGATCGCGGTCGGCAAGCGCGCGAGCTTCGTGCTGTGGTCGGGCGATCCTTTGGAGGTGACGAGCGTCGCCGAGCACGTGTTCATCGACGGCGTCGAGCAGTCGTTGGAGTCGCGGCAACGGGCGCTCGTGCGGCGCTACCTCGGGCGGTGAACGCCTACCCGCCGATCTCGTACATCGCGCGATCCTCGCCGACCCCACGCCAGGACGTCCCGTGGCCAACTCCCAGCTCGAGCGCACGGCACAAGAGCGCGTTCTCGATCGCGTCGTGCTCGAACCACGCCATCGGACCCGACGCCGTCGCCTCGAACGCGACGACCCGCTGCGCCGGCCGCACGACCTTCGCGAACGCGGCCCAGAGCGCGGCGTCGTCGCCCGCCGAACGCAGCGAGAAGAAGATCATCGGCCGATCGTGCCAAAGCTGAAACGGTCCGTGGATGAACGACAACACGTCGTAGATCGGCGGATCGCACACGCCGAGCGTCTCGAGCCACTTCCAGCGCAGCCCGAACGCGCGCTCGCCGCCGTCGCCGCTCGTGACGAACGCCACCGATCCCGAGAGCGCGCCGGCGTCGATCGTTGCGGCGATCGCTCGCCCGCGCTCGAACGCCGTCCGCGCGCGATCGCCGAGCACGGCCGGGGAGGTGCCGAGGGCCACGTGCGTCGCGATCGTCGGGCCGACGATGCGCACGAGCAGGCCGAGCTCGGTCGCCGGGGGATGAAACACGCACGTACCGCCGCCGTCGACGAAGCGCCGGACCTTCGGATCCGCCGGCGCTTGCGCGGTCACGAGCACCCGCCGCGAAAAGCGCGTCGCGGCCGTCAGCGCCAAGCACGCGTTCGGCGAGAGGTTCTGCGAGAACAGGCGCAGCTCGTCGGCCACCTCGCTGGGCACGCCGCTCACCGGCACGAACGAAGCATTGATCCCGGCCGCGCGCAGCGCCGCCGCGTGCACGCGCGCGGGACCTTCCGATCCGCCGATGCCGCTGACGCACACCTTGCCGAGCGCCGCGGGCAGCGCCGGGACGATGCACCGTTCGTCGAGCAAGGCGCGCGCACGATCGCTGAACAGACGATGAGCATCGCTCGGGGCGGCGACGGCGACGCTCTTCGCGGTCACGGCGCGCCCGTGTCGTGCTTCTGCTTCGCCATGGCGCGCAAATACGCCATCACGTGATCGAGGTCCACTTCCGAGAGCTGCGGGTTCGGCGGCATGTTGCCGTAGCGCAGCGACTTCGGATCCTTCACGTAGGCCCGGATCTGCGCTTCGGGCCAATACTCGGTCACGTTCTTCGGCACGTTGAGCTCGGGCCCGACGCGGCCGCCTTCGCGATTGACCGCGTGACAATGCACGCACACGCCCTTGAAGATCAGAAAGCCCTGCATCTCGGGCGTGCCGGCGGCGAATCCGGTCGGTCGCGTGTGCGGGAAGCGCGCGTCGAACGATTCCAGCGCGACCGACGCGAGCTGATATGGGCGTGGATAGGCGACGAGGTCGTGCTGCTCGTCCTTCGCCCAGACGAGGTAGAAGGGCCCGGGGCTCGTGCGCTTCGGGCCCACCGGCTCGAAGCCTGGCACGTCGAGATCGTCGAAAGCGATGTACGCTTTTTCGTCGACGAGCTTCTGCGCGCGCATGCTGACGACGTAGCCATCGAGCGCACGCAGCATCGCCTCGTCGTCGCCGAACGCTTTCTTCTTGAGCGCACGCTCGAGCACCGGCGCGAACAAGAACGCACGGTAGCGCTTCTTACGGCCGCCGTACTCGTCGTCCCGCGCGCTGATCTCTACGGCGGGGCTCACCGCCAACATCTCGCTGAGCGTGAGCCGCGTCTCTTTGCCGGCGCTGTCCTTGAAGACGATGGCGCGCTCTGCCGGCGCGGCGCCGAGCAGGATCAGGAGCGCTGCGGCGCCGGCACGGGCGCGGTGTCTTCCAGCGGCGGAGCGTTCAGCGCGACGAACCACAGAAAGCCTCCGTAGTAGAGAATATTCGGCACGACCCGTAGCGCGAGCGCCCATTCTTGGCCATTCAGCAGCAGCACGTCGATCGTGGCCCATGCGACGTATTGCACGAGCTCGAACGCCGTCAGCCGCTGCAAGAACACCGCGAACGCCGGCGTCAATGCGACGACGCGCGACGCGTAGAGCACCTGCCACAGGAGCACGCAGACGAGCACGAACAGCGCCTCGTACGACAAGAAGATCGTGCGCGAGGTCTGAAACGGCGCGGGCCAGAGCTGCATGATCGCCGTCTGCCAGAGCGGGACGATGAACGCGATCGCCGTCGCGATGCCGAGCACGCGCGGCAACGACGCGCTCGTTCGCGTGAAACGTTCGAGCAAATAGAAGTAGCGCAGGTCGCCGAGGATCACGAAGACGATGCCGACGGCCTTGCCGTGCTCTTTCGCGATCGGCGGGGCCAACGCGCCCGTGAGCCACGCGTCCAGGCAGATCGCGATGAGCGCCAGGCCGACGAAGCGCTTCAGGTACCCAGGCACGAGGCGCATTCCGAAGACGAGCAGCAGCGCGTTCGCAGTCCAGGCGATCCCCGGATGATGCCACGCGCTTTGGTAGAGGGCGTCCATGCCGCGGCGTCAGCTTTTTTGGCCGTAGAGCGCGTCGAGCATCGGCTTGTAGCGCTCCATGATCACGCGGCGCTTCAAGCTCATCTTCGGCGTCAGCATGCCGTTCGTCGTCGTGAAGTCTTCGCCGATGAGCATGAAGCCCTTTACCGCTTCGAAGCCCTTCCACTCTGCCGAGCAGCGCTCGATCTCGCCCTTGAACAGCGCGCGCACGTCGGCATGGGCGAGCAGTAGGTCGGTCTCGGCCGGCAGGGACTTTCCGTTCTCGCTCGCCCACGCCTTCACCGCGTCGACGTTCGCGACGAGGAGCGCCACGTTGTAGAGCTTGTTGTCGCCGTAGACCATCGCGTTCAACACGTAGGGGCTCAGCTTGAGCTGCTCCTCGAGCGGCGCGGGCGCCACGTACTTGCCGTTCTCAAGCTTGTACTGCTCCTTGATGCGGCCGGTGATGAAGAGGAAGCCGCCCTCGTCCAAGTAGCCGAGGTCGCCGGTGCGAAAGCCCCCGTCTTTGGTGAACACCTGCGCGGTCTCTTGGTCGAGCTTGTAATAGCCCTTCATCACGTTCGGGCCGTAGATCACGACCTCGCCGTGCACAGAATCGCCGCTCGCTTCCTTGTCGATCACCACGCGCACGCCCTTCAGCGGCCGCCCCACCGAGCCGATCTTGCGCGCGTCCGGCGTATTCACCGACACGACCGGCGATGTCTCGGTGAGGCCGAAGCCTTCGAGCACCATGATGCCCAAGCGATCGATGAACTCGGCGACCTCGCGCGACATGGCCGCGCCGCCGCTCACCGCGTAGCGCAGCCGGCCGCCGAAGCGATCGCGCACCTTGCTGAACACGAGCTTGTCGAAGAGCTTGTGCTTCAGCTCGACGACGGCGCTCGTCTGATAGCGCTTCATGAGCTCTTGGCGCTTCGCCGCGTTTTTCATCGCCGAGGAGAAGAGCGCGCGTTTGACCGCGCTCTCTTTCTGCATGCGCTGCTGGACGCCCGTGTAGATGCGGTTGAAGATGCGCGGCACGCTGACGAGCACCGTGGGCTTCACCTCGCCCATGTACTGCTGGATCTTCTCGATCTGATCGACGAGCGCCATCGCTGCGCCGAGCGAGAAGAGCGTGTGTAGCTCGGCAGTCTGACCGAACGCGTGCGCCCAAGGCAGGAACGAGAGCGAGCAGTCTTGCTCCCGCATCGGCACCATCTCGTGAATCGCGTTGATGTTGCTGACGATGTTGCCGTGCGTGAGGATCACGCCCTTCGGATTGCCGGTGGTGCCGGAGGTATAAAGCACGTTGGCGATGTCATCGAGCGCCGGCGCGATCGACGCCGTCGGCACCTTGCCCTTCTCGAGCAGGCCCGCCCAGGTGAGCGTCTTGTCGGTGTGTTGCAAGCAGATGACATGCTCGAGCCCCGAGAGATCCTTCTTGAACTCGAGCACGCGCTCGGCGATCTGCGGCGTCGCCGCCAGCACCACTTTGCTGCCCGAGTCGTTCAGGATGTACTTCCATTCCTTCTCGTTCTGCTGCTCGTACATCGGCACGATCGCGGCGCCGCGGCCGTGGCTCGCGTAGGCGGCCATCGCCCACTCGGGGCGGTTGTTCGAGATGATCGCGAGGCGATCGCCGCGCTGAAGGCCGATCGCCGCGAGCCCCGAGCGCGCCGCGTCGCACTGCTCGGCGAACTCTCTGTAAGTTTGCCACACCCAGATGTCGCCCTTCTTCTGTCCGAAGAGCGGCCGTGTCGCGTATTTCTTGGCGCTCACCTCGTAGAGGTCGACGAGGCTCTTGAACTTCTGGGCCGGCTGCGCGGGGGAGTCCATGCGCTGTGACTACGCTCAGCGCATCGCATAGAGCAAGACGGCGCTCGCGGCGGCGACGTTCAACGAATCGGCGCCCTCCGCCATCGGGATCGTCACCTCGCGCGAGCACGCGGCCACCGTGGACGGAAGCAGCCCCGTATTCTCGGTACCGACGACGAGCCCGGCGTGGGCCGGCGCAGCTTGGTGATCCAAACGCTGCGAGCGATCGCCGAGCGTGGCTGCCCACACCTCGGCGCCCGTCGCGCGGCGGTACGCGCCGATCGCGGGCCCGACTTCGTCGACGATCGCGAGCGGTAGCGCGAAGACGTTGCCCATCGCCGTCCGCACCGCGCGCCGCGAGAAGGGATCGGCGGAGCTCTTGTCGAGCACCAGCATCGACACACCGAACGAGCGGCAGTTACGGATGAGCGAGCCCACGTTCGACGGGTTGCTCACCGCTTCGCCGAACACCACGCGCGACCGCGGCGTGCCGGCGAGCGGTGAGAAGTCGGGCGCCGCGAGCGCAGGCTTTCGCACGGTGGCGAGACAGCCGCGGTGAAACTTGAACCCGGTGAGCTCCATGATCAGCGCGTTCGACGCTTCGAGCACAGCGACGCCGTCGTAAAGGAGCGGCGTGAGCGTGGCGAGCTGCGCTGCGGTCGCGAGCACCGTCTCGACGACGAAGCGGCGGTGCTCGAGCGCGCGGCGGATGCAGAACGAGCCCTCACAGACGAAGGTCGGATCGCCGCGGCGATCGCGATCGGCCCGCAGATCTTTGAACGGCGCGAGGCGCGGGTCGGCGAGATCGTCGATCACCTTAGATCGCGGTCACGGCGTCGATCACCTCGACGAACGCGTCGAGCTTGCACGGCTTGGTGAAGAACGCGTCGGCGCCGGCGGTGCGGGCGTCTTCTTCGCACGACGGGTTGGCGGTGAGCATGATGATCGGCACGCGTTGATAGTCGGGCTCGTCGCGTAATTTCTTGCACAGCTCGATGCCAGTCATCGACCCCATGACGTTGACGTCGAGCACGAGGCACGCTGGCTTCTTCGGCCGTTTCAGCAAGTCGGAGTAGGCCTCATCCGACGAGGTGACGATGGCGGTGTCATAGCCGTGGCGCGCGAGCACCTCGCTGTAGAGCTTCGACAAGATCGGCATATCGTCGAGCAGGAAGACGAGCTTCTTTGCGGCCATCACGGATGTATAGCCCCCGCGGCCTCAGCCCGCAAACGCTGGTACCCGCGCGAGCCGCTCGGCCATCGCCGCGTCACTCGCTGCGATCGACGCCCGCCGCGCCTCGCCCTCGATCGAAAGCGTCAGTAGGAAGCGCCGCTCGGGAACCCACAGCGGCGCGCGCTCGGGCCACTCGATGACCGTCACCGCGTCGCTCGTGAAGTAGTCGTCCGAGAGCAAGGTGCCGGCGCGATCGTCCACGCGATAGAGATCGATGTGGTGGAGGATCGGCTTCGTCGGGTACGTCAACGCGATCGCGTAGGTCGGGCTCGGCGCGAGCTCCTTGCGATCGAGCCCGAGCCCCCACGCGAGCCCTTGTACGAGCGTGGTCTTGCCGGCGCCGAGCGGCCCGCTGAGCGCGACGCAGTCACCAGCCACGAGCATGCGCGCGAGCCATTCGCCGAAACGTCGCGTCGCGTCCACGTCGCCGAGGAGCACGCTCACGCGCGGGCTCGCAGCTCGGCCAGGCGCATCGCGTCCGGTAAGCGCTCGCAGATGTCCGACGCGAGCACGCTCGCCCGCGCCTTCTGCTCGCCAGCGATCTCGGCGGCGAGCGCGTGCAAGTGTACGGCGGCCGCGGCGGCGACGAAGGCGCCGTCGTCGCGCGCGCGGAGCGGTTTTTGCGCGATGAGGCCGGCGATGATCCCGGCGAGCACGTCGCCGCTTCCACCCTTGGCGAGCTCACGACCGCCGTTCGTGTTGACGGCGAAGCCGCCGCTCGGATCGGCGATCACGGTGTTCGCGCCCTTCAAGACGACGATCGCGCCAGACTCCTTGGCGATCCGACTCGCATGGCCCAAGCGATCGCTCTGGATCGCCTCGGTCTCGACGCCCGCAAGGCGCGCGAGCTCCAAGGGATGCGGCGTGAGGATGCGCGGGCCCGGGCCGAGCTTCGTCAGGCCTTCGCCGCCGAGGGTCGCGATGGCGTTCAACGCGTCGGCGTCGAGCACCACGGGCATAAAGCACGCGGCGAGCATGCGAACGAGCGCCGCGGGTGAAAGCGCGCCCGCGAGCCCGGGGCCGATGCACAGCGCCGTGTAGCGCGGATCGAGCGCGAGTGGCGCCGTCATGATCTCGGGCGCCGGCGGCCTCTTCGCCCCGCTCTTGCCGTCGAGCACGGTGCACAGGCCGGCGCCGGCCCGCAGCGCCGCGATCGCCGCCAACGCGATCGCGCCGCTCTTGCCCTTGCTGCCGCCGATCATCGCGACGTGACCGAAGGTTCCTTTGTGCACGTTGGTCGCGCCGGCGCGGCCGCGCTCGAGCGGGAGCTTCTCGTGCACGAAGCGCGCGTCGATGGCGTAGCCGTCTTCGTTCACGAAGAGCGCGTCGGGGATGCCGATGTCTGCAACCACGATCTCGCCGCACGCGGCGCGCTGCGGGAGCTGCAACATCTCGCTCTTCATCGCGTGCGCAGTCACGGTCTCGGACGCTTCGACGCTGAGGCCAGGCTCGCCGCTCACGCCGCTCGGCACGTCGACCGCGACGATCCAACGGGCGTGCGCGTTCATCGCCTTCACGGCGCGGGCGTAGGCGGTCTTCAGCGGCTGCTTGGCGCCGATGCCGAGCAACGCGTCGACGACCACATCGGCGGCGGCGATCGCCAAGTCGAGATCGCCCTCGTCGAGGATGCGCACCGAAAACTTCTCGAGGTAGCGGCGCTGTACGGCGTTGGCTTCGCTCGCTGCGCCAGGATCGATGCAGCAGAGCACGACGTCGGCGCCGGCCTGCGCCAAGTGCCGCGCGGCGACCATGCCGTCGGCGCCGTTATTGCCCTTGCCGCAGACGACGGTCACGCGATGCTGGCGGTTTGCGCGCAGGCGAGCGAGCACGCGCTCTGCCACCGCCATCCCGGCGCTCTCCATGATCGTCGCCGCCGGCAGGCTGTGCGCGAAGCATTCGGCCTCGATGGCGCGCATCCTGTCTGCGCTCACGATGCGGGTGAGCCGCGCGCTCAGGCGTTCTTTGGCGAAGATTCCGTTCTTCATCTTGTGCCGCGGCGCGTTCACACGGTCTCCTACCGTTCGAGCGCCCGCACCATGTCGCGCACGGCGTCTTTCATGCCGGTCATGACCGCGCGGGCGACGATCGCGTGGCCGATGTTGAGCTCCTCGAGCTCAGGGAAGCGGAGGAGGGGGGCCACGTTCTGATAATGTAAGCCGTGTCCCGCCGCGATGCCGAGGCCGAGCTTCTTGGCGAGCTGGATCGACTCGGCCAAGCGCTCGATTTCTCGGGCCTGTTGCGCCCCGGAGTGCGCTTCGGCGTACTTGCCGGTGTGCAGCTCGATGCCGCTCGCGTCGGCCTTGTGGGCGGCCCGTACCTGGTCGAGGTCAGGGTCGATGAAGAGCATCACCGTGATGTCCGCGTCGTGCAGCAAGCGGACGATCGATGTAATCGATTCTTTACGTTGAACGACGTCGAGCCCGCCCTCGGTCGTCAGCTCTTCCCGGCGCTCGGGCACCAGCGTGACGGTGTCCGGCTTCACTTCGAGCGCGACGTTCAGCATCTCTTGCGTCGCCGCCATCTCGAGGTTCAGCTTCGTGCGGACCGTTTGCCGCAGCAACTCGAGATCGCGCTCCTGGATGTGCCGGCGGTCTTCGCGCAGGTGCACGGTGATCTGATCGGCGCCGGCCTCTTCGGCCAAGAAAGCGGCCTGCACCGGATCCGGATATGCCGCCTTGCGTACCTCGCGCAGCGTGGCGACATGATCGATGTTGACGCCCAGTCTCATCTCTCACCCTCGTTGCCGTCGCCGTTGACGTCGCCGTCGCCGTCGCCGGTCTTTACAGTCCCACCACCGTCAAACCGTATTTATCCGCCAGCCGCAACGTCTCGTCTCTTTCGATCATCAACACGTGCCCCGCCTCGACGCCGAGCACGCGCGCGCCCGCGCTCTTCATCACCTTCATCGTCTTCGGCCCGATCGCCGGCAGATCGAAGCGTACGTCTTGGCCCGGCTTCAGCATCTTGACGACGACCGCTTCGCCCTTCGCCCACTTGCCGCCGCGCTCGATGCACGCGTCCGTGCCTTCGATCGCCTCGATCGCCACCGGCACGCCGTCCTTGACGACCACGGTTTGGCCGATGTCTGCCGCGCCGATCTCGCGCGCAAGCTGCAGGCCGCACTCGAGATCCGCGCGCTCGCGATCGCTCGGCGTGCGCTTCGTCAGCACGCCTTGGGTCGCCATCGCTTTCTCCAGGTAGATCGTCGAGGCGACGACGGTGAGCCCGTCGCTCTCGAGCTCGCGAGCGACTGCGCGCAGGATGCCGTCGTCTTTCTTCGCCCACAGGCTTTTTGCCACCTTCAGCGCGCGCGCGTCGGGCCGCATCGGCATGAAGAAGCGCACCTTCCTGATGCCGCCGGCCATCGCCACCTCACGCGAGGGGTACGAGAGCAACGCGTCGACGAGCGGCTGTAGTTGGCCGATCTCGATCCACTTCATCTTCGCGACGAGGCCCTCGATGACGGGCAGCGTCTCGCCTTTGAAGCCGACGGCGCTGACCTCCACGCCTTGCGCGCGCGCGGACTCGACGAACATGCGGGGAAAGTCGCCGTTGCCGGCGATCAAAGACAGGTGGGTTCTCACCTAGTCGTTGTTGTCGCCGTCGATGTCGCGGCGTGGATGTACGATGCCGCGCGTCGACGATTTGACGAAGTCCAAGAAGAGCTTCACGTCTTCGCCGCCGATCGCTTCGGCGGTGGCGATGGCTTCGGCGCGCTGGCGGCCGGGCGTGTAGAACTCTTTGTACATGCGCCGCAGCGCCACGATGCGCTCTTGCGAGAACCCGGCGCGCTTCAGCCCGATGACGTTGATGCCGACGAGCCCGGCGCGGCGGCCGTCGGCGATGGTGAACGGCGGCACGTCGAGCGAGATGAGCGTGCCGGCCGAGAGAAACGCCCGGGCGCCGACCCTCGCGAACTGGTGTACGCCGCACATGCCGCCCATCGTCACGTAGCTCGCGACCTGGACGTGGCCGGCGAGCGCCGAGCCGTTCGCCATGATCACGTGATCGCCGACGACGCAGTCGTGCGCGATGTGCGCGTTGGCCATGACCAGGCAGTGCGAGCCGACCTTCGTTTCGCTGTTGCCCTGCGCCGTGCCGCGGTGAACGGTGCTCGCTTCGCGGAAGAAGTTGTGGCTGCCGATGCGCAGGCGCGTGGGCTCGCCGTTGTACTTGATGTCCTGCGGCGGCGTGCCGATCGCGGCGAACGGGAAGATCTGGTTGTTCTCGCCGAGCACGGTGTCGCCTTCGACCCAGCACTGCCCGTGCAGGATGCTGCCCTTGCCGATGTGCACGCCGGCCTTGACGACGCAGTAAGGACCGACCTTGACGCCGTCGAGCTCGGCGCCCTTTTCGACGATCGCGGTCGGATGAATGTCGTTCGCCATCTCTCTATTTCTCCGAGTCGCGGCTGCCCGCGGGCCTGATGCCGTAGACCTTTTTGCGTATCTCGTCGAGTGAGCGCAGGGCCATTTGTTGGCGGATGTATTCACGGTGATCGAGCGCCGGAGTGCCGCCGATCTGCTTGCCGGCGGGCACCGATTTGTTCACGCCGCTCTGCGCCTGCACCATGACGTCGTCGCCGATCGTGATGTGGCCGCCGATGCCGCACTGGCCGCCCAAGATCACGCGCCGTCCGAGCTTCGCGGAGCCGGCGACGCCGACTTGGCCGACCAGCACGCAGTCTTCGCCGGTGCGAACGTTGTGGCCAATCTGCACCAGGTTGTCGATCTTCGTGCCGTTGCCGATGTGGGTGACGCCGAAGGTCGCCCGATCGATCGTGCTGTTGGCGCCGATCTCGACGTCGTCGCCGATGACGACGATGCCGAGCTGCGGCACCTTCACCCTGACCTTGCCAGGCTCGGCCGCCTTGTCCTCGGCGAAGCCGAAGCCCTCGGAGCCGATGACGACCCCCGCGTTCAAGATGCAGCGGGCGCCGACTTGCGTGCCCTTCATCAGCTTCACGCCGGCGTACAAGATCGTGGCGGCGCCGACCGACGCGCCTTCGCCCACGTAGCACTGCGCGTGGAGCTGCGCGCCGTCTTCGATGGTCGCGCCGGCTTCCACCACCGCGAGCGGACCGATGTAAGCTTTTTGTGACACTGTGGCGCCCGCGTCGACGACCGCGCTCGGGTGCCGGCCGGGCGGACGCAGGTCCGGCGGATGGAAGAAGCGCGCCACCTTCGCCGCGGCCAAGTAGGGATCGGGGTGGACGATGAGCTGCTGCGGACCGCCCTCGAGCGGTGCCTTCGCGATGAGGGCGCTCGCTTGCGTGGCCTTCGCCGCCGCTTCGTACTTCGGGTTGGCGAAGAACGACACGTGCCCGGCGCCCGCATATTCCAGGGGCATCAGGGCTTCGATCGCGATGTTGGGATCGCCGCGCAGCTCGCCGCCGACGAGTTTTGCGAGCTCGCCGAGCGTGGCCACGGAGGTCAGTTGACCTTGAATTGCGAGTTGTAGATGCGGACCACCTCGTCGGTGATGTCCATGTGCTTCTTGAAGTAGAGGACGTTGCCTTCATTCCGCTCGAGGATCAGCGTGTAGTTGTCGCGATCGCCGATCTTCTCGATGATGCCCTTCATCTTGCCGAAGATCTCGCGCGTGACGGCCTGCTCGCGCTCGCTGAGATCCTTCTGCATGGCGACGTACTCTTGCTGCAGCTTCATGAACTTCTCTTGCAGCTCGGTCTGCTTCTTCATGCGCACGTCGTCTTTGAGCATGGCCGACTGCTTGTCGTAGTCTTCTTTCGACTTCTTCAGCTCTTGTTGCATGTCGTCGAGCCGCTTCTGCTTGACGTCGAAGTCCTTCTTCAGCTTGTTCTTTTCCTTCTTGCCCTCTTCGATCAGGTTCAGCGCCGACTGCATGTCGACGTAGCCGATCTTGAAGGCGGGCGTGTCGGCCTGGGCCGCGGCCACGAAGGTACCGGAAACGAGAGAGAGCGCGAACGCCGATAAAGCCAAGTACCTCATGGATCTCCTTTGGTCGGAGCCGCTGCTCCGAACGGGGTCGGAACCAACGGCGCGACGCGTCTATTCCGGTGAAGTTCCCGGGTCAAGTGGCACGTAGCGCGCGCGCGGCCGTACCAGGTAGCCTGCGCGGCGCTGCTCGAGCACGTGCGCGATCCAACCGGCGGTGCGGCCGAGCGCGAAGAGCAGGGTGCTTGCGCCGGGCAGTAGACCGAGCGCCGCGCCGGTGGCGACGAGCGCGGGGTCGACGGTCGGCGGCTCGCGGCCGAGATCTTCCATCGCGGCGATCGCCGCGAAGACCTTCTGCACGCGCGGGTTCTTTGGGGCGAGCGCCTTCGCCCCTTCGAAGAGCGGCGCCGCGCGCGGGTCGCCCTTTGTATAGATGCGATGGCCGAAGCCTGGGATCGCTTCGCCGCGGGCGATCCTCGCGAGCAGCACGCGCCGCGCGTCCTTCGGCGAGGGCATCTCGTCGATCATCGCCTCGACGCGGCGCGCGTGGCCGACGTGCTCCGGCCCCGACGCGACGGCAGCGGCCGCGGTGAGGCATGCGTAGATGTCGGCGCCGGCAGAGGCTGCGACGCGCGCGGCGAAGGTCGAGGCGTTGAGCTCGTGATCGGCGGTGAGCACCAGCGCGCTGTGACAGAGACGCTCGGCCTTTACGCTGGTATCGCCGCCGAGCGCGCGCAGCAGGATCGCCGCGACGTTGGAGCCGGCGAACGCCCGCGCCGCGTTCGCCCCGACGGACGCGGCGAGCACCGGCACGAGCGCGCGGGTGAACGCCAGCGTCGCCGCTTCCGGCTCGCCGAGGCGCGTGTCGTCGTCGCTGCCGAGCGCGGCGAGGGTATGCGTGAGCGCGGCCAGCGTGCCTGGAGCCTTCGCGCGCGGGACTCGGCGCAGCAAGCTGGCGTCGCGCGGCCAGGCGGGCTCGGCGCGCGGAAGCACGCCGGTCCACAAGAGCTCGGCCGTCCGCTCGAACGAGACGCCGGCGCGGGCGAGGGCGACCGCGGCATGCTCACGGTAGATCGGCCCGCGCGTGTCGATGTCGCTGATCGCCGTCTCGAGCACCGGCTCGCCCCAGCGCAGCGCACCGGCCGCTGCGACGGTGTGCCCAGAGTGCGCCCGCTTGCGCGCGATGAGCCGCTCGACGTCGTCCAAGAGGTAGTCGTGGGCGAGGCCGCGCTGGCGGGGCAGGCTGCGCAGGAGGCCGCGCGCGGCGTAAGCGTAGAGCGTTCGCACCTGCACGCCCATACGCCGCGCCGCTTCCTTGGCCGAGATGGTCTTACGTTGATTGTCGAATCTACGTTGATCAACCATAAGCCGAGGTTTAACACTCAGCGCATGAAAGCAACAGCAAATGGCCTCGAAGGTGTGGTCGCAGCAGAAACGGCGCTCTCGGACGTGCGCGGCGACGAAGGCGTGCTCGTCATCGCGGGCGCCGACGTCGAAGCGCTCGGCGAAAGCGCGAGCTTCGAGGCGGCGACCGCGCGGTTGTTCACGGCGGCCGGCCTTGCGACGACCGAGGCGCAGGTGAAGGAGCGGCTCGCGGCGGCGCGGGTGCGGGTGGCGAGGCGGCTGAGCGCGCCCGTGGCCGCGAACGGCATGGACGCGTTGCGCGCGGCGCTGGCGACGCTGTCCGAGACAGACACCGAGCTCGAGACCGCGTTCGAGCTGCTCGCGGCGACCTCGGTGGCAACGGCGCAGTGGTATCGGCGCGCGCGCGGCGAGCCCGTGCTGGCACCGGATCCCTCGCTCGCGCACGCCGCTGATCTGCACCGAATGATGACCGGCGCGCACGACCCTCTGGCGGCCCGAGGCCTCGAGCGCTACCTCGTCACGGTCTGCGACCACGGCATGAACGCGTCTACTTTCGCCGCGCGCGTCGTGGCATCGACCGGCTCCGACGCGGTGTCGGCCGTCGTCGCGGCGATCGGCGCGCTGAAGGGCCCGTTGCATGGCGGGGCGCCCGGGCCGGTGCTCGACATGCTCGACGCCATCGGTACGCCGGAGCGGGCGGAGGCGTGGATCGACGGCGAGATCGCCGCCGGCCGCCGCATCATGGGCATGGGCCACCGCGTCTACAAGACGCGCGATCCGCGGGCGGCGGTGCTCGAAGCGGCGACCAAAGCGCTCGGCAAGGATTCGCCGCGGCTGACGCTCGCGCGCGCCGTCGAAGGTGTCGCGAGGAAGGCGTTGAAGGCGAAGTATCCGGACCGTTCGCTCGACGTGAACGTCGAGTTCTACACGGCGGTCTTGCTCGACGCGGTCGGGATCGATCGCGCGGCGTTTTCACCGATGTTTGCGTGCGGGCGGACAGCTGGGTGGCTCGCGCATGTGGCAGAGCAGCGGCGGACGGGGCGCTTGATTCGGCCGGCGTCGACTTACGTGGGGGCGGAAGCGGGCTGTCCGTGAAACGGACGGCCATGAACAATACGAGCCCGATCGGCATGCGATTCTGCATGCCGGCGGAGCGCAGCGACGAGGGCTAGTGCGTCCCGGTCTTCTTGAGGATGACGGGCTTCACCGGGATCGGCTTCTTCGGGTCGATCTTCTTCGGTTCGACCTTCTTCACTTCCGGCGCCTGCGCGACGGGCTCTTGGTCGAGCTTGATGATCGCCGCGACGAGCTCGGTCGACTTCGTGTTCGGGTACTTCTTCATCACTGCGGCAACGGCCGCGTTGTAGGCGTGCATGGTCTTGCCGCCGAAGTCCTTGTCGATGCCGTTCTTGGCCGGGCCGGTCTTGCCGAGGTCGCCCGCGATGACGCCCTTCTTGATCAGGCTCGCGAGCGCGGTCTGCAGCTCGCCGGTCTTCACGGCCATCGGGCCGATGTCGGTCTTCTTCAGCGCGAACACCTTCGACGCGTTCTCGATGTGCTCTTGGCGCGGCATGCGAACGACCGTACCGGCCTTCTTTGGCGCTGCCGTCTTCGGCTCGTCTTTCTTCTTCTCGGCCTTCGTCTTCGGCGGCTCCATCGCCTTCAGCGCGGCCTGTTGACCGGCGTCGAGCGGCGGCGGGCCGTAGGGCACCGGCGCAGCTTTGTCGAGCGCATCGGCCGTGACCGGGATGCCTTCGCAGCACGTCAGGTCGTAGGCAGCCACGGCCGCGTTCTCGTAGGTCTTCGTCCGCTTGTCGAAGATCGTCGCTTGCGTGCTCGGGTCCACCTTGATGGTGAAAATTTCGGCGGTGACGCTGCCGTCAAAACCGCGGGTCGCAGTGAAGTAGTGGTTGTA
Source organism: Deltaproteobacteria bacterium (assembly GCA_020848545.1). GTDB lineage: Bacteria > Myxococcota > JADLHZ01 > JADLHZ01 > JADLHZ01 > JADLHZ01. Next base: position 43,716 of record JADLHZ010000123.1, on the reverse strand, counting down.
CTTTCCGATGGGTTCGCTCATGGGGTCCTGGCCTCCACCATCGTTCTCGGCAGGGAGGCTCGTGACGTCCACGAAAGTTGACGTTAAGCACCACTAAGCACGACAAAAGTGGATACGAGGCAACGTTTTTCTGCCTTTTTTGCCGCAGCACGTTACACTACGGCTCACCACGCATGTGCCGCTTGCTCGGGATCTTTTCGAACGAAGCCGTCGAGTATCGGATGATTCTCCGAGAGGCCCCGAAGAGCCTTTGTGCGCTCTCGCGCGAGCATCCGCACGGCTGGGGCCTCGCCGTCTTCGCCCATTCCGTCGGCTGGCACGTCGAGAAGGCCGCGGAGTGCGCCGACACCGATTCGCGCTTTCACGAGGTGGCGCTCGGCTCGCGCGGCGTGTCGATGGTCGCGCACGTGCGCAAGCGGACGATCGGCGAGCTCTCGCACCGGAATACGCATCCCTTCGTGCGCGGGAGCTGGGTGTTCTGCCACAACGGCACCATCGTCGACGTCGATTGGCTCGCGCGGCAGTGCTCGCCAGCGCGCCTCGCCGAACGCCAGGGCGAGACAGACAGCGAGATCTTGCTCGCCTTCTTGCTGAGCCGCCTCGACGCCGCGGCGTGCGAGCTGAACGTGCCCGATGCGCGCTTCGACGATGTCTTGCGCAAGGCGTGCGATGAGATGACGGCGCGTGGCGAAGCGTTCGGCTCGGTGAACTTCCTGATGTCGAACGGCGAGACTTGCTACGCGCACCGCTTCGGCCGCTCGCTTTACTTGCTCGAGCGCAGCGCCGGCGATCCCCTGGTCAGCCGGCGGGTGTCGGAAGAGACCGGCGCCGTCGTCGAGACGCCGTGGTCGAGCGGCCGCCGCGCGATCTTGATCGCGTCCGAGGTGATGACTGACGAGCCGTGGCAGCTCATCGAGGAGCGGTCGCTCGTGCGTATCGATCGCTCGCCGGTGCCTGGGTTCAAGATGATCGGCCCGCGCGCCGGGATCGCCTAGCGCTGAACGATGAACACTGCCTTCAGCTCGGACACGACTTCATTCGTGCTGGCATCGCGCAGCGGCACGTGCAGCGTGAGTGACTCGGCGACGTCGGTCGCGCGCTCGAAGTAGATGAAGCCGCGGGTGACGCCGCCTGGCTCGATCAACGTGTCTTTGATCGCCAGGCGCGCGACGTCGTCATAACGCGGCGGCGGCGAGCCTCGGTAGTACCCGCCGTAATAGTTGCCGTAGTAGCCGCCGCCCCAGCCGAAGCTCCAGCCCGAGTACCAGGGCGAGTAGTAATAAGGAGAGTAGCTCGGGCCAACGTACACGCGCGGGCCGACGTAGACGCCGGGACCCCGATAAACGTTGGGACCCCGGTAGTGTCCAGGGCCGCGATAACCGCCGGGCGCACGATAGCCCCCGCCGGGCCGGTAACCGCCGCCAGGAGGCCGGTAGCCACCGAAGCGTGGCGGCGCACCGGGTCCGCGCGCAGCCGGCGTGATCAGCGCGTCTTCGCCCGGATGATAGACGGCTGGCACAGGCGCGGCGGGCGCGCCGTCCGAGTCGATCGATTGCACCTTTGTAGCGGCGGGCGGCGCTGGCCACTCGGTCGGTGTCTTCGACTTCGACGGCTGCGACGACGGCTGCTCGCTCGGCGCGTCCTCGGGCTCGACGCCGAGATCTTGCTTCGGCTGCGGCTGGCCGGCGCGATCTTCAGGGCCTTCGACGCGCCAGGCCTGATACGCGCGGCCCTTGTCGTCGGTGAGCGTCGCGTCGGCGAGCTTGAAGCGGATCTCGCGGCCGGTGTCGTTGCGCAGCTCCACCGCGACCGGCGTCGCCATGTCTTCCAAGTCCGACGGATAGCCATCCCACGCGCCAGCGTCGGCGACGAGCGAGAAGCCGTCCTGCTTGGTCATCGCAAAGGCGCCGCCGTGCATCGGGACGACGAGCGGGCGCAGGCTGCACGCGGCCAAGCACTGGCAAAGGACGATCGGGACGACGGCGCGCATCCTTCTATTTTGCGGCCTGCGCGCGCGGGCGTCCAGTTGAATTAGGTGAACCAGGCCGGGATGAAAACGCACAGCGCCGTCAGCACCAGCGCCACCGCGAAGATCGAGAGGAAGATCGGCACGCCCACCTTCTTCAGCGAGATGTTCGCGTAGCGCATGAAGATCATGACCAGCCCAGGGCCGAGAAACGGGGTGCCGAGAAACACCGGCCAAAACGAGCCGCCACTTTGCAGGATGCGATCGAGGCGAGGCGAGCGCTTCTTCTCGAGCACGTTCCTCACCGGCTTCCAGCGTTGCAATTGCGTCCACGCGACGTCGACGAGCAGCACCTGAATGAACGCCAGGGGCGTCGCCACGAGCGGCACGATGAGCGGCGGATAGTCGAGCTTCAGGATCGCGAGCGGGATGCTGGCGACGATGCCCGGCACCGGCCAGACGCTGAAGAACACGAAGCTCGCGACGCCGCCCCAGCTCAGGCTCACGTGATCGGACCCTGCGAGAGGCCGTTGATGAACTGCTTCACGATGGGATCCGTCGTCGCCTTCAGCTCCGCCGGCGTGCCGAGGAACTGCAGCTTCGAGCGATAGAGGAACGCCACCGAGTCCGAGATGGCGAAGATGCTGCGCACGTCGTGCGAGACGACCAAGCTGGTGACGCCCGTCTTGTCGCTCATCTCGCGGATGAGGCCGTCGATGCGCCGCGCGGCGATGGGGTCGAGCGCGGTCGTCGGCTCGTCGTAGATCAAGTAGTCGGGCTTCAACGCCAAGGCGCGGGCGATCGCGGCGCGCTTCCTCACGCCGGCGCCGAGCTCCGGTGGCAGGCGCTTCGCCTCTTTTCCCAGGTGCACGAGCTCGAGCGCCTCCATCGCGCGGGCGTTCGCCGCCTTCGAGTCGAGCGCGAAGTGCTTGCGGATCGGCATGGCGATGTTCTCGAGGATGGTCATCGAGTCGAAGAGCGTCGAGTGTTGAAAGACCATGCCGCACTTCTTGCGCACCCGGTAGAACTCGCGCTCGGTGAGGCGCGTGATGTTCTCGCCGTCGAGCCACACGTCGCCGCTGTCCGGCTTCAAGAGGCCGACGAGGTGCTTCATGAGCACGCTCTTGCCGGTGCCCGACATGCCGATGACGAACTGCACGCGGCCCTTCGGGATGTCGAACGAGACGTCGTCGAGCACGACCTTCTCGCCGAACGACTTCTTGATGTGCTCGAAGCGGATCACCCGATCGCCCGCTGCAGGATGAAGTAGAACGCGCCGATGCCGAGATCGAACATCAGGATCCACAGCGAGCACTCGATGACCGAGCGCGTGGTGGCCGAGCCGACGCCCTCGGAGCCGCCGCGCGCGACGAAGCCGGCGTGCGCCGCGACGAGCGGGATGACGAAGCCGTAGACGACGCACTTGTTCAGAAACGACATGACGTCGAGCGGCTTGATCAGGCCCATGTTGAAGAAGGTGGAGTAGGGCACCGAGAACGCCGCCTTCGCCGTCACGCCGCCGACGAGGAACATGAAGAGCGCGCCGAAGATGCCGAGGCTCAACATCGTGACCACGCCGGCGAGGATGCGCGGTGCCACCAAGTGATCGACGGGATCGGCGCCGTTCATGCGCAAGGCGTCGATCTGCTCGGTGACGTTCATGCTGCCGATCTCGGCGGCGATGCCGGCGCCGACGCGCGTGGCGATCATCAGGCCGCCGATCGTCGGCGCGAACTCGCGGATGACGAGCTGCAAGAAGGCCGGGCCGATGAGCGTCATGTCGCCGAGCAAGCGCTGCGCCTGGAAGCACGCTTGGAAGACCATGATCATGCCGACGAAGCCCATCGTGACGAAGAGGAAGAGCAGGCTCTTGTTCGCGAAGTTGTACGCATGCTCGATGACTTCGCTGCGCCGGAAGCGGCGGCGCAGGAGCGAGGCCACGGTGCGCCAAAACAGCGAGCGTAGGCCGAGGAACTGCTCGAAGAGCCAGATCGTTTGTGCGCCGAGCAGCTGCGTCAAAGCGATCATGTGCCGAGCGCCGTGATGAAGTAGTCGACGACGAAGATCAGGATCGCGTTGCCGACGACACAAGCGTTGACGGCGTGGCCGACGCCGCGGGCGCCGCCCTTCACCGTGAGGCCGAAGTGGCTCGAGACGACGCCGATCGCGAGGCCGAAGACGGCGGACTTCACGAGCCCGATGGTCAGATCGCCCATCACCACCATCGCGCTGACGCTGTCGAAGAACAGGCGAAACTCGATGCCGAGCACCAGGCGCGCGATCAAGGCGCCACCGCCGATCGCCACGAGGTCGCCGATCGCCGTCAGGCAGAAGAGCATCACGATCATCGCAAAGAGCCGCGGCACGACGAGGTAGCGGAAGGGATCGATCGCCAACACGCGGAGCGCGTCGACCTGCTCGGTGATGGTCATCGTCGCGAGCTCGGCGGCGTTGTTGGCGCCGACGCGGCCCGAGAACATCAGGCCGATGAGCAAGGGGCCCATCTCGCGCAGCGTGACGAAGCCCGCGGCCCAACCGACGAAGGTGTACGCGCCGTACTGGGCCACGTACATCGCCGCTTGCAGCACCATGATGCCGCCGGCGAAGAACGCCGTGACCGCGACGATCGGCAGCGACATGTAGCCGAATTTATACATCGCCCGCACGAGCTCTTCGCGCTCGATGTTCAAGGGATACAACGCGCGCAACGCACGCCAGGCGATCAACGTCATGCCGCCGGCGTCTCTTGCGGCGGAGGTCACGGGCGCGCCGAGCCTGCGGACCAAGGCGCTCATAACGGTCCTTCGTTGGCGCCGGTGGCGAACTGGCGCACGGCTGGATGGCTCGCGCGCTCGAGCTCGGCCGGCGTTCCCGAGAAAACGAGGGCCCCGTCGTAGAGCATGAGCACGCGATGGCAGGCAGGGAGCAGCGTGTCGAGCTCGTTCGAGATGATGAGCGCGCCGGCGCCGTCGCGCTCGATGTGCGCGCGGATCAGCGCGTAGATCTTCGCCGACGTCACGGGATCGAGGCCGGCCGTGGGCTCGTCGTAAAAGCAGTAGCGCGGCTTCGTCACCGTGGCGCGGGCGAGGCCGGCGCGCTTCTTCATGCCGCCCGAGAGCTCGTGCGGAAACTGGTGCGCCGAATCGATCAGGCCGACGGATGCCAACGCTTCCTTCACGCGGCGATCGATCGCGCCCTCATCGATCGCGTCGCCCATGCGGACTAGCGCGCGCAGCGGGAACGCGACGTTGTCGTAGATCGTGAGCGAGTCGAAGAGCGCGGTGTTCTGAAAGAGCATGCCGATGTGGCGGCGGAGGGGATAACGTTCGGCCTCGCTCTTGCCGGCGAACGACTGGCCGTCGAGCGTGACCTCACCGGCGCTCGGATCGAGCAAGCCGGAGAGCAGCTTCAAGAGCACGCTCTTTCCTGCCTCGGGTGGCCCGATGAGCCCGACGATCTCGCCGGGCGCGATGCTCAGCGCGAGCCGCGAAAACAGCGCGCGGCGGCCGAAGCCGAAGCCGAGGTTGGTCGCCGCCAAGGTCACAAGACACCGAGCTCCGCGGCGGCCTTCTTGAAGCGCGAGTTCGGCCGCAGCTTCAAGAGCTCCTTGTAAACGCCCGCAGCCGCCTTGCGATCGCCACGCACGAGGTGCATCGCCGCGACGGCCTGCAGCGCGTCGTCGACGAGGCGGCTCGCGGGCGACTCCTCGACGAGCAAACGGAAGTGATGCTCGGCGCGGCGATCGTCGCCCAGGCTGTCGCGCATGATCTCGCCGAGCAAGAAGCGCGCGTCGTCCATGCGGCTCGAGTGCAGGTCGCCCGGCAAAAGCTGCTTCGGGATCGGCGTCGTCTCCTTCGTGGCGCAGAGCTTTTCGAGCGCGGCGATGGCGCCCGGGTAGTCGCCGGTCATCACCCGGGCTTTGGCGCCAAAGTACAAGGCGTCGTCGCTCTTCGCCGAATCCTGCCGTGAGAGCACGTCGAACACCTTCACCGCGCGCGCGGCGAGCTGCGGCGACGCGAGCGCCGCGTGGCCCATGCGCGTGAGCAGCACCGGAGCGAGCGCGGTGTGCGGCCGCGCGGTGAGCTCGCGTTCGTAGAGCTGCACGCGAGCGTCGTTCGATGGCAGCGCCTGCTCGACGTGCACGAGGGCGTTCAACGCGGCGATCGCGTTCGGCGCGTCGCGGATGATCGCGCGGTACTCGGCGTCGGCGCGCGCAGGATCACCGAGCGCATCTTCCAAGAGCCGCGCCGCCCGAAAGCGCGCCCGCGCCGCCATCTCTTCGCCAACGTAAGTGACGCCGACTTGCAGGAACGCCGCGCGCGCTTCGCCGAGCTTCACGACATCCTCATCGGCGGCCTTCTCGAGCCACTCGCACGCCCGATACGCGAGCTCGGCCTTGGTCTTCTTCTTCTTGGCTTGGTCGATCAGCGGAAAGACGCATGCCCGGGCTGCACTGAAGCGCTTGGGGTCGTCCTTCGCCTTCGCCAAGCGCTCGCAGCGCCAGTACGCGTCGTGAAAGGCTTCGCCCTCGCTCTTGTCGTAGGCCGAGACACTGCCCGCCGCCGCCGCGACGAGTACGACCGCCACGGGTAGGCAAAGGTATGCGCGCGCCCGACGAAAGTTTGGAACGTCCAGCAATCTACGGTATCCCCAAGGCACTCATGTGCGACCAGCGATGCGAGGGGCTTAGCAAACGCAAGCGGGCTTTCGATAGAGGGATTTTCGCTTTCGCGCTCGCCATCATTGTCACCCCAGGCGTGCTCCATGCCGCCGAAGGCAAGGAGGCGTTCGAGCGCTCGGTCGAGGCTGACATCGCCATCGCCGAGGCCGAGCAAACGGAAGACGTCAAAGCCGCGCGGAACCTCTACGCTTATGCGCGCGAGCTCGTGCCGGACGACGCCGATGTTTGGTTCGCCTCGGCGCGCTTCGAAGAGGCGCAGAACAATCAAGACCTCGCGCTGCAGCACCTGAACCGCGCCGTGCAGTTGAACCCCGCGCACCCGCTCGCGCCTTACGAACGCGCGCTCTTGCTCTACACGATGAAGCGCGCGACCGAAGCGAAGATGGCCTTCGAAGGCTATCTGGAAAAGAACCCGATCGATCTGCGCGCCGCGCACTACCTCGGCCTCATCGCGCTCGAAAGCGACGACTATCCAACGGCCAAGGCGCGCTTCGACGCGGCACGAAAAGGAGACGACGTCACCGCGGCCTATGCGGCGGCCTACCACGCGATCGTGGCGGCGCAGCTCGACGATCCGCAGGCCGGCAGCTACGCCAAAGAAGCGCTGCCCATCGCGCCGACGCCGGAGCTGAAGGCGAAGCTGCAGCCGTTGGCGGGGCTCGCGACGAGCGGCGGCGAAAGCAGCGCCGGGGCCGATCGCTACATGCCGTGGTTCAACGTGCGCTTGGACTTTGCGACGGAGTACGACACGAACGTGTCGATCGGCGCGGCCAGCGCGGCGGGCTTGAACTCGACCGTCCTGCAAAACGCGCCGGATCCGAACGATCCCGACGTGCAAGCGCAGCTCTTGCCGGAGCCACGCTCGGGCTTTCGTTTCGTCGAAAACCTGCGCGCCACCTTTCGACCCGTCGCCTCGGAGAAGTTCACGCTCGAGATCGAAGGCGAGTTCCTGAACGCGAACCACGATCGGGCGAGCCTCCGCGGGTTCGACTTCGGCGGGCCGGCGGCGCGCGTCGGCTTCTTCAGCGGCTTCGGCGACAAGGTGAAGCTCGAATTCGGCGTCGACGCCAACTACCGCGGCACCTGGACGGCGGCGTTTCGCACGCACCTCATCGAGTCGATCGGCGGCGCGCCCTTCGTCGGCGTCAGCTTTTGGCCGCGCCACTCCCTCTATCTCGTGGGCAACGTCGAGTTCCGCTCGTTCATCGACCCGCGCTTGAGCCCGCCGACGACCGCCAACGATCGCGACGGCATGATCTACTCAGGCGGCCTCTATTATAGCGTGCCGTTCTGGTGGTTCGACGCGAGCGCCAGCGCTGCCTATGACAACGAGCACACGACCGGTAAGAACTTTCGGCTGCACGGCGCGCGTGCGTCGGCGATCCTGCGCTTTCGCTACAAGGAGCTCTTGAGCATCGGCGCGGTGGGCAGCTTGAACTTCCGCTTCTACAGCCAAGCAACGCCGATCCGCGCCGAGCAACGCTACGAGGTGGCGCTCAACGTGCGCTACAACATCGTGCGTTATTTCGGCATCCAGGCGAGCTACACCTACACGCACAACGATGCCTTCCAAAACGGCGACCGAACTCCTTATGATCTCTATACCTACCGCCGCCACGTGGTGGGTCTGACGCTGATCGGGCAATATTGATCACGTATCGTGGATCACAACCTTCGGCCGCGTAGCGGGTTAGAGTGATCATTCAGGATGGAGGCCGTCCGCCTATGAAGTTCATCGCACCGCTCTTCCTCATGCTCGCCGTCGCCCTCCCTGCGTTCGCCGACGAGCTCCCCCAGACCCCCTCCGTCATCGTGTACATCCAAGGCGTCGTCAAAGTGCAGCGCGGCAGCGGCGAGGTCGTCACCGCGGCGCTCGGCACCGAGGTGCGTGAGACCGACGCCGTCATCACCGAAGATTCGAGCCAAGCGCGCGTGCGGCTCTACGATCGCTCTCTGATTCGCCTCGGCGCGAACTCGAAGGCGCAGATGGCGCAGCTCCGCTCCGACGCGAGCGCCGAGAAGAAGACCATCTCGGTGAAGCTCGTCGTTGGCCGCTTGTGGGCGAGCGTGTCGAAGCTCCTCTCGTCCGACAGCAGCTTCGAAGTGCAGACGTCGAGCGCCGTCGCCGGTGTGCGCGGCACGAACTTCGGCGTGCTCATGCAATCGCCGGACAGCGACTGCGAGATCCAAGTCGGCGAAGGCAGCGTGAACGTGAAGGCGGGCGGCGAGCAGCGGCTCATCGGCGCCGGCAAGGCGGCGATCGTCGGGCTCAACGGCTTTCGCGCCGTGCGCGATCTCGGCGTGAGCCAAACCGCGATGCTGCTCGACCAAGCGCGCGGCAGCGGCGGCGGCGGCGGCGGTGACAGGCGCAACGATCGCGCGGCCGACGGCGGCAAGGCGATCGGCGACAAGGTCGACAAAGCGGCGGCGAACGCGCGCGACCGCATGGCGAAGGGCAACGCTGGCGGCGGCGCGCCGCGTGACAACCAAGGCCCTGGCGCGGGGCAAAGCCGTGATCACAAGCCGCGCGTCGGCGGCGCTCAAGACGTCATCGAGCAGCGCCAGCGCGGCAGCGACGTGTTTCAGAAAGCGAACGATCGCGCTGCGGCGACGCGCCTCAAAGCGATCATCGAAGTCCGCGAGTAGCGCGGCAACCGGGGGCCAGCGATGCGCCACTTCAAATTCGCCCCGCTCTTCTTTCTCCTCGCCTGCACCGAGCGCCAAGCGCCGACGAAGATCACTGTCGACGTCGGACAGTTCGCCCAGATGCAAGTGCCGGTGAGCTCCCTCGGCCTGCTCGTCCTCACGGCGCCGCTGGCAGACGCTGCAGCGCAAGAGGATCGCGCCGCGTCCGACGCCGGCGAGACGATCAGCACGAGCGCGCCGCCACCGCCGGGTGCGGGCAGCGTGACGATCGGCGATCCGAAGCCGCCGATGAACACCGGCGCGCGCGGCGCCGATGCCCCGAGCGGCCCGCAGACCGGCGCCGTCGCTGTTCCCGAGACCGAGCCGAACGCCGCCGGCCAACCGCCGCCGCCGCCCGTGTTCTACACCGAAGTCGCGCTCGACGACGGCACGAGCACCTTCAGCGTCGACGTCCCGTCGGGCCCGCACCAATCGCTCTTTCTCTACGGCTTCGGCGCACCGGCGGCGGCAGACAAAGCGCCGATCCCGAATTACGTGGCGGCGGCCGTGAACGTGGCGTTGCAAGCGGGCGCCGAGCAGACGGTGAGGTTCAAGATGTATCCGGCCGGCGTCGTCGTGCCGCAGATCTTGAAGCCGTCGCTCGTCGGCCTCGTCGACGCGAACAACCAGCCGATCGCCAAGGTGCCAGACGATCTCTCGTGTCTCGCCGTGGCGCACGCGCAGGCTCCGCGAGACGGCTTTCCGGTCGACATGGTGGCGAAGATCCGGGTCGGCAGCATCACGCAGGCGAGTCAGCTCGGCCCGGCGAGCGTGCTCGTGCTTCCCGTAGGTGACTATCAACTGAGCTGCTTCGCGCAGTTCGCCGGCAAGCTCTTCGCGGTCAACCCGCCGGTCGCGGTGCACGTGGACAAAGGCAAGGTCTCGGTCGCGACCGGCACGCTCGTGAAGGTGCGCGATCTGGTCGTCGCCGGTGGCGGCACGGGTGGCACCGCGGGCGGCACCGGACCTGGGGGCACGACGGTGCCCGGCGACAACACGACGGCACCGCCCGGAAGCGACGGCACGCAAGTGACGCCTCCGGGGTCGGCGCAACCGCCGCGCTTCTCTGTGTATATTTCGCCGCCGTCGGCCAGCCCTGCGCGGCAAAACATGACGGGCGATCTCGGCGCGCTCAGCGAGGAGCCGAACTTCGACAACACGACCGACATGAACGTCACGATCGTTGCGCGGCACGCCGATGGCAGCGTCGACTTCGACTACAACAATGAAGTGGTGCTGAGGGTGACGCCGGCGATCGACCGCACGCTGAAGGGCACCGAGAAGGCGAGCGGTGGCATCTGGCAGCCGTTCGCGACGCAGACCGGGACGCTGCGCATGCCGGTGCTCTCCGGGGCTGGTGTGTCGCCGATGCCTCTGCGGCTCGGGCAGCTCGCGGTGCCGACGGGCGCCATCGCCGCCGATCGCGCGACGATGCAGTTCATCCTCACCGTGCACCCGATCAACGGCGCTGGCGTCCCGACGCGGGCCTTTGGCGCGCGCATGTTCACGGTGCGCGGCGATCTCGGCTGCCGGGTGCAGTCGTTTCAGCAGTTCGACGCCTGGTTCGCGACCACGCTCACCGAGAATCAAAACGAGCTGACCATCTTTCGCGATCTCGCGGCGAATACGTTCACCGGCCTGAAGGAGCACGTGATCATCGCCGCCCTCACGCCCGCGACGGGAACGCCGGCGCCGTCGCGCTGCGTCTTCACGGCTGCGCCGCTCGGGGCGTTGGCGACGATCTTCTTGGTGCCGCTCAACCAACAGTCGGTGGACAAGCTGGCGCCCGGGCCCATGTTCACGCCGCACACGTTTCCAGCGGGAACGTTTCCCGCCCAGGGCATGCCGGTCAGCGGCTTCAAGCTCAGCTTCTTCGGCAACCCGGCGGGCCAGGGCGTCGCGTTCGACGCGATCGCGCCGGTGCCGCCGGCGGCTGGCTCGAATCCGCCGGCCGGCACCACGCTGACGAACCTCGGCTACAACGCTTATGACTCCTTGCGGACGAATACGACGAGCCCGCCGCAGTTCAAGATGAGCGCCGTGGTGAAGTAGACCTCGGCACCGGCCCTCTGTTATGCGGCCGACCGAATGAGCACCGAGCAACTGATCAGCGAAATCACCCGCCGCGTCCTGGCGACGGTGGCCCAAGGCGGTCCGCAGGCGCGCGGTCCGTGCAGCGCCGAGGAGCCAGGAAAGACCGTCTCGGGCGCCACCTGCAGCACGTGTGGCGGCTGCGCGACGAAGCGCCCGGATGACGTGCGTCAACTGCGCGAAGCGGGCCTCGATCGTATTGCCCAGCTCGCGGGCAACGACGCGCCGCCGGCAGACATCGCGCCGTTCATCGATCACACGCTGCTGAAGCCCGAAGCGACCAAAGACGATCTCGCGAAGGCGTGCGCGGAAGCGAAGAAATACGGTTTCGCCACCGTGTGCGTGAACGCGTCGAACATTCGTTTCGTCGCTGCAGAGCTGCACGGATCGAGCGTCAAGCCGATCGCGGTCGTCGGCTTCCCGCTCGGCGCCGGCACGCCGCACGCCAAGGCGTTCGAGACGAAGGAAGCGATCCGAAACGGCGCGCGCGAGATCGACATGGTGATGAACATCGGCGCGATGAAGTCGAAGGACTACGCGACGGTGTTGAACGATATTTGCGCGGTCGTCGGCGCAGCGGGCGACTTCCCGGTCAAGGTGATCTTGGAGACCGGCGGCCTGAGCTACGACGAGAAGGTGATCGGCTGCACGCTGTCGAAGGTGGCGGGCGCCGCCTACGTGAAGACCTCGACCGGCTTCGGCCCAGGCGGCGCCACGGCCGAGGACATCGCCCTCATGCGCCGCATCGTCGGACCCGACATGGGCGTCAAAGCCTCCGGCGGCGTCCGCACGACAGAGGACGCGAAGAAGATGCTCGGCGCCGGCGCCACCCGTATCGGCGCGTCGGCGAGCGTCGGCATCGTCACGGGCTCGAAGCCCGCGAGCGCCGGCAAGTACTGATGACCGGCGCTCCCACGGGCAACGTGACCCTCGTCTTCACCGACGTGCAGGGATCGACTACGCTGTGGGAAGCGTACGAAGACGCGATGCGCGCGGCGCTGCTCGGCGTACCGCGTTTTCTCGGTAGTTCGAGCGGGACGAAGGAGATCGTCCACTTCGAGTCGTCCCCCGCGGGCGCGACCGTGACGATCGAGGGCACTGAACGTGGCACGACGCCGCTCGATCTGCCGAACGATCTGCCGGACGGGATCTACAAGGCGGTGCTCTCGAAGCCGGGCTACGAACCGGCGACGGTGATCTTCCAAGGCGCGCGCTCGTCGACGATCAAAGGCGAGCTGCGCAAGCGTTGAGGCTCACTTGAAGAAGCCCCGCTTCTTCTTCGCCACCGGCTTGTTCCCGAGCGACTCATTCAGCTTGTTCAATAGCTCTCGTTGCTCGCTCGAGATCTCGGTCGGCACCTCGACGCGGAAGACGACGATCAAGTTCCCGCGGCGGCCGTCGCGCAAGCTCGGCAGCCCCTCGCGGCGCAGGACCGTGTGATCGCCGGGCTGCGTGCCGGCCGGCAGATCGATCTCTTGCTCGCCGGCGAGCGTCGGCACCTTGATGCGATCGCCGAGCGCCGCCTGCGCGATGTTGACGCCCACTTGCACGATGAGATCGTCGTCGCGCCGTTCGAAGACCTCGTCTTCCTCGACGCGGATGACGACGTAGAGATCGCCCGCCGGGCCGCCCTGCGCGCCGGCTTCGCCCTTGCCCACGTAGCGCAGGCTCATGCCGTCGGCGATGCCCGCCGGGACGTCGACCTCGATCGTCGACTTGTTCGGCGTGACGCCGCGGCCGGAGCAGTTTTCGCACGGGCTCGCGATGCGTGAACCTTCGCCGCGGCAGGTGGGGCACGTCGTCGAGATGATGAACATGCCTTGGCCGTGCATGACGTCGCCGCGACCGCCGCAGGTCCTGCAGGTCTCGCGGCTCGTGCCAGGCTTGGCGCCGCTGCCTTCGCAGGTCGTGCAAGGCGAGTGCGTGGTGACCTCGATCGACTTCTTGAGGCCGAATGCGGCCTCGCGAAAGCCGATGCTGAGATCGTAGCGCATGTCGTCGCCGCGGCGCGCGCGGGTGCGGCCCCGGCCACGGCCGCCGCCTTGGCCGCCCATGCCGAAGAGATCGCCGAAGATGTCGCCGAAGCTCGAGAAGATGTCTTCGACGCCGGAGAAGCCGGGACCGCCGGCGGCGCCGCGCAGGCCCTCGTGACCGTAGCGATCGTAGATCTGGCGCTTCTCGGCGCTCGATAGGACCTCGTACGCTTCGGCCGCTTCTTTGAACTTCGCCTCGGCGCTCGCGTCGCCCGGGTTGCGGTCCGGGTGAAACTGCAGCGCGAGCTTGCGGTACGCGCTCTTGATCGTCTTATCGTCGGCGTCTTTAGCGACCGCCAGAACTTCGTAATAGTCGCGCTTCGCCGACATGGTTTCCTTCACGCTGGGCCCGCCGCACTCAGAGATTTCGCGAACGAAGTCAAGGACGAATGCCCTGTGACAAAATGCCCCGAACCCATTGGTGACGCTCCTTCATTTGAGTTAACCTGCCGCCGCACGTTCCAGAGACGGGCAAGATAGGGAGGCAGCGCGCATGAGGCCAGTACGCCGGGTGGCGGTCGTCGGTGGGGGAATCTCGGGGCTGGTCGCGGCGTACATGCTCTCGGATCGGGCGGAGGTCGTCCTTTATGAAGCGGCGCCTCGGCTCGGCGGTCACGCGCACACGGTCGACGCTGCCTTCGGCGGCAAGACGCTCGCGGTCGACACCGCCGTCGTCGTCATCAACGATCGTACGTATCCGCTCTTCTTGCGGCTGTTGAAGCACTTGGAGATCGACCTGGTGCGGACGAACATGGCGCTCTCGGTGCGCGACGACGTCCGCCGCGTCGAGTTCGCGACGCACGATCCGGGCTCGTTCTCGCAGCTTTGGCGCAAGAGCTTCACGCGTCTCCCATATCAACTGATGTGGGACTTGCCGCGTTTCTCGCGGGCGGCGAAGCGTTACCAGAACGATCCGACGACGAGCCTCGGCGAAGTGCTCGACCGGCACGGCTTCGGCGAAGCGCTGACCGAGCACGTCGTGCTGCCGCTGACGGCGACGGTGTGGTCGATCGACTTTCAGAAGTGCCGCGAGATGCCGTTCTCGGCGTGGTGGCGCTTCGTCTGTAACCATGGCTTGGCGACGCCGCGCGACCTGCCGAAGTGGTACGCGTTTCCGAGCGGCACGCGGGCGTACGTCGACAAGCTCGCGCAGATCTTGGGCGCGCGCGTGCGGCTCTCGTCGCCGGTGACGAAGATCAGACGAACGTCCGAGGCGATGTGGGTGACGGCGAACGGCGGCGAGCCCGAGCGCTTCGACGAGGTCGTGTGCGCGCTCCACGCCGACATCGCGGCGCGCGTGATCGAAGGCGCGACCGACGCCGAGATGAGCGCGTTGCGATCGATCGGCTTCGAAGCGAACGACGTCGTCTTGCACGGCGACGCGTCGGTGCTGCCGAAGCGGAAGAAAGCCTGGTCGTCGTGGAACTTCCACATGCACGAGCAGGGCAACGGCGCGGCGACCGTGACCTACCACATGAACCAGCTGCAGAGCCTGCCGGTCGAGGAGCCTGCGCTCGTCAGCTTGAACCAGACGCGCTTCATCGATCCGGCGAGCGTGCGCGGCCGCTTCACCTATGATCATCCGCGCTATAACGCCGTGTCATTGCCAGCGACGCAGCGCTTGCTCGAATTGTCAGGGCGGGATCGCTTGCACTTCGCCGGCGCGTATCTCGGGATCGGCTTTCACGAGGACGGCGTGCGCAGCGCAGCGCAGATCGCGGAGCGCTTGGGCGTCGAAGCGCGGTATCTGCAAGCGGCCTAGGAGTCCCGAGTCACGTGGGCGGCGGTTTGCCGCTTCGCTTCCACGCGATGAGAGCGCCGATCGCGAGCAGCAGCCCCGCTGGGATCACGCCGACCATCGCTTCGGAGCCGCTCATGTGACGGCCGGCGCCGGCTTTCGCCACGCAAGTGACGACGAGCGCGCTGCCGCCGAGGAACATGAGGAAACGGCCGATGCCGCCGGGCTTGACCGCGATGCGATAGGGAAGTGCGATCGCGAGGCTGGTCAGGGCGAGCGCGGCGCCACCGATGACGAGCGGCACGCCGCTGTTCCAATCGCCGACGCGAAACGCGAGCACCATCGTCCACAGGCCGCCACGCAGTGTCCATCGCACCGGCTGAAACCACGACGGATCTGTGCGCTTCGGAATCGTGGTCAGGTTCTTCAGCACGATGAGGCCGAGGAGCACGAGCGGGATCATGACGACGGTGCCGAGCACAACGCCCGACCAGAACGCTTCGCCGCGAAACATGTGAAAGGTGTGCCAGTACAGCGGCGCCACGCCGACGAAGGTCACCGGCGCGGCGATGCCAGTAACGATGAGCCCGGCGCCGAGCGAGGCAGGCGCGCGTAACCAGACGAAGTCGAGCAACGCGACGATGACCATCTCGATTCCAAACGCGATCTGCAGCTCATCGTGCGAGGCGGTAGCCTCGTAGGCGGCACAGTAGATGCCGTAGAGGAGCGCGAGCCAGCTGAGGCCCTGGTCCCACTCGGGCGCGGCGCCGGTGTCGCTCGTGCGCATGCGCGAAGGGTATCATTTGAATGGACGATGTCACTTTCGGCCTGCTACCGGGGCGGCGTGCGTCGTTCAGTCGTTTTGTCGTTTCTCCTCGTCGCTTGCACGAAGCCTTCCGAGACGAAGCCCGTCGATCCGGAAGTCGTCGCGCCTGACCTCGTGCAGAAGGGCGCCGCGGCGGTCGTCGTCGCGAACCCGACGGCGCCGGCGGGCGAAGACGGGACGACGCTCGCGTGGTCGTCGGCGGCCGAGATGGACGCCGTGACGGTCGTTGTCGATCGCGACAGCGCAGTCTTGGAGCTGCCGGCGGTCAGCGGCGCCAAGGACTATCGCGCCTATCGCTTGGCCGCCGGCGTCTCGCTCGACGGCACGCGCGTCGTCGGCGGCGATGTGCACTGCGCGGGGTATCGGCAGCGAAACGCCGAGGCGCCGGCCTCGCATGAGCTGATGCGCCGCCTCGAGGTGACTGGCCTCGGGGCCGACGCGATCGTGGTCGTCGAGGCGGTGGATCGCGCGTGTCCGTTCACGGGCGTGCTCGGCGTCCGGCACAAGGATCTGACCGTGACGAGCGACGAAGTGCCGCCCGCCGATCGGGTGCCGTTCTCGATCTTCACCGAGGCCGAGATTCGCGCGGCGTACGGCAGCCTGATCAGGAACGGCCATGGTCCAGGCGCGCTGGCGGCACCGGCAGATCCGATGTTGGCGGCGCCGGTCGTCTTGGCGCGCACCGCGTTGAAGATCACGCCCGTCGCCTCGCCCGCGAGCGCGACCTTCTTCGATGACTTCGCGTCGGACGATCAGCCGGTCTTCGTGAGCAACAGCAGCCACTCGCGCACGCAGCAGGGGAAGATCTTCCAGAACCAGAAGTGGTCGTTCTACACCTACGGAGCGGACGACTCGCAGACCTTCATCGAGCGCGGCAAGCTGCACACGGTGCTCGCCGATTGGCAGCAGAACATCTTCTCGACGAACATCGCCTACCCGCGGCAGGCGGCACAGCTCCCTGCAGCGTCGGGGAAGTACCTGCAAGTGAGCTTCGACGTGCACTCGAACTCGACGCAGCGGCGCTACTGGTGGTTCGTCCTATGCGGCGCTGCGGCGGCGGGCGAGACGATGGACGCCAACGGCTTGCTCAAAGGCCTCATCGTGCAGACGGCGTTCTTCTATCAGCCCGATGGCCGCAACCCGAGCGTCGCTGGGTGGAACTGTCTGCAGGTGTTTCCGCGCGACGGCTGGCCCTTCGATCTCGGCCCGACCGACACGCGGCCCGAGAGCGACGTGCGCGTGATGGTGAATACGGCCGGCGCCGGCGACCGCGACAACGTCGTCAACGTGAGCCCGGCGCAGTACGACAACCCGAACGTCGCGCCGCCCGGATGGTATCGACAGCAAGACGCGAGCGGCAAGCTGACGGCGCCGATGCTCGACGATCTCACGGTGCTCGCGCCGCGGACGAAGATCGCGCTGTTCATCCGTCGCGATCGCGTCGTGATGTTCGTCAACGGCGAGCAGCGGCTGTGCAACGACTTTCCGGCGAACGCGCTGACGATGGCGGAAGCGGCGGTCGGTTTCGGGCAGGTGCTCTATCACTCGACCGCGGAGCGCGTGGAGTTCTCGCGCGACTACTGGATGCGCACGGGGCAGCGTTACTACTTGCAGAACACGCCGTACGTGGACGAGCGCACGTGGGACAACTTGGGGTACTCCGAGAATGTCGCCGCGCCACAGGGGTTCGACGAGGCGAAGTGCTTTCGCAAGTAGCTCACTGTTCCGTCGACGACTTCTCGTCGACTACTTCTCCGGCCAGTTGTTCCACGGCGGCTTCGGATACTCGCCGTCGAGCGATCGCAGAAACGCGACGACGTCCGCCATCGCCGCCGCCGACAAGGTGACGCCGTCGTGCCCGCGCACAGCGTCTTCCATGGTCGCAAATCTGCCATCGTGAAAGTACGGCGCCGTCAGCGCGACGTTGCGCAAGGACGGCGTGCGAAACGCGTGCGGTAGCGGCTCGCCGTAGTCGAGCGGCGGGAGATCATCGACGTCAGCGAAGGCGCCGTCCGCGCGAAACACCGACGCCGCCAAGATCGCCTGGCCGCCGGCGTGGCCGGGATCGCCCTCGTCGCCGAGCACGACGACGTGGAAACGATCGTCGCTCAGCGTTGGCCCCGAGTGGCACGTCGCGCAGCGTGCTGCCACGAACGCGTCGACGCCGCGCACCGCCTCTGTCGAGATCGCGCGCCCTTCGCCGAGCAACCAACGATCGAAGCCCGCGCGCCCCGTCGCCACGCGCCGCATGTACGCTTCGAGCGCCTTGCCCACGTTCGCCGCCACGCGATCGATCGCCGCGCGATCCTCGGCTGACAGCGCATCGTACGACGCCTCGCCGGGCCGGCCGCGCGCCGGAAAACGCTCGAGCTCGGGCAGCGCTCCGAACACGCTCTCGTACGGCGCGCGATAGCTCTTGGCGATGCGCTGCGCGATCTCGATGCGGCCGAAGTCCATTTCGGCGCGGCTCTCGAACGCAAAGAGCGGCTGCGACCACAAGGAGTCGGCGCGCCCGTCCCAGAACTGCCAGCCGTTCCTCGCCGCGTTGAAGATCGTCGGCGCGTTACGCGGGACACCGGCGCGCGGCGTAGCCAAGCCGTCGGCGAACGATCGCTCGGGCGCGTGGCAGGTCGCGCACCGCGTCTCGTTGTCGCTGGCGAAGCGCGCGTCGAAGAAGATCTGAAAGCCGAGCAGGGCCGCGCGCTCGTCGTCGGCGACCGCGTTGCCACGGGCCTTCGGCAGCGCTTCCGGGAGCAACATGTCTCGGTGATCCTCGCACGCGGCGAGCCACGCGCAGACGAAGAACCACCTCACGCCAACCTCTGCACCCACGGCACGACGTGCCCCATCACGGTCTCTATGGCGCCGCCGGTCGTGAAGATGTGGTTCGTGCCCTTCAAGCGCACGTGGCGCATGCTCTGCGTGTCGACCTTGCGCAGGACCACGCGGTTGATGCGATCGAAGAACACCTCGCGCAATTTCTGATCCGCCGTGATGACGAGCACCGGCCGCTTCTGTTGCACGTAACGCTGCCACGCGCTCGCGAGCGGCATGTTCGTGACCTCGGGCAAGGTCGACGACGAGAGCACGAAGTCCAAGATCATCTTGCGCGGCAGCGGGATCCATTGGCCGCGCTTGCCCTCGTAGGTGAGGAAGCGCATCCAGCCCCAGTAGTTGAACGCGCTCGCTCCGATCTTCTTCGTCAGCTTCACGCCGAGCGCTTCGACGCGATCGCCCTGCGGCAGCCGCTTCAATGCGGCGAGGAGACGATCGCGCTTACGCAAGCGCTTCGGGGCCGCCGCCGCGTCTTCCTTCTTCGCCTTCGGCTCGGTGACGTACATCTCGGGCTCGAGCAGAACGAGCGCCCGCACTTTGCTCGGCTCGCGCTCGGCGGCGAAGATCGCGGTGACGGCGCCGCCGCAGAGCCCGCCGAGGCACACGCCGTCGAGCTGCTCGCGCTCGCACAGGGTCTGCACGAGCGCGGCCGTCGCTTGCGTGAAGCCGCCGCTCGTCACGAGGTCGAAGAACTGGTGCGTGTGCGACGGCAGCTCGCCGGGCGTATCGCCGATGCGCGGCAGGTCGAAGCGAAACGCCGGCACGCCGCTCGCCGCGAGGGCGTCGCAAGTCTGCGCGGCGAGCCCGCCGTGGCCGTCGCGCGGCACGTAGCCGAAGTTGATGAAGAGCATGCCGACGTTCGAGCGGCGCTCCGCCGTCACGTGCGCGGTGCCCGTCATCAGGTCGCCGCCGATCTGCAATTGCATCGCGCGTCTCAAGTGCAGCTCTCCGTCACGTAAAACTACCGTTGTTCACCGGGCTCGAACAGCGCGCCATCCAGCCGAGGCTCTTCGTGAACAAGTCGTCGAGGTCGGCGACCAGGTGCTGGCTCTGCAGCCAAAACGCCGGCCGCGGCACCTTCACGCTTTCGTAGCGCGCGTTCGGCAGCTTCTCCGGTCCACGGCCGTCCAAGTAGATCGTGTGCCACGTGCTCGAGCGCTGCTTCGGCTCGGCAAAGACGTAGTCCTTGCTGCTGCGCCAGAGCGCGCGCGTCCACGGGTAGCCTTCGACCTCTACATCGAGGCCGGCTTCGAGGTCGGCGATGTACGCCTCGCGCGTCTTTCGCTCGCCGACTTGCTCGATGTAGTCGGCCGCGAGCTTGCGCCGCAGCATGTCCGTCAGCATCGCGTTGCCGTTGACCGGCGGCTCCCACAACAGGCAGCCGTCGACGCTCGCCTCGTCGTGACAGCGCTGCGACAAGAGCGCGCCGAGCCGGATGCCGTTGGCGAGGACGCGCGCGCCGGTGTGCCGCGATCGCGCGAGCGCCACCACCGTGCGCAGATCGTCGAGCCAGGTGTCGAAGGTCTGCTCGCGAAACGCGCCGGTGCTCTCGCCGACACCGCGGTAGTCGAAGCGATAGACGTCGTAGCCGTTGCACGCGAGCGTCCGCGCCCAGCGCACCCAGGTGAGGTAGCTCTGCGACCGTTCGAGGCTCATCGGCCCGGCCAGCACGACGACGGCGACCGCTTCTTTCGGCTGCTGATGGTGCACGACGTAGAGCTGGTTGCCTTTGTGATCGAGGTACTCTGGCGTCTCGCGGCCGGCGATGGGCGAGTGCGGAAAGTAGATGGCGTGGCTCATCGCGCGCGTCTCTTCTTCATGTACCCGGCGAAGCCGAGCGTCGCGTCCAGGAACGAGCCGGCCTCTTCGCGCACGCCGCGAAAATATTCGACGCCGTACGCGAGGGTGGCGCCCGCGTTCGCCAGTCGTTCGAGCAGCCTCGTGGCGATCGTCGGCGCTGGCTGCGCCCTCGCCAGCGCGTCGATCGTTTCGGCGAGGCTGTAGGTGAAGCGGCTAAGCACCTTACCTGCGTCCGGCGAAGCGACGCTCACGAGCAGAAACGTTCGCGACAGCGGGTTCACCAAGAACAGAAAGCGCCAAGGATCGGCGGTCTCGACGTCCGGGTGCTTCTTGGCGATGCGCGAATCGTACACGCCGTAGAGGTAGTTGCGCTTCATCCACACGTCGAGATCGGTGTGGTCACTGCGGTTCGTGGTGCGGGCTGCGTGGGAGAAGATGAGCTTGGCGCCGGCTTTTTCGAGGCGTGCGCCGAGCTCGCGATCTTCGCTGCGGCCGAGCGTGCGATCGAAGCCGCCGACCCGCATGTAGTCCGCGCGGCGGAACGAGACGTTGCCGGTGCAGACATGAACGCCGCGCACGGCCTCCGGGTTGTTCTTGTAGTGCTCCACGAACTTCTTCAGCTGCGTGGCGTGCATGCGCTCGAAGAGCGGCTTCTTGCCGAGCGCCTCTTCCTCGCCGATGTGGCCGAGCACGAGCGTGTGGCCGCCCAGGTGCGCCTTCTTGTGCTCCGCGAGGAAGCTGGGCGGCACCAGCATGTCGTCGTCGGTCACCACGATGATCTCGTGGCGGGCGTGCTCGATGCCTTTGTGCCGCGCCGCTGCGACACCCGAGTTCTGCTGGGTCAAGACCGTGAGCGCGTACGGCGTGCGCAGCGTTGCGAGCTGCGGCGCCACCGGCTCCTTCGACCCGTCGTCGATGACGATCACCTCGAACTCGTTCGGCGGCAGCGTTTGGACGGAGAGCGCCGCCAGGAGCTCGCCGAGCAGCTTCGGCCGGTTGAACGTGGAGATGACGACGCTGAGCTTCATCGGCTCTGCAAAAGTATCAACGATACAAGGGTGGGGCAGGGAAAACTTCGTCAGGCCTTTGGCGTGGAGGCCGATTATCATGGCAAGAGAAGCACATGAATGCGCTGATGCGACTTCTAGACGACGCCCGCCAGAAATGGGCGCGGGACGAAGCGATGCCGTTGAAGGCGCGGGCGAAGAAGGCCTCAGAGTACGCGCTCAGCCTCGCGCTCGCGCCGCTCTACTTGCGCGAGCTGACGAGCGTCGGCAAGGGCGTGCGAACCCTTGGCAAACCGCGCATCGATAACCAAGGTGTGCTGGTGATCGGCGACCACACCGTGCTGCGCTCGGTGCTCGTCCCGCTGGAGCTCGTGACGGCCCCGGGCGCGCGCCTCACGATCGGCAAAGCTTGCAGCCTGAACTACGGCATGTCGATCGGCTGTAACCAAGAGATCACGATCGGCGATCGCGTACGCTTCGGCCCCTTCGCGATGATCGTCGACTCGCACTTTCACGACATTTATGATCGCAGCCTGCGGCCGCCGCCGGAGCCGGTGCACATCGAGAGTGACGTGTGGATCGGCACCCGTTCGAGCGTGCTCCCCGGTGTGCGCATCGGCCGTGGCGCCGTCATCGGGGCGCACTCCTTGGTCAACAAGAACGTGCCTGCGTTCACGATTTGGGGCGGTGTGCCGGCCAAGCAGATCGGTACGATCGATCCCGCGAAGTTCGTCTGCCCCGAAGAACCTGTCGTCGCCGGAGGTGCGCCGTGAGCCTCACTCGATTCCTGAGCGCCGTCCGCGCCGACTACGCTTCGCTCCAGCGCTATCGCGAGAAGTATCACCACGAGAAGATCCCGACGGCGCGCTTGCCCTTCGACGCGGTGAAGAAGATCGGCTTTCAGATGATGATCGCCACGCGCTTCATGCGCCTCGCCAAAGACAGCGGCATCCCCGGCGCGGCGCAGGTCGCCTCGCGGCTCATTCGCCACATCTACGCCGCCGAGATCCACTGGGACACCGAGATCGCGCCCGGCGTTTCGATCGTCCATGGCACCGGGCTCGTGCTCAGCCACCGCGCGCGCGTGGGCCAAGGCTGCATCCTCTTTCACAACGTGACGCTCGGGGAAGGCATCGATCCCGAGACCCGGGAGAGCGGCGCACCGACGCTCGAGAATGACGTACACATCGGGCCCGGCTGCACGTTGATCGGACCGATCACCATCGGCGAAGGCACGAAGATCATGGCCGGCGCCGTCGTCACGAAGAGCGTGCCGGCGGGATCGATCGTCAAGCCTGCGGAGAGCGTGGTGAGCGCCCGCGAACGCAAAGGCCCCGTAGGAACGGTGAAGAAAGCATGATCATGTCGCGCCCGTTGGAACGGGTCAATTACGGAAAGATCTACGCGCACGCGGTGACGCTCGCTGAGTCGATCGATCACATCCTGCAGCGCATCGACCTGAAGAGCGGGGGCTTCGTCGTCACGCCGAACGTCGATCACGTGTGCCTGGCCGAAGAGGATCCGGCGCTCGTCTCAGCGTACGCCGACGCGTTTCTGTCGATCCCGGACGGCATGCCGTTGATTTGGATGTCGCGCGCGCTCGGCCTGCCGATCAAAGAGAAGGTCTCGGGATCGGATCTCGTCGAGCCCTTGCTCGAAAAGGGCGCCAAAAAGGGCCTACGAGTCTACTTCTTGGGCGCCAGCGAGCGCGTGAACCAGAAGGCCAAAGCGATCTTGGAGGCGCGCTATCCGGGCTTGCAAGTCGTCGGCTACGACTCGCCGATGATCGATCTGAAGAAGCTCGACGATCAGGCGCCGGTCGTCGCCAAGATGAAGGCAGCGGATCCGCAGCTTCTGCTCGTCGCGCTCGGATGTCCGAAGCAGGAGCTGTGGATGCAGCGCTTCTTGCCGGCGCTGCCCGGCGTCGTCGGCCTCGGCATCGGCGCCTCGCTCGACTTCATCGCCGGTGAGCTGCAAAGGTCGCCCGCGTGGATGTCGAAGGTCGGCCTCGAGTGGCTCTATCGGCTCTTTCAGGAACCAAAACGGCTAGCGCATCGTTATCTCGTAAGGGATAGGGCCATCGCCGGCATTTTCGTGCGCATGGCGAAGGAGAGGTTACGATGAAACCTGCTTTGGCTCCCCCGACGCAGCTCGACCAGCTCCTCTACGATTACCTCGTGCCGGACCAACAAGCGCAGGAGCTGTGGTTCTCGCTCGAGCGTGAGCCGTGGAATTCTTTGGCCGTCGTTCCCGCCGCCGCTGGCGCCAGCACGGCGAACATCGTCAAGTCGCTCAAGGAGGTCGCCGAGATGCGCGGCCTCGTCCAGGTGCAGACGATCGACGCCAACCGCGTGGGCCTGGCGGAAGTCGGCGAAGCGCAGCAAAAGCTGCAGACCTTCGCGCAGCTCGGGCACAAGGTGATCTTCAACACCGCCTCGCCGGTGGAGACGCCCGCGGCTGCAGCGCTCGTTCGCGCCGCCGACGCTGTCCTGCTCGTCGCGCACTTGGAGCGCACCTATGTGGCCGACATGCAGCGCGTGGTCGCGATCGTCGGGCGCGAAAAGTTCATCGGCTGCGTGACCGTGCAAGCGCGCGGCTGACCTGGCGCGCGCGCCATCTGCCCCGGTAGTCGCGCCAAGCGAAAAATCGTACGGCCAAGCGGCCGCCGCCGCCGATACTCGTGCCCCCGAAAGGAAGGCACCATGCCGAGTCAATTTGCGATCACCCGTTCCCGCTTCGATGAGGCCCAAAAAGCGACGAGCCCGAGCGGCTCCACGATCGTCCGCGCCGAGATGGTGAAGACGCTCGCGCCGGTCGCGGCCATGCAGGCGAGCGACCCGGACGCCAATGATCTCCTGCTGATGACGAACGCGCTCTACCTCGACGCGAAGTCGACGGCACCGGCGCGTGAGTACGCGCGCAAGTTCCTCGCGAGCCGGGGCCTTTCCGGCGTCGGCGTCGCGAGCACGCTCACCGCGGCAGAGCGCACGAAGCGGGTCGAAGAAGTGCTCCGCCGGCAGCTCGGCGCCCAGATGGGCGAGGTGAGCATCCTCAGCCTGCCGGTGAGCGTGCGCCACGCGATGCGCGACGAGATCGCGGCCTACCTGAAGAAGAACGACGGAAATACGTACACCTACGGTGACTTCAACGAGGTCCTCGACGCCGGCGCGAAGGTGGCGGGCTACGCGATGTCGATCTACGCGCAGAACCAAACGACCGCCGACGAGGAGCTCTACGTCATCGGCTTCGACAGCAACGGTAAGCGCGTCGTCGTGACGAGCGTATCGATCTAATGGCGAAAAGCACCGCCGCTCAGAGCGGAAAATCGCCGTGCTCGACGCGCCGCGCCCGGCGGAAGCGGTACACCGTCGCGCGCTGGGTGATCCACAGGAGCATGTGCTTGACGCTCCACGTGCCGAGCAGCTGCACGCGCGGCAGAACGGCCCCCGGCGTTTGCCACTGGCTCGCGTAGGGCGACTCCTTCGTCGACCAGATGCGCTCGGCCCCTAAGTTGCGCAGCAGCGTGATCTCGCGGCGGCCGAAGTGCACGCCTGGAAAGCCGAAGGGAAAGGCGAAGTGGCGCATCGGGCCGAAGTGGCGCTCGAAGTCGCGCTTGCTGCTCTCGAGCTCACGTTGCAGGTCTTCGTCGTTCAAGCGGCAGAGCGGAAAGTGGCAGTTGCTGTGGTTGCCGAGCGACACGTTCGAGTGCCGCGCGAGCGCCTTCACCTCGTCGACCGTCGCCAGGCGGAAGGGCTCGCGATCGGCGAGGCCCTTCAGCTCTTCGCGCGCGTTTTCGTTCGCGACGTCGGCGTTCTCCCACAGGAACTGATCAACGTTGTCCGGCGCGTGACCGCCGGTGCCGCGCAGGTGCTCGTGTAGATCCCAGCGAAAGCCCGCGCGCTGCTCCGCTTTCTGTGGGCAGACGTTGAACAAGAAGCGCAGCGACGAAAAGCGCGGCGCGCGGGTGTCGACGTAGTCGGCCGCGTCCTTGTAGCCGTCATCGAAGGTGACGGTGGTCTGCGTGATCGACGCCAGCGCCGAGAGCTCGCCGAGGACGACGTCGAGAGAGCTGCCTTTGATCGTGAGGCCCGGGACGCGATCGGTCGGCCGGTGCGCCTCGGCGACGCGGTGCAAGTAGAGCGCGAGGTTCAAGCCGCGCAGGCTCTCGCGCATCATCGCGCGCAAGACGCTCATCGGGAGCCGCCTCGAAACGGCGTCGAAGTACACGTGCCGACTCTTCGGAAGCATAGCGTCGTATAGCCCACGCCCGGGCGAAGGCGAAGCGGTCACTGCCTTTTTCCGCGCGCTCAGGCCGCCATGTAGCCGACGCCGTGCACGGTGCGGATGATCTTCGGGTTCTTCGGATCGCGCTCGATCTTCTTGCGCAAGTGCAGGATCGCTTGGTCGAGGGTGCGGCTGTTCGGGTAGTGCTCGGGGCCCCAGCAGCGATTGAAGATCGTGTCGCGGTCGAGGGCGACGCCGCGCCGCTCGAAGAAGAGCTCGAGCAGCTTCACCTCGCGCAGGCTGAGCTCGATCTCGCTCTTACCGCGCACCGCGACGAGGCGCTCTGGAAGCACGTCGAGGTCGTCGAGGCGAAACGCGCGCGCCGGAGTCTTCTGTGCGATCGCGCGGCGGGTCACGCTGCGGATGCGGGCCAAGAGCTCGCGCGCGCCGAACGGCTTCATGACGTAGTCGTCGGCGCCGAGCTCGAGCCCGACCACCTTGTCGACCTCCTCGCTCTTGGCGCTGAGGAAGATGACCGGGACGGCCGCGTTCTTCGCGCGGATCGCCCGGCACACGTCGTAGCCGCTCTTCTTCGGCATCATGATGTCGAGGACCACGAGGTCGGGTGCCGTCGAGTCGAAGAGCGTGAGCGCAGCGTCGCCGTCCTTGGCGGTCGCGCACGTGTAGCCTTCGCCTTCCAGCAGATCCTTCAAGCCGGCCAGGATGTTCGGATCGTCTTCGGCGATGAGCACCTTCATGGGATTCTCCGTGGCAGCGTGAGCACGAGCTCGGCGCCGCCGTTTTCTGCCGCGACGCAGACGAGATCACCGCCGAGGCGGCGCGCGAGATCGCGGGCGATGCCGAGGCCGATGCCGGTGCCGCTCGCGCCTTCGGTGATCGCGTCGTCGAGCCGGACGTAGGGCTCGAAGATGCGCTCGCGATCTTTATCGGGAACGCCGGGGCCCTTGTCACGGACGCGGATCGTCACCGTGCGATCGTCGGAGCGGGTGGCGACGCTGACGAAGTTTCCGCTCGCGGCGTACTTCTCTACGTTGCTCAGCAGGTTTGCCAAGATCTGCGCGAGCGCGTCGGCGTCGGTGCGCAGCGTGGCGGGCGCCTGCAGATCGGTCGCGATCGCAAAGCCGCGTTGTTCGAGCGCAGGGCGATGCTGCGCCAAGGTCTGCTCGACGACCGCGTCGACGGCGACCTCTTCCACGCGGAGCGTGCGTTCGCGCGACATCGAAAGAACGTTCTCGATGAGCCGGCTCAGGCGCTGGCTCTCGCTGGTGATGACGGCCAGGTGCTTTTGCGCGGGCGCCGCGTCGACGTCGATCTCCCGCTCGAGCAGCTCGGCGTAGAGGCGGATGTTCGTCAGCGGCGTCTTCAGCTCGTGCGAGACTTGGGTGACGAAGCCGACGCGGGTCTGTGCCTCGACGAACGCGCGTCGCTGCTCGCGCCAAACGAGGGCCGCGCCGAGCGCGAGCACGACGCACACCGCGGCGAGCGAGAAGGCTTCGGCGGTGGCGCCCGCACGCACGAGCTGCGCGGTCTGCTCGCGCGAGGCGACGTAGGCCAAGCGGAAGCCGTCGAGCGGCGGCGACAGCGCGAGCTCGTCGATGACGGCAGCGTCGCCCAGTCCGCCCCATTGCTGCACGACGGCTGCTTTGGCGTCGCGCAGGATCACGCGCCCGAGATCCTGTGATTCGTTCACGCTGGCGGCGAGCCGGGCCAAGAACGCGATGCGCTCGATGTGCGCGCCGACGATCGCGCGCTCGCCGTTCTTCCAGAACAGCCACTGTTGCCCGTCGTCCCAGAAGCGGCGGATCCAGCCCTGCTCGTTGTGCGCCGCGAGGCCGCTCACGGTGTCGCCGCGTTGCCGGCTCTTGTTGCTCGTACGCTCGGTCTCCGGCGCCGTCGCTTCGAAGAGCACGCTGCTGCCGTCGAAGACGCTGCGGGTTTGCCGCAGGAACTCGCGCTCTTGGCTGCTCGCGTCGGCGTCGTCCCGCGGAAACGTGAGGGCGCCGCTCGTGCGATCGACGATGAACGCTTGGCGGATCAAGGCTTGTTCGCGGGTCTTCTTGCGGGCGTCGGCGACGGTGAGCGGCGCGCCGTCTTCGACCGCACGCGCGAGATCGCGCTCGATGTGGCCGAGCTCCGTTTGCAGATCTTGCGCGACCTGCGCGAGCCGCGTTTGCGCGAGCGCCCTGAACTGACGCTCGCGCTCGAGCTGCGATCGCGAAAACGCGCGCTGCGACATGAAGGCGAGGAGCACGACGGCGGCGATCGCGAAGAGCACGAAGGCTCTCGAGGCGGCGTGCTGAGTCGTTGGCGCGGCGCGCATCACCGTACTCTAGAAGCGAACGCCGGTGGGATCCAAATCCACAGGAGAAGGAGAGAAAGGGAGGAAGGCCCAAACAGCTGGTCCAAGACTCCCATTCTCCCTTTCTCCTGTGACATGTCGCCCTCCGAGAGTGACGCTTCAATAACTCTGCTGCGTGTTGATCTCGTGCTCGTCCTTGCGCATCTGCTTGCGCGTCGCGTTCCACTTCTGCTCGTCGAGGTTCGCGGCGTTCGACTTCGTCGCTTGCCCCAAGCTCTTCAGCTTCTTCGAGCCGAGCCGCGTCGCTTGCTGGTCGACGTACGACGAGTTCTGCTCCATGCGCTCCTGCGCCTCTTTGAGCTTGCCTTGGTCGCGCAGCTCGATGGCGACGCGGTTGTTCTCGACGGCGATGGACTCGGTGACCGCCACCTGCACTTCGCGATCTTCCTTCGCGTCGATCTCGGCGGCGGCGGCGGTGAAGGCGACGCGGCCCTGCACCTTGACCGGGCTTGCATCGCTGCCGTCCCGGTTCTTGAAGCGCGCGGTGGCGAGGACAGCGTCGCGCTCACTGCCGGCTTTTCCCGGATCGACCGCGACCTCGAAGAGCACGTACTTCTCTTGCTTGGCGTAGACCTGGTTCAAGGTAAAGGTCGCCGTACGGCCGTGGATCTCGACCTCGCGGTTCAGCGCGCGCATCGGCTTCACGCCCGGGCCGAAGTCGATCTGCACGACGACGCCCTTCGCGCAGACGCTCATCACGTCGCCGAGCTCGCTGTCGAAGAGGCGATTCAAGTCCGCGGCGTTGGCGGCGAACGCGTGGTTGCCGTCGCTCTTCAGCGCGAGCTGGCTCATCAGATCTTCGTTGTAGCCGAGGCCGATGCCGATCGTCGTGATCGAGATGCCTTCCTTGGCCGCGGACATGCCTAGGCGCCCGAGCTCGTTCGGCGACGACGGGCCGACGTTTGCTTGGCCGTCGCTCAGCAGGATGACACGGTTCGTGCGGCGCGCGTCGAGGAACTTTCGCACCTCTGAGATTCCCTTGCTCACGCCGGCGAAGAGCGCGGTGCTGCCGCCCACGTAGAGCCGCGCGATCGCCGCTTTGATCTCCTCGCGATCGCCCACCTTCGTCGCCGGCACGAGCACCGTGACCGAGTCGTCGTACGCGAGCACGCTCAAGATGTCGTTCGGCCCCAAGCGATCGACCACCATCATCGCTGCTTCCTTGGCGCGCTCAATCTTGTCGCCGCCCATCGAGCCCGAGCGATCGATGACGACAGCGAGGTTGATCGGGCCGCGCGCGCTCGCCTGCTCGATGGGCTCTCCTTCGATGGCGATCTTCAGGTAGGTCGTGTGGGCGGTGTTGGCGAGCAGCACGGGGTTCGAGAAGCCGGCGCGCAGCTTCAAGACGCCGTGGGCGTCGGCGGCGCTCGGGAGCAAGGTCGACAGCAAGAGCAAAGATTTGATGATCACGATGGTGTCCTCCAGTGGTTCCGAGGAGGTTAGCGAAGCGCGCGAGGCCCGTGGTCAGAGCGGCGCAAGCAGTTGTAAAAGTTTGTCAGATGCGTTTCGCCCCGGAGACCACGGCCTTTTTCCACTTCTCCAGCTGCACCGGGTCGATCGGATCCTTGCCGGCGAGGAAGCGATCGATGTGCGGGAACGCGTCGAAGCCCCAGAACAGCTCGCCGTCGGCGACGATGGTCGGGACGCCGAAGCAGCCGAGCGCGAGCGCGCGATCCGACTGCTCGCGCAGCATGAGCTTCACGGCGTCGGTCTTCGCTTCGGCGATCAGCGCGGCGGCGTCGAAGCCAGCGGCAGTCAACGCGCGCGCGAGCAGCGGTTCATCATGCACGCCGCCGCCCTCGGCCCAGATCGCGTCGTAGATCGCGGTGATCAAGCGCCGCTTGTCGGCCGCTGGCATGGCGATGCACGCGACGCGCAGTGGAAGCAGTGGGTTGAACGGATGCACCGGCGGCGGCACCAAGCGCAGGCCGTGATCGTGGCCGAGGCGCATCACGTGCTTGCCGGTATAGAGGCGCTTCGGCTCGATCTCCGCCGGACCTTTGTGGCCGTGCGCGTTCAACAGCGACGCGAACAAGATCGGCACCGGCGTCACGCTGCGGCCGTGCTTCTCGGCGAGGCGATGGACGCCGTGCCAAGCGAGGTAGGCGTAGGGCGAGATGAAGTCGAAGTAGAACGCGAGCGGCTCGGCCATGCGCAGGGCCTAGCGCAAAGTCAGCGCGCGAGCCACGCCAGCGCGGCGACGGTGATCGTGACGACGACGGCGGCGACCAGCGGCCAGAGGCGCCGCGGCGGCGCGAGATCGCGCGGCAGCGGTCTCGTCGTGTTGGCCTTGCGCGGCGTTTCGGTCGTGCGGGCGCCGCTCTCCACCTTCAACTTCTCTTTGACCACCGCGTACGTCTGCGCGCTGCTGTCCGGCTGCAGCCCGAGAAAGCGTCTGAGCTCGCGCTTGCGATCGATCACCCGGCGCGCGGCGAGCATCCCCTCGATGTCTCGGCACACGGCGTCGGCGCTCTCGGGCCGCGCCTTCGGCGCCTTCGCATGCAACAGGCGCACGAGCCCGGCGACGTCGGCCGAGAGCTCGGCGGACAGCGGCCGCAGCTCGCCGCGCGAGAGCTTGCCTAGGCACTCGCCGACGTTCTTCGCGTCGATCGGCAAGAGCCCCGTCAGGATCGCCTGCAGCGCCGAGCCGAGCGAAAAGAGATCGGAGACCGGTCCCGCATTGGCTGGATCGAAGATCTGCTCGGGCGACGCGTAGTAGGGGCTGCCGATCGACGCGGTGTCGCCCGAAAAGCCGGAGCCGATCGCCGCGAAGGTGGCGCCGTGCCCAGTCGCGCTCGCGCGGACGATGCCGAAGTCCGCGAGCACGACGCGGCCGAGCTCGTCGATGAAGACGTTGTCCGGCTTCACGTCGCGGTGCACGAAGCCTTCGCCGTGCACGCACGCGAGCGCCGCCGCGATCTCGTAGGCGATGGCGAGCGCCGCCGCCTCCGGCACCTTCGTCGAGCGCATGAGCGCCGCGAGCGTGATGCCGTCGATGAGCTCGAGCACGAGAAACGGGTGCTGGGCGTCCTGCCCCGAGTAGTCGAGCACCTCGACGATGTTCGGATGCCGCAGCTTGCCCATCGCCCGCGCTTCGCGGTGAAAACGCCGGCGCATCTCGTCGTCGACGGCGCCGGTGATCATCTTGACGGCGACGTCGCGCAGGAGGCGCGTGTCGCGCGCGCGGTAGACCTTGCCCATGCCGCCTTCGCCGAGCAGCTCGCCGAGCGTGTAGCGGCCGCCAGTCGCTGCCGTGAACGCCGCCTTCGGATCGCCCGGCTCTTCGGCCGGCGCTCGCTTCCTCGGGACGGCCGGCACCGTGTCGCCGCCGAGCCAAGCACGCACGGCGGCCCGCGGATCCGGCGTCGCCAAGGCCTCTGCGATCGCGCTCGCGTCGCCGGGGCGTGCCGCGGGATCATCGGCGCGCCACTTGGCGACCTCGGCGAGGAGCGCGGCGTCTTGCGCGTCGCTCGTGCGTGAAACAGTGCCGCCGAAGAGCGCGTGCAGCAGCGTCGTTGCCAAGGCGTAGACGTCGCTGCGCGCGTCCGGCGAAGCGCCGCGGAGGATCTCCGGCGCCGCGAACGCGTCGGCGACGACGATCGCCGTCTTCTGCGACACGAAGGTCTCGCTGGTCGCAACGCTGGCGCCGACCAAGCTGAAGCCGGTGAGGACGGCCCGGCCCGACGCTTCGACGAACACGGCGGCCGGCGAGACGCCGCGATGGACGAGGCCCTCTTTGTGCGCTTCGGCGAGGCCGGCGGCCGCCTGCGCGATGATCTCTTTCGCCGCTGACACCGGCCCGCCAGCGTCGATATGATCTTGCAGGGTCTTGCCGTCGAGCCGCTCCGTGGCGATGAACGGGACCTCGGCGTCTTTGCCGGCATAATCGATGACCGCCACGACGTTCGGGTGCACGAGGCGGAGCAACGCGCGGGCTTCTCGGTGAAACTGGGCCCGGGCGCGCGGATCGCCTGCGAGATCCGGCTTGAGCAAGCGCAGCCACACCTCGCGACCCGTGCGTGTGCAGCGCGCTTCGAACACGATGACCCGCGCCTCTTCGGCCACGCGACGGGTCATTTCATAGGGCCCGACGCGGGTCGCGACGGTGTGGCCGAGAGCTTCGTTCATCCCTCCTTTTATTCTATCCGCATTTCTGCTACCGACCGCCGCCACTTGGGATGCCGGCGTGGCGGAATTGGTAGACGCACGGGACTCAAAATCCCGCGCCTTCACGGGCGTGTCGGTTCGATTCCGACCGCCGGCACATTTTCTTGGTAGCATTGAGCGATGACGAACGGCGCGAACACCTCGATCCTGCGCGCTGCGCTCGACGCCCTGCCGATGGCGGTGCTCGTCATGGATCGCCAAGGCAAGCCCGCGTTCTTCAACGCCGCCGCCGCGAAGATCCTCGGCCGCCAGGTCGATCCTGCCGTGACCAAGGTCGCCTCCTCGACGATCCCTGAACATTACAAGGTGTATCGGGCGGGCACCGAGACGCTCTATCCCATCGAAGAGCTCGGGATCTTGCGGGCGCTGCGCGGCGAGACCGGTTGGCTCACCGACATGGAGATCGAGCGGGCACCGGGCGAGCGCATCTTGCTCGACCTCTATTATGCGCCGGTGCACGAGAACGGCGAGGTGGCGTACGCCCTCACCGTGTTTCGCGACGTGAGCGCCGAAAAAGCGATGCAGGCTCGGCTCGCGCTCTCGGATCGGCTGGCCACGATCGGGACGCTCGCCGCGGGCGTCGCCCACGAGATCAACAATCCGCTCGCCTTCGTCGTGGCCAACGTGGGCTACGCGATCGAAGAGATGGCCACGCTCGGCCCGGTGGCGAGCCACGCGCTCTCGGCCTTGGACGACGCCCGCCACGGCGCCGAGCGCGTGCGCTTGATCGTGCGCGACCTGAAGATGTTCTCGCGCTTCGACGACGAGCGCGTCGGTGCCATCGACGTGCGCCGGCCGATCGAGTCGGCGATCACCATGGGCTGGAACGAGATCCGGCATCGCGCGCGCTTGGTGAAGGACTTCGAAGAGACCCCGCTCGTGCGCGGCATCGAGGGCAAGCTCGCGCAGGTGTTCTTGAACCTCTTGCTCAACGCGGCTCAGGCGATCGGCGAGGGCGCCGTCGACAAGAACGAGATCCGCGTGTCGGTGCGCGCCACGGCGGCCGATCGTGTGTCGATCTTCGTCAAGGACAGCGGCCACGGCGTCCCGACGGCGATCTTGCCGCGCATCTTCGAGCCGTTCTTCACCACGAAGCAGAAGAGCGGCGCCACGGGCCTCGGCCTGGCGATTTGCCGCGACATCGTCACCAAGCTCGGCGGAACGATCGAGGTGCAGAGCACGCCCCACAAGGGCACTAGCTTCATCCTGGATCTGCCCGCCGAGACGTCGCAGGCGAGCACGGCCGGCGCAGGCGCGAGCGTCTCCGCCCGCCGTGGGCTGATCCTCGTCGTCGACGACGAGCCGATGGTCGCGGCCGGCGTGCGCCGAACGCTCGCGCAGGAGCAAGACGTCATCAGCTTCACGAGCGGCAAGCAGGCGTTGCAGTGGATCGCCGAGGGCAACCGCCCGGCGGCCGTGATCCTCGATGTGATGATGCCGGAGATGAGCGGCATCGAGGTCTT
The DNA here is from genome assembly GCA_020848545.1 of Deltaproteobacteria bacterium. Taxonomy (GTDB): domain Bacteria; phylum Myxococcota; class JADLHZ01; order JADLHZ01; family JADLHZ01; genus JADLHZ01. The sequence goes on along the minus strand of JADLHZ010000123.1, from coordinate 9,820 downwards.
CACCGAGCTCACGCGCTTGGCGCCCGAGCTCGCGCCGCGCACCTTGTTCATGAGCGGTGGGGCATTCTCGGCGAGCGCGATCGAGTTCTTCGCGAAGATCGCCAACACGCGCCTAGAGAAGCCCTTCGAGCCCGACACGCTGCGCGACGTCGTGCGCAGGCTCGTGCAAGCCGGCGATCACCAATAGCGTTCGAAGTGCAGGTTCTGCTCGGCGAAGCCACGTGTCATGAGCGACGCCGTCACCTCGTCGACCATCGCGCGGTTGCCGCAGACGAACACGTGGGTGCCGTTCGGCGTGAGCGGCGCGCCGGCGATCGACGGGAAGTCGTCGAGCGCTTGCTGCACGCGCCCCTTGCGCCCGCGCCAGCCGGGGTCGCGGCTGACGATCGGTTCGTAGACGAAGCGGTCGCTGCGTCGAGCTTCGAGCTCTTTCTTGTAGCCGAGATCGCGTTCGTCGCGGACGGCGTGAATGAGCACGATGCGGCGATCGCCGGCGATGTTCGCGCGCAGCATCGACATGAACGGCGAGATCCCGGTGCCGGTGGCGAGCATGACGACGAGGCTCTTTGGCGGTGTGCGCAAGAGATCGAGATCGCCGTTCGCCCGATCGCCGACGAAGACGCGCGTGCCGGCGGCGGGACACGACGCCCGGTGCTCCTCGTCGGCGAGCGCGACGAAGACCTCGAGCAGCGGGCTCGCCGGCGCCGAGGCGAGCGAATAATAGTGACTGACGCGGCTGCCGTCCGAGCCAAAGATTCCGACCTGCAAGTGCTGGCCCGGCATGAACGCGCGCGGCGTGTCCGGCGCGATGCGGAGGATCGCAAGATCACGATGCAGGTCTTCGCGCTCGGCGACCGTCGCGTTCGGGTCACTCATCGCCGTCGTCTCGCCGGCGGCGCGCGGTGCGCAGCTCTTCCAAGCGCTGTTGCTTCTTGCGCTCGTCGCTGTCGTCGAAGTGGCTGTGCTTCAAGCCTTCGACGTCGGCCAAGGTCGGCTCGCCGAGGGCCGCGAGCTCCGAGAACGAGTACACCTCGGTGAGCTCCTCCCGCAGGTGCGCGTCGGTATCGCTGCGCACGAACTCGACGAAGGCTTCGAGCTCGGACGTCGCGCGGTTGCGGCTGCCTGAGACGATCGCGGCGCCGATCGTCGCCTGGTTGCCCGGGCCGTTCGGGTCGACGTCGGCGATCGACGCACCAAAGCGGCGGCGCGCCTTGTCGGCCAGTCTTTGTACGACGCTCTTCTTGCTCTGCGCTTGGCGGCCGCTGTCGAAGGCGAGGGTCAAGCGCGCGATCGCGACGAACATCTTCCGGCGAAGGTCTCAGATGGTCGCGGGCGTTGTAAAGGTGCCGGGCGTTTGCTAGCGGGCGGCACCCTCGGAGGGAGCATCCATGAAACGTTTCCCGATCGTCCTCTGTCTTCTCGCGGCTGCTTGCGCCGGTCGCACCGCCGCGTGGGAGAGCGATAAGCAACCGACCTCGCAAGCGACCGTCTCCGCCGACGAAGCGACGCAGCTCGACGCCAAAGCTGAGGCGCTCTTCGCCGAGCGCCTGGACCTCGGGAAGGCCGAGGCTGCCGTCGTCGCGTACGCCGACGCCGCCGCCAAAGCTCCGACTGCCGATCGCTTGGCGAAGCTGAGCCGCGCCTACTACTTCGTCGCCGACGGCCACTACGGCATCGCCGGACGCAAAGACGACATGTTGAAGAGCTACGAGAAGGGCTTGGAGGCCGGCGAGCAGGGCCTCATCCTCGCGTGCCCCGAGTTCGCAAAGATGATGAAGGACGGCAAGAAAATCGAAGAAGCGGTCAAGGCGATCAACGAAGCCGCGGTGCCGTCCGTCTACTGGTACGCGACGAACCTCGGCCGCTGGGCGCGCGCCGAAGGCATGACGAAGATCCTGTTCTGGAAGGACAAGATCAAGGCGATGATGAGCCGCCTCGTCGAGATCAACGAGAACTACTTCTACGCGGCGCCGCTCCGCTACTTCGGCGCGATGTACGCGGTGGCGCCGGCGTTCGCGGGCGGCGACCTGAAGAAGAGCGAGGAGAGCTTCAACAAGTCGCTCTCGCTCGCGCCGAATTATTTGTCGACGAAGGTGCTGATGGCCGAGGCGCTGATGACGAAGAAGCAGGATCGCGCGTCGTTCGAGAAGCTGCTGAAGGAAGTGCTCGCGGCCGACTCGAACGTGTTGCCGGACGTCGTGCCGGAGAACACCGTGGAGAAGAAGAAGGCCGAGGCGCTGCTCGCGAAGATCGACGATCTCTTCTGACATGAAACTCGCTGCGCTCGTTTCGTCATCCGCTCTGTTGGGCCACCCCCACCGGCGCTGCGCGCCGGAGCCCCCTTTGGGAGGCGAGCTCGAGCGCCGCATGGCTTGGGGAGCTGCGTGCGTCGGGCTCGCTCCCTCGCGCGCAGTTTCGAGCTGCGTGTAGACGCTGAGTCTTGTGATCTTCGCGCTCCTTCTCATCGCCGCTGAGCCTGCGTCGCAGCCGGTCGCGAAGATCCCGCTTTCGATCACGGTTTCTGGCGGCGTGTCGCTCGGCGCTTACGAGGCGGGGTACCTCTATTATTTTTCGGAAACGCTGAAGCGGAACCGCGACAAGTTCGACTTGCACGTGGCCACGGGCGCGTCTGCGGGCAGCTTGAACGCGTTGCTCGCGGCGTTGAGCGTGTGCAGCGAGCCCGAGAACGACCCCACGCTGACGCTCTTGTTCCGCGCGTGGATCGGCGTCGGGCTGAAGCAGCTCTTCGTGCCCGGCGAAGTGAAGCCGACGGCGCTCTTCTCTCGCCGCGCGCTGCAGCCGGTGATGGACGAGCTGTCGCAGAAGTGGCGCGGCGGCCTGCCCGCGTGGTGCGACTTCGTGTTCGGCGTGGCGACGACACGGCTCGTGCCGAAGGAGCTCGAGGTCAGCACCGGCGTGCTGAAGCTCCCGCGCATCGAAGAGAAGTTCGTGCTGCGCATCCGCGGAGAAGGCGAGGGGAAGCCGCCGCGCCTCGATCACTACGTCGATCCTGGTTTTCCTCTGGGCGACCCGCTGCTGCCGATCGACGGCGCCGGCAAAGGCAGCTTCGAGCCCATCGCGGATCTCTTGTTCGCGTCGGCGGCATTCCCATTCGCGTTCGAGCCCGTGCGCCTGCGCTACTGCAGCACTGAAGGCGTGGAAGGATCGAAGGCGCACTGCACGCCGGAAGAGTCGACGCAGGACCTCTTCATCGACGGCGGTGTGTTCGACAACCAGCCGATGCGCCTCGCTGCGCGCGCTGTCACCCACGGCCTCGAGAAGAAGCCCGATGGCGGCTGGGGCTTCATGGAGGTGCCGACGCGCCGCCAAACGGTGATTCCGCCGAACATGCAGTTCTGGTTCATCGATCCGCACGTGACGGCCTATCCGTCGATGACGCAGGCCGAGGGCGACCCCACGGTGTCGTATTGGTCGCTCGCGCAAGCGTTCATCGGCAGCTTCATCGAGACGGCGGAGACGAAGACGCTCTACGGGTTGTTCGAGCGACACCCGGTGCTCCTGAAGCAGGTCGCGGTCGGCATGAGCTACTATCCGACGACGAGCTCGCTGCTCGCCGCGTTCTTCGGCTTCTTCGACGTGCAGCTGCGCATCTTCGACTTCTACCTCGGCATGCACGACGCGCATCGGCTGATGGAGGCGGTGGCGCAGGGCTTTCCATCGCTCGGCCACGATCTCGCGATGCCGGAGAACTTCGTTGCGCGCGACGAGCACGGCGCGATCCATCCTGCGTGGCAGCCGTTCATGTGCATGCACGCGGTGCTCGACGAAGATCCAACGGCGGCGCTCGCCTGCGACGGCGCGCAGCTCGAGGACTTTCGCATCTTGTTGCAGGTGACGATCGATCGTCTCTACGCGCACTGTCAGGATCTGCCGGCCAAAGGGATCACGCAGACCTCGCACGAGCTCTGCCGGCGCGGCATGAAGGGCGAAGATCCGCCGCGCGTGCCCGGGATTAAAGCGCGCAAAGGATCGTGGCAGCGCGGCGACAACGAGCCCGATCTCGACTACACGCTGCGCCTGCTCGGCGAGGAGCAGTTCCTCTTCGACGAGCTCGGGCTGAAGCGCAAAGACGCCCGCCACGCGCGGCGGCAAGTGCGCGCCGAGCTCGCGAAGCTCGTCGCGAAGTTCACCGACGTGCAGCCGGAGGCGTCGGGCCTCTTGCGTTTGGCCGGCGCGCCTCTGCTGAACAGCATCACGTATCAACCGCCCGATCACATCCTGCACGCGACGGTTGGCCCGGCGATCGAGCTCGGCTGGAGCATGACGAAGCCGGCGTCCGACTGGGCGTGGCTGCGCTTCTCGGCGGCGCTGAGCTTCGACGGCCTGAGCTCCTTGGCCTCGTCGTCGACGCCGTACTTCGGGCTGACGCCATACGTCGGCGCCGAGTTCGAGCCGCTGCCCTTGAGCTCGAGCACCTTTCAATGGCGCCTCGGCCTGCGCGCGGGCTTCCTCTTCTCGACCGGCGACGGCTTCTTGTCGCGCGCGTGCTTCGCCGCCGGCGCGCAGCCGTGCTCGCGTGTCTCGACCGAGACCTACCTCGCCTTGTCGTTGTTCGAGCGGCTGCGCTTGCAGATCGCCGCGGTGTATCTGCCGCCGATGCGCCGTGGCGAAGCGCACCTCTGGGCGATCATCCCGAGCGCGGGCGTGCAGTTCAACCTGCCGTTTTAGCGGGAACTACTTCTTCAACGTCGCGATCGTGTCGTCGAGCTTCTTCGCCAAGCTCTGGAGGTTCTCGGGGAGCGTCTTCGGCAACGACTTGCGCACGGCGACGAGGTCCTTCTTCTTGACGCCGTATTTCGGCAGCGCCTCGACCAAGGCCTCGCGCAGGTACGGATCGGCGTCCTTCGCCTTCACGGTCGAGAGCAGCGCGGCGCCGATCTCCGGCACCTTGACGAAGGTCTTCTTCTTCCAAGCGTCGGGCGACTCTTTGATCTTCGCCGGCAGGTCGCCGAAGTCGTTGCTGATCTCCACCGAGGGCGCCGCCGGACGGAAGGGGCCCTTGCCGAGCAGCTTGAGGCTCAGCTTGTACGCGTCCTTGTTCGCGTTCTCGTCCTCGAGCCACATCTTGGTGAGGCCGATGAGGCAGCGATCGTAGACCTGCGGCGGCGTCGCCGCGACGAGCATCTTCTCGAACCATTTCACCTTCGCCGCGTCAGCGTGATAGCCGACCGCGCGACAGGCTGTGGCGCGCGTCTGTTCGTCGGCGTCGCCCTCGGCCATGGCCACGAGCTTCTCGAGCACGGCCGGATCCTCGATGTTCTTCCCTTGGTAGGCAGTTTCACGGCGGATGCGCGGCTCTTTGTCGTCGGCGAACGCAAGCCACGCTTTCTTCGACGCGGCGTCGGCGCTCGCCATTTGCACCACCCGCGTAGCCATGGCGACGCGCGCGTTTGGATCTTGCTCCTTCAGCGCAGCGTCGGCGACGTCGGCGCGGCTGTCTTCGCGGTAGATCACGAGATCGGCGGCGCGGAAGCGGACTTGCGGCGACGCGTCCTTCAACATCTTCAGGGCGACCTCGCGCTCCAACTTTCTGCGCGTGTCGCTGTCGCCGTGGCTGTCTTCGTGGGTTGCGGCGTAGATCCACTTGTCGGCGGGGCAGCTCGTCAAGCCAGCGCCGGTCGAGTCGAATTTGCAGGTCGCGACGTTCTGAAAGAGCTTCTCGAGGTTCTCGGCCGTGAGCTTCTCGTCTTTGCCGAGCTGGAACGGGCCGGTCGCAGCCGTGGGTGCAGCGGCGCCCGTGCCGCCGGTCTTCGCCGCCTCGGGCGCAGCATCGGCCTTCGGCGCTTCGCTATCGCCGCACGCGAACAGGAACGAAAGACAGGCGAGGGGGAGTCGTTTCATCATGGCGCGGTAGCATGCCGCCGCGCGTCCCGGTGTCAAGTTCACGTTCGCGCAAAGCTACTGTTCGCGTTTCCTCAGCGTGCCGAACGAAATGTCGCCGTGGCTGAAGGACGGCCGTAGCCCCGGCGCGAGCACCCACGGCACGAGCTCCGACGACGGCAGCACGTTGCAAAAGTCCGGGTTCATCGCCGACGGGCCGGCGAGCGCGCGCTCCAGGATCATCGACGTGTACTGCTCGGCGGAGCCGTCGCGCGTGTTGCCGTTCATCACCACAGCGAAGCCCATCGCGCGCGCGTGTCGTTTGACGCCGGCGATCGCCGAGTGCTCCGGCGCCCAGCTGTCGGCGGCGATGCCGTTCTCGCTGCTGACGAAGAGCCCACGCGGTGTGACGACCGCAAGCGACATGTTGCCTTCGGTGTGACCGGGCGTGAAGACGAGTGCGAGCCCTTTGCCCAAGTGCACGTCGCCGTCGAGCAGCACCACGCGATCTTTCGGCACGTTGTCTTGCGCGTTCGGCACGTACCACGGCGCTTGCAGCGGATGCGGCGCGCGAGCGGTCTGCCATTCCTTGCGGTGCACGAGCAGCTTCGCGCGCGGAAACAGGCCGGGCCTTTCGCCGTCGCCGAGCCAGCCACGCAGATCTTGCAGGTGCAGGTGATCGAAGAAGAGCTCGTCGACGTCGTCCGGCGAGAGGCCGTTCTTCGCGAGCGCTTCCGGCACCGTGGCGAAGCGCTGCGACAGGACGCGATCGGTGAGGAAGGGGCCGAAGCTCTCCATGCGCTGCTTGTAGAACGGCGCCGCGCTGCCACGGTCGGTGTCGCTCGCTTCGAAGAGCAGCGTGCGCCGGCCGTTCTCTGCTTCGTACTGCACGATCACGAGGCGGTTCTGGATCCACAGGTACGGCGCCGGGCTCAACGCCGCGCCGGAGAAGCCGTACGTCGTCGGGTAGGGGAGCGACACCAGCGGGCACACTTTCAGGGCGCGCACCGGGCCTTCTTGCAGGAGATGATCGCGCACGGCCGGCGCCGCTTTCTCGAGCGCGCGCAGTCGTTCTAGCGGTGAAGAGACGGTGCGCGCTGCTTCGAGGCCCGAGAGCTTCTGCATGCGGTCCGCTGTAGATTTTCCTCGGCCCGTTTTCAATCGCTGCCGGTTTCGGTGTAGCCGCACGGCATGATCTCCGTTTCGCATCTGACGAAGCACTACCAGGTGCACAAGCGGCAGCCCGGCATCGCGCAGGCGCTCCGCTCGTTGTGGAAGCGGCAGTACGAGAGCGTCCGCGCGGTCGATGACATCTCGTTCTCCATCGCGCCCGGCGAGCGCGTCGGTTTCCTCGGGCCGAACGGCGCCGGCAAGACGACGACGCTCAAGATGCTCTCGGGCCTCTTGCATCCAACGAGCGGCGAAGTGTCGGTGCTCGGGCATGTTCCGGCGCTGCGCTCGCGCGAGTTTCTCTCATCGATCATGCTGGTCACCGGGCAGAAGCAGCAGCTCATCTGGGATCTGCCGCCGGCCGAGACCTTCGAGCTCAACCGCGCGATCTACGGGCTCGATCGCGCGGTGTTCAAGCGGACCCTCGACGAGCTCGTCCTCGCGTTGAGGATCGACGACGTCATGTTCAAGCCGACGCGCCAGCTCTCGCTCGGCGAGCGCATGACGTGCGAGCTCGCGGCGGCTTTGCTGCATCGGCCGCGCGTCTTGTTCCTCGACGAGCCGACCATCGGCCTCGACGTGACGATGCAAGGCGTCGTGCGCGGCTTCATCAAGCGCTACAACGAAGAGACCGGCGCGTCGGTGCTGCTGACGAGCCACGACATGGACGACGTCGCGGCGCTCTGCCCGCGCATCATCGTCATCGATCACGGTCGCTTGATCTTCGACGGCACCCTGAGCGGCCTGGTCGAGCAACAACGGCCGGAGAAGCGCGTGACGCTGCGCTTCGGCGAGGACGTGGTGGCCGCGCGGCTGCAAGGGCTGGGGCGCGTCGTCGATCAGGCGGCGCGATCGGCGGTCATTCAAGTGCCGGCCGGCGAGCTGCGAGGCGTCGTGCAGAAGGCGTTCGCCGAGCTGCCGATCGTCGATTTGCTCGCCGAGAACGCGCCGCTCGAGGAAGTGCTCGCCGAATTGTTCGCGAAGAGCCGCGAGGCGCGCGCGTGAAGCGTTTCGGCTCGATGTTCGCCGGCTTGCTGCGCGTCGCCTTCGCCGAGGCCGTCGCGTATCGCGGCGAGTTCATCGTCTGGTTCCTCGCGACCAACATGCCGCTCGTCATGTGGCTCTTATGGAGCACGGTCGCCGAAGAAGCGCCGATCGGGGGCTTCGGTCCGGCGGAGATCGCGGCGTACTTCATCGTCACCTTGATCGTGCGCTTGCTCAGCGGCGCGTGGGTCGTCTGGCAGATGACCGAAGAGATCCGCTCGGGGACCATGGGCCAGCGCCTGCTGCGGCCGCTGCATCCCTTCGTCAACTACTGCGCCGAGAACTTGGCGGCGTTTCCGCTGCGCCTCGTGGTCCTGACGCCGGTGTTCATCTTCGCGGCGGCGTACGTCGGCGGCGGCTTCACGTCGTCATGGGCGCAGTGGGCGCTCGCGCCCTTGGTGATCCTCGGCGCTTGGGCGATCGGCTTCACGGCGCAGTTGCTGATCGGCGCTTTGGCGATGCACTGGCAGAGCGCCGTGTCGCTGATGGACTTCTGGCTCGGGCTCTACTTCGTCTTCTCCGGCTACCTGATGCCGCTGGCGCTGTTTCCGGCCGGGCTGCGTGAGGCGATCGCGTGGCTGCCGTTTCCGTACATGATCTCGCTGCCGGTGCAGACGCTGCTCGGCCAGATCGACACGGCGGCGACGCTGCGCGGCCTCCTCGTGCAGTCGGCGTACATCGGCGGCTTCTTGCTCTCGGCGCTGCTCGTGTTTCGCGCCGGGCTGCGCCGCTACCAAGTGTTCGGCGGATGAGCCGCACGCTCGCGATTCTCGGGGTTCAGCTCCGGCGATCGGTGCTCGTTGCGCTGCAGTACCGCGTCGACTTCGTGCTGAACGCTGTGATGGCGGTGTTTTGGACGGCGTCGTCGATCGTGCCGTTGTTCGTCTTGTATTCGAATCGCAAGAGCGTCGCCGGCTGGACGTGGCCCGAGGCGCTCGTCGTGGTCGCATGCTTCACGATGTTGAAGGGCTGCCTCTCGGGCGCGATCCAACCGTCGCTGCAAGCGGTCGTCGAACAGGTGCGCAAGGGCACGCTCGACTTTCTCTTGCTGAAGCCTGCCGACGCGCAGCTGCTCGTGTCGACGTCGCGGTTCGAGCTCTGGCGCACGAGCGACGTGGTCAGCGGCGCGCTGGTGCTCGTCTACGCGCTCGTGCAGCTCGGCTACACGCCGTCCGTCGGCGCGGTCGCGTTGATGGCGCTCTTGCTCGTCTCGGCGGTCGCGATCCTCTACGCGATCTTCATCGTCGTCATCTCGCTCGCGTTTCGCTTCGTGAAGGTCGACAATCTGTCGTACCTGTTCATGTCGATCTACGACGCGGCGCGCTGGCCGGCTTCCGTCTTCCGCGGCGTCTTCTCGTTCGTCTTCACCTTCGTGATTCCGTTGGCGTTGATGACGACCTACCCGGCGCTCGCGCTGCTCGGCCGTCTCGCCGTCACCGACGTGCTCATCGCTCTGGCGACGGCCGCCGCCTTCTTCCTCGCCGCCCGCGTCGTCTGGCTGCGCTCGATCCGCCACTACACCTCCGCCGGCGGGTAAAAAGGTCCCAGGGACCTATTTTTTGTCCAGAAGTTGGACACTTCAGCTGTGTCCCATTTTCGGACACTCGCTTCTTCGGCCACCCAGACGGCTTGCGATCGGCTAGCGGCGCTGCAGTGGGGGAATCATATGCCGAAGAAGCCGCGAATCGACAAAGGTGGGTTGGTTTATCACGTCTGCAACAGAGCAAATCTGCGCGCGCGGATCTTGTTCGAGACGGCCGACTAT
>JADLHZ010000122.1 GCA_020848545.1 Deltaproteobacteria bacterium | reverse complement strand
CGTCGCCGAACAAGGCGATGTTCGAGGCGAGACGAAAACCGTTTCGAGCTCATTGCTCGAGGCGAACTTCAATGCAGCACGAGTATTTACTCGATCGGCGACGGCGACGGCGACGTCAACGCCTACGCCTACGAACAACATTCATGCGGTCGAAGGACTAGGATGCACCGCCTCCCTTTCTCCCCTTCTCCTGTGGTCATTGGATTTCCCCGATCGTCGCTCGTGCACCCTACTCGAACACGAGCGTCGTCAGATAAATCTGCGTCCCGCGCTCGCTCGTCTGGCCTTCGAACCACGGCGGATCACTGTCGAGCGGCGAGGTGTAGTTCGCGAGCAGGAAGCGGTGAGCGTCCAGGCGATGGATGCTCGGGAAGCACGTGTCGCCGACGCCGGGCAGATCGAACACGTGCTCGATCGTGCGCGTCTCCTGGTTCAAGAGATAGAGCGCCGTGCGCTTCTTACGCGACGAGTAGCCGAGCAGGTTCTGGATGCGCCGGTTCTCGAAGACCTCGGACTGCGACACGTCGTAGACGCCCTCGGGATCGCGCCGCGCGACCAAGAAGATCTCGTCGCCGTGGCGGAACATGCGCGGCGAGTCGTAACGCTCGGGGAAGCTCTTCTCGCTGCACTCCCACTCTGCGAGCGCAGCCGCCGGCGCGAAACACACATGCGCGCCAAAGCCGCTCGGGTCGCCGTCTTCGTTGCGCGTCACCCCCCACAGGTTGCCGCCCCGGTCGAACTCGAACGCCACCTCCGACACGCCGCCATGATAGACGACAGGCCGCTCCGCGTTGACGGGCACGAAGTTTTCGCCGTCGTCGGAGACTTTGAACGAGACGTCGAGGCTCGAGACGCCGCCTTGATAGTGGTTGCCTTTGTAGCTCGTCATCCACACGCGGCCTTTGCGCACCTTCACGTCCCACGGCACCTCTTCAGGGCCAGAGATCGCCACGTTGTCCGAGAAGTGGCCGGGCGCCATCCACTCCGTGCGCATGATCGCCTTCGGCTCGAACGCGAGCGGGTTGGTGCCGGCTTGAAAGAAGAAGAAGCGCAGCTTGCTGCCAAACGAGACGAAGAGCGGCTCACGCACGTCGCTGCCGAGCGCCACCGTGTGCTCATGGCGAAAGGTCTTGCCGTCGTCGCCGGACGACACGATGAACATGCGCGTGTGCTCGGAGGCGAAGTGCAAGTTCGAGCTGCGAAACGCCATGAACAGGCGGCCGTCGTGGTAGGTGATCGCGACGTTGTTGTTCGAGGCCATCGTGCGAACTTCTTTCGGCAACGCCAAAGAAGGCGCGACGAAGGTCGGCTCGGTCGCGCGCACAGTCCATGGGCGCTTCGTGTCGAAGGCGTAGGCCTCGGGATCGTCGTTCGGCGTAGAAGCGCAGGCTGCGAGAAGGAGCGTCAACGCGAGCAGAGTCCGCATGTGCGCAAAGTTAGCACGTCGCCGTCGCCGGGGGACATGCGAGCCACTGTCGTTATCGCGCACGCCCGCGGCGCAACGACACCCCGCCTGCGGCCGCAGCCCGCCGGCCGAGGACATCGAGATCGGTCGCGGTGGCCCCGGTGATCTGGCTCAGGCGACGCCGCGTCTCGCCGAGGGTGCTCGCCGATCCGTCGTCGGCCGGCCATGGATCATAGAGCACCGGCCGCGCGCGTAGGGACCTCTCGTCGTCGTCGTTCTCGCCGAGGACATAGTGTTTGCCGTGCTCCGTTTCGACACAGCAGATGTCGTAGCAACGGCTGTCGAAGGTGAAGCTCGAGCAGCCCCACAGGAGATCGCGGTAGACGAGCAAGGGGCACGGCACCGTCTCCGAGTGCATGGCCTCGTGCGCGACGCGAATCAGCGTGTGCATGTCGTCGACCGTGAGCACCCGCGCGGCCGAGAGACGCCGCAAGCTCGCGAGGAGCGCCGGATCCGTCACGCGAGCGATGAGCAGGCGCAGCGCCGCGCGCGTCCGCGCTTCGCCGAGCAACATCAAGCCGGCGACGAGCGTGGACGCACCGCATTGGATCTCGTCGATGTCTTCGTCTGACGCGCCGATCTGCGGCACGGCGTCGACGCCAGCGAGCGAGCCGAAGCGCGCAGGCTCAGAGCCGTGCGCGCTGGCGAAGGAGCGAGCGGCCAGAACTTCGGGGAGCGTGGTCATTCCAGGCGTATCGGCACGCGCGATCGATCCGACGTTGACGCGACGGCGACTTTTGTCCGGCGCTCACTTCTTCGTCGGTGACAAGTCCATCGCCATCACCGTGATCGAATACGGCGGCAGCTTCTGGTCGATCGCGCCGCCTTCGTTCAACTTTGGCGCGCTCTCCTTGAAGCCGTCCTTCTCACCCGTGAAGGTGTAGGTCTTGCGCGCCGTCACGCGGCCGCACATGCCGGCGTCGATGTGCGCGTCGATGGTGATGTCCGGCTGAAAGTTCAGCAGGATCGCCGTCATCTTCGTGCGCTGCTCGTTGCGCGCGGCGAAGATCGAGGCGCCGTTCGGAGCGCGCGCCGGCACCGACACTTCTTGGAAGGTCGCGCGCTTGCCGTCGTAGTCCCGATACGCGCGCCACGCCCAGTACGCCGGCGACTGATCCGGCGGATAAGTCCAGTAGAACGCCGACGTCACGTCTTCGGTGCCAAAGCGGCCGAGCGCCTCGGCAAGAGCGAGCCCGCCGCTCATGTGCTGCTCGCCGCCGAAGTTCCACTCGCCGATCGAGATGCCGCGGCCCGGATAGTGGATCGTGATCCACTCGCGCAGGCGCGGGATCAACTTCACGGTGTCCTTCACCCACGACTCGTCGACGTACAGAGGATCCCAGAGCGCGCGCGTCGAGCGGATGCGCAGCGCCGCCGTCTGTGGGTCGGTGAGCCCAGCGTCGCCGAAGACGCCCTTCGCCGCGGGGTAAAAATGCACGTCGACGACGTCCAAGAGGCGCGTGCCGGTGCGATCTTCGTGCTTCTTCAGCTGCTGCAAGTACCAAGGCAAGAGCGGCACGTCGCCGTGCTTCTTGCGATCCGGCTTGTTCTGAAAGCCCGCCGCTGCATCGGCCGCCGAGTAGAAGTAACCGGTCCAACCCCAGGACGCCGGGCCGGCGATCACCGCTTGCGGATCGCCTTTCCTGATCTCGCTGCCGTACTCGATCGTGCGCCGGAGGAGCTCATCGTAAGTGAGCGGCTCCGGGTGCACGTCGCGGTGCGTGCTGTCCCAGAGGTCCGGCTCGTTGTCCAAGATGTATTGGTGCACGCCGCGCAGCCCCCGGCGCTCGGCGTCTTGCGCGCGCAGGGCGGCGATCCACCGCGCGATGAACTGCGGCGACGCTTGCACGCTCGTTTGCCCGGGCGGCCCAGGCGGGATCGGCTTTCCGTCCTTCGACACGCCGTTGCCGGCGCGGTGCTCTTCGGGGTCTGTCTCGCGCTGCGCGCCGAACTCGGAGACCGGAAACGAAAACGAGTGCGTGTCCTTCGCGACCCAGCCGAGCATCGGCACCGTCAGCGCCGTCTGCATGTTGTGCGTGACGTTGTCGCGAATGAACGTTCGGTAGCTGTAGTCGCCGCCCGAGTAGTTCACGTTCTTGAAGAAGTAGTCGGAGCCGGTGTTCCACGCGGTGCCGTGCTCCCAGTTGTAGCGCGACATGGGGTTACCGCCCCAGCGCCGCGCCGCTGCGTTCAACGACCACACGTATGCGTGCTTGGCGTTCATGCGCACGTTGACCGCGATGCCGTAGATCATCGGGCTGATCTTGTGGGTCTTGCCGAAGCAATCGATCGCGAAGCTCTTCTGCTCGGTGGCGCCCGCCTTCAGCGCGACCTTGGCGACGAGCGGCTGCGACGACGGCGGCGCGTTGGCGTCGAAGGTGTCGGCGGTCCTTCGGATCAGCGCGATCTTGTCGAAGTACACCGGCGTGTCGCTCTTGAACTGCGTGCGTGAACGAAACACGACGCGATCGTAGGGCAGCCCCTTCGGGTTGAGCTCGCCGATCGGCACGAACACTTCGTTCCAGCCGCCGAGCATCTCGCGCCGGTGCTGCGCGCCGATGGTGACACGCGGAAACACTTCGGCGCGGCTCGAGTCCAAGCGCACCTCCAAGAGCTCACCGAGCGCGGCGTCAGCGAGCACGGTGAAGAGCAGGCCCTGCACCACGCCCTCGACCGGCGACGCGCTCAACAGCGAGAAGCTGGCGCCACCGCGCATGTTCACTTCGAGCGCCTTGCCAGCCTCGATCTTGCGCTTGGCGACGCCTTGGTCCTGCCAGCCGTTCAGCAGCTTGCCGCTGAAGATCCACTCGGCCTCTTCGATCGGCGGCGTGTCGACGCGGCGGCCGCGCTCGCGTTCCTTTGGGGCAGCGGTACAAGCGACGGCGAGCGCGAGCATCGCCACGATGCTGCGGCTGCGCGTCACGTGTGCTCCGGATCCACGGTGGCGACGCCGAGCACGTGATGCTTGCCGACGAGTGTCACGACGCGCTGCGCGGTGACGATGTCGTCTTGCCCGAGGCGAATGACGAGCAGCGAATGATCAGCGGCGCGCACGAGCGGCGTCGCGGCCACGTTCTCGAGCAGATTGTCGCAGAGCACGATCACCTTGCCGGTCTGCGCCTTCAGATGCATCTGATCGATGAGCTCCTGCGTGTTGATGAGCTCGACGCCGCAGGCGTAGATGAGGTGCACCGGCGCGGCGAGGTGCATCCGGCCGACTTCAGCGAGGCGCTCGGCCCACTTCTCCGCCGAGTGTGTGTAGCTCGTCGGGACGATCGCGAGCGTCGTCCATGGATGCTTCTGCAGCTCGAACCACAGCGCCACGAGCGCCTTGTCGTGGGGCGTCGGCTCGCGCGTGTTAAGCACGTCCGCGTCGCTGCTGTCGTCTGACATCAGCTCGAATTGTCGCGCGAGCTTCACGGGGTTCCTAGTTTTCTGCGCGTTCGCCTTTGCGAGCGGTGCGCACCCACTCCTCGTCCGCCTTCTTCGCCTTCTTTCCGCGCAAGAGGGGCAAGCTGAGCTTCCACACGACGTAAGCCGGAGCCATGGCGAGATCGAAGAGACCGCGCAGGCCGGTGCCGGACAGCCACCAGCCCCGCATCACGTAGGTACTGAGGCAAAATGCGGCAAGCAAAGACGGCAAAAGAGCGACAAAGGAGAGCTGGAACGCATAGACGGCTGCCGCTGCCCCGGCGAGCGCGAGCACGGCCAAGACAGCGATGCGGCTGAGCGGCGGCACGAGCACGTCCATGGCGAGATCGAAGAGCATCAAGCTCCGCTCTGCGAGCCCGGCCTTCAAGAGCGTGCGCCCGAGCTTCTTCTTCATGGCGTCGCGGCCGCGCTCCCAGCGTTCGCGCTGCGATCGCGACGCTTTTTCGCCCGGCACCATCTCGCCGTAGACGTGCGCGTCATGCACGTAGAACACCCGGTAGCCCCTTTGTCCGAGCGCGATGCCGTACTCGAGATCCTCGACGACGGAGAATGCGGCGTGCGGCACCTCGGCGAGCAGCGAGAGAGAGAACGCCATGCCGTTGCCGCGCAGGCCGCAGGAGACACCGAGGGCCTCGCGCCCGAGCGAGCGCACGATGTGGAACATCGCGAGCGCGATGCGCATGAGCCGCGTGCGCCAGCTGGCGTTCGGATTGCTGACCGCGTAGTCCGCCTGCGCCGCGCGCGCGCCGGACGCGAACGCCGCCGAGAACGCGCGCAGGAGGTTCTTCGAGACGAGCGTATCGGCGTCGATCACCACCGCCGCGTCCGGCTTGTCGGCGCCGAGCACTTGCAGATGATCAAACGCGTAGGTGAGCGCATAGCCCTTGCCACGTAGGTCCTTGTTCTGCCGCTCGAGCACTTTGGCGCCTGCCGCACGCGCCACCGCCGCCGTGTCGTCCGAGCAGTTGTCGGCGATGACGAAGACGTCGAAGCGATCTCTCGGATAGTCGAGCGCGAGCAGGCTCTGCACCGTGCCGGCGATGCCAGCGGACTCGTTGTGCGCCGGGACGACGATGCCGAAGCGCAGCGGCGCCGCGAGCGCGCGCGGCTTGGCACCGAAGAACGACGCGAGCGTCAGCAGGAAGAGGTAGCCGGCGTAGAACAACGCCGGCAGCGCGATGAGGATCGCGAGCGTGTAGCCGAGCACGATCATGCCTTGCTCCCGACGAGCACGAGCTTCGGCGCCTCGACCGCGGCTGCAGGCGCTCTGCCCCACGCGCCCGTCGCCACGGCGAGCCGACTCGCCGCGGCGATCGACGCCGCCACCAAGAACACGCCGCTCCAATTCTCGATGCCCATGTCGCCCCACGCCTGCAGCTCGAAGGCGATGATGGCGAAGATGCAGGTCATCGCCATCACTCGGTGCGTCGGATCTTTCGCGAAGCGATAACTGCGCACGAGCAGATAGACCCCGACCGCGAGGTACATCCATATGACCGTGAAGCCGACGAAGCCCGACACGCTCCACAGCCAGAGCACGCTGTTGTGGCCGATGTAGCGATAGAGCGCGAAGAGGCTGGCGATGCTGTCGGCCTGCACGATCTCGTTGTACTCGTGGCCGAAGCCCTGGCCCATCAACGGCCGCGGCTTCAGCGTCCAGATCAGATTGAAGTTCTCGATGTCGCGTGTGCCGCTCGAGCGATCTTCCTGCGTCGCCACGCTCATGATGCGCTGCACCGGCATGAACGCCATGCTCTTCGAATTCATGCCGGCGACGAAGTAGACGGCGAGGAGCGGCGAGGCGAGCAACCCGTAGCGGATGAAGCGCCGGCGGATCTTCCAGTCGAGCATCATGAACATGGTGAAGCAGCCGCCGAAAATACTGACGAAGACCAAGCGGCGATCGTTCGTGATGATGCCGATCATGATGATCGGGATCGCCACGAGCGCGGCGAGGATCGAGCGCCGCGAGCGGGTCTCGAGCCAGTACGAGATCAAGAGCCCGATGGACGTCGCGTAGAGCATGGTGTCGGCGTGGCTCGTCACGTACTGCGGCTTCATGTGTAGCGGCCGGCAGATGACCCAGAAGTAGTAGAAGCCGATGAGCGCCTTGATGCACGAGCCGACGATCAGCACGGTGCCGAGCGGCTTGAGGTCATCCGGGTGGCGAAAGGCGCGGATGAAGAGATAGCAGACGAGCGGCATCATGAGCAGCGAGCGGATCTGCCAGAGCGAGTTCTTGAAGTTGCCACCGCGCGAGATGCCGTACGCCTCGAGGAAGCAGACCATGAGGAACGATGCAACGAGCAGCTGGGTCAGCGGCTTGATCGGCGCGATCGCGCCCTTCTCGCTCGGATCGCGGGTCGTCTTACGAAACCAGCTGAGCAACAGAAACAGCACGATCGCGGCGTCCAGCAGACAGAAGCCGAGCGCGCCGATGCCGCTGAGCTTGCTCAAGTTGACGAAGATCAATTTGCCGATGGGATAGAGCGGCGACTGCCAGAGCCCGTTGGCCGGCTTCTCCATGGGGTTGTCGACGACGATGCACACGAAGACGAGCGCCGTGATCGTCACCCGCAGCGGCAGGCGGATGACGGCGAAGCCCAAGATCGCGATGATCAGCGGCGAAAGCGCGACGGCAAACTCGCCCTCGCCCATGATCAGCGCGAGCGCCGAGAGCGGCACGAGGATCAGGATGCCGGCGAGATATCCGCCGAGGCCACCGGTGCGTTGCGCGAGGACGTCTGCGCGGGCCAAGGGTCACACTCCGAAGAAATCCAATTCAACAGGGAGAATGGGAGCCTGAAGAACAGAGATGCAAAGCTCCCGTTCTCCCGTTCTCCCTGTGAATATTCCCCGTCTTCATTTTTCCCTGAGCTCGGCGAGCACCGGGAGGCCCAAGTGCTTCTCGACCTGCCACGGCTCGAGCACGCGGCCGCTCGCGAGGTCGCGCAGCGACGCGGCGCCGAGCGCGAGCAGGAACGCCGCTATGATGCCGGCGATCCCGAGCATCGCCAAGTTCGGCTTCTCGGGCGTCTTCGGCAAGAGCGGCGGCGTGATGATCGAATAGCGGTACTTGAACGCGGCACGCGTGGTGTCGAGCTCGATGCGCGCGCCTTCGATGCGGCCCGAGAGCTCTTCGTACGAGCCCATGGCGACGCGGATGCGTGCGCGGGCGTAGTTCTGCGCCTCCTCGCTCATGGCGCCGCCGGCCCGCCGCGGCGCGCCCGAGCTGCGCAGACCTTCGATGCCGCCGCCGATCGACGGGAGGCTCGGCGTGCCTTGCAGCGCGTCGTCGGCGCCGGCCGGGAGCGGCACGCCACCCTTCGTCTTGTATTCGGAGATGAGCTCTTGCTCCTGCTTCTTCAGCGCGGCGATCTGGGGCGACTCCATCGACAGGCTGGCGATGGTCTGCTTCGTGTTGAGCACCGCCGGGTGCTGCTCGGCGTAGACCGACATCTGCTCGGCGAGGGTGGCTTGCAGCTCGGCGAGGCGGCGATTTCTGAACTCTTCGAGGTCGGTGATCGCCTTTCGCTTGGCGAAGATCATCGTGCGCAGCTGGCCGCGCTCGCGATCCATCGCGCTGTTCTGCGCCATCGCCGCGCGCCGCGCCGCCGCTTTGGCCGCCGCCGCCGGATCCGGCTCGGGCGCCGCGAGCGGCTTGTCGAAGTCGTTGATCGCGTTCTCGATGTTCTCACGGATGCTCGCCGCGTGGCCTTCCAAGATGGTGATCGTCTCGGCGATGCTCGACACTTCTTCGGCGTGGCGCGACTCCAAGAAGTTCTGCTGCGCCGCCGACACGATCCGGTAGGCGAGCGTGGCGTCTGGCCACTCGAGCGCAATGAGCACGGTGCCTTCTTCGGTCGTCACCGTCAGCCGCTTCGAGAGCAGGCCGACGAGCAGCTCCAAGCGATCTTCCTCGCTCGCTTCGCCGGACAACAGCTCGACGATGCGATCGCGCGCCGCCAGGATCGGCGCGCGCGTCGTGCGCCACTCGTCCATCAGGTTCACTTGCTTGATCAGCGCCACGAGGTTGTCGCGCTTCAACACCGCTTCGGCGGCCGAGCGCGTCGGCATGTCGGCGTCGTGCGGCACCGATCGGTGCGGGTTGCCGAGCGTCGCCATGATCAGGTTGCGCTGCGCGAGGATCTTCGTCTCCGACTTGTACGTGCGCGGCGCGAAGACCAACGCCGCCAGCGTCACCAGGAGGACGAAGCCGACGATCGACAGCGCGAACTTCTTGTGGCGCAGGATCGATCGAAAGACGAAGCCGACGAAGAGGAACGCATGGCCGAAGTCGAACAAGTCTCCGTCATCGCTGCTCTGACGCGGGTCACTCACGGTCTCACTCCTTGCAGCGCCACCTGCTTCTTCTGCTCGATCACGCGCGTGATCTCGCTCATCAGCTCGCGCGTCTTGAACGGCTTGACGATGTAGGCGTCGGCGCCGCAATCTTCCGCTTGTTGTTTGGTGTCGGGGGTGCTGCGCGCGCTGATCACGATGAGCGGCGTCGTCTTCAAGTTGGCGTCGGCGCGCACGGCTTCGCAGACGTCGAAGCCGCTGAGCTTCGGCAGCGTGAGATCGACGCAGATGAGATCCGGCTTGTGGTCCTTCGCGAGCTTCAGGCCGGCCTCGCCGTTGGTGGCGCCGAACACCTCGAAGCCTTCGTTCTCGAGCAGGATGCGCATGCGCTTCAGCAGATCGGGGACGTCCTCGATCACGACGGCGCGTTTTCGGATTTTCGTCTGACTCATATCGATCCTCAGCCGCTCATCCGGTGGTACAGGACCACCAAGAAGAACAAATAGAAGCCGTTGAACATCACCATCCACGCGACCGTGCGGCGCAGCCCCACGCGCGCGTTCTTGCTGCTGGCAAAGCGCGCCGGCAGCGCGATGTTCGCGATGAGCAAGGACATGAGCAGCAACTTCACCATGCGTTCAGCCCTGAGCCTGGAACATTAGAACTCCCCACCGAGCGTCCCGCTCAAACCGATGAACGCGAGCCACTGCAAGTTCGCGGCAGCGGGAAGCAATTGCGCGGGTGGAACGACACCGGCAACGCCCGTCTGCTGGTTGGCCCACAAAACGCGGCCACCGGCGTCGAAGCTCAACCTCGGGCTCAGGCGCACGAGCACCCCGGCCTCGGTCAGCGACAGTTGTTGCCCCTGATAGTTTCGGTCGAAAAGCGCCATTGTCCACTGACCTTGCAAACGAAATTGCACCGTGTCGTTCACCCGCCAAAGCACGCTCGCGCCGAGCTCCAATCGTTCGTAATACGCGGCGAGCACTCTATCCAAGAACGGTGCCATGCCGGCGTTGACCTGCAAAATGAAAGCGCCGGCGGGGCTGTCGAAGGTCTGTTGCCAAGCCAGGCGCCCGTAGGGCGCGACGGTGACCGAATAGAAGGCGTCGGTCGGCAAATACCCGCGAACGACCGAGACGCCGGCCTGCGCCGTGAGCGTCGACCCGGTGCGATACGTCCACACCCAACGGCCGACCAGCGCGGCGACGGTGAAGCTTTGGCCGGTCGAAAAGTCGGTCTGCTCGAAGTTGAAGCGGCCGCCGAGCTGATGAAAACGCGCCAGCATATACGCGACATCGACGAAGAGACCGGGGCCAAACTGCAAGGGCAAGGTCGCTTGGTCGACCGCGCTGACGCCGCCGCTCACGGAGTAATAGAGGCCGGCGTTGGTCGTCAGCCGCCGCGAGCCCCGCCCAAAGAGCGCGAGCTGCGTGCGAGAGGAGACGGTGGTCACCCGCAGGCCGCCGAGCGGAATCGCCTCGAGGCGCGGCGGATTCGCACGATCGAAGTTCGAGGTGAGGCCGATGAGGCTCGAAAAATCGGTGATCCCGTAGCTCGCCATCTCCGAAAGATCGACCGACAGCGTGCGTGACGCGCGGATCGCGAGGTCGGCGCCCCAACGGTGCAGCATGCCGGGCCGGCCACGACCGCTGTCGAAGTTCGGCAAGAACACGCGCGGCGCATAGCCCGTCACGAGGCGGAGGCGACGGCCCGCGAACACGATGCCGGCGGTCGGCTGCAGCTCGAAGTCGAGCGAGAACGGGATCACGCCGTTCTGATCGGCGAGACCGGGGGTGCGCGCGCGCAGCTCGGTGCGCAGCCCGGCCGACCACGTCGCGTCGACTTGCGCGACGGAGAGCGCTGACAGCACGAGCGCGAAGACAAGCACGCGTTACTCGACGACGATCGCATCACCGTCTTGCAGGCGAAACGCGAGCCCCTTACCGCGCCCGGCCACGAGATCGCCGTAGCGCACCTTGACGCGCATCTGCGGGCGCTGGCGAACGACGAGGATGCTGCCCGATCCGGCGAACTCGGTGAGCCCGCCAGCCGCCGCGAGCGCTTGCAGGACGCTGGCGCCGTTGTCGATCGTGTACGCGCCGGGGCGCACGACTTCGCCGAGCACGGCCACGTTGAGCGGCTTCGACGTTTCGACCGCCACGGTGACGACCGGCGTCTGCAAGAACACCTTGAGCTGCGTCTGCAACTGCGCGGCGAGCTCGGCGGGGGACTTGCCCGCCGCGAGGACGTCGTTGACGAAGGTGAACGAGATGTAGCCGTCGCTGCGTACCATCACGCGGCCGCCGAGCGCGGCCTGGTTGAGCACGGTGATGTTCAGCACGTCGCCGCGCCCGATGATGTAGCCGGTCGGCGGTAACATCAGCGTGTCGTCCAAGCGATCGACGTCGACGTACTTGCCGGTCGCGGCGCAGCCGGTGAGCAACGCGGCGATCGTGAGGCAGAGAAAAGCAGATCTTCGCACGGTCAAGTCCCTCTCTTTTGCGCGATGGCTTGTCTTATAAACCCGATGAGCTCCCCGAGGTCGAGGGCGCCGGTGAGGACGACGAGGACCGCGTAGCTCATCGCATCGATCGCGACACGAAGGGCACCGGCGAGCCGCACGTCCCAGCCGAGCGCGAGGACCTCGGGAACGAGCGCACGATCGATCGCGATGACCGCGCCGACGACGAGCGCCGTCCGCGCGAGACGGCTGATGCTGCGCTTGTCGAACGCCTTGTTGCCGAGCGCGGCCAGCAGCGCGACCGTGATGACGACCTCCGAGGTGATGACCGACAGCGCGCTCGCCAAGCCGGCGCCGCCATCGCCGATCTTAGGACCGACGATCGGAATCAGCACGATATTCAGCGCGATCTGCAAGACGACGCCGCCCAAGGTGACGACCGTGACGTACCAGCTCCTTTCCAGCCGCACGAGCGTCGTCGTCGCGACCATGGCCAAGTACGTGAGCACGAACATGCCCGAGAGCGTGCGCAGCGCGGGGATCGCCGGCAGGTACGCATCGCCAAAGAGCAGAGCGACGACGACGTCGGCGCCGAGCATCAGCATGAGTGAAACAGGAAACGCGATGCTCAGGATGAGCTCGATCGAGCGGCGCGTGACGATCAGGAGCTCTTCTTCGCCGCGCGACGCCGCCCGCGACGACAGCGGCAAGAGCACCCAGCCGATGAGCGGCGTCAGCAAGAGCGCGAGGCCTGCAACGTTGGTGGCGGCGCCGTACCAGCCGACCTCGGTCTTGTTGGCGAGGAACTCGATGATGGTGACGTCGATGCGGTTCGAGAGCGTTCCTGACAGCGCCACGAGGAAGAAGGGCAACGACGCCTTCATCACCGTCTTCAGCGCCAGCGGGTTCCACACGAGCGGCAGCGCCACATGCCTTCGCGTCAAGTAGGCGAGCGCGCCGGCTTTGACCCCTTCGGCTGCAGCAAACGCGATGCCCACCACCTCCAAGTGGCGGCCGAAAAGAAAACCGAGGACGATGCCTGCGCCCCAGACGAGCTTGGCGACGACGTTCAAGATGGCGACGCCGTTGACGTGACCACTGGCGTGCAGGATCGCGGCGTAGGTGTTGTTCGAGGTGAAGAACACTTGGCCGAGCGCGAAGCAGAGCACGGTGCGCAAGACGACACCGTCGCGGCCGGTGGCGATGAGCACTCCCGCGATCACGGCGAGCAGCGCGGCCGACGCCACGAGCCGCAGGAGGTAGACGCTGCCGAAGAACTCGTTGGCGTGCTCGAGGCGGACGGGGATCTCTTTGCGGACGTAGGTGTCGATGCCGAAGCCGGTGAGGACGAACCACGCGGCCGCGAAGTTCTCGGCGAAGTTGACGACGCCGAAGTCGGTCGGGCCGAGATAGCGCGGCAACACCAGCTTGATCCCGAGCGCGACCGCCCAGGTGCCGAGCAGCGACATCCCGAGCTTCATGGCGTTGCGCACGGCAACGAGCGAGTCTGAGTGCGTCGTGTGCACGGGAGGGGCGTTCATCTCGTCACAGGATAATAACGGCTGGGCAAAAGGTGTACCGCGTATTTCGCAGGTTCATATGCGACAGAGTGAGCAGCGGAGGCGTAGCGAAGCTACGTCGAGCAGCGGAGCGACGAGCAACGAAGCAGATGGGCCTGTATCGCGAGCTTACGATGCGCCGCGGCCGGTGATGACGACGGGAACCGTCTTGAGGATCAAGCTGAAGTCGAGGACGAGGCTCCAGTTATCGACGTAGAGCATGTCGAGGTACATCCACTCCTCGAACGAGATCTCGTTGCGGCCGCTGACCTGCCAGATGCAGGTGAGGCCCGGGCGCACGCTCAGGCGGCGGCGCTGCCACGACTCGTACTTGGCGACTTCGCTCGGGACCGGCGGGCGTGGACCGACGACGCTCATGTCGCCGCGCAGGACGTTGATGAGCTGCGGCAGCTCGTCGATCGAGTACTTGCGGATGAAGCGGCCGATCGCCGTGATGCGCGGGTCCTTCTTCATCTTGAACACTGGGCCGCTCATCTCGTTCTGCTGCATGAGCTTGTCTTTGAGCGCCTCGGCGTTCGTCACCATCGAGCGGAACTTCAGCATCGAGAACTTCTTGCCGTGCAGGCCGACGCGCTGCTGCTTGAAGAAGATCGGGCCGCGCGACGTGAGCTTGATGCCGATCGCGACGCCGATGAGCAACGGCGAGAGCACCCACAGGCCGAGCGACGACGCGACGATGTCGAAGAGGCGCTTCAACGCCATCTGATAGCGCTGCGGCTTGATGCTCAGGTAGTGCAAGTAGCCATCGGCCACCGCTTGCTGATCATAAGGTTGCGCGCGATCGAAGCGGAACGGCTGCGCCGGCAGCGCGAAGGGAACGCCGAAGCGCTCGCAGATCTTGATGACGTTCTGCATCGCGGCAGCGATCTCGGGGCCCTTCGTCGGGTTGCCGGCGATGTACACTTCGTCGACCACGTGGTGCTTGAGGATCTGCTCGATGTCGTCGGTCGAGCCGAGCACCGGCGCGTCGAGCTTGATCTTGGCGTCTTGGCCCGCGAAGGTCAGAAAGCCGATGACGTTTCTACGGCCTTTGTGCGTGAGGTCCATCGACGTCTCGCGGCCGAACACGCCCGCGCCGACGATCAAGACTTGGTCCTCCGGCTTCTCGCTCGCGTAGAGGCCGCGAAAGACCATGAGGCGCAGCGCAACGAGCGCCGGGGTCGAGACGATGAGGAAGCGGCCCGGGCGCGGCATCGGCAGACCTTCCGGCAACATCAAGCCGAAGAGATCGAGCACGACGACGAGGCCGAAGAGCAGGACGACGAGGAGCGCCATGTCGTCACCGACGTCGCGGCGCGCCCAGGGGTCGTAGAAGCGCGTGATCGCGGCGCCCAAGAACCAGACCGTGCCGATGAAGGCACACGAGGCGACCAAGTGGATGTCGGCGCCGGAGCCGCCCACGTAGGTGGCCGTAATGATGTAGCAAATCGCCAGGACCGCGATGTCACAGACCGCGTTCAGCTTCGAATAGAACCCAGGCGTCAATTGCGACAAGAACGGATACACAGCAGTTACACTCCCTCTTGACCCATTCGGTGTTGACGTGGCGGACTCGGGTTCCAACAAATATCGGCAACAGAGCCCATTTGTTTCCGCCTAAATCCTTGTAAGCACGCCGAAAACTCTGCTTGCGATCCCTTGTACTTTCGCCACTTCAACTCATCCGCTCAGGCGGCTCAGACGCGGTGCGCCGTCTACGCCTCTTGCTGCGTCGCGTCAAGAAACATTTTAGCCCTTGTGCCGCACCTCAACCCGCGTGACGGCCGAGCGCGGAGAACGACATCGCCCAGGGGAGGAGCGCGGGTGGGTGGAACAGGCCGAAAGGGGCGTTTTACGATTTGGCGATGTGTTTGACGACGTCGGTGGCCGAGATGAGCCCGGCGATCTTGCCCTTGTCGAGCACGACGACCCGGTGAACGCGCTTCGCCACCATCATCTTCGCGACCTTGGCGAGGCCGTCAGACGGCGCGCAGCCGATGATCTTCGGCGTCATCAGATCGCGTACGGTGAGGCCGAGCACGGCGTCGGCGGTCGCGCCGCCGCCTTCGAGCAGCTTCGTCGCCGCCTTGCGCTTGACGCTCTGAAAGTCGCCGCTCGAACCGGCCGCAAGCGCGCGCAACACGTCGTTCTGCGAGATGAGCCCGTGCACCTTGCCGCGCTCGTCGACCACGGGAAAGCCGCTGAACTTCGTGGCGCGCAAACGATCGAGCAGCGTCGAGATCGGCGTCTCGGGCGTGACCGTGGCCACCTTCTTCGTCATCACATCCTTCGCGGTAACCTTCTTGCTCATAGCGGGGCTCCTGTGTCGAAACGGGCGTTGTGAAAGTCGCCGACCATGGCGGCGATGAGATCCAGGATCTGCTCGCGCCAAGATCGCGCGGGGTCCAAGCGCGAGAAGCGTTGTTTGCGCATCAAGCAAGGCTTGGCCACGCCGTCGACGCCGAGGCGCAGCCCGTAGATGCCTTCGCCGCACTGCTGCTCGTGCGTGCAGCCGCGGCAAAAGTCGGTGCGCATGCGACCGCGGGCGATGTTCTTCAGCTCGAGCGTGGATCGTTCGGCGCGCCACTCGGTGATCTTGCCGCCGAGCTGCGCCCTCGTCTCACCCCGCACGCCGAGGGAATCGAGCAGCGTCTCGAGGCGCGCCGGATCGATCCAGCTGCCGTGATAGAAGTCCGGCGCGGTGTTCGGCCGCACGAGCGAGATGATCTTCAAGTCGAGCGCGTTCGCGTGGGCCCAACGCACCACCGCTTCGACGCCGGCGGCGTTGTGCGGGCCGAGCGAGAGGTTGAGCTTCACGTGGTAGCCGTGATCGCGCAGCGCCAAGATCGCGTCGGTCAGCTTCGCGACGCTCTTGCCACCGAGATCTCTGATGAACACTTCATCATCGAGCGTGTGCAGGCTGACGAGGATCGTATCGATCGCTTCGACGCGAGGGATGCCGGTGATGCGGGTGTGCAACAACCCATTCGAGTTGAGCACGAGCCGCGTCGATCGCTTGTCGATCGCGCTCAGGATCTCCGGGAGATCTTGGCGCGCCATCGGCTCGCCGCCCGTGATGTTGATCTGCTTGCCGCCGAGCGCAGCGTAGGCGTCGCAGATCGCGATGAGCTCCTCGGCGCTGAGCACCTCCGGGATCTTCGCGCCCATCTCGCCCATCGCTTCGTTGTGGCAGAAGAAGCAGCGCAGGTTGCAGACGCCCGTCACCGCGACGCGAAACTTGCCGCCGAGCGCGTTGAACTGCCGAAACTGCCCGAGGCGATCGTCGACCAGCACCTGCGCGGTCATCCGGCGCTCCTCACGGTGATGACGCCGGGGTCGAGGGTGAGCGACACCTGCGCGCCGTAGTCGACGCTCGCGAGCAGCCAGCGGAACGCATTCACGCGCGCCAGCCGCTTGTCGTCAGCGGCGACAATCGTCCAGGGAGCGGCTCGGGTGGCGGTCTTCGCAAACATCGTCTCGGATGCGGCGGTATACTCGTCCCACTTGCTCTGCGCCGCTAAATCGAGCGGGCTCAGCTTCCACTGCACGAGCGGATCGTTCTTGCGTTCTTCGAGCCGACGCGCCTGCTCGTCCTTGCTCACCTCGAGGTAGATCTTGCGCAACAGGATGCCGTCCTCGACGAGCAGGCGTTCGAGCTCCGGCGCCGCCCGCAGAAACGCCGCGTGCTCAGCGGCGCTGCAGTAGCCCATCACGACCTCGAGCCCGACGCGGTTGTACCAGCTGCGATCGAAGACGACGATCTCACCCGCGGCCGGCAGGTGCCCGAGGTAGCGCTGAAAGTACCACTGGCCGCGCTCGCGCTCGCTTGCCCGATCGAGCGCGACGACGCGGCAGCCGCGCGGGTTCAGCGGCTCGACCAGACGCTTGATGAGCCCGCCCTTCCCCGACGCGTCACGGCCTTCGACGATGACGAGCAAGCGCGCGCCGCTTTGTTTGACGTAGCCCTGCAGACGCACGAGCTCGACGTGCAGCTCGGCGAGCGTCTTGCGATAGTCTTTCCCCTTCATCGATTCGCTGGACACGGCTCGTCCCTATGCCGATAACGTCGCGCTTTGAAGGGCGCAGCGGCATTTTGGGCAGCATTCACGCTCGGTATCTGTCCGGGCCCCGTGCGTGACCGCGACGGCAAGCCCGACGCGCCCGTCGCACAAAGCGAGACGCAAGCTTTCACGGATGCGCTCGCCTCGTACTATACGGACACGCACTTTTTCCGCTGGCTCTACGAGACCTCGTACGGCGTCGAGGCGAGCACCAACCTTCGCGATTGGTCCGCATACTGGAACGGCGTGACGATCCAAAAGCGCGGCGGCGCCATCACCTTCCGCCACGATGCCGGAGCGTCACCGGAAAACATGTGGATTTCGTCGTCGCGCATCCTCGGCCAGATGAGCGCGGCGTACTTGTGGTCGAGCAACCGCCTCGCCGCCAAGCTCGCAGAGCAATATGCGAAGGGGCTCTCGGCGACGATGCTCGGCATGGCATGGGACGCGAACGATCCGCTCCGCTCGATCATGGCGCGCGCGGTGATCGCGAAGAGCCACACGATCTTGCGCGAAGGCAAGACCGCGTTCGTCGACTACGATGCCTGGCGCACAGCGCATGACGCGTGGAACACGCAGACGATCTTCGTCGCGCAGAATCCTTACTGGCCCGAAGCCTGGGTGCAGAACACACGCTCGAAGGACGATGTTCCGCACATTTATCTGGCCACCGCGATCCTGCCGCACCTCGCGTCGTTCGCAGACGACCTCGCGATCCGCACGACCGCGAGAGAGACCTACGACCTCATGCGTGGCTTCACGAAGGACGTCGCTGAGCACGGGTATTGGATCCGCAGCAAGCGCGCCGATGGCTCGCTCTTTTACCCAGGCCTCTATCCGTCGGACGATCGCCTGAGCACGATCAGCAACTTCGCGATGTCGGCGGTGTATCCGAAGGTCGAATGCCCGGCGCGCCTCGCGACCGCATTGATCGCTGACGAACGACCGCATGGCGAAGACTGTGGCGACGGCCTCACCCGCGCGGCCGATCTCGTCGGCGCCGAAGGCAACTTCTACAACTACGAGATCCAAGCGACGTTTCACCTCGCCGCCGCCATGATCGCGAGCGAGCAAGGCCTCGACGCCGATGCGCTCGTCCGCGGTTTGTGGAGCCGCGCCGACTTCGATCTCAATTTGAAAGACGACGAGATTCCCGGCGGTGAAGTGGCCAAGTGGCGCGGCAAGCTCGCCGTGTTCATCGTCTATGCGGCGGCCGCGGGCATGCCGGTGCCGGCCCACGCGATCCGCTTCGTGTATGAGCAGTTCAGCGTCGCCCTCGCACGCCTGCGCACCTTCCCTGCGTACGATCCTTGGTCGCTGCCCGACGGGGACTACCCGCTGCATCCGAAAGGCGAAGTCATCGGCACCGACGCCGTTGGCGCATTCTTTTGGTATTGCTGGTCGCCGTACCGCGCCGCGGGCGATCCGATCGTCGACTGTGATCGCTTGCGGTCGGCGGTCGCAGCTTCAGAGTAGCCGGAAGCTCGTCGCGACGACGAGCTCCAAGTAGGGCTGCCACTGGCGGTAGCGATCGAGCATGTGCACGCCTGGCAACGCACACCCTCGAGAAGACGAAGGCTATCACGCCGCGAGTCTCGCCGCGGAAACGATCGTGCGTAAAGAATCCGTCCTCGTCCAAGCTCGCGCTATGCTCTCGCCATGACGTCGTTGTCGCCGGAGCCCGATTGGCGTCGCTGAGCGTCGCGCAACGCCTCGCGTACGCCAGCGGACAAGCCGGCAACGTGCTTGGCTATCAGCTCGTCGCCACCTTCTTGCTGCCGCTGTACCTGCCGCCTTTGGTCTCCGGCGCCACGAGCCGCATGCCGGGACTCGCTTGGGGCGTCGGCACCTTCTTCCTCATCAACGTGCTCGCGCGTGGCATCGACACCTTCTTCGACCCGTTCATCGCCAACCACTCCGATCGCAGCCGTCACCCTTTCGGCCGCCGCCGCGCGTTCATGATCGCCGGCGCCGCGCCGCTCGCGCTGTGCACGGGTCTCATGTTCTTCCCGCCGATCGCGGGCGAGTCACCGGCGAATGCTGGCTTTCTCGCGCTCACACTCACGGCGTACTTTTGCTTCTACTCGACCTACGTCGCACCGTACCTCGCGCTCCTCCCAGAGCTGGCGCCGGACAAGGACGAGAGCACGGACATCGCCACCTTGCAGGCCGGCGCCGCGCTCTTCGGCGGGATGATCGCGAGCGTCGTCGCCCCGATGTTCCTTCCAGCGGTCGATCCCGATCGGCGCGGGTTGCAGACGATGGCGGCGGTGCTCGCCGCGATCTCGTTCGTCATGCTCGTCATCCCCATCCTCGGCATCGACGAGACGCGCCTCATCCGGCGGGCGCAGGGTGAAGCCGCGAGCCACGCCGGCCTGCTCGCGTCGTTGAAGCAGACGGCCAAAGATCGCGCGTTCGTGCGCTACGTGCTCGGCAACAACTTCTTCTTCGTCGGCTTCACGATCGTGCAGACCGCGGCGCCGGCGTATGTCGAGGTGCTGCTCGGACGACCGCTCGCCGATCTCGGGCTCGTCATCGGACCTCTGTTCGGCGCCGCGGGGCTCGCGTTCTTTGCTGTGCCACCGCTGCAGCGCCGCGTCGGCAAGCGGCGACTGATGATCGGCGGCAGCGTGATGCTCGCGCTCCTCATCGGCGCCGGCGTTCCGCTCATCGCTTGGCAGCCCGCGTTCGCGATCCCGATCTTCGCGCTCTCGGGCGTGCCGATCGCCTTGTTCCTGGCCGTGCCGAACGCGATGCTCGCCGACATCTGCGCGGCGAACGCGCGGCGCACCGGCGAGCAGCGTGAGGGCATGTTCTTCGGCGCCCAGGGCTTCTTGCAAAAGATCTCGCTCGGCCTCGCGGTCGGTGCGGTGTCGTGGTTGTCCGAGGCGTTCGGCAAGTCGACCACCGAGCCGCTCGGCGTGATCCTGACCGGCCCCTTGTGCGCGCTCGCGTTGCTCGCCGGCACCTGCTTCTTCTGGCGCTATCCAGAAGCGGAGGTGCAGCGCGAGATGGAAAAAAGTGGAGGCGGTGGGAATTGAACCCACGTCCGAAAGATCCACCTGACGACCCACTACGTGCGTAGCCGAGCTTTCGTTTTAACCCCGCGCCGAGTCGCTCGGCAGGCCTAGCGTGGGGCGATTCCCAGTATTTCTCGGCGCCGATCCCTGAGCCGCAGATCGTCACCACACCCACTGTCATCATGAGAACCCGCAGAGCATGGGTCGACTCTACGGCTCATGGCTTTCTACGGTTTATTAGGCCGCGAGAGCAAACGTTTCAACGTTGTCGTTGGCGTTTATAGTTTGCCCAAATGGATTAACGAGGTACCTGAGCACCCTCGGCACGCGTCTCGTCCTGTGTGTCCTCCGTCGAAACCGGTCGCCCCCGTGACGAACCGTCGCTAAGATGCAGACCGTAGCATAATCGTTGCGAAATGATCACGCTCTGCTAGTGCCGAAAGACACATTTGGTCGCGAGCGAATTTCTCCGCTGGTAGGCTCACAAAAGTGGACGTCTTCAAATCGAAACGCGACGCGCTCCTCGCCTTCCTCGACAAAGGGATGACGATGGTACACCTCGACGCGCGCCGCGATGGGGTCCTCGTTCCGAAGCACTTCATCGGCCAGCAGGATCTGCGCTTGAACCTCTCGTACCGCTTCGCCGGCTCGCAGATGGAAGTCGGCGACGACGGCATCGAAGCGACGCTCACCTTCGGCGGCAATCCCTTCCGGGTGCGCATTCCTTTCGGCTCGGTCTACGCGCTGACCAGCCACGTCACCGGCGCCGGCCTGGTGTTCCCGGAGAGCCTGCCGGAAGACATCCTCGCGGCGCTACGCAAAGAGATGGACCTCGAGCCACAAGTCGCGAGCGAAGCGGAAGCCGAGACGGCCCGCACGCCGCGCTCCGAGCGCCGCCGCCGCAGCGAGCCCCGCGGCAGCGAAGGTGTCGGCAGACCGACCAAGGCACCGCACCTGCGTGTGATCGAAGGCGACAAGAAATAGCATTTGACGATCCGCGCCCGATTCGCCTACGCCCGCCCCCGAAATGTCAGAACCGAAGGCAGAGCTCACGAACCCGCAGAAGCGCTTCCTGATCAAGCTCGGGATGGAGCTCGATGCGTCGATCTGGATCGGCAAGGACGGCGTCAATGACGGCATCATCAAGAACACGCGCGCGGCGCTTTTGGCCCACGAGCTCGTGAAGCTGAAGGTGAACCAGAACAACGAGGACGGTCCGAGCGCGGCCATCGACTCGCTGGCCAGCGCGTTGAACGCAGAGATCGTGCAGGTGATCGGCCGCACCGCGCTGCTCTACAAAGCGCACCCCGAAAAACCGAAGCTCCGCCTGCCATGAGCGAGATCGACATCCGCCGCCTCGCCGAAGACCGCATCGTCCGTGAGATCGAGGCCGCGTTCGCCACCCAGCGTTTCGCCGCGGCCGAGGCGCTCGCCGAAGAGCTCGTCACCTTGCGCGAGCGTGCGTTCGGCGCGGAGCATCCGGAGGTCGCCAACGCCCTCGTCGATCTGGCCGAGGCCTTGCGCGCGCAGGCCAAGCTGGTGCCGGCCGCCGAAGCGCTCCTGCGCGCGCTCGACATCGATACGAAGACCTATGGGGAACGTCACGAGCGTGTCGGCGAAGGCCTGCACCGGCTCGCCCACGTCCAGCTCTTGGCCTCGAACTACGACGACGCCGAGACGCTGTTCGCGCGCTCGGTCGACGCGCTCTTCGCGAGCGCCGGCGATGACGATCCGCGCCTCGGCGTGGCGCTCAGCGGGCTCGCGGCAGCGCGCGTGCGCCTCGGCGATCGCGACGGCGCGGCGGCGGCGCTCGAGCGTGCGCTGCAGTGCTTCGCGCTCGCGCACGGCCCCGAGGCGCAGTCGATGATCGATCCGTTGGAGGCGCTCGCCTCTGTGCGGGAAGCCAGCGGTGATTACATTGACGCCATGACTCTGCGCCGTCGCGCCGTCCGCATCCTCGAGAAGAACGATCACCCGCGCCTCGCCGCCGCCCTCTGCGCCCTGGTGAAGAGCGCGATCGGCGCCAAGGACTTCACGCTCGCCGAGGCCGCGGCGACGCGCGCGCTCGACGCTCGCCCGACGATGGGCGAAGAGCGGGCACAGGTGCACGAGCTGCTCGGCGAGGTGCGCGAGTCGACCGGCCGCACGCTGCTCGCCCGCGAAGACTACCGGCGCGCGCTCGCGATCTATCAAGACGTGCTGCCGGCGTCGCACCCGCAGATCGCGGTGGCGCTGATGAACGTGGCGACGATGGATCTGCAGCTCGGCGAGATCGATCGCGGCGACGCGCTCGCCCGGCAGGCGCTCGCCATCTTCCTCGATCGCTTCGGTCCCGAGCATCCGCACACCCAAGGCATGCGCGAGGCGTTCAAGCGCGCCTACGAGCACGCCGGCCACGGTGAGCGGGCGAGCGAGCTCGATTCGATGGGCACGCGACAGTAACCCTCGTCGCTGCGCTCCGTCGGCATGCAGAGTCGCATGCCGAACGGGTTAGTTTTGTTCAGACCCGTCCGTCGCCGGACAGGCAGCCACTACTCCGATTCGAGCGTAAACTTCAGCGGAAACTGCGCCTCTTTGGCGAACGCCATCGCCTGGTTCACCTTGGTCTCGGCGATCTCGAAGGTGAACAAGCCGACGACGGCGATGCCGTGGTTGTGCGCGTGCTGCATGCAGGCCTGCGCTTCGCCGTCGCCCAGGTTGAACACCTCGCGCAGCACGATGACGACGAAGTCGCGCGGCGTGAAGTCGTCGTTGTGCAAGAGCACTTTGAAGAGCGGCGGCTTCTTCAGCGCGGTCTTCGGCGCGCGCTCGATGACGGTCTGGCCGCCGCCCTCCTTTTCTTTGGCCATCGCCTTGCTCCCCGAGCCTTCCGTGTTAACACTTCATTGATGTCTGCAAACCCCCTTTGGCGCGCTTTTTCCGCGGCGCTTGTCCTCGCCGGCTGCGCGGCGACGATGAGCCAAAGGGGCAAGGGCGGCGAGCGTGATCCGGTCGTGGCCGAGATCGACGGCAAGACCGTACGCATGAGCGATCTCGACAAGTCCGTGCATCAAGAGATCGCCCGCATCGATCGCGACAGCGAGAAGCAGAAGTACGACGCGCGCAAGCAGGGCCTCGACGCGATGCTCTTCCGCCTGCTCGTCGAGCGCCAGGCCAAGAAAGAAGGCGTCGACGCCGAGACGTACTTACAACGTGAGATCGAGCAGAAGCTGCTCGAAGTGACCGAGCTCGACGCCCGTGCGTTCTTCGAGAAGAACAGAGAACGCGTCGGCGGCGCCGAGTTCGACGAGCTCAAGCCGAAGATCGTCGAGTTTTTGACGACGCAGCGGCGCAGCGAAGCCGTCGTGTCGATGTACGCACGCCTGAAGAACGAAGGGCAGGCGAAGATCTACCTCGCGGCGCCCGCGACGGAGCGGCGCAAGGTCGAGGCCGTCGGCCCGAGCATGGGCGACGACAAGGCGCCCGTCGTCATCGTCACCTTCTCGGACTTTCAGTGCCCGTTTTGCGCCCGCGCACGCGCGACCGCCGAGAAGGTGCTCGTCGCCTACCCCGGCCGTGTGCGGCTGATCTTCCGCCAGTTCCCGCTGCCCTTTCACGACAAAGCGTTCAAGGCGGCCGAAGCGTCGCTCTGCGCCCACGACCAGGGAAAATTCTGGGCGCTCCACGATCACATGTTCGAGCACCAAGACGCGCTCGACGTCGAAGCGTTGAAGCAGAGCGCGCGCAGCGTCGGCCTGGACGGTGGCGCCTTCGACAAGTGCTTGGACGCCGGCATGCACGCCGGCGAGGTGACGGCGAGCATCGCCGCCGGCAAGCTGCTTGGCCTGGAAGGGACGCCCGCGTTCTTCATCAACGGCATCGAGCTCCACGGCGCGCAGCCCTTCGAACGCTTCACCGAGATTATCGACGCCGAGCTCGCGCCGAAGTAGGCTCGGGGCCGCGCATGTCGGATCTCACCTGGGAATATCCGTTCCTCATCGTGCTCGCGCTCGCGGCCGGCGTCCTCTTCTTCAGCTGGCTCACCCGCTTCGAGCGCAAGCCCTTCGCTAGCGAGTTTCAACGCGAGTGTCCGCGCTGCAAGCTGCGGGTCGTCGGCAAAGCGGCGCGCGACTATTTGTATTGTCCGTTCTGCGCCGCCAAGTACCCGCCGATCCCGTAGTTCCCAATTTCTTCGGCGCCGACGACGAAGGGTGTGCTCGAAAGAGGAGACACCCATGTCCTACATGCGCCTGCTTCCACTCCTTGTTGTCCTCGCCTGCACGCCGCCGGCACCCGTCGTTGCCGAGCCGCCTGCCGAGCCGCCAGCGCCGCCCGTGCCGGTGCAGAAAGCGCTCGCGGCGTCGCTCTCGGAGCGTCCTGCCGCGCCGGTGTTGAAGGTCGCCGCCGAAGCGCCCATGCGCCTCACCGCGTCCGATGGCACGGGCCTCGTGCTGCGCAGCCTCGAAGCGAAGGGCGTCCTGCAAGATCCACTCGGCTTCGTCGAGCTGCGCATGACCTTCGACAACCCGCGCGATCAGGTGATCGAGGGCCAGTTCCAGATCACCCTGCCGGCACGCGCGAGCATCAGCCGCTTCGCGATGCTGATCGACGGCCGCTGGCAAGAGGGCGAGGTCGTCGAGCGCCAAGCCGCGCGCCGCGCTTACGAAGACTTCTTGCACCGCCGCCAAGACCCGGCGCTGCTCGAGCAACAAGCGGGCAACGAGTTCTCAGCGCGTGTGTTTCCGATCCCGGCGCGCGGGAGCAAAGAGATCATCCTCTCGTACTCGGAAGAACGGCCGGACAGCGCGGCGCCGTTTCGCATTCCGCTCGCGGGCCTGCCAGCGATCCCGCACCTCTCCGCCCGCGTGATCGTCCCTGGCGGCGAGACCTTCGAGATGAAGCGCGACGGCAAGGCGCCGGACGGTGACTTCGTCGTGAACGAGAAAGCCGCGGGCCAAGGACTTCGCCACGAGGGCATGTTCGTCACGCGCGTCACGCCGCTCGCGGGCGACGTCGGCGCTGCGCCGATCCCTTCGCTCTTCATTCTCATCGACACGAGCGCGTCACGGGCGCTGGGACTGAACAAGCAGTGGACGATCGTGCAAGATCTGCTCGCCCGCCTGCCGGCCGAGACGCCGGTCGATATCGCGGTGTTCGATCAAACGGCCGAGCCGATCTTCCGCGGCCGCGCCGGCGACATGGTCTTCAACGGATTGGCCGCGGCCACCCAGCGACGCGCGCTCGGGGCGTCGAACCTGCGCGCGGCGATCGCCTACGCCGCCTCGCTCGAAGGCCGCTTCGCCCGCGGCGTCCTCATCACCGACGGCGTGGCGACCGCCGGTGAGATCGCCGGCGACAAGTTGATCGCCGCCACGCGCACGCTGAAAGGCGTCGAGCGCATCGACGCGATCGCGGTCGGCGGCCTGCGCGACGACGCGATGCTGCAAAAGCTGGTGCGTGGCACGCTTCGCAACGACGGCCTCGTCATCGATGGCGATCTGCCGAGCGAAGCGATCGCGCACAAGCTGAACCGCATGACGCGCTCCGGGATCCGCGTCAGCGCGGCCGGCGCGAAGTGGATCTGGCCGGAGACGCTCGACGGCGTGCAGCCGGGCGACGAGGTGCTCGTCTTCGGCGAGCTCGACAAGAATGCGGCCTTGACGCTCGCGATCGGCGACGGCAAGCCGTTTCAGCCGGTGCTCAGCGCCGGAATGAAGCCGCTCGTCGAGCGCGCGATCGCCGGCGCGCAGATCCAAGGGCTGCTCTTCGAGCGCGACACGGTCTTCGCGGGCGATCCGAAAAAGCGCGCCGAGACCGAACGCGAGGTGACCGCGATCTCGGTGAAGCACCGCGTGCTCAGCCCCTTCACCGCGCTGCTCGTGCTCGAGACCGAGCAGGACTACGCGCGCTTCGGCATCGATCACCGTGCGCTCGCCGACATCCTGACGGTGTCGTCCACGGGCCTCGACTGGATTCACCGAAGCGCGCAGCCGCTGCAGATCGCCAAGACGCAGACGGCGGTCGCGCAGAACAAGCCGCCGAAGAATGACGCGCGCAAGAAAGAGCCGTTCGAGCGCGAAGCCAGCAAAGATTCGAAGAAGGGCAAGCGCGCGGATCGCGAAGACCGCGACGCACCGGCCAAAGAAGCGATCGCGCTGGGCGCCGTCGAGGAGGCGGCCGAGTCGGAGCCAAAAGCCGATCGGGCCGAGCGTTCACGCGCGAGCGACGACAAGCCGACCGACAGCGTCGCCGTCGCCACGCAGCCGCGTCCGGCGGCCCAAGCACGGCCCGATGCCCCGCCGCCACCCGCAATGGCCCCGCCACCGGCCGCCGAGCCTGCACGCATCGCCGTGGCGGCTGAGCAGCCGCAGGCGCCGCAGATCGATCCCTACGCCGGCGACTTCGCGGCGATCATGCGCGCCGTGAAGAGCAAGAAGATCGACGACGCGATCGCCCTCGCGACGAAGCTGCTGGCCGCGAACCCTGGCGACGTCATGGCCCTGCTCGGCCTCGGCGAAGCGATGGAAGCGAAGGGCGATCTTCGAGAAGCAGCGCGGGCGTACGGGTCGCTGATCGATCTCTTCCCAGCACGCGCCGACATGCGCCGCTTCGCCGGTGAACGCCTGGAGCGCCTCGCGCAGAAGAAGCACGAGGCGGCGCTCATCCTCGCGATCGACACCTATGAGAAAGCGGTCGCCGAGCGCCCCGATCATCCGGCGAGCCACCGCTTGCTCGCGTTCGCGCTGATCAAGACCGGCCAAGCTCCCGCCGCGTTCCTCGTGCTCGAGAACGCGCTGAAGCAGGAGTACCCGAGCGGCCGCTTCGCCGGCGTGCAGAACATCTTGCGGGAAGACCTCGGCCTCGTCGGCGCCGCGTGGATCAAGCAGTCGCCGAAGATGGCGGCGATCGTGACGAAGCGCCTCGAAGCCTACGGCGCCACGCTCGAAGACGCGCCGTCGCTGCGCTTCGTCCTCAACTGGGAGACCGACGCGAACGACGTCGACTTTCACATCTACGACGGCCAGGGCGGTCACGCGTCGTACAGCAACATGCAGCTGCCCTCGGGCGGAGTGCTCTATGGCGACGTCACGACCGGCTACGGGCCCGAGTGCTTCACCATCCGCGCCGATCGCGGTCACCGCGCCGGCCCGTACAAGCTGCAGGCGCACTACTACAGCCGCGGGCCGATGGGTTACGGCATGGGCAAGCTGCAGGTCATCGAGCACGACGGCAAGGGCAAGCTGACCTTCGACGAGCGGCCGTTCGTGGTGATGCAGGATCAGGCGTACTTGGATCTCGGTAAGGCAATCTAGACGCTAGACCGACTCGATCACGCCTTCTTCGCACAGCTTGGCAAGGATCCTCAGCGTGTCGAACTTGTTCATTCCGCTCAGCGTCATCACTTCATCGTAGCTCACGAAGCCGTCGATCTGCGCGAGCACGAAGCCGGCGCGATGATCGAGGCTGAGCCACATGATCTCCGAGGGATCCACCTTCACCCGCGGCCGCTTCTGCAAGCCTCCGAGCTTCGACTCGAACATCTTCATCAGCGTCTGCTGGTTCCTTTGCATGAACTCGAGCGCGCCGGGGTCGCTCGGCTTGATCTCGAGCGCCTTCTCGATCGTCTCGAGCGAGCCCGAGAAGTCGCCCAGCGAGAACAGCTCGGCCGCGCCCTCCATCAACATCTCGAACGAGTTCTTCTGGCCCGACGGCGCCGGTGGCGGAGCGGGCGGCGGCGCCACGGTCGCGGTCTCCGGCGACACCGTCTCGAGCGCGATGCCGCGCGAGGCGATTTCTTCCTTCCCGTCGCCCCAAGGATCGGCGAGATTCGCGACGTCCGGCTCGTCGTCGTCGAGCGTGACCTCGAAGCCGTCGTCCTCGCCGTTCGAACCCGGCGCCGCGGCGGGCGCCACCGGCAACACGGGCACCGGCGGCACGGGCGGCGGCGGGATCGGCACGTCGACCTTCGGGCTCGGCGTCTTCCCTGACTCGGCTTTCGCTTGCCCGGTCAGCTGACCGAGCGAGCGTTGCGGGAGCTTCGGCTTATCCTGGCTCACGCTTTGCTCGCCACACCGCGCAGCATCTCGAGGGTCTTCTTCAGGCCTTCCATCGAGCTCAGGAGGGCCTCGCGATCCTCATGCGAGAGCGCGTCCTTGGCTCGAATGATCGACTGTTCAGCGCGCTTGATCGCGTCGGTGCCGAACGACGATGCCTGCAGCTTGGCCTGCACCGTCGGCATCAAGCGCTCGATCTCGCGGATGACGCGCTCGGCCTCGACCCTGTCGCCCTCGAACTCGGTGCTGGTGCGCTGCGCGACCGCGTACTGCTGCGCGTCCTTCACCATGTCTTGCAGCTCGTGCTCGGTGAGGCCGCTCGTGGCGGTGACGGTGATCGCCTGCGCCCGGCCGCTCTCCAAGTTCGTCGCCGCGACGCTCAAGATGCCGTCGGCGCTGATCTCGAAGTTGACTTGAATCTTCACTTCGCCGCGACGCGCCTCGCGCAAGCCCTCGAGCACGAACTCGCCGAGCAGCTCGTTCTCTTCGGCGAGCTGCGACTCGCCCTGCATGACCATGATGCGCACTTGCGTCTGCCCGTCGCGCACGGTGGTGAAGACCTCGGCCTTCGACGTCGGCACTGTCGTGTTCTTCTCGATGAGCGGCTTGAAGAAACCGCCGGCGACCATGATGCCGAGCGCGTGCGGCGTCACGTCGAGCAGCAGCATCTCGCTCTTCG
Organism: Deltaproteobacteria bacterium; assembly: GCA_020848545.1. Classification (GTDB taxonomy): domain Bacteria; phylum Myxococcota; class JADLHZ01; order JADLHZ01; family JADLHZ01; genus JADLHZ01. Next base: position 130,399 of record JADLHZ010000122.1, on the reverse strand, counting down.
CTTGCCCGAGCAGCGAGCCTTGGATCGAAGCGCCGAGCGCGACGACCTCGTCCGGGTGCACGCCCTTCGACGGCGCCTTGCCGAAGAACTTCTCGACCGCTTGCTGCACCGCCGGCATGCGCGTCATGCCGCCGACCAAGATGACGTCGTCGAGGTCCTGCACGTTGATGCGGGCTTCGCCAATCGTGCGCTTGGTGATGTGCACGGTGCGCTCGACGAGATCGGCGCAGAGCTCCGTGAACTTATCGCGTGTGAGCTTCTTTTGAATGTGGAAGGTCTCTTTGCCGGCCGTGTAGATGAACGGGAGATTGAGCTCGGTCTCCTGCACCGTCGAGAGCTCCATCTTCGCCTTCTCTGCCGCGTCGCGCAGACGCTGCAGCGCCATCTTGTCCTTGCGCAGGTCGACCTTGTTCTCCTTGGCGAAGGCGAACACCAGCCAATCGATGATGCGATGGTCGAAGTCGTCGCCGCCCAAGAAGGTGTCGCCGCTGGTCGCCAGCACCTCGAAGACGCCGCTGTTGATCTCGAGCACCGAGATGTCGAAGGTGCCGCCGCCGAGATCGTAGACGGCGACCTTCTTCTTCATCTCCTTGCCGTAGCCGTACGCGAGCGCGGCCGCGGTCGGCTCGTTGATGATGCGCACGACGTCGAGCCCGGCGATCTTCCCGGCGTCCTTGGTCGCTTGGCGCTGGCCGTCGTTGAAGTACGCCGGCACTGTCACGACCGCTTTTTCGACCGGGTGGCCCAAGTAGTCTTCGGCGACCGTGCGCATCTCCTGCAGCACCATCGCGGAGATCTCGGGCACCGAATAATCTTTGCCGCGGAGGAGGATGCGCACGTCGTTGTGCGGGCCTTCTTTGCACGTATAGGTCAGCGTCTCGAGCGCCTTGGCGACGGCGGGCGTGTTCCACTTGCGCCCGATCAAGCGCTTGGCACCGTAGACGGTGTTCTCGGGGTTGGTGATCGCTTGCCGCTTGGCGAGATGGCCAAGGAGGCGCTTGTTGTTCTCGCTGATCGCGACCATCGAAGGGGTCAGCCGTTGGCCGAGCCGGTTCGGAACGATCTTCGGGACATCGCCGTCGACGATGGCGACCACCGAGTTCGTGGTGCCAAGGTCGATGCCGATGATGACATCGCCGGCCATGAGAGTCTGTCGCCTCCTAAACCTTGAGTGCTTAACCTATCTCAAACGTTTCAACAGTTTTTTCGCGTCTTCGTCATTGCAGCCGAGCTCTTGCGCCAGCTTCAACGCCTCGCGCGCCTTCACCAATTCGCCGAGCTTTTCCAGGATTGTGGCCATCAGCAGCCGGTAGTCGCCGTTCTTCGGGCTGCGGCCGATCGCCTTGTCGATCGCCGCGAGCGCTGCGGTGTGGTCGGTGCCTTGCTTCTCGTAGAGATCGGCGGCGCGCGCGGCGAAGGTTCCGTTGCCTGGGTTGATGTCGAAGGCCTGCAGGTAGAGCCCGGCGGCGCCGGAGAAGTTGCCGTTCGTCGCCTCCGTCGCGGCTTGCGCAGCGAGGCCCTTGGCACGCACCTCGTTGGCGACCGGCACGAGCTCCTGATGGCGGCGCTTGTACTCTTCGTTCGCCGGATCGTAGCCCAACGCGAGGGCGAAGCGGGCCACCGCCGAGACGAGGTCGCCCTGCTTGAAGAAGGTCTCGCCTTCGAGCGCGAACGCCTTGGCGCGGTCGAGCTGCTCCTGCATCGGCGCCCGCTGCTTCTTCGCGCGCTCGTCGAGGATCTTCTGCCGGTGCGCTTCCAACGCCGCGCGCTTCTGAAACTCGGCGTCGCCCACGCCCGCTGCCGGCGCTGCGTTCTTCGGCAGTGTCTTGTCGTACGCTGCGCGCGCCGCGGGATCGCCCAAGACCTCGTACGCGCTCTTGCCGGCGCGAAAGAGCTTCTCGAGCATCGCTTTGTACGAGCCGAGCTTCTTTCCGTAGAAACGATCGGGATGAAAGTCCTTCGAGAACTTGTAGTACGCCGTCTTGATTTCGTCGGCGGCGGCGGTGCGTGTGACGAGGAGGATGTCGTAGTGCGACGCCTTGCCGAGCACGTTGTGCAGATCGAAGATCTTCTGCTGCTCGGCGTCGGAGAGATCCACCTCTTCGACCGGCCTCGGCAACGCCGGGAGCGCCGCCGGTTGTAGTGGCGGCGCCGGCGGCGGCGCAGCGACGGGCGGCGGCTTCATCCCTTTGAAGGTGATCGCCTTGAGGTTCGCGAGCTTCCGGACGACGCCGATGATCTCGTCGTCGCTCATGCCGGTGACGGCGCCGAGCATTTGCACGTTACACGAACCGTCGATGCGCGAGAGCACGAAACCTTCGCGCGCGTCGAGCGGCAAGGTGCGCAAGTCGATCTTCGTATCGATCAGGGGGACCGCTTCGAGCAGCGCCGCGGCGTCAAAGCTCAAGCGGCGCGCTCTTTGTCTGCCGTCTTCACCGCCGAGGCGATCGCCTCGATGCCGCGATCGAGCGCCTCCCACGGGATGTTGAAGGCCGGCGCGAGGCGCATGACGTTGTCGGCCGAGACCGTCACGAGCACCTTCTGGTTGCGCAGCGCCTCGAGCAGCGGCCGCGCTGAGCGCCCTTCGAGCTCGATGCCGACGAGACAGCCCCTGCCGCGGACTTCCTTCACCCAACGCACGCTGGAGAGCGCGCTGCGCAAGCCGTGGATCAATCGCTCGCCGACTTCACTCGCGCGGTCGAGGAGCTGCTCTTCCTCGACCACGTCGATGAACGCGAGCGCCGCCGCGCAGGCGATGGGATTGCCGCCGAAGGTGCTCGCGTGGGTGCCCGGCACCAGGCACTGCGCGATGCGATGTACCGAGACGAGCGCGCCCATCGGCAAGCCGCCGCCGAGGGCTTTGGCGAGCGCCATCGAATCCGGCGCGACGCCGTCGTGCTCGTGGCAGAACCAGCGCCCGGTGCGGCCCATGCCCGATTGCACCTCGTCGAAGTGGAGCAAGACGCCTTTGCGATCGCAGAGCTCGCGCACCGCCTTCAAGTAACCTTGTGGCGGCAGGACGACGCCGCCTTCGCCCTGCATCGGCTCGAGCATGACGAGGGCAGTCTTCTCGGAGATCGCCGCTTCGAGCGCAGGCAAGTCGCCGAAGGGCACGTGCTTGAAGCCTTCCGGCAACGGCCCGAAGCCCTCGTGGTACTTCGGCTGCCCGGTGGCGGTGACGGTGGCGAGCGTGCGGCCGTGAAACGACGCGAGCGCGCTGATGACCTCGTAGCGGGTCTCTTTGCGATCGTAGTAGTAACGCCGCGCCATCTTGATCGCGGTCTCGTTCGCCTCGGCGCCGCTGTTGCAGAAGAACACCCGCTCGCCGAAGCTCCTCGCGCACAGCGCCTCAGCGAGCGCGTTCTGTTTGTCGTTGTAGAACAGGTTCGAGATGTGGCCGAGCTGGTACGCCTGCTTGGCGATGACCGCCGCGATGCGCGGGTGCGCGTGGCCGAGCGCGTTGACGCTGATGCCGCCCGAAAGATCCAAATACTCGACGCCGTCTTTGTCGTAGAGGAACGAGCCTTCGCCGCGCACCATGACGATCGGCGGTTGGCGGTAGTTCAGGAACAGGTGTTCCTGGCCGAAGCGAAGCAGCTCCTCGTGCGAAAGCATCTTTGTGGTTCCTTACAGTATGTAGCGGCTCAGGTCTTCGTCTTTGAGCACGCTGTCGAGCTTGCTCTTCACGTAGCCGGCGTCGATGACCAAGGTCGTGCCGGACTTCTCCGGCGCGTCGAAAGAAATGTCTTCGAGCAGCTTCTCCATCACCGTGTGCAGCCGGCGCGCGCCGATGTTCTCGCTGCGACCATTGGCGATGGCGGCGACGCGGCAGATCTCGCGCACGCCGTCGTCCTTGAACTCGAGTGTCACGCGTTCGGTCGAGAGCAGCGCCGTGTACTGCTTGACGAGCGAGTTCTGCGGCTCGGTGAGGATGCGCACGAAGTCCGCCTCGGTCAGCGGCTCGAGCTCGACGCGAATGGGAAAGCGGCCCTGCATCTCGGGGATGAGATCGCTCACCTTGCTCACGTGAAACGCGCCGGCCGCGATGAAGAGCACGTGATCGGTCTTCAACATGCCATACTTCGTCGTCACCGAGCTGCCTTCGACGAGGGGCAAGAGATCGCGCTGCACGCCTTCGCGCGAGACGTCGGGGCCGCTGTGACCACCGCCGCCGCTTTTCGCGATCTTGTCGATCTCGTCGATGAAGACGATGCCGCTCTCCTCGGCGCGCCGCAGCCCCTCTTTGCTCACCTTGTCCATGTCGATGAGGCGCTGCGCCTCTTGCTGCTGCAAGACTTCGAGCGCTTCTTTCACCTTCACGGTGCGGCGCTTCTTCTTGTTGCCGCCGCCGGTCATGTTCGAGAACATGTCTTGCAACTGCATGCCCATCTCTTCCAAGCCGGCGTTGCTGAACACCTGCATCACCGGGACCTGCGCCTGCTCCGGCGCTTCGACGTCGACTTGGCGATCGTCGAGCGCGCCGTTCTTGAGCATCGTCCTGAACTTCTCGCGGGTCTCGTTCGGCTGCGGCTCGCCCTGCGCCTCGAAGCCGGTCCGCGGCGTCGGCGGCACGAGCAAGTCGAGCAGACGCTCTTCGGCGAGCTCGGCCGCGCGCGGCTGTACGCGCTGCTTCTCTTCGTTCCTGACGAGCTGCACCGAGATCTCGACGAGATCGCGGATCATCGAGTCGACATCGCGGCCGACGTAGCCGACCTCGGTGAACTTCGAGGCCTCGACCTTGATGAACGGCGCCCGGGCGAGCTTGGCCAAGCGGCGCGCGACCTCGGTCTTGCCGACGCCGGTCGGGCCGATCATGATGATGTTCTTCGGCGCGATCTCGTCGCGCAGATCGCCTTGCACGCGCTTTCGCCGGTGCCGGTTGCGCAGCGCAATGGCGACGGCGCGCTTCGCCGCGCGTTGGCCGACGATGTAGCGATCGAGCTCGTCGACCACTTCGCGCGGGGTCATCGTCGACTTGTCGGTCTCGATGTCGCTCACTGCGAGAGCTCCTCGAAGACGACGTTGCCGTTCGTGTAGACGCAGATCTCGGCGGCGATGCGCATGGATTTCTCTGCGATGTCTTTGGCCGAGAAGTCGGTGTGGCGAAGCAGCGCGCGCGCGGCCGAGAGCGCATAGTTGCCGCCGCTGCCGATCGCCATGACGCCTTCATCCGGCTCGACGACGTCGCCGTTGCCGCCGAGCAAGTAGGTCTTCTCCTTGTCGGCGATGAGCAGGAGCGCTTCGAGCCGGCGCAGCAAGCGATCGCTGCGCCAGTCTTTGGCCAGCTCGACCGCCGCGCGCGTCAGGTTCTGGCGGTGATCCTTCAGCTTCGCTTCGAAGCGTTCGAAGAGCGTGAAGGCGTCGGCGGTGGCGCCCGCGAAGCCGGCGATGACGTTGCCCTCGCCCAAGCGGCGCAGTTTCTTGGCGCTCGCTTTGACGATGGTCTGGCCCATGCTGACTTGGCCGTCGCCCGCGATGACGACGTGGCCGCCCTTGCGGACGCACAGGATCGTCGTCGCGTGCATGCTGTCTGACGTTTGCATTTGTCGCGCCGCATAGCCTTTGGGCCCCAGGGTGTAAAGATTGGGACCAAGCCCTTCACGAGGCTGCGGTGCGTGAAAAAGGTCCCTGGGACCATTTCACCGCTTGGCGCGCGGGTGGCAGTCGTCGAACACAGCGATCGCGCGCTCGAGGGCGACGTGGGTGTAGCGCTCGGTGGTGCCGAGGCTCGCGTGACCCAAGAGCTCCTGGATGCCGCGCAGGTCGGCGCCGCCGCCGAGCAAGTGGGTCGCGAACGAGTGGCGCAAAGCGTGCGGCGAGATGCGCTTGCCAAGGCCGGCGCGGAGCGCGTCGCGATCCAAGTTGCGCGCGACGCTGCGGGTCGTCAGGCGACCCCCGCGCGCGTTGACGAAGAGGGGCCGCTCGGGGCCGCCGTCGTCGCGCGCCATCGCTGCACGCACCGTGAGATACGCGCGCATCGCGTCGATGCTGAGCGCCCCCATCGGCACGATCCGCGTCTTCTGCCGTTTGCCGGTGACGCGCACGATCGCTTCGTCGAGCGCGACATCGCCGATCGCGAGCCCGCAGAGCTCCGCCACGCGCAAGCCGCTACCGTAGAGCAGCTCGACGATCGCCTGATCGCGCCGCGCCAGCACGCTGTCTGCACGCCGTTCTACGCCCGCGAGCGCTTCCGTCTCGTCGACCGACAGCGCGCGCGGCAGGCGCCGGCCGAGCTTCGGCCCGTCGACGCCGAGGCAAAAGTCGTCGGCGCGCAGACCGTGCTTCTGCAGATGCGCCGCGAACGATCGCAGCGTCGACAGCTTGCGCGCGAGCGAGGTCTTCTTGTGATCCCTCGCCAGCGCAGCGAGGTGTGAGCGTACGTCGTCGGCAGTGGCGACGAGGAAGCTCTGACGCCCGCGCGACGTCAAATGCGCGGCGAACTGCGCGAGGTCGCGATCGTAAGCGCGCAACGTGTGCGGCGAGCAGCGAACGACCTTCGCCAAGTGCGCGAGGAAGGGATCCTTCGCCGACCCGTCGAACATGGGGCGATCATCGGCGCGACCGTTGAAGAAAGCAATTTCACGACGAGCGGCAGCCGAAGAAATCCAACATCCACCCGTTGAAATCGCCGCGTGCGCGCTCCACGATCCGCGCCTTCTTCTCGATCTTCTTCACCTTGCCAAGGAGCGGCGGCACCATGCCCCAGTGCACGTTCTCGGGGCCGTACTTCTTCACCGCGCTCGCGTCGGCGCCCATCACGTGACGGAGCAACGCCCCGAGCGCGCTCGTCGCTGGCGGTGGGACCCACGGCCGATCGCCGAGGCGCGCCTTCAACGCCATCGCGACGCACAGGCCGTGCGCGGTCGACTCCAAGTAGCCCTCGACGCCGACCATCTGACCCGCGAGGAACACGCCCGGCCGAGCCTTCAGCTCCATGCCGGCCTCGAGCACGCGCGGCGCTTCGACGTAAGTGTTTCGATGCACGGCGCCGAAGCGGAGGAACTCGACGTTCTCGAGGCCTGGGATCATGCGGAAGATCCGCTTTTGCTCGGGGTAGCTCAGCTTCGTTTGAAAGCCGACCAAGTTGTACGCGGTCCCGGCGACGTTCTCTTTGCGCAGCTGCACGACCGCGTGCGGCTGGCGGCCGGTGCGCGGATCCGAGAGGCCGACGGGCTTCATCGGCCCGAACGAGAGCGTCTGCTCGCCGCGCTCGGCCATCACTTCTATCGGCAAGCAGCCTTCGAAGTAGACGGGCTTCTCGAAGGTCTTGAACGCCACCTTCTCGCCGTCGCACACCGCTTTGACGAACGCCTTGTATTCGTCCTCGTTGAGCGGACAGTTCAAATAGTCGGGCGTGTCGCCTTTGTCGTAGCGCGACTGCGCGAAGACGACGTCCATGTTCAGGCTGTCGGCGGCGATGATCGGCGCGATCGCGTCGTAGAAGTAGAGCTGCTCCTGGCCGATGACGCGGCAGAGATCCTTCGCCAACGCTTCGCCGGTCAGCGGCCCCGTCGCGATCACCGCCGGGCCTTGCGCCGGCAGCTCCGTCACTTCCTCGAGCACGACGCTGATCTTCGGGTGCGCGTGCAGGGCGTCGTGAATCCGCCGCGAGAACTGATCGCGATCGACCGCCAGCGCGTCGCCGGCCGGCACCTTCGTCGCGTCGGCCGCCTGCAGGACGAACGATCCCAAGCGGCGCAATTCCTCCTTCAACAACCCGACCGCATTCTCGACGTTCGCCGAGCGAAACGAGTTCGAGCAGACGAGCTCGGCGAAGGTGTCGCTCTTCTGCGCCGGGGTGTGCTTCTTCGGCTTCATCTCGACGAGGCGCACGGAGTGACCCGCTTCGGCGAGCTGCCAGGCGACTTCCGATCCTGCGAGTCCGGCGCCGATGATCGTGACGGTCATAGGCGGCGGGCCATGCCTCATTCTTCGCCGGCTGCGCTAGCCCTCCACCAGCCGATACTTGCCGTCGGCGCCGCGCACGATGCGGCCGCTGCGCAGGTGCTCGTAGATCGCCAGCGGCAGGCGCTCCGGCGGCAACTCGAGCGCGGTGCAGAGCTCGTCCGCCGAATGGGCGCGCTCGGCGAGCAAGGTCGCGATCGGGTCGCGGCGCGGCGCAAACACCGAGGGATCGCGGCCGAACATCGTGCGCATCGCTGTGACGAAGTCGAATACCGAGACGAGCGGCGACGCCTGCCACGACGCGATGAGCGCGTTCCCACCCTGGAGCCGCGTGTCCCAGGGTGGCCCTGGCACCGCCCAGACGGGCTTGCCCAAGCGCGCCGCCCAGCGGGCCGTATGCAAAGAGCCGGAACGGAGCCGGGCGGCCGCCACAACCGTCACATCAGCGAGCGCCGCGACGATGCGATTGCGATCGAGGAAGTGTCCTTTATACGTCCGCGTCCCAGGCGGGTGCTCACTGACGATCACGCCGCCACGTTCGACGATGCGCTCGCACAGCCGCGCGCTGATCTCCGGCGAGATCCGATCGAGCGGTGACCCGAGCACACAGATGAGCCGGCCGTAGTCGATCCGCAACGCTGCGTCGTGCGCCGCAAAGTCGATGCCCCTGGCGCCGCCCGAGACAATCACGAGACCTGCATGCGCCGCCGAGCGCGCGAGGATGCCGGCGAAGTGACGCGCATCCGGGGATGCATCGCGGGAGCCGACGATCGCGATCGCCTGGCTTCCAAGGAGCGAAGCGTCGCCGTGGCAATACAGCTCAGTCGGCCCGAGGTCTGGGTGACGCTGGCGCTCCGGCAATTCCATGCGCGCGGGCAGAGAGCAGCATTCGGACCACCCGCGCCAAACGCGATAAGTCCCTGTCGCCACGCCCCCGCCGTGAAAACCAGCTGTCCGAAAACGGGACAGAGTGTCCGAAGCCGTCCTAGTATGCGACAGAATGCGCGGCATGGAGCATGCGACCGTCATCGTCGGCGTCTCGGGCGGCATCGCGGCGTACAAGGCCGTCGAGCTCGTGCGCCTGCTGGGCAAGCTCGGGGTCGACGTCCACGTCGCGATGACCCGCGGCGCCACCCAGTTCGTCACGCCGCTGACCTTCAGCGCGCTGACGAAGCACCCGGTCGAAGAAAGTGTCTGGCACCTGTCCGAGCGCGGCGAGATTGGCCATGTCGTGCTCGGGCATCAAGCGAAGCTCATCGTGATCGCCCCTGCCACCGCGACGACGATCGCGCGCTTGGCGATGGGCCTCGCCGACGACGCGCTGACGGCGTTGGTCCTCGCGAGCACCTGCCCCGTGCTGCTCGCGCCGGCAATGGAGACCAACATGTGGACGGCGCCAGCGACGCAGAAGAACGTCGCCACGCTGGTGAAGACCGGCCGCTACACGGTGATCGGACCCGAGTCCGGTGCCCTCGCGAGCGGCGCCCAGGGCATGGGCCGGATGAGCGAGCCGGATCTCATCGCGTGGCACGCCGAGAAGGCGCTGACGCCGCAGGACTTCGCCGGCGTCCATATGATCGTCACCGCAGGGCCAACGCGCGAGCCGCTCGATCCCGTGCGCTTCATCTCGAACCGGTCGAGCGGCAAGATGGGCTTCGCGATCGCCGAGCGGGCCGCGATGCGTGGCGCGCAGGTCACGCTGGTCCACGGTCCCGTGGCGCTCGACCCACCGCGCGGCGTGCATGCCGTGGCGGTGACCAGCGCCGTCGAGATGCTCGATTCGCTGCAGGCGCTGATGAAGCGCTGCCAAGTGCTGGTCATGGCCGCCGCCGTCGCCGACTACGCCGCGCAGAAGGTGGCGAAGAAGAAGCTGAAGAAGCAGGACCTCGGCAAGAAGCCGGCGATCGCGCTGACACAGAACCCGGACGTGATCGCGACGATCGCGAAGGCGAAGAAGAAGAGCACGCTGCTCGTCGGCTTCGCGGCCGAGACGAACGACGTCGAGGCGAATGCGCTCAAGAAACTGAGAGCGAAGGGGCTCGACCTCATCGTCGCCAACGATATCTCGGCCCCCGGCGTCGGGATGGACTCGGACGACAACAAAGTGACGATCTACGATCGGCGGGGCGTCGTGCTCGAAACGGAGCGCAGCCCGAAGACGGAGATCGCCGAAGCGCTGCTGAAGACGATCCTCGATCGGCTCTAGCCCACCCCATGCATACCTTGAGGCGCGAGGGCCGACGGGTTAGTCCGCGCCACGGAGTCAGAAGAGATGCACGTTCAGACCGTCTACGTGAAGCCGAAGCTGCTGCCGGCGATGCAGCCCCTCGCCCGCCTCCTCGGCAACTGCGCCTGGAGCTACGATCCCGGGATCTCCCGGCTCGTCGCCCTGCTCAGAGACAAGATCGGCGCGCTCGGGCGGCCGGTGTTTCAACAGGCGCCGCCCTATAGCTGGCTCGAAACGCTGACGACCGCCGAGCAAGAAGCGCTCGTCGCCGACGCCGTCATCGCCCAAGAGGTGCAAAAGACCACCCAAGCGCTCGCGCAAAAGCCGGCGCAGGCGCACATCCCGCCGGGCGGCCTCATCGCGTACTTCTCGGCCGAGTACGGCATCCACGAGACGCTGCCGATCTACGCCGGCGGCCTCGGCATCCTGGCCGGCGACCACCTGAAGTCGGCGGGCGATCTCGGCCTGCCGCTCGTCGGCGTCGGGCTCTTTTACGGCCGCGGCTATCACGAGCAGCACATCGGCGCCGACGGCACGCCGGCCGAGCGCTACGTCCATACGGACCCGCAAACCCTCGGCGCCCGGCTGTGCACGCTGCCAAACGGCGGGCGCCTCACCGTCCACGTGCGGATGGCCGCGCGCGCCGTGCACTTGCAGGTGTGGGAGCTCGAGATCGGCAGGACCAAGCTCTACCTGCTCGACTCGGACGTTCCGGAGAACGCCGAGCCCGATCGCCGCATCACGCAGAATCTCTATGGCGGCGGCCACGACACCCGCATCGAGCAGGAGCTGGCGCTCGGCGTCGGCGGCACCTTCGCCCTAGAAGCGCTCGGCATCGCACCGACCGTCTATCACATCAACGAAGGCCACGCGGCGTTCCTCTCGCTCGCGCGCTTGCACATCGTCCGCCGCGATCTCGGGCTCGATCTCGACGCGGCGGCCGAGCTCGTGGCCGCCGGCAACGTCTTCACGACGCACACGCCCATCGCCGCCGGCAACGACGTCTTCTCGCACGGCGCGCTCGTGCCGTACCTGTCGCCGCTCTGCGAGTCGCTCGGGCTGCCGCTGCAGTGGGTGCTCGATCAAGGCGTCGAGCAATACGAGGCCGAAGCCACGGGCTATCACGCGCGCTTCTCGATGACCGCGTTCGCGATCCAGCTCTCCGCACACAGAAACGGCGTCTCCCTCGAGCACGGCGAGGTGTCGCGGCGGCTGTGGCACGCGCTCTTTCCCGGCCACGCCGCGAGCGAGGTGCCGATCGGCGCGGTCGTCAACGGCGTGCACCTGCCGACCTGGACACACCCGGAGATGCTGAAGCACTACGGAAAAGCGCGGCCCGATCACCAAGCGTTCGCGCAAGACAAGCGCCGCCTGCGCCACACGTTGATCGATCACATCAACAAGCGGCGCCCGTCGCACCTGCGCTTCGATCCCGACGTCTGCACCATCGGCTTTGCGCGCCGCTTCGCCGAGTACAAGCGCGCGCTGCTCTTGTTCTCGGACCCCGAGCGCCTGCGCCACCTGCTCTCGTCCAAAGAGCGGCGCGTGCAGCTGGTCTTCGCCGGCAAAGCGCACCCGCACAACACGCGCGAGAAGGCGAACATCAAGGCGCTGCACGATCTCATCCACAAGCACGGGCTCGAAGCGTCGATCGCGTTCGTCGAGAACTACGACATGCGCGTCGCCCGCTTGCTCGTCCAAGGCGTGGACGTTTGGCTGAACACGCCGCGACCCCCGCTCGAAGCCAGCGGCACGAGCGGCATGAAGGTCATTCAAAACGGTGGCCTGAACGTCAGCATCCGCGACGGTTGGTGGAAGGAAGCGTACGAGCCCGAGGTCGGCTGGGCGATCGGCGCCGACTACGATCAAGGCTCGCCGCTCTCGGACGCGGCGCGCGACTCGGACGACGCGCAGGACCTCTATCGGATCATCGAGAGCGAAGTGTTGCCATTGTTCTACTCGCACGACGAGCGCGGGGTGCCCGTCGCGTGGATCGACAAGTGCTACGCGTCGGGCCGCGCCCTCGCGCCGAAGTTTCACGCCGTGCGCATGGTCGAGCAGTACGCCAGAGACAGCTACGCGCCCGCGCACAAGGCGACGACCGCGCTGCTCGAAGACAACGGCCGCGTCGCCAAGAGCCGCGCCGACGCGCGCGCCCACGCGGTGAAGGCGTTTCAAAGCGTCACGGTCGAGTGGCTCGAGCAAGCGCCGACGAACGCGCCGCTCGGTGAGCGCATCAAGGTGAAGGCGCGCGTGAAGGCGGCGTTCGACGATCTCGTCGTCGAGGTGCTCTCGGGCGTCACCCAGGAACGCACGATGGACGTCTTCGAGTGGCAGAATGTGCGCGTCACCGCGGCCGAAGTCGTGCGCGGCCCGGAGCCGGGCGAGTGGATCGCGACGGCGCAGGTGGATCTGCCCGTGCCAGGCACGTTCTCGTTGGCGCTGCGCGTCCGGCCGCGGATCGAGACAGCGCTCGTGCACCGGCTCGTGCGCTTCGCTTAGCCGACCAGGAAAATTCGACACCCCGCGCCAGCCGCCTATAATTAACCGCTGGAGCGGTGCGTCAGAGTGACTCCGAGCTTCGGAAAATACGAGCTACAACGCCGTCTTGCGGTCGGCGGTATGGCCGAGATCTTCTTGGCGCAGGTGAAGGGCGTCGAGGGCTTCGAGAAGACCATCGTCTTGAAGCGGATCTTGCCGCACCTCGCCGAGGAGCCGGACTTCGTCAAGATGTTCATCGACGAAGCGAAGCTCGCGGCGACGCTGACCCACCCGAACATCGTGCAAGTCTATGAGCTCGGCTCCATCGACAACCGCTACTTCATCGCCATGGAGTACGTGCCCGGCATCGACCTCTCGACGCTGACCAAGAAGGTGTGGATGGCCGGCGAGAAGTTCCCGCCGGGCGCCGCCCTCGCGATCGGCATCGACGCCGCGCGCGGCCTGCACTACGCGCACGAGAAGCGCGACACGACCGGGCAACAACTCGGCCTCGTGCACCGCGACGTCTCACCGCAGAACATCCTCTTGTCGAACGAAGGCCAGGTGAAGATCACCGACTTCGGCATCGCCAAGGCCGAGGGCAAGTCGACGAAGACGCGCTCGGGCGTGCTCAAGGGAAAATTTTCGTACATGGCGCCGGAGCAGGCGTTCGGCAAGCAGATCGACCGGCGGGCGGATCTCTTCGCGCTGGCGCTCGTCATCTACGAGCTGTTCACCAACAAGCGCCAATACAAGTCGGACAACGAGCTCGAGATGCTCGACATGGCGCGCCTCGCCGACATCCCGCCGCTGGCGAGCGTGCTACCGGATTTCCCCGAAAGCTTGTCGAAGGTGCTGCAAAAAGCGCTGGCGCCGAAGTTCGAAGATCGCCACGCGAGCTGCGCCGAGCTCGCCAACGCGCTCGCGAAAGAAGCGGGCGTGCTCGGCGAGACCTTCGACACCGATCAGCTCGGCTTCCTCGTCCGCACGCACATGCCGAGCGACAAGGCGAGCGGCCCAACGGAGCATCTGACCGACTCGTCGGTGCTGGCGCTGCAGGACGACGACGTCATGACGACGCCGCTCTCCGACGTGAAGAAGATCGAGACCTCGGCCGGCAGACGAGCGGTGCCGCTGCCGCCGGGGGATGCCTCCGGCGTGTCGAGCGTCTCGGGCATCACCGACGCGAACGCGCCGAAGTCGAAGCTGCCGTACGTCGTCGGCGCGATCGTGACGATGCTGCTCCTGCTGCTCGTCGCGGCGTTTTTGAAGTCGCCGGCGCCGGCGCCGCAAGAGCCACCGCCACCAACGATCGCACAGCCGGCCTCGCAGGCGGCGTCGAAGCCCGCTGTCGCCGACACGCCGAAGCCGGAGGCGCGCGACGGACCCGGGTACCTCACCGTGAACTCGAGCCCGTGGTCGTACGTGTACGTCGACGGCAAGAAGCTCAACAAGACGACGCCGCTGCAACGCTATCGCTTGTCGGCCGGCAAGCACCGCGTGAAGCTCGAGAGCCCGGGCGCCGAGCGCAGCGAAGAGTTCTCCGTCGACATCCGCGAAGGAAAAACGGTCACCAAGATCGTCAACTTCTCGAAGAAGTGATAGCGCGCCGCGCATGAAGCGGATCGCCCTCTTGCTGAGCTTCGCCTGCGCCGCCTGCGCCAGGAGCGGCTCGACGACGCCGACGACGCGGGTCACCCAGAGCCGCCCGAGCGACGTGCGACAGGTGCCGAGCGGGCTCGCGGTGAGCGGCGTGTTCGACTTCACCGAGACTCGGCCGAGCTCCGTCACCAGCTTTCAGACGTGGTTCATCCTGCACGCGGGCGCCGACGGCGTCGATCGCATCGAGCGCGGCCGCGGCGAAGGCAACATCATCCCGCTCGCACGCAACATCGACGGCGAAGGCGCGGGATTCTTCTTCGACCGGGGCGCGGCGGCGCTGTTTCGCGGCTCGCCGACCAAGGTGACCGCGATCGCGTTGCCGTGCAGCAAGGCCTTCCCGCCGATGGGCGTGGTCTCGGGCACCTCGTTCTTGCTCGCCTTCGCCGGCTGCGACACCGATCCCGGGACGCGCTTGCTCTTCATCGGCCCCGATCAGGCGACGGCGGCGCAAGCGTCGCTCGGCGAAGCGGCGCCGTCCCTGCTCACCTCGAACGAGCTGAACGTCGCGCTGTATACCGCGGCCAAGCAGGGCGCGGAGGTGCGCATCTTCACGGCGAACGGCGAGCTGCGCCGGCTCTATCAACGCGGCGACGAAGCGCCACCGACGCTCGCGGCGCTGGCGCTCGACAGCCGGCTCTACGCGACCGTGCCGATCGGCGACACGCTGGCGCTGCGCACGACCGACGACGCTGGCATCGAAACGACGATCGCGACCCTCGCCGGCGATCGCGCGCCGGTGGCGTTGGCGACGAGCACGAGCGGCGGTGTCTTCGTCCTCACGCGCCAAAAGCACGCCGTGCACTTCGCGAAGGACGGCGCGGTGACTGCCGACTTCGTCATCGAAGACGGCGGCGCCGCGAAGCCGCTGGCGTTCTCGGTGCGCATCGACGGCACGCTCGATGTCGCCGGCACACTCGACGAACGGACGATCGTCACGTGGACCGTGGACAAAACGGGCGCCGTGACCGCGCGGCGCGAGATCGACCTCTTCGCCGAGTGACCCCGACGAAAAACTGATCCACCGCGGGTTCTCGGCTACCCTTCGCTCGATGCCCGCCTGGATCGCGTCCGTGCTGATCTGCGCCGCTGACCCGGCGATCGATCGCAGGCTCGTCGTGCTCGACGCCTCGCTCGAGCAGAAGGACGAGGAGGCCGCGGCGGCGTTTGCCGTCCTCGGCGGCGGCGGCAACATCATCCGCGCCGACAGCGCAAGCGACCCCGAGCTCGATGAGCAGCGAAAGCTCGTCAAGCTCGCGCTCGACACGGTGAAGAGCGCGCGCAAGGCGGCCTTGGAGCTGCGCACGGACGAAGCGATCCAAAAGTTCGAAGAAGCGCAGAACCTGTTCGGCCGCGGCATCTCGGCGCTCGACGAGTTCACGCCGATGGCGCAGAGCTTGATCGACCTCGGCGCCGCCTTCATCGACGCACGCAAGGACGACAAGGCGACCAACGCGTTTCGCCGTGCCCTCGCCCTCGGCGCCGGCGTGAAGCCCGATCCCAAGGTGTACAACCCCGAGGTGCTCAGCCGCTTCTCGAAGGTGGAGCGCGAGATGGTGCGCGCCGCCCGCGGCTCGATGACGATCGTCAGCAAGCCCGAGGGCGCCGAGGTCTACTTCGACGGCCGCCGCGCGGGGCTGACGCCGGTGTCGCTCAACGATCTCCTGCTCGGCGAGCACTGGATCGTCGTGCGCCTCGCCGGCCACCACCGCTTCAGCGCGCGCGTCGTCGTCAGCAAAGAGCGCGTCGAGAAGACCGAGGTGTTCCTGCGCACGCTGCCGCCGCAAGCGTCGCCGCTCGTCAAGTTGATCGAAGGGGCGCGGAGGGCACCGCTCGACCAGGAGCTCGCGAAAGAGGCGCTGAAGGTGCATGGCGCCAAGTCGCTCGTCCTCGTGCTCGCCGGCGAGCCGATGCGCGCGATCTACTTCGACGAGAAAACCGGTGAGCGGGCGGCGTCGGGCAGGACCCTCGACGCGCTCGGCAAGGCGTTGAAGAGCGCGCTCTCGTCGCCGGCGCCGATCGTCGAGCCCGCGAAGGATCCCGGCAAGAAGGACGCGCCCGTCGTCGTGAAGCAAGCGCCGCCGGACGATCGCCCGATCGCGCTGAAGAACCCGTCCGCTCGCCGCACCGTCCACTGGGCCGTGGCGATGTTGCCCGCCGGCATCGGTCAGTTCGCCGAGAACCGCATCGGCATGGGCGTGCTGTTTCTAACGACGCAGGTGCTCTTTCTCACCGCGAACATCCTCGGCTTCTACCTCGTGCAGATGGACAAAGTGCCTGGCACCAGTCCGCCCGAGTTCGGCAATCCGCAGCGCAGCGAAGCGTTCAAGTGGATCTCGAACATCGGCCTCGGTCTGCTCCTCGCCGACGTCATCTTGGGCGGCGTCGACGGCATCCTCCATCGCAACGCCGAATAGCCCCGATTGCCACAACGACGCGGCGAAAAGGGACCGGGGAAGTTTTCACACCGGGAGCGTTCGCCACACCCCGACCCTGAACCCCGACCCTGAACCAAAACCCTGACCACGCTCGCGCTCCTGAGCGTGGCCCTGGACTTGGACTCGGGGAGGCCAGGGTCATGGTCAGGCTCAGGAGCGCGGCCATGTCCAGGGGCCAGGATCTTGGGGCGCGGGCGTTACAGTCGATCGCCGCATGCTCGGATCTTCGTGGTCGCGCTTCAGGTCGCGCTGATCCCGCTGGTGCCGTGGGAAGAGGGGCATCGGCGAGAGCGCAAGTGAACGGCGCCAAGCTCACCTGGGTCATGATGCCGCGGCCGAAGATCCACGCCGAGCTCGCCGACACGACGCTTAGCCGCCGAAGAAGAAGCCTCGCAACAACGAATTTAGACGAGCAGCGCGCTCGCACGAAGGAGCCTCCCATGACCAAGCATCCGTTGACGAAGTCTCTGTGGATCGGTCTCTTCACTCTCGCCGCCTGCGCCGGCGATTCCAACGAGAAGATTCCGGTCAAAGCGGGCGGCCCGGCGCAAAACACCGTCGATCAAACGACGAAGCGCGCGAAAGGAACGCCGGTCGTCAGCACCAGCCCCGAAGCCCTGCTCGAGCCAGGCGCGGTGAAGAAGGTGCAAGCCGCGCGCTCGCTGACCAGGGCTTCCAAGTCGAGAAGTCCGGCGTCTTCGACACCGCAGGAAGACTGCGTTGCGCTCGTTTCAGCAGAAAGAAGGCATCGCCGCGACGGGCATGCCGGATCAACTGACGCTGCGAAAGCTCGACTTCGATCCGCAAGAGATCTTGCGCAAGAACCCGCGCGACGAGCGAAAGAACGACGCCCACGCGAACGACGCGAGTGACACGAAGAGCGATCGCTGAAAAAAGGTCCCAGGGACCTTTTCAGGAGCGAAATGGTCCCTGGGACCTTTTTCTCCAACGGCGTCACCTGTTTGGGCACTCGCCCGCCGCATTGACTTCGTCTCGAAGTTTTTGCAGTGAGGCGCAGCGATCTAACCCAAGACGAACGAAGGTCACGCCGTGCAAATCTTTCCAAGATGGGTGAACAAGACCCCGCTCCTGCTCGCCGCCGTCACGCCGGTGGGGCTCGTCGCGGTGGTCGGCATCGTTTGGTACTACTTTTCGCCCAAGTATAAGGAAGTCGGCTACGCGCCGAAGCAGCCCGTCGCTTACAGCCACAAGCTGCACGCGGGCGACCTCGGCATCGATTGCCGCTACTGTCACTTCACGGTCGAGACGTCGCCGCGCGCCAACGTGCCGCCGACGCAAGTGTGCATGAACTGCCACGCGCAGGTGAAGACCGACTCTCCGCTGCTCGAGAAGGTGCGGCAGAGCTTCGAGACCGACAAGCCGGTCGAGTGGGTGCGCATCCACAAGATCCCGGACCACGCGCAGTTCGTCCACTCGCCGCACCTCAAGGCCGGCGTCGGCTGCGTCGAGTGCCACGGCCGCGTCGATCAGATGCCGGTGGTCGCGCAAGACAAAGAGCTGTCGATGAGCTGGTGCCTCGACTGCCACCGCGATCCCGCGCCGCGCCTGCGCCCCAAAGAGATGATCACGAAGATGGACTGGCAGCCGAGCGACACCGATCGCACGAACGCCGCCGCCGTCGCCCACGGTCTGCAGCCGCCGACGCACTGCTCGGGCTGTCACCGCTGATCCGTCTGCAAGTCGCTAGCGTAAGAGTAGTTAGCGTAAGAGTAGTCAGCGCAAGAGAGGTCTTCGTCCGATGAGCAAGCTCCCCGTCGAACAACAGAGCAGCATGACGGTAGACAACACATACTGGCGTAGCATGGCGCAACTCGAGAGCGATCCCGAGTTCCGCACCTTCGTCGAGCGCGAGTTCCAAGACGGCCAAAGCGAGATGAAGGACCCGGTCTCGCGCCGAAACTTCTTGAAGCTGATGGGCGCGTCGGCGGGCTTGGCCGGCATGGCCGCGTGCCGCCGTCCGGTCGAGCACATCCTGCCCTACGCCAAACAGCCGGAAGATCTCGTGCCCGGCAAGCCACAGTTCTACGCGACCGTGTTGCCGATCGCCGGCGAAGCGATCGGCGCGCTGGTCGAAGCGCACGAAGGCCGCCCGACGAAGATCGAAGGCAACCCGGCGCACCCGGCGAGCCGCGGCGGCACCGACACCTTCGTGCAAGCCGCCGTCCTCGGCCTCTACGATCCCGATCGCTCCGGCACGCCGACGAAGAAGAACGCTGCCAGCAAATGGGCCGAGTGGAACGCGTTTGCGAGCCCGCACTTTGCCGGCCTGGTGAGCCAAAAGGGCGCCGGCCTCGCGATCTTGAGCGAGGCGATGCTGTCGCCCACGCTCATGCGCCTCCGAGCCGACGTGCAGAAGTCGATGCCCGAAGCGAAGTGGTACACGTGGGAGCCGATCCACCACGACCACGAGAAGCTCGGCACGAAGCTCGCGTTCGGCAAGCCGATGCGCGCGCACTACGACTTGAAGAAGGCCGACGTCATCGTCGCGCTCGACGCCGACATCTTGGGCAGCGAAGAAGGCAACGTCGCGCACTCGAAGGACTTCGCGACGCGCCGCCAGCCGGACGGCCAGAAGATGAGCCGGCTCTACGCCATCGAAGGCAACTTCACGGTGACCGGCGCTGCCGCCGATCACCGCCTGCGCGTGCGTCCGAGCCAAGTGCACACCTTCGCGCGCGCGCTCGTCGCCGAGCTCCAGAAGCAGGGCCTCACGCTGCCGGCAGGCGTCGCCGCCGACTTCGGCACGAACGCGGCCGACGCGAGCAAGCAAACATGGGACTCGAAGAAGCCGTTCCTGCAAGCGCTCGCCGGCGATCTCATCGCAGCGAAGGGCAGCGCCGTCATCGTCGCCGGCCGCGGTCAAGCGCCGGAAGTGCACGCGATCGCCGCCGTGTTGAACGCGGCGCTCGGCAACGTCTCGAACGTCGTGACCTACTCGGCGGCGATCGAAGAGCCGACGCAAACGGAGCAAATCAAAGCGCTGGCGATGGCGATGGGGGCGAAGCAAGTCACGACGCTCGTCATCCTCGGTGGCAACCCTGTGTTCGACGCGCCGGCCGAGCTCAAGTTCGGCGACAAGCTCGCGAGCGTCACGACGAGCATCCACCTCTCGCCCTACCTCGATGAGACCGGCGCGAAGACCACGTGGAGCCTGCCGCGGGCGCACGCGCTCGAGTCCTGGGGCGACGCGGTCGGCAGCGACGGCACCATCTCGGTGCAACAGCCGCTGATCCTGCCGCTGCTCGGCGGCAAGAGCGACATCGAGATCGTCGCGCAGATGACAGGAAGCACCGCGCCGAAGGGCTACGAGCTCGTGCGCGAGACCTTGAAGACCGGCTTCGTCGGCGCCGACTTCGAGAAAGCTTGGCGGCGCGCGCTGCACGCGGGCGTCGTCGAGGGCAGCGCGCAGAAGCCAACGACCGCGCCTACCTTCGCCGCGACGGTGAATGACGCGACGAAGGCGAAGGCTGCGGCCAGCGGCTTCGATCTCGTGTTCGTCCCGAGCGCGAGCGTGTGGGACGGCCGCTTCGCGAACAACCCGTGGCTGCAAGAGCTGCCGGATCCGATGACCAAGCTCACCTGGGACAACGCGGCGCTCGTCTCACCGGCGGCGGCGCAGAAGCTCGGCGTGACACCCGGCACCGGCACGCAGTTCATTCCGGGCGGCGACCTCGTGAAGATCACGACGAAGACGGGCAGCGTCGAGGCCGCGGTGTGGGTGCAGCCAGGCCTCGCCGACGACACCGTCGTCATCGCGCTCGGCTACGGCAGAACCGCCGAGCTCAGCGTGGCGAGCGGCGCCGGCTTCAACGTATATCCCCTGCGCTCGAGCGACGCCCAGTGGTTGGAGAGCGGGGCGAAGGTCGAAAAGGCCGCCGGCGCGTACTCGCTCGCCAACACGCAGGACCACCACTTCATCGCACCGCCGACGATCTTGGGCTCCGTGCAAAAGCCACGGCCGGTCGTGCGCGAAGCCACCCTCGATGAATACAAGAAGGATCCGCGCTTCGCCGACAAGCAAGTGCCGCATCCGCCGCTCGTCTCGCTCTTCAAAGAGCGTGCCTACGAAGGCCACGCGTGGGCGATGAGCATCGACCTCTCGACGTGCACCGGCTGCAACGTCTGCACGATCGCGTGTCAGGCCGAGAACAACATCCCGGTCGTCGGCAAAGACCAAGTGCGCCGCGGCCGCGAGATGCACTGGATTCGCTTGGATCGCTACTTCGCGAACCAGACGCTCACCGACGCAAGCGAGATCGACACCGCAAACCCGCGCGTCGTGCACCAGCCGATGGCCTGCCACCACTGCGAGAACGCGCCGTGCGAGCAGGTGTGCCCGGTGACGGCCACGCCGCACTCGCCCGAAGGCTTGAACGACATGCAGTACAGCCGCTGCATCGGCACGCGTTACTGCGCGAACAACTGCCCGTACAAAGTGCGCCGCTTCAACTTCCTCGCGTTCCACGAGAAGGACCCCGAGGTCCGCGCGATGGCGCACAATCCCGACGTCACCGTGCGCATGCGCGGCGTCATGGAGAAGTGCAGCTACTGTGTGCAGCGCATCAACAAGGGCAAGATCGCGGCGAAGCTCGAGAACAGAAAAGTCAAAGACGGCGACGTCGTGCCGGCGTGCGCGCAAGCGTGCCCGTCGGACGCGATCGTCTTCGGCGACATGAACGATCCGCAAAGCCGCGTCAGCAAGCTGCGCAAAGAAGCGCGCCGCTACGACCTCCTCGCCGAGCTGAACACCAAGCCGCGCACGACCTACCTGGCCCGCGTCCGTAACCCGCATCCACAGTTGGGATGATGACGATGAGTGAGAAAGAGAAACCGTTTGGCATCGTCGCCGAGTTCGATTCGGCGAAGTCGCTCCTGCACGCAGCCGAAAAGCTGTCCGACCAGGGCTACACCGTGTTCGATACGCACAGCCCGTTTCCGATCCACGGGATGGACGACGCGATGAAGCTCGGCCAGTCGAAGCTGCCGCTCATCGTCTTCGCGTGCGCGGTTGTTGGCTTCGTCAGCGGCCTCGGGCTGCAGGCCTGGGTGCACAACGTCGAGTACCCGATGATCATCGCCGGCAAACCGGACTTCGCGCTGCCGGCCTACATCCCCGTGATCTTCGAGCTCACCGTGCTGCTCGGGGCGTTCGCCGCCGTCTTCGGCATGTTCGGCTTGAACATGCTGCCGCGGCCGAACCACCCGGTATTCAGCCACTCGCGCTTTCACAAGGCGTCGGACGACGCGTTCTTCGTCTCCATCGAGGCGAAGGACCCGAAGTACGACGCGGCAAAGACCAAGGACTTCCTGCAACAGATCGGCGCCAAGAACGTCGAGGTCGTTCATGAATGAAGTGAATAGACGTCTTGCCTTGCTCGCTGTGTTCGCCTGCGCCTGCCAAGGTCAGCGCAGCGACGAACCGCCGGTGCACCTGATCCGCGGCCCGATGTTCAGCCAAGCGCGCTTCGGCGCGCAGGCCGAGAGCTCGCTCTTTCCGGACAAGCGCACGATGCGCCCGGTGCCGGCGAACACCGTCGCCCAAGGCTCACTGAAGGACGACGACTTCCTCTCGCGCGGCAAGGCGGCGGACGGCTCGTTCGCCAAGGGCTTCCCCTTCGAAGTGACGATGGAGACGATGAAGCGCGGCGAAGAGCGCTACGACATCTATTGTACGCCGTGCCACGGCCCGACCGGCGCCGGCGACGGCATGGTGGCGAAGCGCGGCTTCGCGGGCGTCGCCAACCTGCACGACGAGCGCATCCGCGGCCTCGCCGAGGGCGAGCTCTTCAACGCCGTCACCAACGGCGTACGCCTGATGCCGGGATACGCCTTGCAGATCGCCGAGAAGGACCGCTGGGCGATCGTCGCCTACCTCCGCGCGCTGCAACGCAGCCAGAACGCCAAGCCCACCGATTCGAAGTGAGATGAATGTGAGATGAATACGATGGCACACGCTCCAAAGACCCTGAACCCCGCCGACCTCACGCTGCCGGATCCGACCTTCGTCAAGCTGCGCAACATGGCGCTCGGCGCGGCGCTCGTCGGCCTCGTGCTCACCGGCGTCGGCGCCGCGCAGGCGCACGGGCAGTTCTTCTTCTCGTACCTCATCGGCTTCTTCTTCTGGCTCACCATCGCGCTCGGCGGTTTGTTCTTCGTGCTCGTGCAGCACCTGACGCGCTCGGGCTGGAGCGTGGTCGTGCGCCGCTTGGCCGAGGCGATCGCGTCGACGCTGCCCTTCTTCGCCGTGCTCTTCTTGCCGATCATCGCCTTCGGCATGCACGATCTCTACAGCTGGACGCACGAAGGCCATGTGAGCGCGTCGAAGGCGAAGTATCTCAACACGCCGTTCTTCATCGTGCGCGCGTTGATCTACTTCGGGGTGTGGAGCTTCGCGAGCTGGCGCCTGCGCAGCTTCTCGTACACGCAGGATCAAACGGGCGACCCGGCGTTGACGGCAAAGGCTCAGGGCTTCGCGCCCGGCGCCACGTTGCTCTTTGCCTTGACCGTCTCCTTCGCCGGCATCGACTGGATCATGTCGCTGCAGCCGCACTGGTTCTCGACGATCTTCGGCGTCTACATCTTCGCCGGCTCGGCGATCGCCATCTTCTCGACGCTCTCGCTCTGCTGCATCATGCTCATGCGCTTGCCCGCGTTCGAGCACGTGATCACCGAAGAACACCTGCACATGATCGGCAAGTTCCTCTTCGGCTTCACGGTCTTCTGGGCATACATCGCGTTCTCGCAGTTCATGCTCATCTGGTACGCGAACATCCCGGAAGAGACCGAGTTCTTCCTGCACCGCTTCCACAACGGCTGGGAGAACGTGAGCGCGCTCTTGCTCTTCGGCCAGTTCATCCTGGCGTTCTTGATCTTGCTGCCGCGCGGATCGAAGCGCACCCCCGGGCTGCTCGCGTTCGGCGCGATCTGGCAGCTCGTGTTTCATTACGTAGACCTCTTCTGGCTCGTCGCGCCGATGCGCAAGCTCGATGCACACTCGACAGAATTTGCGCCCGCCGGCATCGCGATCGGCGACATCGGCGCGCTGCTCCTCGTCGGCGGCATCTTCGCGTTCCTCGTGGTGCGCAAGCTGAAGAGCGCGGCGCTGGTTCCGCACAAAGATCCGCGGCTCGAAGAGTCGCTCATGGCTGTGAACTGAGGAGACGCACATGTCATCGCACGGTAACAGTCACGGTAACTACGACCGCCAGAACCCGAACCTCCCGCTCGTCACCTTCTTCGGCGTGGGCATCCTCGTCGCCACGGTGCTGTCGGCGGTCATCCTGCGCGGTTGGTTCGAGGTCACGGTGCAGCAGGAAGTGCACCAGAAGGTCGGGGCCTATCCGACCACGCAGTGGGACGATCTGAAGAAGCAGGCGCAGGCGAAGCTGAACGCGCCGGCCGGCGTCACGGATCCGGCAACGGGCGTCGGGCACATCCCGATCGCGCGCGCGATGGAGCTGACCGTCAAAGAGATCAAAGAGGGCAAGACCGCGCAAGCCGCGGCCCCTACCGGACCGACGGGCAAGACCGGAACGACGGGGTCGAAGAAGTAAGTCATGCCCTTCGCCATGCTGATCATCTCGCTGTCCTTGGCAGACGCCGCACCGCCCGCGGACAAGACGGCGCAGATCGACATCGTCGAGAAGTTGAACGCGCAGGTCCCAAAAGACGCGCGGCTCACCGACTCCGACGGCAAGATGGTCACCTTCGGCGAGCTGTTGCAGAACGGCATGCCCACACTGCTCACCGTCGGCTACTTCGAGTGCCCGATGCTCTGCGACATCGTCTTGAACGGCGTGCTCAGCGGCGTGAAGGGGCTCTCGTTCACGGCCGGCAATGAGTTCCAGGTCGTGTCGATCAGCATCGAGCCGAAAGAGACGCCGGCGCTCGCGAGCAAGAAACGCGAGAACTACTTGAAGAGCTACGCCCGCGAGACCGAGGCACACGGCTGGCGCTTCTTGACCGGCGACGCCGGCGAGACGAAGCGCATCGCCGATGCGGTCGGCTGGAATTACTTCTGGGACGACGAGACCAAGCAGTGGGCGCACGCGGCGGGCGTCTTCGTGCTCACGCCGGACGGCAAGGTCTCGCGCGTGCTCTACGGCATCGAGTTTCCGCCGAAGGATCTCAAGCTCGCGTTCGTCGAGGCCGGCGAAGGCAAGGTCGGCACCGCCATCGATAAGCTGATCCTCTGGTGTTACCACTACAGCCCAAAAGATCGCGGCTACGTCGTCTTCGCGATGCGGGTGATGCGGGTCTGCGGCGCGCTCAGCGTGCTCATCCTCGGCATCTTTATTTGGCTCATGTTCCGCGCTGATCGCCGCCGGCAAGCAGCGTTTGCATTGGAGAAATGATGGACCGAGTGACAGACCCCACGTTTTGGATGCCGAAGGGCGCCTCCACGGTCGCAGGCGACGTCGATCAGCTCTACTACTTCTTGTACTGGCTGAGCGTCGTCCTCTTCGTCGGCATCGTCGGCGCGATGACCTGGTTCGCGCTCCGCTACAAGAGGAAGAGCGAGACCGAGATCCCGCACGGCCCGCATCACAACACAGTGCTCGAAGTGACGTGGACGGTGATCCCTCTGATCCTCGTCATGGTGATCTTCGTCTGGGGCTTCCGGGGCTATCTGCGGATGGTCGTCGCGCCAGGCGACGCCATGGTCATCAACGTGACCGCGCAGCAGTGGCAGTGGAGCTTCACCTATCCAAATGGCGTCGTCGACGCGATGGACGAGCGGAAGGACAAGCAACCGGTGAACGGAGCGAAGGACATGCCGGTGCTGCGTGTTCCGGCGGGACGTCCGGTGAAGCTCGTGATGCGCTCGAACGACGTGTTGCACAGCTTTTGGGTGCCCGAGTTCCGCGTCAAGCACGACATCGTGCCCGGCCAGTACTCGATGGTCTGGTTCAACGCGATCGAGCCCGGCGACTATCGGGTGTTCTGCACCGAGTACTGCGGCCAAGATCACTCGATGATGATGGCCACGGTCATGGTGATGAAGCCGGAAGAGTTCGACGCGTGGTTGAAGAAGAAGGGCGGCGAAGTCGGCGGCGGCGACCCGGTGGCAGCCGGCGCGCTGCTCTACAAGACGAAGGCGTGCGGCGGGTGCCACTCGACCGACGGCAAGCCGAGCGTCGGCCCCACCATGAAGGGGCTCTTCGGTCGCAAAGAAGAGATCACGGATGGCCAGCCGGTGACCGTCGACGAGAACTACATTCGCGAATCAATCTTGGAGCCGCGGGCGAAGCTCGTGAAGGGCTTCGGCCCGGTGATGCCCGAGAGCTACGGCAACAAGGGTCCGGCCGATCAGCAGCTCTCGGAGAAGCAGGTCGAGAGCCTCATCGCGTTCATCAAGTCGCTCAAATAAGTGAAGTGAAGATTTCGGCCACGGCTAAGGCC
Organism: Deltaproteobacteria bacterium; assembly: GCA_020848545.1. Taxonomy (GTDB): domain Bacteria; phylum Myxococcota; class JADLHZ01; order JADLHZ01; family JADLHZ01; genus JADLHZ01. The sequence continues at coordinate 104,266 of JADLHZ010000122.1, read as the reverse complement.
GCGGCCAGGGCCACGTGAAGGAGTCAGTCATGTCAGTCGCAGCAACAGCTTCGGGGCGAGTGCCGCACTATTTGGAAGCCGGCAAGGGCATCAAATCCTGGCTGGTCACGCTCGATCACAAGCGCATCGGTGTCATGTACCTCTGGAGCGTGCTCGGCGCGTTCTTGCTCGGCGGCCTGGCGGCGATCTTGGTGCGCACCGAGCTCTGGTCGACCGGCCAGACGATCATGGACGCGAACGCCTACAACCGCATGTTCACGCTGCACGGCGCGGCGATGGTGTTCCTCTTCATCATCCCATCGGTGCCGGCGGCGCTCGGCAACATCCTCCTGCCGATCATGCTCGGCGCCAAGGACGTCGCGTTTCCGCGGCTGAACTTGGCGAGCTACTACATCTACCTCGTCGGGGCGCTCTTCGCCCTCGCCGCGATCGCCTTCGGCGGCGTCGACACCGGCTGGACGTTCTACACGCCCTACTCGACGTCGGACAAAGTCGCGAACACCGCGGTGATGATGACGTTTGCCGCCTTCGTGCTCGGCTTCTCGTCGATCTTCACGGGCATCAACTTCATCGTCACCGTGCACAAGCTGCGCGCGCCGGGCATCACCTGGTTCCGCATGCCGCTCTTCGTTTGGGCCATCTACTCGACAGCGATCCTGCAAGTGCTCGCCACGCCGGTGCTCGCAATCACGCTGCTCCTGTTCATGGTCGAGCGCACCTTCGGCATCGGCATCTTCGACGCGACGATCGGTGGCGACCCCGTCCTCTTCCAGCACTTCTTCTGGTTCTACTCGCACCCGGCCGTCTACATCATGATCCTGCCGGGCATGGGCATCATCAGCGAGCTCACCTCGACCTTCAGCCGCCGGCCGATCTTCGGCTACACCGCCGTCGCCTTCTCGTCGGTGGCGCTGGCGATCTTCAGCTTCCTCGTTTGGGGCCACCACATGTTCGTGAGCGGCCAGAGCGAGTACGCGAGCGCGCTCTTCTCGTTCTTGACCTTCTTCGTGGCGCTGCCGTCGGGCGTCAAGATGTTCAATTGGCTCGGCACGATGTACAAGGGCTCGATCAGCTTCGCGTCACCGAACCTCTACGCGATGGCGTTCATGTTCCTGTTCTCGATCGGCGGCCTGACCGGCATCTTCCTCGGCGCGCTGTCGACCGACGTACACCTGACCGACAGCTACTTCGTTGTCGCGCACTTTCACTACGTGATGATGGGCGGCACCATCTTCGCCTTCTTCGGCGGCATCCACTACTGGTGGCCGAAGACCTTCGGCGTCACGTACAACGAAGGCCTCGCGAAGATCGCTGTGGCGCTGCAGTTCATCGGCTTCAACATCACCTTCTTCTCTCAGTTCATTCTCGGAACACGCGGGATGCCGCGGCGCTACTTCAACTACCCGCCGGACTTCGAGGAGCTGCACCGCATCTCGACGATCGGTTCGTACATTGTCTTCGCCGGCTTCCTGCTGACGGCGTGGTACTTGATCGCATCGCTGCGCAAGGAGAAGAACGCCGGCGACAACCCATGGCACAGCGTCGCGCTCGAGTGGCAGACGTCGTCGCCGCCGCCGGTCGAAAACTTCGTCGAGACCCCGAAGATCAAGCACGGCCCGTACGACTACGATCACCCGGACGCGGCGCCGCTCGTGCTCGCCTCGGCCTCGAGCAACAGGAAGGCGTCATGAGCGGATCCCACCACGACAATCCCTACCTCGCGCACCACTTCGATACGCCGCGGCAGCAGCTCGAGGCGAACAAGCTCGGCATCTGGCTCTTCTTGGGCCAGGAGATCATGTTCTTCAGCGCGCTCTTCGTGGGCCTGATGATCTTCCGCTCGTGGTACCCGCAGATGTACCACACCGCCGCGCATGAGCTGTCGGTCCCCCAGGGCGCGTTCAACACCATCGTGCTCATTTGCTCGTCGCTGACCATGGCGCTCGCCGTCCGCTGGGCGCAGATGGACGTGCCGAACAACAACCGCACGGTGTTCTGGCTTTGCTTGGCGACCTTCGCTTTGGCCGGCGTGTTCCTCGTCGTGAAGTACTTCGAGTACTCGCACAAGATTCACGTGGGCACCTTGCCGGGGAAGTTCTTCGACCCGAGCAACCCCGAGTTTCCGGCAGCGCTGAAACAGTTCGACAACGCCAAGCTCTTCTTCGGCTTCTACTTCTGCTTGACCGGCCTGCACGGCATCCACGTCCTCGCCGGCATGGGCGTCATCGGCTGGATCATGGTTCGCGCACGGCGCAACGAGTTCAACTCGAAGAACTTCGCCGCCGTCGAGTGCGTCGGGCTCTACTGGCACTTGGTCGACCTCGTCTGGATCTTCCTCTTCCCGCTTCTCTACTTGGTAGGGTGACAAACATGGCGCACGCATCCGTCTCCGCCGATCACGGGCACCACGACGACGAGCAGCACATCGCGCACGTGACGCCGATAAAGGTCTACTTCGCCGTGTGGGCCGCGCTCATCGTCGGCACCGTCATCACGGTGGCCGTCTCGTACGTCGACTTCAACGTCATCCTCGGCGTCCCCAACGTGAACCTCTTCGTCGCGATGATCGTCGCGATCACGAAGGCGCTGCTCGTCTGCGCGTTCTTCATGCACTTGAAGTACGACAACAAGATCTTCGCCGTGACGTTCGCGAGTGCAGCGATCTTCTTGGCGATCTTCTTCTTGCTCACCTTCTCCGATCTGATGACGCGCGGGCAGGTGGACGACAAGCAGGGCACCTTCGTGAAGGATCACCGCGCGCAACAGCAGGTGGCCCCGTCGGCGACGCCGCAGCGCAGCGCGCACTAGCTTCATCTGTCATACTTAGAAAGATGACCCTCGGCACGGCTCGGCGGCTCGCCTTCGCGCTCCTGCTCTCTGGGTGCACCGTCGACACGCGACTGGACCCCGACACCGTGATCGCATGCGCGACCCGCGGCGACTGTCCGAAGGGTTTCAGCTGCAGCGTCGATCTCGGCCGTTGCCTCCCTGACGACTACCTCGCCGCGTGCGGCAACGGCATCAGCGATGACGGCGAGCTCTGCGATGACGGCAACACGGACTCGGGCGACGGCTGCAGCTCCGATTGTCGCTCGCTCGAGCGCTGCGGCAACGCGCGCACCGACGTCGCGACCGGCGAGGAGTGCGACTGCGGCGATGGCACGGAGCTCAACGCGACGTGCAACGGGCCGAACTCTCTCGCCGTCGGCGCCGATTGCCGGTTGGACTGCAAACGCCCGGGCTGCGGCGACGGCGTCGTCGAAGTGCCGGAGCAGTGCGAAGCGAACGATCTCGGCACGGCCACCTGCGCGAGTCTCGGCTTCGGCGGCGGCATGCTCGGGTGCTCGGACTTTTGCCGCTACGACATCGGCGGCTGCGTCGGCTACTGCGGCGACGGCATCAAAGGCGACAACGAAGCGTGCGACAAGGGCGATCTCGGCGGCAAAGACTGCACGCACTTCGGCTTCTACGCCGCGGCGGGGCTCGGGTGCTCCGCCGCATGCACGGTCGAAGTGAGCGCGTGTTCGCAGCGCTGCGGCGACGGCGCGCTCAACGGCGACGAAGACTGCGACGGTAACGACCTCGGCGGCCGCGACTGCACCGATCTCGGCTTCTACGACGCGCCGGGCCTGGATTGCAGCAGCGCCTGCGGCTTCGACACGAGCGCGTGTCTGGGAGCGTGCGGCGATCGCAGCGTGAACGGAGCCGAGATCTGCGAAGGCCGCGCCCCGGCGGAAGAGAGCTGCCTCGACTACGGCTTCGAGAGCGGCGCCCTCGGCTGCCTGTCGACCTGCGCGCCCGACTTTCAGCGCTGCCGCCGCGCCGGCTTCAGCGCGCTGCCCGCGACCGGCGCGCCGACGTCGCGCGGAGCCGCATGGAGCAACGGCCCCAACGACGTCTATCTCGGGAGAGAGGGCGGCACGATCTGGCACTGGGACGGCAACGCTTGGACGAAGGTATTCGATGATCCGCTCATCGTCGAGCTGACGGATATCCACGGCACATCTTCGTCGCACATCGTCGCTGTGGGCAACCGGGCGAACGGGTCGACGATCGCCCGCTACAATGGATCGTCATGGTCGGTTGTGCACGACACGACGGACAACTCCGAGCTCTACGGCGTTTGGAGCAGCGGTCCGAACGACACTTTTGTTGTCGGCGGCCTCTCAGGCAATGCGATCGCGCTGCACTCGACCGGCGGCGTGTTTACGCCGCTGACCATGCCGGCGCCACCGACGACGTCGCTGCACGCCGTCTGGGGACTGGCATCGAACAACGTCTACGCCGTCGGACGCAACGGCAACATCTTGCACTGGGACGGCGACGATTGGGCGCCCGAGACCTCCGGCACCCCGTTGTCGCTTTGGGGCATCTGGGCGAGCGGCCCGAGCGACGTCATCGCAGTCGGCGGCGAGTACGACGGCGCCGCCGGTCGCGTCGTCTCGATCATTTTGCGCTCCACTGGCAATGGCTCCTGGGCGCCGCAAGCACACCCGGCCGTCGGTCCACCGCCCGCGGGCGGCGACTCCTTCCTCGACATCTGGGGAAGTGGACCCACCGACATCTTCGCCGTCGGCGGGCTCGGTTCCATCGACTACTGGAACGGCGTGTCCTGGGCGCGGATCGATCCGGGCTCGACCGATCACGTTTGGAGCGTGACCGGCAGCGCGTCCGATGCCGTGTTCGCGGTCAACAGCAACGATGTCTTGCGCTGGCGAGGCGCCCCGTGGACGGCGATGACGTCAAACTCGACGCGTATGCTGACGGACGTGTGGGCGATCGCCCCCAACGACGTCGTCGCGGTCGCGCAAGGGCAGTTCTTGCGCTTCGACGGCACCACATGGACCGTGACGACAAACCCCGGCGGCAGCGCGCAGGAGCTCAACGGCGTTTGGGTAGATAGCTCGGGCGAGATCATCGTCGCGGGCAACAACGTCGTCTTGCACTACGCGAGCAGCACCTGGAGCACGATCGCCGGCCTGCCGCGCGACTTGAAGGCGGTCTGGGGCACGGCGCCCACCGACTTCTTCGTCGTCGGCGTCGGCTCGCCCGGTATCTGGCATCGGACGGCAGGCGCGTGGGTTCCGGAGGATCCGGGCGTCGCCGGGCAAAACTGGCGCGACGTGTGGGGCTTTGCGACCGACGACGTCTTCGCGGTGGGAACGAACGGGAAGATCAGCCATCGCGGCACCTCGGCTTGGGCGCCGATGCAGTCGAATACGACGGAAGGTCTCTACGGCATCTGGGGCCCGGCGCCAAACGACGTCTTCGCCGTTGGCCTCAAGGGCACGATCATGCACTACGACGGAGCCACGTGGACCGCGATGCCGAGCGGAACGACGCAGACGCTGCTCGAAGTCTGGGGCACCGGCCCGAACGATGTCTTCGCCATCGGCTCGCGCGGCGCCGAAGCGTTCGGCGCCATCCTGCACTACGACGGCATCTCTTGGTCACCGATGCGCTCGGGTGTGACGCAAGAGATGATCGGCATCGCCGGCAAGGGCGACGTCTTCGTCGTCGGCTCCGACGGCGTGATCCTCCGGCGCCAACGCAGCTGCGCGGCGAACGAGCCGCTGTGCGACGACGGCAGCGACGGCGACTGCGACGGCCTCGTTGACTGCTCGGATCCCGATTGCGTCGCAGCGCCCGCGTGCATGGCCGGCGGTCTCTGCGCCGGTGCCGTGACCCTGGCGTGCAATGCGATGACGATGGGCACGACTGCGGGCGCGCCGAACCGCATGGATCGCTACGCTTGCAGCCCCACGCTCACCGTCGGCCGCGAGCGCGCGTTCCGCCTGACGCCTGGCGCCAGCGGATCTGTCACCGCGACGCTGACGAGCCCGGGGCAAGATCTCGATCTCATCGCCCTCCGCGAGGGCGCCGGCGGCGGATGCGAACCCCGCCTCGCCGGATGCCTCGACGCGAGCTCGACGGCCGGCGACGAGAGCGTCTCCTTCACGGCGACCGCCGGCCAAGACTACTATGTGATCGTCGACGGCTACGGCTCGAGCGCCGGGACCTTCGGACTGTCGGTCGCTTGTCCTTAGCCAGAGCCCTCCACGCGGTCCCCTTCTGTCGTCGCGTGCGTCGCAAGCCAGGGCGCCAGCCTGGCCTTCGCAGATCCCGGCGCGAATGCGCAGGAGCGACGGGGTTGGGGGAAACCTAGCATCCGCAGCAAGTACAATTCGGCGCGTCGATCAGCGTCGCGCTCTCCCACTCCGTGCGCTCGTGCTCGGCGTCGAGGCGTTCCGTCGCGGCGGCTTCGCTCTCTGCTTCGATCGTGCCTTGCTCGGTCGACGCGTAGGCGCTGCTCGGGAGCCACAGCTCGATCGCCGAACGCGCGGGCACCTTGATCGCCGGCAGCCGCGTGAGCGTCGGCGCGCCGTAGGTCTGGTGCACCTCGTTGCAGTAGCCCTCCCACGCGACGCTGCGCGAGTAGAACCATAGATCCTTTGGCGTCGTGAGCGGCCGCGCGGTGACGTTCTCGAAGCGCACGAGCGTCAGCGGCGGATCGGGAAAGCGCTTTCGGAAGCGCGTCATGAAGCGGTCGTGCACGGCCGTCTCGCGATTATAAGCTTCGTCGAGCGCGCGCGACTCCGCGTATGCGGCGGCGGCGCCCTGCGCGAACGCCTCCGGATCTTCGTTGCCTTCGAGCTCGGCAACGTTCGGCACCGAGCAGGGATCGCAGGGCGGATCGAGATCGGCGCCGACGAGGCAGGCGTGCTTGGTGCGATTCGTCTGCATGTCCTCGACGTCGACGAGCGTGGCGCGGAGCACGTCGCCCCGGCAGCCGGCGACTGGCGTCACGTCGACGCGCGAACGCGGCTGCGCGTTGGCCGCATCATAGCGCGCGGCTTGCACGGCGAGGCGCGGCTCGCGGCAGCGAAGCGACAGGCCGATGAGCTCGGCGCGGCCTTTCACCGGCTCGCCAAGAAGCGTCTCGATCGCTTTGGTGAACGCTGGATACGCGCAGGGTCCGTCGCCCGGAATACCTGGGGGATCGACCACCGCGATCACCGCCATCTTCCGCTTGCGGACGATCCGCAGCCCCTCGCCGTCGCTCTCGGCGAGCCAGACCGCCCGGGTCGGCACCGTGAGATCGAGCGCGGGCAGATCGCGCTGCACCACGGCTTCGAGCAGCGGCGGCGCCAGCTCGGTGAACAAGGGCACGAGCACCCGGAGCCACCCCTGCGCGAGATCGAAGTTGGCGCCGATGAGCGCGTCCTGCACGTAGGCGAACGCAAGCTCCTCGCTCGGCGCGGTGTCGGTGATGTCGTCGGCGCTGATCCAACCGGCGACGACGCCGTCACGCAGCACCGGCACTTTGCCGTTCGTCGCCTGCGTGGGAACGACGTCGATCAACGCGCCAAAGCCGAGGTTGCCCGGCTCGCCCTGGGTTGAGGCCGGCGAGACCGGCGCCCATTGCTTCTTCACGAAGGCGGCGTGGGCGTAGGTCGGCGGGGTCTTCTTCGCGCAAGCAAGGGCGAGGCCGAGAACGACGAAAAACCAGCGGATGCGCATAGGGTGCGTCGATAACCAGCGCGCCGGGAAAAATCTGTTGCGCGCGGACAACCCGAAGACCTTTGCCGGCGGGAATGCGGTACACAGATAGCGTGCGTATTGCTCTCATTTTCCTCGCCGCTCTCGTCGCCACGCTCGTCATCCTCTTCTTCGCCTTCCACGAAGTGCTCACGCAGCCGGTCGCGACCGGCGTGATGCGCGGCCCGAAGCAAAGCGCCGACGTCGGGCGCCTCGAGGCCGACGTGAAGACGCTCGCCCACCCGCGCGATTACACGAACACGAAACAGCTCGACGAAGACGCCACCGGGCTCGGCGATCGTTTGCGCGCGCTCGGCATGACGCCAATCGGGCGGCGCTTCGACGCCGGCGGCCGCACCTACCAGAACGTCTCTGCGATCCTCGGCGATCCGAAGCGGCCGCGCGTCGTCGTCGGCGCGCACTACGACTCGGATCACGCGCTGCCGGCGGCGGACGACAACGCGAGCGGCGTGGCCGTGGTGCTCGAGCTCGCGCGCTTGTTCGCTGCTACGCCCCCGCCCGGCACCGTCGAGCTCGTGTTCTGGACGCTGGAGGAAGAGCCGTACTTCGCCGAGAGCGAGATGGGCAGCGCCGTCCACGCGAACGCGCTCGCCAAAGAAGGCGTCACGGTAACCGCTGCGCTGTCGATCGAGACGGTCGGCTACTACAAGAACGAGCCCCGCACGCAGCACTTCCCGGCGCCCTTCGTCGGCTCGCTCTACCCTTCCGCCGGTAACTTCATCGCCCTCGTCTCGAACACCGGCGCCGACAACCGCGCCCTCGTGCGGCGGGTGAAGTCCGCCATGCGCGCTGTCGGAACGATCGACGTGCACAGCATGAACGGCCCGGCGTGGATCCCCGGCATCGATTGGTCCGATCACAGGAGCTATTGGCCGCACGGCTGGCCGGCGCTGATGATCACGGATACGGCGCCGAATCGAAACCCGAACTATCACGAGGCGACGGACACGCCGGACACGCTCGACTACGGAAAAATGGCGGCGCTGACCGAAGCGATCTTCGAGGCGATCTGGGTGCTCGCGACGGATCACTGACAGGCAGCGTCGCCGTCTTGGCAGCGCATGAGCACCAGCAGGATCTGCAACCGTATTGGGTGGTCAGTCGACTTGCTCGACGCGGACGGTCTGCGCCGCCACGCGCCCGAGCGAATCGACAGCGCGGACGACGTGAGCGCCGGGATTCGGCTGCCACATGACGACCTCGTTCGACCCTGCGCGACCGAGGTAGCGCTGATCGGCGAACCAATAGAGCGCGTCGGCGCTCGAGTCCATGATGGCGGAGAGCGGCAGCGGCGTCGGGGCGCGGCTGCGCAGCTGGTAGACGAGCTCCGGCTGCGGCGACGTGATGCGCGGCGGCGGCCCGTGACCGGCATCGACGCACTCGGCGCTCGCGGCTGGCGGCGCTCGTCGCGGCAAGCCTGCGCGCCTGAACAGACTCGCGATGTCCGACGGCCAAAACTCGAACACCTCGACGTGGGTCGTTCGCGGATCGAAGCGACACACGCGCTTTCCGCTCGCGTTGTCGACGAGCACCGGGCGATGCACGTCGCACGTTTCGATCGGCGACTTGCCCGGGATGAACCAGCTCGGGATCGCGTGCGGGCAGGCGTCGCTCGGCAATTTTCCGGACACACTGCACACGTGGACGCGCGTCAGGTTCAAGCCGGCGGGGCCCTTGTCGACAGGCCACGCCTTCTCGCTCGCGCGCAACGCATCGATCACCCGGAAGAAGAGGGGCGCCGCCGCCTTGATGCCGATGAACGCGTTGTTGCCGCGCCCGTCGAAGCGCCCGACCCACACCGCGAGCACGTACGGCCCCGCGATGCCCACGGTCCACGCGTCGCGAAAGCCGTGCGAGGTGCCGGTCTTCCACGACACTTCGAGCGGTGCCTGCAACAGATTCGCGGCGCCGCCGAGCTCGGGACGCGTCGTCGTCTGCAGCATGTTCTGCACGAGGAACGCGGCCTCGGGCGACACGAGGCGCACGGGCTCTTTGCCGCGTGCGCCAGCGATGCGCGCCGTCGGGCGATGCATGCCGCCGTTGCGAATCGCCGCATACAACGCCGCGAGCTCGTGCATCGTCAGCTCGGCGCCGCCGAGGGCGAGCGCGAGCCCGTAGTGCGGCTCCGGCTTCAAGTCACGAATCGCCGCGCGGGAAAGCAGCGCGTGCAGCGAGCGCTCCGGCGGCAACGCGTGCATGAGCGCGACCGCAGGCACGTTGCGGCTGTGCGTCAGCGCTTGCGTCGCCGAGAGCGGACCTTTGAACTCGCCGTCGAAGTTCTCGGGGTTGAAGCCGGAGAAGCGCATCGGCGCGTCTTTGATGCGCGTCTCCGGGTGGATCATCCCTTCGTCGATCGCCAGTGCATAGATGAACGGCTTCAGCGTCGATCCCGGCGAGCGCTTCGCCGTCGTGCCGTTCACTTGCCCGAGGATGTCGACGTTGCTGAACTCGACGGACCCGATCTCCGCGACGACCCCGAGCGTGCGCGCGTCGACGAGCAGCGCCGCCGCGTTGTCGATGCCTTGGTGGCGCTTCTCGTTCACGTACGCCTTCAGCTTGCGCTCGAGCAGGCGTTGCTTGTCGGTGTCGAGCGTCGTCCGCACCGTGCCTTGCTTCTCACCGATCGCGGCGACGAAGTGCGGCGCGAGGAACGGCAGATCGCCGGCGCCTCGAAACGTGATCGCCACCTCGGCGCTCGCCGGCCGCGTGGCACCGTAGACGGCGTTCCACTCCGCGAGGAAGCGGCGGTGCGCTTTGTCCCACGCTTTGAGCTCACGCTTCGGATCGCGCCGCGACGGGCTCTGCGGCAGCGGCGTCAGCGCGAGCGCCTCCTCGAGCGAGAGTTGATCTTTGTCGAAGTAGATGAGCCCCGCCGCGGCCGCGCCTTCGATGTTGCCGCCGTAGGGCGCGAGGTTCAGGTACGCCTCCAAGATCTCGTCCTTCGAGTAGAACCACTCGAGCTCGAGCGCGCGCAGGATCTGCACGAGCTTGCCGGCGACGCCTTGGGTGCGCAGGCCGTAGCGGATGCGGGCGAGCTGCATCGTCAAGGTGGAGCCGCCGAGCCGCGCGCCGCCGCCGTAAGTGCTGAACGCCGCCCGCGCGAGCGCCACCGGGTTGACGCCAGGGTGGCGGTAGAACTGGCGGTCTTCGTGGAGGAGCGTGGCGTCGATGAGGTCTTTCGGCATCTCGGCGAGCGGCCGGTACAGGCGATACTTCTCGTCGGACGAGAGCGTCACGCGCAGGAGCTTGCCGTCGGCGCCTTCGTACGCCGTGCTCCACGCGACGCCCGCATATATAGGAGGACGCTCGATCCGCGACACGACGAACGCCGCCGCGAGGATCGCACATGCGACGGCGAGCGTCTTCACTTGACGGTCATCTCACTCGGCAGCGAGCGCGCTTTGACGGCGCGATCGTACATGCCTTCGCCGTAGAGCGGCGGCACGCGGTACTTGCCGCGGTTCGTCGCCTTGATGCGATAGATGAATTCGAGCGAGTCGGCGGGGACGCTGCCATAGATGACGACGCGATCCTCGCGGATGTCGACGTAGTCGGGAATGAAGGTCGATGCGCCGTACGCGGGCGATGGCGGCGCTTTTGGCGGCGCAACGTACGGCTCGGGATCGGGCTCCGGCTCTCCTTCGCCTTCTTCGTGTTCCGTCGGATCTTGGCCTTCCGCGTCGCCGCCTTCGGACTCGGAGTCGCCGTTCATCTCGGGATCCGGTTCCGCCTCGGCCTCCGCTTCCGGCGCCGGTCTGCCGCGGCCGAGCGAGTCGAGCGAGGGCTCGAAGCCGCCCGGCAACAAGTCGACGATCGCCACGTGGCTCTGGGCGCCGCCGAGGCTGCGCACGCGCAAGCGCACTTCGATCTCGTCGCCGAGGCCCGTCTCGGAGATCGCTTTACTGTCGCCGCCGATCGCACGGAATTCGCGGATGAGCTCGAGGCCGCTCGTCAGCTGGCTCTTCGGCATCTCGCGATCGTAGCCGGCCTCGGTGAGCTGGAAGAACATCGGCAGCTTCTGCTTGTTCTCGAAGCGCACGAACGCGGCCTTGTCGCTCACCGCCGTCTTGGCGAAGATCTTCGCCGGCAGCGCGAGCGCCTTCGCGTTGTTGCCGATGTCGAGCTCTTGCACGGCGAAGGCGAAGGGCGTGCCGCCGGTCTTCTGTGCGAACGCCTTCGTATACGCCTCCAGCGCGATCAAAATGTAGGCCGCCGACAGCGAGTGATAGTCGCCGCTCGCCACGCGCTTGGCCAACGACACGAGCTGCTTCGCGTCGAGCTTTTCGAGGCGCTGTGGAAAGTGCCGGGCGACGAGATCCACGAGCAGCGCGTCGCGCACGAGGCCGTCGTACATGCTCGCGTAGTCCGGCTTCTGCTCGTCGCCGATAGCCGCACCGCTGAGCGCGCGCTCGGCGGCGTCGCTCTGCTTGTACAACATGAAGGTCGCGGCGAGGTGCAGCGCCATGGCGTCCTTCTTCCACGCCGCGTTGTTGTCGATGCGCGCCTTCAACGCGTTCGCGGCCGCGCCTTCGACGACGCCGTTGCGCGCGAGGACGTAGAGCGCGTACGCGGCGACGCGGTTTTGGGCAGCGTCGCTCGGCAACGGCCGCAGGAGCTCGCGCAAGTACGGCAGCGTCGCCTTCAACATGCCGTCGTCGAACGGCTCGTGACGATCCTTCAGCTCGGTGAGGAAGTGCGCGGCGTAGACGCTCTGCCACGGCACCTGCACGCTGTTTGCCGCCCACATGCCAAACGCCCCCGACTCCGTCTGCCGCGAGCGCAGCACGGTCAACGTGTGCGCGATGTGCTCTGCGACTTTCGACGGCGCGAGCCCGAATGCCGGCTCGCTCTTCAGCACGAGGCGGCCAAAGGTCTGGCTGACGATCTGCTCGGTGCAGCCGTAAGGATACGCTTCCAAGTACGTGAGCAAGCCGGCGCTCAAAGCGAGCGGCAGCGGCGACACGGCGGCTTCGCGCTTCGACAGCTCGGGGAAGAGCTTGCGCTTCACCTGCACCTTCGCTTCGTCGTCTTCGACGTAGCCGCCTTGGATCAGCGTCTCGTACGGCATCGCCGGGCGCAGGCTGAGCTCGGTCGTGCGCTTCACCTTCGCTTTGTCGAGCGAAGCCAAGAACGTGACCGGCACGGAGCCGAGACCGTCCTTCGCCGTCAGCTCGAAGGTCTCGACGGCTTCGTGCCCTTCGCCGACTTTGACCGAGCGTGTGGTCGCGCCGGTCACGGTCAGCTGTGCGCCAGGCTCGATGCCGAGCTGCACGACCGCTTTGTCGCCGGAGCCTTCGAGCGTGTTCGCGACCGAGACGCTCACGCTGAACTTGTCGCCCGGCGCCACGAAGCTCGGCACGTTCGGCGACAGCACGAAGGCATCCCGCGCGATTGTCGAGCGCTGCGCCACGCCGATCGAGGTCGCGCCGACGGCCAACGCGAAGATCTGCAGGTTGCCGTTGAAGCCGTCGGGGACGTCGAAGCTCACCTCCTTGCCGCGCTCGTCGACGTTGACGATGCCGGACCAATAGACGGCCGGCTTGTCGCGCTTGCGTTTGAACGGATTGAGATTCTGGCCGATCGCGCGCATCGCATCGTCGCCGCCGGAGGCCGCACGCTCGGCGAGCAGCTTGAATTCGGGCAAGATGAGGTCGAGCAACTGCATGGTGCGGACCTCCAACGCGCGCTTCTTGAAGAAGTGCGCCAGCGGATCCGGCCGCTTGTAGCCGGCAACTTGCAGGATGCCTTCGTCGACGGCCCACACGATCGCGCGCGCGTCACGATCGGTCTTGATGCGCATCTTCAACGGCGTGCCCGGCCGCACGAGCTCGGGCGAGGTCAATTCGATCGCCACCTCGCGCTTCTTGCGGCTCACCGAGAACGGCGCCACGCCGTAAGACAGCGGGCTCATGAAGATCTCGGGCGAGTCCGTCGCGCGCACGAAGGCGACGTTGATGTAGCCGTTGCCTTCGAGATCCTTCGGCACCTTGATCGTCTGCACCGTGCTCGTCGTCGTCGTCTTGAACCAACGCCAGGCGAGGACGCGCTCACGCTCGACGGTGATGAGGCCCGCGCCTGTGTACGGCGCCTTCACCGACACTTCGATCTCGTCGCCGGGCTCGACGTCGGCCTTGTCGAGCGCGATCTCGAGCTCGGCGTTCTTCTCCAACGAGCGCGCGAGGTTCGCTTCGCCCATCACGGAGTATTGAAAACGATTCAGCTCGTCGCCGGCATCGTTCTCGAAGATCACGAGGAAGTCGCCGGCCTTTTGCGTCTCGAGCTCGATCGCGCCGCCGGCTTTGCTGACCGTGATCTTCTTCTGCGACGCTGGCACTTCCTTCAGCACCGATTCGTACTTGAAGGTATCGTCGCGCTGGCGCACGAGCACCGACACGTAGCGCCGCTCGATGAGCCGCGCCGTCACGTTCTTCGCTTCGACCTTGGTCAGACTGGGATCGATCGCGACGAGCTCGACGCTGCGCTTGGCGCCCTTCTTCATGTACGAGAGGTCGCCGTCCGTCTTGTAGCCGACGAGGAAGGGCAGCGCCGAGACGAGCAAGCTTGCGCTCGCGGTGACGCTGCGGCCGCCTTCGAGCTCGAAGCCCTCGGCCGTGTACGTGAGCCGATAAAGCGCCTTCTCGAGCGGGCGCAGGTTCACGTCGACTTCGATGGCGCCTTTGTCGTCGGTGTTCTCGTCCTCGTAGCGCTCCGTGTAATTGAGCGGCTCTTTGTGCTGCGCGCGGAAGGTGTACTGCGAGAACGCGCGGAAATACGGCTGCGCTGGCGACACCGTCAGCTCGCTGCTCACGCGATGCCCGTCGGCCGGCGTGCCGAAGAGGTTCTTCAGCTCCACGCGCGCCTTCAAGTCCGCCGGCGCGAGCCAACCCTGCGCGCGATCCGGCACGAAGCGCGTGGCGATCTTCATGCGATCCGGGAGGAACTCTTCGACGCGCACCGTGGTCGATCCAATGAGGCTCGAGCGGTGGCTGTCGCGCACCAAGTAGAGCGACGCCGAATACGTGCCGGTCGGCGACGTGTCCTCGGTCGTGAACGTGAGCTCGTCGAAGCCGTTCTCGCCCACGCTCAGCTTGCGCTTGACGATCTCGACGCCGCGCGGATCGCTGACCGCGACTTCCAGCGGCACGCCACGGACGGCCTGAGACCAATCGCCCGCGCGCGTGATCATGCCGATGTGCACGGGATCGCCCGGGCGATACAGGCCGCGATCGGAGTACAGGTATGCGCTGAGATTTCCCGGGCCCATCGCCGCGTACTCGCCGCCGACGTCGAAGCGCGAGTACTGCAGCATGCGATCGCGCGGATCGAAGGGCAGGAACGAGAGATCCTCACCGTCGCGCACCACGTAGACGACGGGCGTCTTCTCGTGGCGAAAGTCCTGCAGCGTCGGCAGCGCCACGTGACCGTCGTTATCGGTCGTGCCCCACGCGATCGGCACGCCGTTCTTGCCGAGCACTTCCACCTTGGCGCCGTTCACCGGCGTGCCGTCTTTCAACGACTGCACGAAGAGATCGTGCGTGCCGTCTTTGCTGTCTTTGACGAGCACGCCGAGGTCCGTCACCAGGATCAAGCGCGCGTCCTGCAAACCGAGCAGCCGTCTTTGCGCGGGATCGTAGCCCTGCACGCGCAGGAAGAAGAGGCCGTGCTTGCCTTGCGACTTGTTGAAGTGCGGCGTCAGATCGATCGCGCTGTACTGCGTCTTCCCCGGCCCCTTGCTGACGAGCGCCTGGATTTCTTCGAAGCGATCGCTCACGTTCTCGAAGTCGAAGCCGTAGCCCCTGAAGCTCGGTGACTTGAAGGCGCCGCTCGTCTGCGACACGAAATGATTGAGCTCGCTCGGCTGCACGCGATCGAGCGTCACCTTCACGCCCTTCAAATCACGCGAGAGCAAGCTGAGCTTCGCTTCGCCCGACGAGCTCAAGACGGCGCCGTCGTACATGATGCGCAGCTCCGGCTCGTAGTTCGGCACGCGCAGGTTCTGAGCGTGGGCGCGCGCGAGGCGGTAGCCGCCGGTGCTCAGCATGCCCTTCTCGATCACGAGGTTCAGGTGCCGGCCGGCCGGCGCGTCGTAGCGAAAGCTGAGGATCTTCTCGGCGTCGTGCTCGGTGGGGATGGGCGTGAGCTTGACGATCGTCGAGAGCTTCAGGATCTCGGGCCCGACTTCGCTCGCGTCGTACCAGCCATAGTTCTTCTGTTCGTCGCGATCGGTGGTCTTCGGGCGATCGACCGGCAGCATCATGACCTTCAGGTGCTTACGCAGCTCTTCGGGCGTCACGAAGTCGCTGAGCTCGACGATCAACACTTGCTCGGGCTCGTACGCCTGGTTGCGCACGAAGGTCGGCGCGGTCTTCTCGACGACGAAGTAGGTGAGCATGCCAGGGACGACGACGCGACGGCTGAGCTCGTTGTCGAAGCCGGCGCCGCCTTTTTGTGCGCTCGTGCCTTTGGCGATGGTCAGCTCGACGGCGCCGTCCTCTTCCGGGATCGGCAAGAGCTCGGAGTGAATGTACGCTTCGCTCTTCAGCTTGTCGTAGGTGACGTTGAACTTCAGCTCCTTGCGCTTCGCAAAGAGGCCACCCTCTTTCTTGTTCGGATCGACGAGGCGCAGGCGCTTTTCGAAGCTCGACGGATCGACCGAGTGCGAGAAGCGCGCGCGGTAGACGACCTTCTTCTGCTTGGGATCGATGGGGTCGACGTAGAATTCGCCGGACGCGATCGCCACGCTGAAGGCCTCGGTGGTGAAGCGCACCTCGCGCGTCTCGAGCTCCACGTGCTTGGCGACGATGCCGCGCTGAATGTCGACGATGTACTCTTGGCCGATCGCCCAATCGACCTTCGGCTGAAACTGCAGCGTGCGATCGTTCGTCCACGTCCAGGTGCCGTCGATCGGCGGCGTGATCTTCAGGTGCTCGGTGACCGGCTTGCTCATCGCGTCAAGCGGCGCCGTCGGCAGCGAGAAGGTGAGGACCAGCGGATACGGCTTCGCGTCCTCGGCGATCGGCGTCTTCGGCGGCGGCTCACTCGCGATCGTCACCTGCGCGGGCTTCGGTTGCCGCTCGTACCAGTCCCACGCGAAGTACGCGCCGGCCGCCACGAGGCACACCGTTGCGATGCTGCCCCACGCGAGCGCCGGCTTCGTCGTGAAGAAGCGGCGGATCGCGCGGCCGATCTCGGCGAAGCCTTCGAGCAGCCACCGCAGCCACCCCGGCGGCTGCCACGTGAATTCACCGATGAAGAAAGCGAGGATCGACTTCAGAACGAAGATCACGAGATCGACGAACGCCACAGACGAACCCCTCGAATGCGTTGGTGCTTCACACGAAAACTCGCGCCGACGGAAAATAGCAGCCTCTCGCGCCGGCGCCCCGAAAAGGGACCGGGGAAGAAGATCGAAAAGGGACCGGGGAGCGGGGACAGGGGAAAAGGGACCGGGGAAGCTTTCGGCTTGCCGAGCGTTTCCCGCGTGTGCGATGGCAGCCGCAGTGCGACGGCAGTGGCAGCGGCGGGGCGTGTGGGTAGCGGTATCGCTCGGGCTGCACGCGATCCTCTTTCTGTGGCTCGCGCAGGCGCCGGAGCAGGCGAAGAAGGCGCGGGCGCCGATCGAGATGACGCTGCTGAAGCCGAAGCCCGCCGCACCGCCGCCGATCATCGTCCCAACGAAGAAACCCGCGGTCCATAAGCCGAAAGCGCCGGTCGCGGTCGCACAGGCAGACCCGAAGGACACCGAAGAACCGGAGCAAGCGACCGAACCGAGCGCCCCTGTGGCCGACGCTCAACCCCGCGCCACGCCCGCGCAGCCACCACCGCGCGCGATCATCAAGCTCGGCGACGGCGCCCTCCTCGGCCTCGCCGGTCCATCACCAAGGGGCGCCGACAATTATCTCCCGGGCCACGAGCCGAAGCCCAGCAAAGAAGAAGAGATCGCCGACGCCAACCGCGTGATCAAGTCGTCGATGGAAGGCTTCATGGTCGCCCAAGACACGAAGACCGGCGCGCGCGGGACGACGATCGCGCTCAGAAAAGCGCTGCGCGAGAAGTTCACGCCGGCCTCGACGCTGGTCGCTGCGATCCCCGGCAGCGGCAAGGCGAGCCTGCAGATCCTGAAGAACATGAGCGACGCCTACAAGCGCCCGCAGAGCACCGACGGCACCGCGCACGGCCTCGTCCCCTCGCAGCAAGCGATGCAAGCCGGCATGGCGCTCTCGGATCCCTGCGCCCAGAGCCACGAGATCGGCCGTTTGGAAGCGCGCTTTCGCGTCGAGCACGACACGAGCGGCCAAGCTCAGGAATGGTCGCTGCAGCTCTCGAGCGGCGACGACGCCTTCGACACCTACGCGCGCGACGTGATCAAGACGGCGACGCAGGTCGAGCTGAAGGCCCACCCCGACGAGGCGATTCCGCTCTACTCGGTGTGGCTCCTGAGTCAGGTGGTTTACGACTGGGCGTCGACGCCCACCTGCCCGCCGGTCTCACGGCCGCCGGGCCTTCCGGTCTTCGCCGATCGCAAGCAGCCGTACGCGATCACCTACACGTCCGAGGTCGCGCTCGTGACCGTCCGCTATCGGCACTGAAGTCACTGAACGCGCTGATCGACAAGCCCGCTTGACGCCCCCGACAAGCGTTGGCGACACCCCTAATAATAGACACGCGAGCGAGCCGCCTGGCGCGTAAACTGCTTAGAGGTTTCGTCTACGCGAGGCTGGCTTGGGCAACAGCGTCTCCGATAAAAGCAGTCCTGCACCACTGAAACCCGGCACCACCGGCGATGCACCACCGATCGCGCCGCCGCCTAGCGAGGTCATCGGCACCGCGCCGAAGCTCGAAGCGAAGGGGCCGGGGCCGCTGCCCGGAAGCGGCGCGCCACCACCAAAACCGAGCCCGGGACTCGCGGCGCCGAAGGCCATGGCGCTCGCGAAGCCCGCGGAAGGCACCGGGCCGAAGCTCGACAAGCCCGTACCGCCGCCGGCAGAGCCGAAGGTCGCCGAGGCGGCGCAGAAGTTCTACGCGCAGTACCTCGACACTCGGCAAACGCTCGTCGCGATGCACGCGCGCGCCGTCGCCGCCGGCGACACCGCAGCCGCGCAGAAGCTCGCGGATCAGATCGACCTCATCGACATCTCGGCGAGCAAGCTCGCGAAGACGCCCAAGCTCGGCGTGAAGAAGGACGATCCGCTCGCGACGGAGAACATCCGCTACTTCGCGTTCGACATCGGCGCGGCGATGCAGACCGCCGGCGCGAGCAAAGAAGAGGCGCACGCGTTCGTCGGCAAGGTGAAGGACGATCAAGAGCCTGAGCTGTTCACCGATCCGCCGGAGGCGATGACCAAGCCGTTGCAGAAGTACAAGAGCGCTGACGCTGCAACCGCGCCGCCACCGACGACGAGCTTCGGCCCGGAGATCCCGGTCGAGCCGAAGTCCATCGACGCGATGGCCGCTGACAAGAAAGATCCGCTGCATGGAACGGCGGCAGCCTTCGCGACGACCGGCAGCACGCCGAAAGACAAAGGCGACGCATTGTTCGCGACGCTCGGCATCTACATGCCAGCCACCTCCGACAAGCGGCACATCTTCACGCGCCTCGGTGTGCCGAAGGAAGACGTCGAGCTCTTCCTGACGACGGGCAAGATGACGCCGAAGATGGCGGAGATCGTCGAGCGTTCGAAGCATCCGCCGGCGAACAAGGGCAACCTGACGGAGATGCAGGCGTACCTCGACGCCGTGTACATGACGCAGTTCATCTACACCGCGCAGAAGAAGCGCCTCGAAGGAAAGTACACGCCCGAAGCGAAGCAGCAGAAGTACGAGCTCGACAAAGCGTGGCTCGACACGGTGAAGCCGGCGAACCAGAATCACGACGGCTGGCGCAAGGAAGTCGCGCGCGAGGCGAAGGTCGCCTACGCCGACGCGACGGCGCTGGATCCGAGCGATCCGAAGTCCAAAGAGAAGCGTGAAGCGCTGCTGAAGCAATCGGTCTATCAAGCCGACGTCGTCGCAAAGGACTATCGGCTCGAAGGCGAAGCGGCGAAGGAACCGGCGGCGAAGGACAAGGCGTACGCCAAGGCCGCCGACGCGTCAGTCGTCAAGGGCAAGGGCGAAGCCACGCTGGCCAAAGACGCCGGCAAGCCGTTTCCGCCGGGCGAAGTGCCGGGGCTGAAGGAAGCCGAAGGCGACCTCGGCAAGATCTCAGACAAGACGAAGCCGCCGTACGGAACGCTCACCGGCAAGGTCGCCGCGGCCAAGCGCGATGCGGCGATGGACTGGGCGAAGACGCAGCCATTCGCCCCGGCCATCGACATCCCCGCGGACAAGCAAGCGGCGATCAAGAAGGCGACCGGCGATGCGTACAACGCCGCCCTGAAGGATCCGAAGAAGGTCGCCGAGTGGAAGGCGCTCGCGGCGCAAAAGGGCCTTTCGGGAAAAGACGCCGACGCGTTCGTCGAAGAAGAAGCGAAGACCTACGCGACGGGCGAAGCGGCGAAGGTCGAGGCGAAGCAGTACGAAGACTACAAAGCCGAAAAATCGAAGGCGTTCGCCGCGTGGCCGCCGGATCAACAAGAAGCGTACAGCACCACCGTCGGCTTCCTGGTCGGCGAGCAAGACAAGGCGTACCTCGGGTACAAGTCCGACGCCGACTACTTCGATGCGAAGCTTCAGAAGGGCGACCTCAAGAGCATCCCTGCGGACGAATCGGAGTGGATGGACGAGACTTACAAAGGTCTCGCCGAAGAGCGCGCCAAGGTGGAGGCGCCGCCGTACAAGCTGTGGCAAGCCCCGTCGCCGCCGATCGCGAAGATCGAGGTGGAGGCGAAGCGGCCGATCGACGCGCAAAAGGACATCGACAACGCCGAGGCGGAGCTGAAGGATCTCTCCGGCTCGACGTTCAGCGAAGACGCCGTCGCGACGGCGACCTTCCTGAACAAGAAGCTCAACCCATTCAGCAAGGACGACCACGTCTACGGCGCCTGGCGCTCGAAAGATCAGGAGAAGAAGAAGGAGGCCGCGCAGGCCAAGCTCTTCGCCGCGAAGAGCGAGCTCGAGCTGTCGAAGTTCGTCGAGGCCGGCCCGAAGTCGTCGGATCCGAAGGACGTGCAGGCGTACAACAAGAAGGTCCTCGAGCTGAAGCAGTCGATCGCGTTCAGCCACAAGGAAGCGGCGAAGGCAGAGAAGGAGCGGCTGGACCTCTCGAGCACCTTCCTCGGAAACGACAAGCTCGCGCAGCAAAAGGAGCTCGCCGCGTTCGATGAAAAGCACGCCAAAGAAGCCTACGAAAAGGCGAAGAAGGCCGGTGCCGACTACCACAAAGCCGCGCCGGGCGAGCTCGACACGGCCGGCTTCGCCGTGAAGACGAACGACGCCGTCGCGCTCGGCAAGAAGTCGGCGAAGGCGGCGTTTCCGAAGGCGACCGAGCCGCCGATCGCGCCTCAGACCTCCGAGAACATCGGCGACATGACGCTGCGCTACGTGAAGGCCAAGGGTCCGCCAAAGAGCGTGGCCGACGCCAACACGAACGCCGGCCTCATCAAGGGCGCGTCCGATGCCTACAAGGCCGCGGACGTTGGCTACATGGAGGCCGAGGCGAAAGCGAAAGCCGACTTCGCGAAGGCCGAAGCCAAGCAGAAAGGCTACGAAGGCAAGTCCGCGCTGATGACGCAAAAAGGAGACGGCGCGCGCGCGTCGATCGGCCTCTCGTCGAGCAAGCCACAGACAGACTCGAAGCTGAAGGGCGCGATCAACTCGGGCGTGTCGCTGTTCACGACGAAGAGCAACATCACCGAGCTCGAGATCGCGGACTACGACGCGCAGAAGAAGATCTACGACAAGCAAGGCGCGGCGGCTGCGGCCGAGAAGAACGCGTCCGTCCAAAAGGCGAAGGACGCGTACGCGGCCCGGCCGGCGCTCGCCGCGAAGGCCGACGCGGCGGCGACGATGTATGACGGCCTCGCGCCGATCTACGCGAAGGCGTCGACGAAAGACCAAGCCGACTACTACTACGGCGGCGTCGGCATCCACGGCACCGCCGCGACGATCGGCGCCGGCGCCGGCATGCCGGGCGTCGCGACGAAGCACTTGAAGGCGGCGAAGGCCTCGGCCGACGCCATCCCCGACGATCATCAGGAGAAGAAGGCGAGCGCCAAGTGGGACCTCGTCGGCCTCGGCACCGACACCGCGATCGCGCACGAAGACGCCAAGAAGCACGGCGCGCAGATGTTCGAGCTCGACGAGAAAGGCCAGCCGAAGCCCACCGGCAAAGGCGTGGCCAGCTTCGACGACACCTGGTTCACCACCTTCACGACGGACGCGAAGGCGTCGGCAAACGACGCGACGGGCAAGCTGCCGCAGCCGGTGCCGGCGGGCGTGGTGGCGAGCAAGGAAGCCGCGGAGAAGAAGTACTACGGCGCGCGCTACGAGGCCGAGTACACGGCGCCGGCCGCGCTCGAAGCGGCGAAGAAGAACACGCTGAAGGCGAAGGAAGAGGCCGAGGAGACGCTGCGCATCCAGTACCTGCAGTGCGCGACCATGGCGAATGGCATGATCGGCTTTCTGACCGATCACATCCCGGTGCTCGGCTACGCAGCGATGCTCTTCAACGATCAGAAGCTGCACTTGAAAGAAGGCCAAGGCTTCGGCTCGCTCTTCTTCCTCGGCGGCTACTTGCGCGCGGCGCACGCCGGCCAGTTCGAAGAAAGCAAGGCGGCGCTCAGCGACGACGCGCTCGCGGCGGCGAAGGCGTGGGGGACGATCGAGAAAGAGTACAACGACACGTTGGCGAAGAAGGGTCCGTTCGCAGCGCGATCGTTTTTGGCCGGCGCGTATGGCGCGATGAGCGGCAGCGTCTATGGCGGCGACGCGAAGAAATACGGCGGCGAAGGCTTGCCGCCGGCGGTCTTGAAGGCCGCGGATCACATCGGAAGCAAGAC
The DNA here is from genome assembly GCA_020848545.1 of Deltaproteobacteria bacterium. Classification (GTDB taxonomy): domain Bacteria; phylum Myxococcota; class JADLHZ01; order JADLHZ01; family JADLHZ01; genus JADLHZ01. Next base: position 81,770 of record JADLHZ010000122.1, on the reverse strand, counting down.
ACCGTACGGAAAAGCGATCGCCGGCAGCGCGACGATGACGGGCGCGATCGGCGAAACCAAGGCCGATCACGGCCCACCCGAAGCGTGGGCGAGCCACGGTGAAGTCTTCACCACGAACACCGAGTGGCTGCAGCAAAACGCGATGGTGATCCAGGCGGTGCAATCCGGCGCCGAGATCGCCGTCACCTGCTTCGTTCCGATCGGCGCCGGCGGCGAAGCGCTGTCGGCTGCCGGCATGACGACGAAGACGATGAGCGTCATCGGCAAGGTGCTGCCGTCGCTCGCGGGCAGCCGCGTCGTCGCCGCCAGCGTGCGCCTGGCGATGTCGATGGGCCACATGGGCTTCATGTGCCACGTGGTGCAACCGCTCGGCGGCGCGCTCCTCGGCGAGACGCTCGGCTACGACTCGACCTTTCACGCGTGGGGCACCTTCGGCCTGCAGTTCGTGCAAGTCGGCGCGATGCAGAGCGCCGGCAAGGTGGCCCACGGCGTGGAAGAAGGCGTGGAGAAGGCGGTGCTCGGCGCGTCGCTCGGCACGCGGGCGGCGTTCTTCTTGAAGGGCACGCCGAAGATGTTCCTGAACGCGGTAGAGATGGTGGGGCTGCCGCTCGCCGACAACTTGTTCAGGAACGTGGTCATCGCGAGCGTGGCCGATCCCGAGGTGCGAAAGAAGCTCGAGCACGCCGCGACCGTCGCGATGGCGTTTCTGCCCGCGATCCACGGCGAGCTGAAGACGGCGAAGGAGTGGAAGAAGAGCGCAGCCATCCAGGCGAAGGCGCTCGCGCCGCATGATCCCGTGGTGCAGAAGCAGATCGAAGCGAGCCTGATCAAGGCCTACGAGCACGGCGCGAGCGCGACGCCGAAGCCGGGCGAGCCGCCGTTCACGGAAGCGCACAAAAAGGCGTTCGAGAAAGAGCTGCACGCGATCAACGCGAAGCTACCGCCAGAGAAGCAGATCGACGTGCCGGCGACGATCGACATGATCGATCGCATGGCGAAGGTGGGCGCCGCCGGCCAGAAGACCTGGGCCGATTGGGATCCGACGAAGCCGCTGTCGACCGCGCACGAAGCGGCCGTCGACGGCTTGGCCATGCACACCGAGCCCGGCACGCCACCGGCGCTGTTGATGACCGAGTTTCTGCAGACCGCGCAGGCGCTCGGGTTGAAAGGCGAAAAGGCGACGGCGTTCGCCGAGCTCGCGACAAAGCGCGCGCTCGCCACGCACATGCTGCTGCAGGCCGGCGTCAAAGCGCCGAGCCACGCGCAAGTGAGCCACCTCGCCGACGCGATGGAGAAGGTGGATCCGAAGAAGTCGCCGGCCGAGAACGCAAAAGCGCTGCGCAGCAATCCGGAGATCGCCAAGCTGAAGCCGGCCGAGCAACAGGCGATCGTCGACGAAGCCGTCGTTTCGGCGGCGCTTCCGAAATACGCCGACGTCATGCAGGCGAAGACCGCGGACGGAAAGCCGCTGTCGGTGGAGCAGGCGAAGGCACGCGTCGCTGCGATCGACGCCGAGATGAAGAGCGCGGGCGTCAGCGATAGCAAGCGCGCAGAGCTCAGCGAAGGTCTCGCGTACGCATACGCCGCGAGCGCGGCGAAGGGCGACAAACGCTTCGGCAAGCCCTTCGAAGCGTTCTCGGTCTACGCCGACGCGATCGCCAAGGGCAACCCGGCGCTCGCAACGAAGCTGAAGGAGAAGTACGTCGACGTCGCGCGGCGCAGCGTCGAAGTCGAAGCCGCGCAGGCGCACGAAGCCGGCAAGCCGTGGGCTCCGGGCGAAGCGACGAAGCGCTTGATGGACCTAGGCATCACCGACAAGGCGACGCTCGAAGGCGCCGAGAAGACCGTCGCTGAGATGCACACAGAGACCGTCGCAGTGAAGAGCGGCGAGTACGTCCCCGATGAACCGCTCGCGTTCAAGGCGAAGGTCGACGCCGACTTCGAGAAGTTCAAGGCGGAGTACGGCGAAAAATACGCGAACGAAGCCGAGCTCAAGGCCGCGTTCTACGAGGCCGGCTTCGACAAGCAGGACGCGCTCTTCGCCAAGAGCGGCTCACCGCGCGTGCATTCCGTGGCCGAGATGAAAGGCGACTACGAAGCAGCGCAAGCCGCGTTGAAGGCCGATCCCGGCGCGTTCTCGATGAGCGTCGTGCACCTGGATCTGTCGCCGATGGCCGGGATCAACAAGGCCGGCGGCGCGAGCGGCGCCAATGACGTCTTGCGCGGCATGTACGGGCCGGTGTTCGCCGCGTACAAAGCGAAGATCGAAGCCGCCGGCGGCAGCGTGCGCTTCTATCGCGGCCCAGCGGCGAAGATGGAGATGATCGTCACCTTCCCGAAGGGCGTCGACGGAAAAAAAGCGATGGCCGACGCCCACGCTGCCGCCACCGAGCACGCGCAGAAGCTCATCGCCGAAGGGAAAGCGGGCGAGACGCCGCTCTCGAAGATCAAGAACCCGGAGGATCCGACGTACGCAGGCGGCGTGAAGCTCGCCATGACCGAGCACCCTGTCGATCCCAAGATCGACTTCGGCGACGCGATCGACGCCGGCCGCGCCGAGAACAAGGCGAAGCTGCCGCAGCCGCCGGCGAAGCCTGCGATCGAAGCGAAGCCGATCGACAAGAAGACCGGCCTCTGGGAGATCCCGTTCGACTACCACGCGAAGATCCCGGTCGAGCCCAGCACCGGCGCGCTCGACGGGGGGCCGATCGCCGATCGCGAAGCGCGCAAGAAGGCGTTCGTCGAGAAGCACGGGGCAAAGATGGGCGCCGAGAAAGCCGCGGCGCTCTTCGAGAAGAACCATCCGGTCGACAAGACGACGGGCCTGCACACGGCGGAGCAGCTCGAGCCCACGCTGAAGAACGCGATCGTGTGGGCGCAAAAGAACGGCGGCAGCGTGCTCTACGGCGAGAACGATCTCGCGAACCTGAGCGGCACGAACAAGGCCGTCGAAGCCGCATACAAGAAAGCGCACGGGATCCCGGCCGACGCGCCGCTGAGCAAAGAACAAGAGAAGGAAACGCGGGCGATCGCCGATCAGATCTTCCGGCAAGTGACGGCGATGTACGTCGCGCAGATCACCGCAGAAGTGAAGGCGCTCGGCGGCGAGGTGCACTTCTTCAGAAAAGGCGGCGACGAGTTCGGTCACGTCATCGTGCTGCCGAAGGACGCGCCAAAGAACGCGCAGCTCAAGCTGCAGATCGCCACGTTGAAGGCGCAGGCCGCGGTCTCGGCGTTCGTCGAGAGCGGCGAGGTGAAGATCGGGAGCGAGACGCTGCCGCTGCGCAACATGGTGCACTTGAAGGATCCGACGAACGAGAACAAGGCCGGCACCGGCGTCACCTTCGGGCTCACCGCGGTGAAGACGCCGCCGCTCGATCCGGCGCATCCGGCCTACGCCGGCGCGGTCGAAGGCGTGGCGAACGAAGCGATGATCGCGTCGGACACCAAGGTCGAGAAGAAGAAGAGCCCGTCGCCGATCACCGCGCGCTTGGAGACCGCGGCGCGCGCCGGCGTGCCGAAAGAGAATCAAACGGAGGCCGCGCGCGACTTGCTGCTCCTCGATCTCGAGGCCGCGGCGTGGGGCAAGATGCCGCTCGGCGAGAACAAGAAGAGCACGGCGGCGCTCATCGAGAAGAAGGTGGCGCTGCTCAAAGACAAGTACGGCGTCAGCGAGGAAAAAGCGCGCGAGGCCGTGACGGGCAAGAACGCCGCCGGCGAGAAGATCGCGAAGAAGCCGCCGGTGACCGCCAAGGCGTTGCCGCCCGATCTCGACATGGCCCCCGGAAATCCCGAGCTCTTGGCCGCCGGCGGGCCGCTCGACGCCATCGGCGACATGGGCGTCACGCGCGTCGTCCTCAAGCGTTACACGGGCGGCGGCGAGGCGGAGAACGTGCACGGGTACATCCTCGTCGGCGTCGACGAGAAGACTGGGATGGCGAAGGTGCGCTGGGAAGGCACCGCTGGTCCCGACCACGAGGTGCCGCTGTCCGCCGTCGCGTACGAAAAGATGGGCATGAGCCTAGGCGCCACGCCGCCGCTCGTGCACCACCAGTTCGAGACGCGCTACTGGAGCCTGCCGCCCGCCGAGAAGGCGCGCTTTCAGGAGATGATGGGCGCGGCGGCGAAGAAGAGCCCCGAGCACGCCGAGCTCTGTAAGCGCATGCTCGCGTTCGGCGTGCCGCTCGACGCGATGGAAGTGATGCACAAGTGGTCGCTCGGGCTCGACCAGAAGGCGCTCGGCGAGCAGCTCTCGCCGACGCTCACGCAGCACTTCGAGTTCTCGTGCGCGCCGACCACGCTGCAGATCTACCTCGCGCACCGCGACTTCTTCCTCGCGCGCCTGTTGAAGGCAAACCCAGAGATCATGGCCACGCAGCAGGGCGACTGGCTCAGCTCCGGCGGTGGCGGTGGCAAGGCGCGCATCTACGGCGCGGCGGATCCGGGCTACGTTGGCGGTCCGCTCCCGCCTGGCACCTACCTGCGCGCCGAGGCCGGCGTCGAAAAGGAGACGCAAGCGACGCTCGACGCCTTCTTCGCGAGCTCCGGCGACAAGACGATGCTCAAGAAAGCCGAAGGCTACCACTTCGCGAAGGGGCTCGCGGTCGACGGCGCCTACCTCGTCGCCGAGCAGCAGGGCATCTTCGCAAAAAACGGCGAGACGATCTTCGTCGTCGAAGACGGCAACGGCAAAGAGTCGGTGTACCGCGTGGCGTTGCGCCAGAAGCCCGGCGAGAGCAAAGGCAAGCTCGTGCTCATCGATCCGCAGGGCAAAGAGCACGCCTACCACCCGAAGCTGCTCGAAGCCGAGAACGGTCACGTCATGTTGAACGGCAACCTGGTCAAAGCGATCGGCACGCCGAAGAGCGACGTGCTGCCGGCGCGACCGACCGGCATGTGGATCACCGAGCAGCCGCACCTGCAGGCGTTGCTCGCGCAAGCGACGGGCTACACCTACGAACGCCGCGCGATGACCGCTGAGAACGAGGCGGCGCAGCAGCAGCAGATCTTGGATCTCGCTGCGAGCGGCTATCCGGTGTTTCTGGCGGTCGGCAAGCCGGACGCCAACGGCAAAGTGCCGACGACGCATCAAGTGGTGGTGCTCGCCGCCGATCCCGCGAGCCGCCGCGTGCAGATCCACGATCCGGCGTGGCCCGAGCCGCGCTGGGTCGACGTCTCGACGCTCTCGCACTCGAAGGACGGATATTTCACGCCGGGCTATCGCGTGGCCGAGATCGTCGTGCCGGACCAAGCCAAGCCGGTGCTGCGCAATCCGGCGGAGATCGAGATGCACGCGGCGGCGACGGCGCTCGCCGGCGACGCGATCGCCGATCGCTTGGTGCTGATCGCGCAGAAGGCGGCCGACGGAAAAGTCGACCCGTCGATCGGGCCCATCGTCAAGAGCGCGATCGAGACCGGCGATCCGGCGGTGATCAAGGCGACGTACGAAGCGCTCGCGAAGGCGCCAAAGGAGGCGTTGGCCCACCGCACCGCGTTCGTCTTCTACGTGCTCGACGAGAATCCGCAGCTGCTGGTCACGTGGGCGAAGCTGAAAGGCGAGATCGAGACGAAGCATCCGCTGAGCGAAGCGATGGACGAAGGGCTGCAGCACGTGCTCGTCAACAGCACGCCGGAAGAAGCGGCGAAGCTCGCCGAGCGCATGAAGACCGCCACGCCGGCCGAGCTGCAAGCGTTCGAGAAAGAGTGGAACGCGGCGCCCGACGTCGCCGCGCGAGAGAAGGCGTTGAAGCGCTTTGCGCCGGGCGTGTCGCTCGACGGCGCCGTGTCGGTGAAAGCGGGACCGATGACGACGAGCGACGCCGCCGCACCTGGCGCGGTGCCGAAGTCCGCACCGAAGAAGCCCGACGGCGCCGTGAGCTTCCCGCTCGGCGAATACACGATGGACAAGCTCGCGTTCTTCGAGGGCAAGCCCGGGGAGAAGGTGGCGCTGACCTTGTCGATCCCAGACGCGATGCGCGTGCCGGCGAAGTTCGTCGAGCAAAAGGGCAAGAGCGCGATCTTCGAGATCACGCTCGAGAACGGCAAGACGAAGAAGGTCTCGGTGCCGGCGTGGGAGCTCCTGCGCGCCAAGGACGGAACGGTGCTCACCGGAACGGCGATGCATCAGCTCGACGCGGTTCGAGCCGACTTCGAGCGCGGCGTGCACGCCGGCTTCAGCGCGATGTACGGCGAGGCGGAGATCAAGAAGCCGACGGCGCTGAAGCTCGGCAATGTCGTTCAGCTCGCCGATGGGCACGAGTACTTCGTCGGCCACATCGAGACCGGCAGCGTCGTCGTCGCGCGCTACGAGAACGGGCAGATCGTCAAGTACCGAATGACCGACGCGGACAACGTGCTCGTCGCCGAGCCCAACGGAAAGTACTTCCTCGTCTCGAAGCAAGAGCTCATGACGAAGGAGCAGTCCGGTGCCGCCGAAGTCATCGCGACGCCTGGCAAGAAACCGTACGTCGTGTTGCGCACCGCCGACGCCGGCGACACGAAGAGCTTCGGCCTCATGATCTGGCCAGGCAAAGCGCTCGACGGAAAGGGCGCGTTCAAGGACGTCGAGATCGACGGCTCGGCGATGGACATCAAGGTCGGCGGCAAGCCGCTGGCTGACCTTCGCGGCGTGGCGATGTTCGGCGCCCATGGCAATCCCTTCGCCTTCGCCGGCCTCAGCAACAAAGAAGCCGCCGGGATGATCGTCGAGCAAATCCTGCGCGCGAACGCCGGCGCCGGCGGCAAGGAGCCGATCCGTTACTGCTTGCTCAACTCGTGCGGCCAAGGAACGAAGCGCTTCTACGGCGTCGCTGGCAAGACGAACGCGGCAGCGGTGCAGACCCTGATCAACGAAGCGCTCGCCGCGCGCGGGATCGATCCGAAGGGACCGCAAGGCATTACAGTGCTCGCCGCGGACCAGCCGGGATCGGTGACGGCGGCGACGACGGTGGCGCGCTTCGGCAAGACCTACACCGCGAGCTGGGTGCCTGCGGCGGAGCAAGACAGCAGCAAGCACTTGGGCACGCGTGACTACCTCGGCTACGCGGCGATCGGCGCGGCACCGTTGCTCATCGGCGGCGTGAGCGGCGGCATCGGCTACCTGCTCGGCCAATGGCTGAAGGACGACGACGACGAGAAGAAGAAGAAAGCGAAGAAAGCGACCGCCAAGTGATCAGGGCGGCGCAAGAGCCTTCGCCGCCGCCGGATCGAAGCGTCCTTCCACTGGCCCATGCAGCGTGAACTCCATCGTGTCGAGCGAGCCTTCGATGCTGGTCGCGCTCGCGTTGATCTCCGGGCTCGCGAGCGTCACCGCGCCCGGCGCCGAGACGCGCTTGTCCGAGAACGAGCCGAGCGCGCGATCGGTCTTTACCACGCGGCCGTGGTCGTCTTTGATCACGACGCCGCCGCGGAAGTCGATCTGCTTCGCCTCGTTGCCCTCGGTGGCGACGAACGCGGTGTCGGCCGTGATGACGACGGTGCCGGCTTCGGCGAAGCCGCGGTGCGTGACGGTGACGCGCGAGAGCTCGAGGCCGGACTTCATGTCGCCCTTCGCCGAGCGCGCCGTGGCGGCGAAGATTGGCGTGCCGTTTTCGTACTGGGCGAAGCGCATGCCTTTGAACGTGAGCTCGGGATCGTCCTTGCTCGGGCCGCGCGTGGTGCCGCCGCACGCCGCGCACAACGCCACGATGGCGATGACGAAGGCGATGGCGTGATTCACGCTGCCACCGCGCGCGCCGATCGCCGCGTCGAGAGCAGCGCCAACGCAAAGAACGCGGCCGTCCACGCGAGCGGCGCCAGCCACGCACCGAGGCTACTCGCGTCACGCAGCAGCGCGACGAAGGGCGTGAGCGGGTTGAGGCGCACGATCGTCGCCAGCACCGGCGTCGCGCCGTCGGCCGGAAAGAGGCTGCCCGAGAGCGCCCACATCGGCATGAGCAAGCCGTTCATCATCGCGTGGTAGCCCTGCGTGCTGTCGCTGAACCACGCGAGCGCAAACCCGAGCGCTGTCAACGCAGCGCCGGTCACCGCCAGCGCCACGAAGAGCAACGGGAGCGCCGCGATGTCGATGCCGCCTTCGTAGAGAGACAGCGGCAAGAGGACGAGCGCCGCTTGCATCAAGGACAACGCGGCGCCGGCGCAGACCTTCGCCGCGATCAACGCCGCGCGTGAGATCGGCGCCACGAGCACGCCTTGCAGGAAGCCGGCTTTGCGATCGTCGATGATCGAGATCGTCGAGAAGATCGCCGTCATCATCACCGAGAGCGCGAGCGTGCCCGGCAGCAAGTAGCGCGAGAAGGTGACGCCGCCGATCGTGACGCCTGCGAAGCCGCCGGCGATGAAGCCGAAGAGCGCGAGCGGCGCCATCAGCGTGCCGACGATGCGGCTGCGATCGCGGTAGAACCGTTTGATTTCGCGCAAGAACAGCGCCCACGTGGCCATCTGGCACGCCATAATCTTCCCGGCGCCAAATTTCAAAGCGACGGTCAAGGTGCTAGACGGCCCGGCATGCTCTTGTTCGTGCTCCTAGCCACGGCGGCGCCGACCCCGATCTCGGTCCTCTACTTCGACAACAACAGCGGCGACGCCCAATATGACATGCTCGGCAAAGGGCTCGCCGACATGATGATCACGGACCTCTCCGCCGTCAAAGAGCTGCGCGTCGTCGAGCGCGAGAAGCTCGAAGCGATCCTGAAGGAGCTCGCGCTGCAACGATCGAAGTTCTTCGATCCGAAGACGGCGCAGAAGATCGGCAAGGGCGTCGGCGCCGAGCTCGCGGTGACCGGATCGTTCGCGGCCTTCGATCCCGACATCCGTATCGACGTGCGCGTCGTGCGCATCAGCAGCGGCGACGTCGTCGCGGCGAACAAGGTGGTCGGCAAGAAGAACGCGTTCTTCTTGCTGCAGGAGGCGCTCTCGAATGCGATCGCCGCCAACCTCGTGCAGGTGCTCGGGAAGAAGGATCTCGCGATCGCGACCACGCGCCACACGAACAGCATCGCCAACGCGCGCGCATACGGCACCAGCCTCGACGCCAAAGACAAGGGCGATCTCGAAGCGGCGAGCGACGCCCTCGCGCCGGTCGTTTCGACCGACGCCAGCTTCGCGCTCGCGAAGAAGCGCTTCAAGGAGGTGATGAAGGATCTCTACGCGGCCAAGAATGGACGCACGCTGGCGATGGGGGCTGTCGAGAAGCAGCTCCTGGCGACGCTCGATCCCGAAGCGAAGCGCTACTTGGACCCGAACGACGAGATCAACGACACCGAGTTCGGCCACTACGTGCGCACGCTGATCCGCGGCGAGGTCTATTTGAAGCGCGTCGCCGATGCGCTCGAGCAGCCCGGCGCGATCTACCTCGACGACTTGAAGCGCTACCTCGACAATACGAGCGCCTTGATCGCCACGCTCGACGACCGTGATCACCACGGCGAGGAGCACCGCCGCCGGCTCGGCTACTTCTGCCCGCCCGACGGCTTCGCATGCGTCACGAAGGAAGAACGATCCTTGATGGCGCGCCTCGGCCTGACGGTCCCGCTCTCCGACCCGCAGCGCGGCATGGTGCATCAGCTCGCGCTCGACATCGCCAACGTCATGATGCACGGCGAAGCGCCGGTGCTCGCCGGCTGGAAGTTTCCGCGCCGCGTCTGCTTCTACGAGCAAGACAAGCGCTTTCTTAAGCGGGCGTTCGAGCTCTACGACTTCGCCGAGAAGACGCTCACCGAGTACGCCGAGGACTTCTACGAGAGCTGGCACGAGGACGTGCCGAACCAAGGCGCGACGATCGCGCTGTGGCGTGCGCGCTCCTTTGCCCGCATCGGCAAGATCGAAGAGGCGCTCGCGGCGTTGCAGAACGGCATGAACAGCTACCCCGTCGCGAAGGACTTTCCGCTGCTCGAACGCGCGGTGCGCGATCTCGTCGACGAGAAGCCGATCGTCCCGGCGTGCGAGAAGCGCTGAGGCGCTCCCAGTCGTGGCCGTGAACGTGGCCGTGGCCGGTCTCTCAGTCCCAAGTCCGCAACTTACGCCGCCACGCGTTCGCCCAGCGCGTGATCTCCGCCTTCTTCACCGTGAACAGCACCATGCCGCCGAGGATCGAAAGCCCGGCGACGCTGAGCACGAAGAAGCCGACGCGCTGCGAGCGCTGGCTCGCGCGCACCAAGCCGGCGACGACATCGGTGAAGAGGAACATCGTCCCGAGCACCAAATACGCGCGGATCTCGAGCAGCATACCGAGCCCGATGCCGAGCAAGCACACGCCGGCGAACATGAACGCGTACATCGGGTCGGCGGCGTTCCCAACCTCGAGCACGATCTGCATCATCGCCGGCGCGTAGAGCAAGAAGCTGCCGATGAAGCGCACGGTCGTCCGACCGCTGTGCGGAAGATCGCGTGCGAAGAGATGGCCGAGCGCGAGCACGAAGAGGCCGAGCGGCGCCAAGTACACGTCGATGCCGTTTGCGCCTTGCCAGAGCGCGACCACGAAGAGCCCGACGTTCACGCACACCGCGCCGAAGGTGCCGAAGATACGGCTATGCTCGATCCAGCCGAGCGTCGAGTACAACGCGCCGGCGCCGGCGGCGAAGAGCGCGTTCTCGAACGACGCTTGCCACGGGAGCACGAAGAGCATCAGCACCGGCAAGAGCGCCGCGAAGCGCCGAGTCGCCTTCGCCACATCCTCCACGCCGTGGCGCCGCGCGAGCACGGTGACGCCGACGAGCAAGAAGCCGAGGCACAACGCAAAGAGCGCGTCGTGCTCGGGACGCAACGCGGTGGCAGAGATCGCGCGGACGAGCCCGTAGGCGCCGACGATCGCCGTCTGCACGACGTAGAGATGAAAGCTGCTCCGCTCCTTCCACGCGGCGTGCGCGCTGACGGCGGCCACGACGATGAGCGCCGCGATGCCGATCCCGACGATCGCGCTCGCGCCGGGCGCGGCGACCTGCGCGCCCGAGCGGACCATGGTCTGCATCGCGAGCGCGGCGCCGGCAACCAAGATCAGACCGTCTCGGGCCCAGCGCTCACCGGCCGCGACCGCCGGCATCGCGTCGTGATCCACGCGCGCCGTCAAGTGCGCCACGAGCACGCCGGCAGCAATCGCCGCGGCGTTTTTCACGAGGAAGCCGTTTTGCCAGAGCACCGCGCTCCACACGTTGGTGACGCCGCCGGCCACGGTCTCGGCGAAGAGCGCGCTCAGCGCCAAAGCGCCAACCACGAAGCCGGCGCCGCTCGCCCAACTGCCCGCGTCCTTTCTATGCGACGCGCGCTCGGCTTGGCGCGCGATCACCTGCGCCGCGATCGCCGTCATCGCGAGCGCGACGCACAGGACCTCGAGCGCCGCGGCCGACGGCGCGCCGATCGCCAGCGTCGCCGCAAAGATCACCGAGATCGCTTCGGCGAGCGGCCGCGGCTGACCGGCGTAGGCGAGCGCGTAGACGATCGCCGCTACGAGCGCGAGCGCGGCAAGGAAGCGAACGCCGCCCCACGGCACGCGGCGCTGCGCCCGATAGCGCGCCTCCGCTCCGGCGACGACGAGCCAGGCGACGAACGCCGCCAACGGGCCGCTCCACGCCGGGATCGCCGCACGCGCCATCGCATCGGCGTGCACCGCGGCGAGCAGCGTGAGCGGCACGAGCACCGAGAGCTCTCGCGTGGCGATGGCCGCGACGACAGCGGCGACGATCGCGATGAGCGACGCCGTGGGCCACGACGTGGAGAACGCCGTCACGAGGCCGAGGCCGAGCGCGAAAACAATGAGCAGCCAGAGCCAGAGCGTGAGCTGCTTCGCCCGCGCGAAGACGATCGACGAGAGCCGCTCCTTGACGACGGCGATCTCTTCGCTCGCGAGCAACACGAGCGCGCCGAAGAGCCCGGCGATCGCCCAACCCACGTGCGCCGCGCCGAAGAGCATCTTCGCCGTGGCGCCGGGCGCCAGATACGCGGTGTCGAGCAGCCACTCGAGCCGCGGCCGCAGTGCAGTGTCCAACCAGTGCGGCGGCATGAACGGGCCGCTCGGCGGATCGATCGACCGCAGCACCGGCCCTACGAGATGGCCGCCTTCGGCCATGAGCAACCCGGCGCCGATGACGATGAGCGGCGCCGACAAGTACGCAAAGCCGTAGAGCTTCGTCGTCCGCGCGAACAAGATGTAAATGAGCGCGGGACCGAACGCGAAGAGCGGCGGGGTCACCGAGAGCGCGCGGACGAAGCTGCCGTTGCCGACGAGCCACGCGTCGAACACGAGGAGCGAGGCGAGCGCGACCGCGCCGGCGTGCGGGATCCAGTGATAGAGATAGCCGTCCCCTTCTTCTCCGAGCCACCGCCCGATCGCAGGACCGTAGCGATGGAGCGCGACGGCCGCCGCCCACAGCAGCACACCGATGACGCTCAGGTTCAGCGCAACGACGTGCGGCGGAAGCGGCCGGCCGATGCGGTTCGTCACGGCGACGACGGCGACCACCGCGGCGAGCGTCCACAAGGTCGCCACGTTGCCGCGCAGCTCGTACGCCGAGAACGCGCGCGAGAAGAACGCGAGCGCGAGCACCATGAGCACGCAGAAGCCGCCGTCGAGCGCGAAGCTGCGATCGCCTTCTCGCTGCGCGGTGAACCAACCGATGTTCGCCAAGACTGCGATTGCGGCAGTGACGAGCGCGACGATCGCCACACCGTCGGCCACAGCAGCCCGGCCGCGCCGTGAGAACGGAGACCGCCACACGATGAAGTACACCGCGCCGTCGCCGCGCAGCTCGCCGACGCCGCCGGCGCGGAACAGCGCGGCGACGAGCGCAAAGCCGAGCGCCATCGCCCCGAAGGTGAAGCTCGTCTCGCCAGGATTCTGAGGCAGCGCGAAGCTGACGCCGGCGAACGCGAGCAAGAGACCCCCGAGCACCGCCGGCGCCGGGCTACGATCCATGAACGATCGCCAGAGGAGCAAGACGGCCGCGCCCGTGCCGAGCTGCCAGTGCGTACTGCTGCGCGGAGCGTCCTCGACGAGCCAGAAGCCGCCGGGGATCTGCATGTACGAGAACGCATACATCGACGCAAAGCCGAGCACGAGCAGCGCCAGATCCGAGGCCGCGTGCCGATGCCGCCCAGAGAGAAACGCCGCCGCGAGCCCGTAAAGGGCGCCGAAGGTGACGAGCAACGCGCTCGCGTTCAAAGGCGTCGTCGCCGTCGCGGCCGCACCGAGCACCGAGAGCACCGCCGCCAGTCCCCCGACGTAATGCCAGAACACGTGATCGGAGAACGCCGCCGCGTGCGCGCCGGCCGCGAAGAACATCCCGAGCGCGATGATCGTCCACGACAGCTCGGGCGGCGCCACTGACGACGCCGCGTAGACACACGTGGCCATGAGCGCGACGATGATCCCGCGCAGCGGCCAGCGGCGCGCCGCCGAGAATAACGAGCGGTTGAGCAAGAGCCCGGCTTCGACGACGATCGCCGCTGCGACCACCCAGGAGATCGCATCAACCGCCTGAGGAAGAACCGCGCGGCCGAAGATCGCCGCCGCCAACGTGCCGAGCGGTAGGAGCATGTAGTGCGACGCCGGCACGATGAACGTCGCGCGCACGGTCGCGTAAGCCGCGAGCGCCGCCGTCGCTCCACCGATCACGAGGACGGAGCGTGACGGCAGCGCCGCGCGATCCAGGAGCACGATCGCTGCGCTCACGGCTGCGACAGTCGCGAGGCCCACACCCGACACGATCGATCCGATCGCCAAGCGCTCGAAGCGTTCCTTCGCGCCCGGTCGCGTCCAGTTGGTCACCGTCGCCGCCGCGAACGCAGAGAGCCAGCCCGCGAGCCAGGTGCCGTCGCGCACGCCGGTCGTCCGCCACACGAGCGTGCTCGGATCGTCGAGCGCGCTCGTCGTCAGCGCGAGCACTTCGAGGCCGACCGCCGCGTACGCCGCGCCGCCAACGACGAAGAGCAGCGACGCCGGCCGCCCTTCGCCCTGCGTCGTGATGCGCGCGGACCACGCGTAGGCGGCGATGCCCACCAGCGCGAGCGCGAAGCGGACCGGCGTCTCGTCGCTCAGGCTCGCCAGCGGGATCATCGCGGCGAGCGACGGCAGAAACGCGCTCCACAGCGGCATCGGCGGCAGCTCGAAGCGTCGCGCCACGATCATCAAGGTCAACGCCGCGACGCCCAGGAACACGCCGGCCGCAACCATCCCGACGCCGCGATCGGCCGCGAACAAGTGCGTGAACGCGACAGCTGCGACGGGCAGCAGCGCGACCCCGATGCCGGACAGCACGCGTCCCGCCGGCGGCGAACGGCGCGCGAGCAACGCAGACAGGCCAACGAACGCGCCGTGATACATGAGCGCCGCGCCGCCGACGCTCGCGTAGCGGCCGACCGCCCCGAACGCGAGCCACGCTTCACGCACGCCGTAGATGGATCCGGCGAGGACGAGCAGCGCGCCGATGAACCAGCCGAGGTTCTCGATCACCGCGAGCTTCAGCTTCTCGCCGCCGGGATCCGCGTCGAGCTCGGCCAGCGCCGCGAGCGCGCCAGCGACAGGATGCGCCGCTTCCGTCGCCACCTCGGCGCTCGGCTGCTCCCGGCGCGCCCGCGCGGCTTCGTCTCGGGCTTCATCGCGACGGCGCGCGGCCTCCACCTCGGCGCGCTCTCTGGCCTGCACGCGGCGCAGCTCTTCCTGCGCGCGCGCCCGCTCCGCTGCCTTTCGCCGCGCGCGATCTTGCTGCTTCTCCTCGCGCGAGCGCGCTTCCGCCGCGTGCCGTTCGCGCTCCGCTTCCTCGCGCTTCTTCGCCTCCGCCGCCCGCGCTTCTTCGGCGGCCTTGCGCTCGCGCTTGCGCCGCTGCCGTTCTTCGCGCGCGCGCGCCTCGCCTTCGCCGAGCGTGCCGATGATGGCGCCGGCGACGGTGGCTTCGAGGACGCCCGTCTTCTGCCACTCACCGACGCGCGCACGGATCGCCCGCTCGACCTTGCCGTCGACGAACGTTTTCAACTGATGCTGATCGACGACGACGAGCTCCTCGCCGCACTCGGGGCACACCGTCAGACGTGTGGCGCGCACTTCGAGGCAGTGAAAGCAGAGCATGGCCGTGGATTTAGCGCGCGTTGGCCTGGGCCCGCAAAGAAATCCCTGCATCGGCGCGGAAGGAGCGGATACTACTTCCGTCATGGCTCAACAGTTCGTCTCGACGGAGCGCGCCATCACGGCGATCTTGGATCTCCTACGTGGCAATCAAGTCGACGCTGCCGTCTTGGCGTATACGAGCTACCAGGAAGACATCGGCTTTCCTCTGCTCTCCCGCGTCGTCGCCGAAGCGCCGATGCAGAAGGCCGTGGCCAACCTCTTCTACCGCGCGCGCGATTATCCGAAGGCCGCCCTCTGCTGCGAGAACCTCGGCGAGTTCGAGAAGGCCGCGCTGCTTTACGAGAAGTGCCAAGACTACGAGATGGCCGCCGACATGTACGCGCGCCTACAAATGCCGCTGCGCAGCGCCGAGATGTTCGAAAAGGCCCAAAAGCACCGCCAAGCAGCCGAGCTCTTCATGCAAGGCGGCGACTCGCAGCGCGCCGCCATCAACTTCGAAAAGGCGCTCTCGCACTACCACGCCGGCAAGCTCTACTTTCAGCTCGAACGGCTCAACAAGTCGATGGAGCTCTTGCAGAAGGTGAAGCGCGAGGAAGACGAGTTCATCGAAGCGGCGCTGCTCATCGCCTACATCTTGGAGCGCAATGGCCACGTCGATCTCGCGATCCGAAAACTGCAGAGCGTCGAGCTCGGGCCGGTGAACGAGAAGACGAGCCGCGTCTGGTATCGGCTCGGCGATCTCTTCGCGAAGAAGGGCCTGAAGGACGAGGCGAAGAAGATCTTCAGCGACATCGTAGCCTTCGACTTCAACTACATGGACGCGCGCCAGCGCTTCGAAGACCTCGAGAAGGGCGGCAGCGGCCTGCAGATCGGGGCCGAGGCGAGCGAGCTCGAAGCCGGCGTGCCCGAGCTCGCGGTGACTCCCGAGGCGACCCAGGTCGTCAGCGTCATGGAAGGCTTCGAGTACCTGAAGCAGCTGCCGCTCTTCGAAGAGCTCTCGCTGCAAGAGATGAAGGCGCTCTATACGCGCTGCGAGCAAAAGCACTTTCAACCGAACGATCGTCTGATCGCGCAGGGCGTCGCCGGCGAGAACTTGTACATCCTGACCGCGGGCAGCTACCAAGTACGGCGCACCGCCGAGGGCAAAGAGCCGCACGTCGTCGCCACGCTCGGGCCGGGAAACTACGTGGGCGAGATGTCGCTCATCGACGACGCGCCGACGTCGGCCGAGGTGATCGCCGCGGCGCCCGGCACCGCGCTCGCGATCTCGAAGACGGCGTTCTCGGTGTTCTTGGCGTCGAACGATCACGTCGCGCTGCGGGTCTATCGGGTGTTCGTGCGGACGATGTGCGAGCGCTTGCGCAAGGCGAACGAGCAGCTATCGGCGAAGGGCTAGCCGCGCGAGCATCGCCGCTGCGATGCGCTCGGGCTGGATCACGTAGCGCCCGGACTTCACCATGGCGCGCAGCGTCTCTATCTTCTTCTTCCGGTCCTTCGCGACGGGTGGGTGCATCTGACCCATCATCGTGGGGTCGGGGTCGGACATTAAGCGCCTGCGGCCGATTTCGTCGAAACCCTAGGCCGCCGCCGCTTGCACATCGTCTAAGCGCTCGCGCAGCCGGGCCACCGCTTGGGAGTGCAGCTGGCAGATGCGCGCGGCGGTCAGGTCGAGCACTTCGCCGATCTCTTTATAGGTGAGGTCCTGCTCGTAATAGAGCGACAGGATCAGCTTCTCGCGCTGCGGCAGCGTGGTGATCGCCTCGCCGAGCCGCCCCCGCAGCTGCTTCAACATGCTGGCGTCGACGGGGCTCTGGCCGTTGGCGTCGACCATCGCTTGGCTCTCGTCCTGCGGATCGAATGCGACGAGGCGCACCTGGGTCAGCCCTTCGAGCGTCTCGACATATTCTTGCTCACTGACGCCGAGCGCCGTCGCCATCTCGGCGGCGGTCGGTGCGCGCCCGAGCGTGCCTTGGAGCTTGTTCGCGGTCGTTTGCACGAGGCGCGACTTCATGCGGGCGTCTTGCGAGAGGATGTCGCCCCTGCGCAGCTCGTCCAAGATCGCGCCGCGGATGCGCAGGCTCGCGTAGCCCACGAAGCTCTCGGCGCGGCTCGGCTCGAAGCGCTGCGTGGCTTCCAAGAGGCCGATCATGCCCGCCGAGACGAGGTCGTCGGTGCGCACATGGTGGGGAAGACCACGCGCCACCTTGTTCGCGATGCGGCGGACGATCGGCGCCATCTGCTCGACCAACTCGGCTCGCGAGCTCTCACTCGACACGGCGATGAACGGGTTCGCGTGGGTCATGCCTCGGTGATTTGCAGCGTGCATGCCACGCGGGAATCACAGAGAAAGCGGGCGAATCTGGAGATTCATTCGTGCCGGGTTGAAACACTCGACCCGAAATGAAACGACCCGGGTTGATTCAGAGCGGAGCGCTCACCGAGACGCTCAGCGCGTGCGCGGCGCGAAGCAGCGAGGTGAGGAGATGTGCGTCGCGCAGCGCATCCAGGTGCAGAAGTGCGTCTGCGAGCTCGACCCAGAGGAGCGAGCAAGCCGCGCCGGCGGCAGCGACGTCGGCGACGTACGGATAGACGACCTCGGGAGTCACGCCGGCGCTCGGCGCATAGCGGCCACCGAGACCAACGCAACGGCGCAGCGTCAGGGCGAATTCGCCGCTGAGCTTCTCTGCGGCGAACGCTTCAGCCACCCCGAGATCCGTGACGCGCTTCGGAACGCGACACGCCGGCACGGTCAAGATCGCGCTCGTGCCCTCGAAGCGCTGCGCGGCCGGCAAGTCGCGCAGCTCGAGGCCGGCGTAGATCTTCTCTCCGCGACGGACGAGCGGCAGCAGCGTGATCGTCTCGTGGCTCAGGTGCTTCGGCGTCACGTACTCGAAGCGCGCGCTCGCCAGCGTCTTGCCGCTCGCATCGCGCTCCGCGAACTCGCCTTCGTAGACGTTCAAGAACTCCGGCGCGCGCGGCGCCACGCGGGTGAAGCGCGATCGCACGGGCACGGCGAACGCTTCGCCGGCGGAGCGTGCGACGATCTTTGCGCCCTCGCCGATCACGATCTCGGCGCCGATCCACGGTCCGAGCGCGCGGCGACGCTCGCGGCACAAGCGATAGATGTTGAGCTCCAAGCGCGCGTCGAACATGCCGCCCACGTGACAGGCGCGCAGCGTCTGCGTCGCGTCCAAGTAGCGCACGCTGCCCGACGACGAAAAAGACGAGTAGTTCTTCACCTCGCGCGACGACAGCCACGGCGCGATCCGGCAGAGGTAGGCGTCGACGCGCTCGCTGATGCCGCCGGGTGAAGTGAAGTAACGCCAAGGCGCGCTGACGCTCTCGATCTCTTTGATCCCAGCCCGCTCCGCGAGCACGCGCGCGATCGTCTCCTTCGGCTTTTGATCATCGGCGACGAGCGCGGTGATCGGCTCGGTGATGTAGCCGCCGCCGCTCATGCCGATGAGATCACGCTCGCCGGCGTTCAGGATCGGCCGCGGAAAGTCGCGCTTGCAGACGACGAACAAGCGGCCCGCGTGCTCGAACCACGGCAACACGTCGAGCGTGCGCTGCGGCCGTGCGGCCAGCTCGTAGACGCGATCGCCGCTCGCCCACGCCTGCAGCTCCAAGAACTTCGGCGCCTGCACCGGACGCCGCGCGATCTCGACGAGCTTCACGCCAGCGCCCGCCGGCACCTTCTGGGCGACAATCAGGTAGTTCGTCGGCGGAAACGGGAGCGGCGCGCCGCTCGTGTCCGTGAGGCGAAACTTTCCGGCGTAGCGGTGCTCGACGATCCACGGGTTGAACAGCTCGACCGAGACGACGATGCGCATGCCGCGCGCGGTGAGCTCGCGCTCGAACTCCTGTTGCGTGAAGTAGGTGTACTCTTCGAGCAGCTCGGTGTCCCAGTGGTCCCTGTAGTCTTTGCGCAGCACGAGCTCGGCGGCGGCGCGCAGCGGCAGGCGATAGCGGCGGTGGCCAGGCGTCCTTGCCGCCAGCGCTTCGAAGACGAGCGGCGCCTGGCTGCTCTTCCACGTCTTTGCGAAGCGCTCGAACAACGCCGCGCTCGACAACGCGCGAGGCTCACCGTCAGCGGCGCCGTCATCGTCCGGCAGCTCGAGATCGCAGAGCGTGGGCCCGCGCGGGATGACGAAGTCGCGGATGATCAACACGCCGCCTGGCTTCAGCTCGCGCACTTGATTGTCGAGCAGGCGCAGCACCGGCTCGGTGCGATGGCCGTTGAAGCTCGTCACGTGGTGCAAGACCGACGAGTTCAAGATGCCGTCGAGCGAGCCGTCCGGGAACAAGGGATCGGCGATGTCCCCGGTGATGAAGCGGAGGTTCTTCTTCGCATAGGTCTTCTCGGCGATGGCCACCGACTTCTCGTTGATGTCGACGCCGATCATCTCGAGGCCCGAGTAGAGCGCGGCGAGATCGAAGGTCGCTTGGCCGGAGCCGCTGCCCATGTCGGCGACCTTGCCCTCGGGCGGAAAGTGCGCGGTCGTCAGCGCCACCTTCTGCTGCATCGACTTGTTCATGCCGGCGAAGTACGCCGCGTAGTCATCGTCCGTGCCGCGGTCTTGGTCTTTGTAGCTCATGTTGCCTCGCAAACGCGGCCACGCAGTGGACGCAAACACAACAATGACTAGCCGTTCGCTGTGCGATTCTTTGCACAGCGACCGAGCGCAGCGAGGAGGCTAGTTCGGATCGACTTCGAAGGGATCGCTCACCACCGGGATCGGCTCGAGCTTGTCGTTCCACGTCGACAGCCACACCGCGTTCGATCCTTGATGATCGATCGGCCCGAAGCGGATCGGCAGGCCCGTGCCGAACTCCACCTCGCGCATGCTCTCGACCGCCTTGATGAACTCGTCGGTCGTCGGCTCGGGCCCGACGATCTTCATCGCCATCGCGAACAAGCGGCCGACGATGTAACCCTCGAAGGTCATCGCGCCGTGCTTGCTCTCCGGGTAGTAGCGCGTCAGGTACTCGTTGAACTGGTTGACGAAGGGCCGGTTCGACGACGCCGCCGGCACCACTTGGCTGGCGATGAGGCCCGGCAAGAGATCGGCGCCTTGCTTGATGAACTCTTCTTCGAGCGCGGCGACGCCCACGGTCGAGACGCCCGCGGTCACGAGCTTCACCTTCTTCTGCTTCAAGAGGTCGACGAGCTTCGCGGCCTGCCACGAGTCGGCGCACATGACGACCGACTTCAGCTTCTTCGCATTCTTGACCAGGTTGTTCGCAGCGGCGCTCACGTCCTCGGTGTTGCGCGGATACGCGGCCTGCACGATCTTCTTCTCGTCGTCGAGCCCGTTGTCGACGATCGCCTTTCGCACGCTCGCCGCGCAGTCTTCGCCGCCGAGGCCCTCTTCGTAGAAGATCGCGATCGTCTCGGGCGCCTGCCGCTTCTCCGCGACCAAGTGATCGACGACGACGCGGGCTTCTTGCGCGTAAGTCGGCCGGTAGAAGAACAAGTGCCGCGGGATCGGCCGCTCGCGCAGTTGCTTCGCCCCGCTGACCGGCGCGAAGATCACGGCGTTCCTGATGACGGCTTCGGGCAACATCGCCTGCACCTGCTCGGAGCCGAGGCCGCCGATGAGCGCGAAGGTATTGCGCTTGTCCAAGAGCTCGATCGCGTTCTTCGCAGCGACCCCAGGCTCGCCCTTGTCGTCGAGCGCGACCGCTTGCAGCTGCCGGCCGTAGACACCGCCTTCGTCGTCGTTCACCGCACGAAAGGCCGTCTTGATGCCGGTGAACAACGCGCGCCCGGCCTCGCGCGTCGTCGCCGAGAAGTCGGCCGAGAGCCCCACGTAGATGTGCGTCTCGGTGATCCCGCGCATCATCTCACCGTTGCTGTTGGCCATCGGCGTGCGTGAGGTCTTCTTTCCTTCGGGCAGGGGCTTGGCGAGGCCCGGCACGTCTTTGAAGCCGCGCACGAGCCACTCGGCGCCGACGAGCGCGCCGACGAGCACGGCCGCCGCGATCGCGTAGCGGGCAAATGCGCGGCGCCTCGCGCGTTTGATCGCCTGCTGCCGCGTGACTTCGAGCGGCACGCCGAAGTCGTTGACGTTGCCGACCGGCGACGTCTTTCGATACGCGTTCAAGGTCATCGTGAATTGCTGCGCGACCTCGTTCTCGCTCATCGCGCGCGCGCCGATGGCGCCGAGGAACGCGTTCAACAGCTCCTCGGCGTTTTGGTAGCGCTCGGCCGGCTTCTTCGCGAGCGCGCGGTAGACCACCGGCTTGATCGCGTTCGGCAGGTTCAAGACCTCGGTCTCGAGCGGCTCTGGCGGCTCCATCAGCTGCTTGGCGAGCGTCGCCTGCGGCGAAGGCGCCACGTAGGGCCGCTTCCCCGCCAACATATAATAGAGGACGGCGCCGGCGGCGTAGACGTCGCTGCGCGGATCGACCTGCGACTCGCCGGTGATCTGCTCGGGCGCGAGATAGCCGGGCGTGCCCATGACGATGCCGGTCTGGGTAATCTGCGTGCCGGAGTCGGCGCTCTTGGCGATGCCGAAGTCGACGAGCTTGACGACCTCCTCGGCGGCGCCGGGCATCTTCGCGAGCAAGATGTTCATCGGCGTGAGGTCGCGGTGGACCACCTTGGCGGCGTGCGCGGCGCTCACGGCGTAGCAGATCTGCGTGATCAACGAGGTGACGAGCTCGAGCGGCAGCGGTCCTTGAGCGCGCACGAGCTGATCGAGCGTCTGGCCGTAGAGGTACTCCATGGCCATGTAGAGCTGGCCGTTCTCCATCTGGCCGCAGTCGTAGAACTCGACGATGTTCGGGTGCTTCAAGCCGGCGAGCGACTTCGCCTCGCGGAAGAAGCGCTTCACCGCGTCGGCTTGCTCCTGCAAGTTCGCGTGCAGCACTTTGACGGCGACGTCGCGCTTCTGCTTGCTGTCGGTCGCGCGAAAGACCGTGCCCATGCCGCCGCGCGCGATCTTCTGCACGATCTTGTAGCGCTCGGCGACGACGACGCCAACGAGCGGGTCCGGCCGCGGCGTTTGATCGATGAGCGAGGTGCCGTCGTTGGGACAGCGCTCACCCGCCGGATACTCGTTCTCACACTGCGGGCAGTATTTCATTGCCGGGCTGAATTGTGGCCCGAAAGCCAGGCGGGATCACGGATTTTTCAGGTCGCTCCGGCGTGCTCCATGCGCGCTCAATGCGCCGACTTCGCCCACGCGGCGTCCGCGCCAGCGATCCCCTTGCTCGGATCGAGCTTCCCTTGGAACGCCTTCGCCTGCGCTTCATCTTTGAATGTGTACCGGTGCGCCTGCTTGTTCTTATCGGTCAGCCAGAGCTCATAGCTGCCGTCGGCGAGCTTGTGCGGGGTCCCTTTATCGACAAGCGCGGGAACTGGCGGCGGCGTGGCTTTGGCTGACGCTGCGTACAGCGCGTCGGCACCTTCGATCCCCTTGTTCGTGTCAACCTTCCCGCGGAAGCTCTTTGCGGCGTTTTCGTCGTCGAAAGTGTAGCGGTGCGCCGTGCCCTTCTTGTCCGTGATCCAGGTCTCCCACTTGCCGTCCGCGGCTTTCACCGGCGCGCTCCCCTTGTCGACGAGCCCGGCGGGCTTCGCTTTCGTCGCGGCTGGCGAGGCAGCGAGCGCGTCGGCGCCGCTGATGCCCTGCGCCGGATCGAGGTTGGCCTTGAAGTTCTTCGCTTCGTCTTCGGTGTTGAACTTGTAGCAGTGCGCATTGCCGGTCTTGTCGGTGACCCAGGTCTCCCACTTGCCGTCCTTCTGCACGGGTGCGCTGCCGCGATCGACGAGCGCGAACGCCGAGTCGGCACCGGCGATGCCACCGCTCGTCGCGATCTTCTGCTGAAAGTTCGCCGCCTGTGCCTTGTCTGCGAAGACGTACTTGTGCGCTTTGCCGGTCTGATCGGTGAGCCAGAGCTCAGCGGGCTTCTCGCCGGAGATGGTGCCTTTGTCTTTCAAGGGCGACGCGCCGCCGCCGGCGCTACCGACGCCGGTCGGACCTTTCGTTTCGAGCGCAGGCGCTTTCGCGTCCGCTGGCGGCGTCGCGTCGACGCTCGGAGGGAACGTCACGTCGCCGCCCTTCATATACGCTTCGTACTGCTTCTTCAGCGGTCCTTTGATCAGCGTGCTCACCTGCGCCGTGTCGAGGCCCGGGTACGCCTTCTCGCAGAAGTTGTAGAACGCGCCGCTCATCAGCGTCTCTTTGCTGCTGCCGGCGGCCGCAGCTTCGGCGTCGTTGTAGACATGCACGCCGACCGCGGTGAACGAGCCGTCTGGCTTGACGTCGAGCACGTACGGCTTTTGGCCGGGCACTTCGAAGGGGCCGCTCTTCACCTCGGCTTTGTGCTGGAAGAGGTTCGCCTTCAGCGTCGTTTGCAGCTCGCTCGCGCTGTTCGTGGTGATGTCGACGCCGCTCTTCTTGTCCATCGCCGCGATGACGACGGCGTTGTCGAGCGTCTTCCCCGTGAGCTGCTTCGGATCCATCGTCGCGACGACCGAGAGCAAACGCTTCTTGTCGCTCGGTGTCATCGCCTCCATGTCTTTGGGCGTGAGGCTGGCGATGAACTGTGGCGTGATGTCCTTCCGATCGAGCGGCACCGCTTTCGGCGGGCTGCTCTCGAACTTCACCGCGACCTTGGTGCCGAAGCCCGGAATCGTGCCGAGGTCGATCGGCACGCCAGCGAAGACCTTCACCTTACCGAGACCGCTCTTGATCTCTGCTTCACTCGCAGCGTCGAATTCGGCGATGGTCGGCCCGCCGATCGCCGGCGCGACAGTGACCCGAACTTTGTCCTGGCCCTCGATCGGAGAGAACTTGATGTCGTAACCGCCTACCGTCTTCGTGCTGGTGTCTATCGCGCCCATGGTGTCGTCTTCTCCGGCGTTGGTTGCTCGGGTTTTGAGCTTCCCACAGTGGTAAGCGGACTTGACGTTTTCGACAACTCTGCTTGGCGCCCCTTGCAGAATTTCGCCGCTTCCTCCAGCAAGCGCCTCGATGACTCACATCCTGCCGATCTTTCTGCTCCTTGCGGCGATCGCCGTCGTCCTCGCGCGTCTTCCGAAGGTCGACCTCGGCCACTCTGATGCCTTCAAGAAGCGCCGCGTGATGAACTGGCTTCCGCTCGGGCTGACCTACGCCTTCCTCTATTTCGGCCGTTACAATCTCTCCGCCATCGTCGACTTGCTCGAAAAGCAGAGCCTGATGACGAAAGCGCAGTTCGGCGAGATCGACGCCGTAGGCGCCTACGTGTACGGCATCGCCTTCTTGATCAACGGCCCGCTGACCGATCGCTGGGGCGGCCGCGTGACCATCCTCATCGCTGCGTTCGGCTCGGCCGTCATGAACGTGGGGATGGCGCTCGCGATCAGCGGCGGCGGCGATCTGAAGACGCAGCTGCTCTTCCTCAACGCAGCGAACATGTACTTCCAGAGCTTCGGCGCCGTGTCGATCGTGAAGGTGAACGCCCCGTGGTTTCACGTGCGTGAGCGCGGCGTGCTCGGCGGCTTGTTCGGCATCCTCATCTCGCTCGGCCTCTACTTCTCCTACGACTGGAGCCTGTTGCTCGCGAAGAACGTCGGCTTCACCTCCGTGTTCGTCGTGCCGGCGATCGTCCTTTCTCTCTGCTTCGTCATCGCGTTGTTGGTGATCCGCGACTCGCCCGCGGCGGCGGGCTTCGCCAACTTCGACACCGGGGATGCGTCGTCCGGCCAGACCGAGCACCTGTCGCCGCTGACGGTGGCGAAGCGCATGTTCTCCCAGCGCGTGATTTGGATCATCGTCGCGATCGAGTTTTGCTCAGGCTTCCTGCGGCAAGCCGTGATGAAGTGGTTTCGCCCGTACGCCCGCGCGATCGGCGACGCCGACGGCTTCGTCTATCAGAACTGGGGCATGCTCCTCTGCATCGCCGGCATCATGGGCGGCGTCTTCGCCGGCTTCATCTCCGACCATGTCTTCGGCTCGCGTCGGGGCCCGGTCGCCTCCGTGCTCTACGGCGGCATGCTGCTCGGCGCGATCGCAGCCGCATTCCTCATCGGCTCGCCGCAGATCGGTTGGGCGGTCATCTTCATGTCGCTCTGCGTGATCGGCGTCCATGGCATGCTGTCTGGGACCGCTTCGATGGACTTCGGCGGCACGAAGAACGCGGGCATCGTCACCGGCATCATCGACGGCTTCGTGTACCTCGGCACCGGCACGCAGGCGCTCCTCTACGGCAACATTTTGCCAAAGGACGCGGCGGCGAAAGAGGCGGCGAACTGGCAGTCCTGGCCCATGGCGATGTTGCCCGTCGCCGTCGTCGGCTTCGGACTCTGCTTGCTCGTGTGGAACGCACGCCCTCAGAAGCACACGTCCCCGGCGGCGACACCGGCGCCACAGAAGCTCAGCGCTTGACCACGCCGGACACCCCGAGCGCGGCTGCAGCGCGCATCGTCCGGACCCGCACCGGCGACGCCGCGGTCTACGACGAAGGTGCGGGGACGCCGCTCGTCGCGATCCACGGCCTGCCCGGCGTCGCGCGCGACTTTCGTTGGATCGCGCCGGTGCTGTCGCAGAAGCTGCGGCTCATCCGCGTCGACATGCCGGCGTTCGGCGGCACGCCGTTGTCGACGGCGCCCTCACCCTCCGTCGCCTCGCGCGCGCGCTTCATCGTCGACGTCGCTGATGCATTGGAGCTCGATCGCTTCTTCGTCCTCGGCCACTCGATGGGCGGCCCGATCGCGGCGCAGGCGGCGGCGCTGCTCGGCGATCGCGCGCGCGGGCTCGCGTTGATCTCGTCGGTCGGGCCGCGGCCGCACGTCTTCTATCGACGCTTGCGCTGGCTCATCGCGATCACGCCGACGATGAGCGGCCCGCTCGTTCGTCCCTGGGAGATGATCCTCGCACGCGGCTTCGAGAACAGCGGTTTTCGCGGGCCGTTCAACCAGGGCGCGTGCGTGCATACGATGCGCTGCGTGCGTGCGCTCGACTTCGCTGCGCATCGGCAGACGGTCGGCGGGCTCCGCTGCGAGACCCTGGTGTCCTATTGCGAAGACGATCCGCTGATCGAGCCCGCGGTCGCTGGCGAGCTCGCCGCCCTGGCACCGAAGGGTCCGCGCCTCGTGTTCAAAGCCGGCGCGCACAATCCGCAAAAGTCGCAGGCGAACGAGCTCGGTCGCGCGATCACCGACTGGATCGCGCCACACTGAGCACCGGCCAGACGCACCGGTTCGCGGTCCGTTTTCGCGCACGGATCACCGCGGAAGCTCGAGCGCGAAATCAGACCGGGAACTACACGCCCGTATCTTGAACCCTTCTCGATCGCTGGTACGCTCCAGCTCCCCGGAGGAAATCGCGAATGATTGTCCGTCTATCTACGTTCCTGCTCGCGTCCTTAGTGCTCACTTCCACGTCCGCCGTTCACGCCCGCGACTGGTTCGTCCGCGCCGGCGCCGATGACGGCGACGGCAGCCAGAAGAAGCCATTCGCTGATCCGTGGCAAGCGCTCGAGAAGTGCGAGGCCGGCGACGCCATCCACGTCACCGAGGGCAAGTACTACGGCAAGCTCGGCACCGGTAAGTGGCAGCTCCCCTTCGACCGCGTGCAGCTCATCGGCGGCTACGACAAGACGTTCAAGCATCGAGATCCGTGGAAGGATCAAACCGAGCTCTTGTGGGACAGTGAGTCGAAGACCCGTCCCATGGAGCCGCGCATCCTGTCGCACGCCAAAGACTGCGTCGTCGACGGCATCACGATCGACATGCAGGATCAGAACGGCTACGGCGACAAAGAACGCACCGGCCGCTCTGAGATCCCAGCGAGCGAGACGGCGATGCGCTTCACCCAACAGGTCACCATCAAGAACTCGGTGATCATCAACTCAGGCCAAAACGGCATGGAGATCGTGCCGGGCTCGACGATCGAGAACAACCTGATCCTGAACGCGCTCGGCTGGGGCATCAGCATCTACTCGAACACCGGCGACTTCGCGAAGGCGACCGCGACGGTCAAGAACAACACGATCCTCTTCTCGGCGTGCCCGAAGGTGCCGGGCACCGGCCGCTACTCGGGCGCCGCCGTGCAGGTGAACGGCCCGGCGAACATCACGAACAACATCCTCGCCCACTCGGACAACAACGCGATCTACTTGGTGTACAAGGCGGAGAAGGTCTCGGTCACGAAGAACGTGTTCTACATGAACCTGTTCTCGAACCTGAAGTTCTTCCTCGAGGGCCGCGACGTCAGCATCGACGACAAGTCGATGGGCGATCTCGAAGAAGTCGGCCTGAAGGCGATCGACGACAACGACGTCGAGAACCCGAAGCTCGACTACGACGAAGGCTGGATGGACAGCTTCAGCAAGCGCACCGCGAGCCAGCCCGGCAAGGTCGAGATGGACGACTGGAACAAGGCGCGCCAAGCGATGGGCCTGCCGCTGATCGGCAAGGGCGGCAAGGCCGCGAGCGGCGTCGCGCCGGCGTACAAGCTCAAAGAGGCGATGAAGTTCCTGCACCCGAAGAACCCGAAGGTGAAGGCTGGCGCGCGGGTGCACAAGATCGACGTGAAGCCGTTCGCCGCGCAGGAAGCCGTCGCCGAGAAGAGCTACGAGAAGAAGCCGCTGCTCGCGTGGGTCGACGACCCAGCGAGCGTCAACGGCAAGGCGATCGAGATGATCGTCGCCATCGGCGAGGTTGCGAACATCGGCAGCATGCCAGAGCAGTACAAGAAGGATCAGATCCTCGGATACAAGCTCTACGATCCGGACGGGCAAGGGAAGAGCGCCACCGGCTTCATGATGAAGGGCACGAACGCCGAGCGCGTGTGCAACGACACGACCGGCACGTATCGCGGCCAGGGCAAGCCCGACAAGATCTTCGTCGCCAAGGGCATCGCCTACGCCGTCAGCGGCTATCCGAAGCAGGCGTTCTTCATCGAGAGCATCGAGCGCTACGAGCCGGGCGCGGTCTCCGACGCCAACCGGCCGAAGGGCAAGGACTGGTTCGTCCGCGCCGGCAGCACAGGCGGCAATGGATCAAGGGAGAAGCCGTTCAAGGATCCGTTCCAAGCGCTCGAAAAGGTGGAGTCCGGCGACGTCATCCACGTCACCGAAGG
The DNA here is from genome assembly GCA_020848545.1 of Deltaproteobacteria bacterium. Taxonomy (GTDB): domain Bacteria; phylum Myxococcota; class JADLHZ01; order JADLHZ01; family JADLHZ01; genus JADLHZ01. The sequence continues at coordinate 53,642 of JADLHZ010000122.1, read as the reverse complement.
CGAGTACGTCGGCAAGCTCAAGGTCGGCACCTGGAAGATCGACACGACCTACATCACGATGCTCGGCGGCTATTCGAAGGACTGGAAGACGCGCAACCCATGGAAGCACCCGTCGCTGCTCTACACGCCGAAAGACTTCAAGGGTCGCCGCGGCGGCTATGTCATCGAGGGCGAGAACGATCACACGGGCGCCATCGTCGACGGCTTCGTCTTCGACAAGAAGCTGAACAACCAGTACCAGGCGAACGGCGACCTCGACTACTCGCGCTCGGACAGCACCGAATTCATCTGGTTCGCGCGGCCGAACTGCACGATCCGCAACAACGTGTTCGTCAACGCCGCCTTCGGCACCTTGCGCGTTGCGAACGGACAGCTCGTCGAGAACAACATCTTCTTCAACACCTACCAGAAGAGCGTCAACATCGAGTCCGGCTTCACCACTGATCCCATCGTGATCAAGAACAACACCTTCGCGTTCTCGTGGGAGATCCGCTTCGGCGAGGGCCACGGGCGCGGCGGCAGCCACGTCACGGCGCTGTCGAACGTGCGTGCGGTGCTCGACAACAACATCTTCGAGTTCGCCGACAACGACGCGCTGAAGGTCGGCTCGGATCTGCGCGAGTGGACGCTGACGAACAACACCTTCGCGCACAACCTGTGGTCGCACGTGCACTACACGACCGGCTCCGGCCTCTTCGTCGACGACAAGAACTGGAAGCAACTGCCCGAGATGGGCTGGAAGAAGGTGGGCGGGAACGAGATCATCAGCGCCGGCCTCGACGTCGACAAGAAGTGGTTCGACACCTACCTCGGCCGCACGGCGATGGTGAAGGGCAAGGTCGAGATGGACGACTGGAACAAGCTGCGCGAGATGCTTGGCCAACCGGTGATCGCGACCGGCGGCAAGATGCCCGACGGCATGGCGCCGGCGTACGAGTGGAAGGACGCGCTCACGTGCATGCCGAAGAACCCGAAGGTGAAGGCAGGCGCGCGCGCGAAGGATCTGCCGGTCTCGTTCGACGGCGTCGAGCGCAAAGAAGAAGAGCACGAGTACGTCGAGGTCACCTGGGATCAAGCGAAGGATCGCGACGAGTGGCAGAAGCTCGACGGCAAGCGCGTCATGATCAAGATCGCGATCCGATCGGAAGACAACCAGTGGCAGCTCGACGAGCTGAAGGCGTCGCACCAAGTCTTCACCGTCGGTGGGCCGACAGGCGAAGAGAGCGGCCTGCCGCTGCGCGCGTACGTGAAGAAGGGCACGAAGTACGAGCGCGTGTTGAAGAACGCCAAGGGCTACACGACCGGCAAGCCCGAAGAGACGCACATCCTGAAGGGCATCGCCCGCGGCAATCGCCAGCTCGTCGCCGAAGTCATCGAGCGCGCGGACTGAAAGTTTCACCTGGCGCTTGGCGTCAACGTTGAACCGCTAAGGGTTGTTTTTGCAGCGTTTGCATCCACTTCCTCACCGCGCTCACGACAACGAAGAGTAACGCCGCCATCACGATCACCGCGAGCGTGCCGAGCAGGTACGCACCCTTCGGAAAGAACTGCCGCGTCACCAGTTGATACGCCGCGATCTCGGTGGCCGTGCCGACGAAGAGCAACGGCGTGAGCGTGACCCACGCATAGCGCGCCTTGCCGTTGTTGATGAGCAAGGTCGTCGCCGTCGCGAGCGCCATGCACGCGAGCATCTGGTTCGAGATCCCGAGCAGCGGCCAGAGCGTCGCGATGGAGCCGGTCCACACCATGTACGCCCAGGCGCTGACGACGATCGTGGTCGCGATGATCGTGCCTGGTATCCAGTCGGTCTTGGCGAAGCGCGGGCTGCTTCGACCGATGAGCTCTTGCACCAAGAAGCGCGCGACGCGGGTGCCGGAGTCGACGGTCGTCAGGATGAACAGCGCCTCGAACATGATCGCGAAGTGGTACCAATACGAGACGAGCGTATCCAACCCGGGCAAGCCGGCGAAGATCTGGCTCATGCCCACGGCCAACGACACCGCGCCGCCCGGTCGCCCCGCGAGCCGCTCGCCGATCGCCGCCGCCATGTGCTCGAGCTCGCTCGTGTGCATGCCGAGGGTGGCGAACTTCTCGGGCGTCGTGTTGATCGCGAAGTAGTCGCCTTGATCGAGCGACGCCGCGGCGATCAGCGCAACGATGCCGACGAGCGCTTCGAGCAGCATCGCGCCATAGCCGATCATGCGCGCGTGGCTCTCGCGATCGATCATCTTCGGCGTCGTGCCGCTGCCGATGAGGCCATGAAAGCCGCTGATCGCGCCGCAGGCGATCGTGATGAACACGAAGGGATACAAAGAGCCGGGCACGATCGGGCCGCCGCCGAGAAATTGTGAGAACGCCGGGATCTTCAGCTCGGGATTGACGACCATGATCCCGACGATGAGCAAGCCGATGGTGCCGAGCTTCATGTACGAGCTCAAGTAGTCGCGCGGGCAGAGCAGGAGCCACACCGGCAGCACGCTCGCGAAGAAGCCATAGATCGCCACGATCACCGTGAGCTGGTGCTCGCTGAACACGAACCACGACGCGATCGAGGAGTCAGCCACGTCGCGGCCGAGGTAGACCGCGAGCAGGAGCAAGACGACGCCGATCGCCGACGCCTCGCCGATGCGACCTCTGCGCCAGCGATACATGTAGAGGCCCATGAAGAACGCGATCGGGATCGTCGTGCCGATCGTGAACGTGCCCCACGCGCTCTCGGCGAGCGTGGTGACGACGACCTTCGCCATCGCGCCGATCGCGATGGTGACGATGAAGAGGATGACGATGCTCGCGACGAGCCCCGCACCACGGCCGATCTCCGCCCGCACGATCTCGGCGAGCGAGCGGCCGTTCATGCGCATGCTCGCCGTCAGGATCACGAAGTCGTGCACGGCGCCGCCGAGGACGACGCCGACGAGGATCCACAGATAACCCGGCAAGAAGCCGAACTGCGCCGCCAGCACCGGGCCGACGAGCGGACCGGCGCCGGTGATCGCCGCGAAGTGGTGGCCGAAGAGCACCCACTTGTTGGTCGGCACGTAGTTGTGGCCGTCGTTCATCGCGTGCGCCGGCGTCACGCGCGCGTCGTCGAGCGCGAGCACTTTGGCGGCGATGAACGCGCTGTAATAGCGGTACGCGATCGCCACGACGCAGAGCGCGCCGAGGATCAGGGGGAGTGCGTGCATGCGCGGAGCCTACGTCAACAGTGCGGGGCGCGTCAGCCTGTCCCGCGGTCGCGTCGCCGGATCCGGTTACCGCCTGTCGCGCCTCTTCCGGCATTGCAAGCCGAGCGCTATGACAATCGAAGTCTTGCAAGGCGGCCCCTACTAGCCGGTATTTAGGCATTCCATATGATCAAACGTGCTCTGATGATCCTCCTCGCCGTGGTCCTCGTCGGCGCGGCTTCGGGCGGCGGCTTCTTCGCCACGCGCGTCGCTGCCTTCAACGCGAGCTTAGAGAAAGTTTACGACGTGCCATTGCCGCAGGTCACCGCGTCAACCGACCCCGCCGTCATCGAGCGTGGCAAGCACTTGGCCGAGTCGCTCGGCGGCTGCTTTGCGTGCCACGGCGACGGCGGCGCCAACGGCAAGGTCGAGCAGATGGGGCCCATCGGCACGCTGCAATCGCCGAACATCACGACCGGCAAGAACGGCCGCCTCGCCGGGTACTCGGACGCCGAGCTCGCCCGTCTGATCAAGCACGGCATCAAGAAGAATGGCACCGGCTTGGTGTTCATGCCGGCGAGCGACTTCGCCTGGTGGCCGATGGACGACGTCGTCGCGCTCATCTCGTATCTGCGCACGGTGCCACCCAAGGACAGCGAACCGAACATCCTGGAGGTCGGCGCGCTCGGCAAGTTCTTGGACCGCATGGACATGATGCCGCTCGATCACGCGCGCCGGCTCGATCACGCGAACCTACCGACCGCGCCAACGCCGACCGCGACGAAGGAGTACGGCGCCTACATCGCCAAGCTCTGCACCGGCTGCCATGGCGCGAAGCTGAGCGGCGGCCCGATCCCCGGCGCGCCGGCCGAGCTGCCCGTGCCGCTGAACCTCACCGCGCATGAGACCGGCCTGAAGGATTGGAGCTACGAAGACTTCGACAAGTTGATGGCGCAGGCGGTGCGCAAGAACGGACAGCCGCTGAACCCGTTCATGCCGATCGAGACGATGAAGAACTTCAACGAGACCGAAAAGCGGGCGCTGTGGGCGTACTTGCAGAGCCTTCCGGCGCTCCCGTTCGGTAACCGGTAGTGAGTTCCCGGACTGTTTTCGCCGCCAGTAGCTTCGGCAGATTCGTCGCGGCGAAAACGGTCCGGGAACAGCGCGGAGGATCGCGGAGCGCACGAAGAGCACGTGCACCGCGCGCACTTCGTCTTTCCATCGGGGCGGTTCCCGGACCGTTTTCGCGCAGCGGGGTCGCGTGGCGATCGGTCGCGAAAACAGTCCGGGAACTACGAAAACAGCTCCTTCACCTTGTCCCAAAAGCCCTTCAGCTCCGGCTCGCTGTCTTTGCCCATCAGCGCGTCGAACTCCTTCAAGATCTGCCGCTGCCGTTCGTTCAGCTCCTGCGGCACCTCGACGTGCACCGTCACCAGCTGATCGCCGCGGCCTTTGCCTTCTCGGGACGGCAGCCCTTTGCCGCGCAGACGAAACACGCGGCCCGATTGCGTCCCCGGAGGCACTTTCATCCGCACGCGCCCGTCGAGCGTCGGCACGTCGAGCGCGGTGCCCAGCGACGCTTGCACGAACGAGATCGGCACGCGGCAGGTGACGTTCTCGCCCTCGCGCAAGAACAGCGGGTGCTGCTTCACCGTCAACACGATGCGCAGATCGCCCGGCGTACCGCCGCTCGTCGACGGCTCGCCTTCGCCGCTGAACTTCAACACCGTTTGATCGTCGGAGCCGGCCGGCACGTGCACGTAGAAGGGGCTCTCGACGCGCTCGCGACCGGCGCCGCTGCACGACTTGCACGGCTCGCTGATGATCTTGCCGCGGCCGCGACAGAAGCCGCAGGTCTTCGCCACCGAGAAGAAGCCCTGCTGCACGCGCACCTCGCCGGTGCCGCCGCACGCCTGACAATATTGCGGCGCCGAGCCGGGGGCTGCGCCAGTGCCGACGCACTTGTGGCAGCTGCGCCAGCGCGGGATGACGACTTGCTTGTCGACGCCGAGCGCAGCTTCTTCGAAGGTGACCTCGAGGTTGTAGCGCAGATCGCGGCCGGCCTCCTTGCTGCGCGTCTTGGTGCGGCCGCCGAAGATGTCCGAAAAAATGTCCGAGAAGATATCGCCGACCGATCCCGCGCCTGCGCCCGCGAAGCCGAAGCCCGTCGCGAAGGCGCTGTCGCCTACGCTGCCGAAGCGATCGTAGTAGCTACGCTTCGTGTCATCGGAGAGCACTTCGTACGCCTCGCTGATCTCGCGAAAGCGCGCTTCGGCCACTTGGTCGCCCGGATTCTTGTCGGGGTGAAACTTGTGCGCGAGCTTGCGATAGGCGCTCTTCACGGCCTTTGCGTCGGCATCGCGGGGAATGCCTAGAATCTCGTAGTAATCGCGTTTCGGCACCGGCCGTGACGTTAGCGCAACGCCAGGGGCCTTGGCCATACCGCCGGTGCTCAGCGCACGACGAGCCGAATGACGGTCGCGTCGTCCGAGAGCTTGCCGCCCTCGCACTTTCGAAAGAACGCGCTGACCTTACCCTTCACGACGAGACAGCTCGGCTCTTCCCACATTCCGGGGAGCATCGTCAGCTTCGCGTCGGTCCACGCCGCCTTCACTTCGGGAAACGTGCTGCCGACGTGCACATTGCCTTCGGCGCTCCACTTCTCGCTCGTCACGATGATCATCTGTACGCGAAGCTTCGGCGCCTTCTTCAGCGCGTCCTTCTTGATCTTCTGCGGCACGTCCTCGCCGGGATGATCCATGCCCCACTTGCTGAACGGCCCGCCCGACACGATCGCGAGCACTTCGGGATCCTTCAGCAAGAATCCTTCGAGCGGCTGCGCGTCGGCGTAGAACGAGGTCTTGTATTCGGCGCCGGCGAGCTGCGCCTTCGGCACGGGCTTTCCGACGATCACCGGCCCGACGCCGAGGTCGGAGATGCCCCAGCCCGGCGCGGCCTGCGCCAGAGCGAGCGCGCACCAAAGCGCGATCACGTCGTCTCTTTCGACGCCTGCTCGTAGATGATCTCGGCGATCCTGTGCGACGAGCCCTCGAGGCGCTTGAACGCCTGGCTGAGCACGCTCGGATCCTTCGTGTCGAGCACCTTCTCGAGCCCCTCGAGGTCGACCTTGATGAGATCGATGTCGACGGGCGTCAGCATCGACGCGTACTCTTCGAGCGACTTCTTCGTCGTGTAGATCAGCCCCTCGGAGCTCACGCGCAGCTCGGCGATCTCCTTCTTCTTCGCGTCGTCGCCCTTGAACTTACCGGCGTCGTCGACCATGCGCTTGATGTCGTCTTCGGACAGACCGCTCGTCGGCGTGATCTTGATCTGCTGCTTCTTGCCGGTGCCGAGATCCTTGGCGCTCGCCGAGACGATGCCGTTGGCGTCGATGTCGAAGCTCACCTCGATCTGCGGCACGCCGCGCGGCGCCGGCGGAATACCGACGAGCTCGAAGCGCGCGAGCGAGTGGCAGTCTTCGACCATCTGGCGCTCGCCCTGCGCCACGTGCACATTGACGATCGGCTGGTTGTCGACCGCGGTCGAGAAGGTTTGCGAGCGCTTGCACGGGATCGTCGTGTTCTTCGGGATGATCGGCGTGAACACCCCGCCCGCGGTCTCGACGCCGAGCGACAGCGGCGTCACGTCGAGGAGCAGCACGTCTTTGACGTCGCCCTTCAACACCGCGCCCTGGATCGCCGCGCCGATCGCCACCACCTCGTCAGGATTCACGCCTTTGTTCGGCTTCTTGCCGAAGAAGTCGGCCACGCGCACTTGCACGCGCGGCATCCGCGTCATGCCGCCGACCAGGATCACCTCGTCGACCTGCGCGGTCGTGACGCCGGCATCCTTCAGCGCGATCTTGCACGGCTCGATCGATCGCTCGATCAAGTGCTCAGTGAGCTCTTCGAGCTTCGCGCGTGAGATGCTCACCGAGAGGTGCTTCGGCCCGGTCGCGTCGGCCGTGATGAAGGGCAGATGGATGTCGGTCTCGAGCGCGCTCGACAGCTCGTGCTTCGCTTTCTCGGCCGACTCCTTCAGGCGCTGTAACGCCATCTTGTCTTTGCGCAGATCGAGCCCGGCGTTCTGCTTGCTGAACTCGCTCGCCAGCCAGTCGACGATGATGTTGTCGAAGTCTTCGCCGCCGAGGTGCGTGTCGCCGTTCGTCGCCTTCACGTTGAAGACGCCGTCATGCAGCTCCAAGATCGAGATGTCGAAGGTGCCACCGCCCAAGTCGTAGACGGCGACCTTCTGGTTCTTCTTCTCTTTCAAGCCGTAGGCGAGCGCCGCCGCGGTCGGCTCGTTGACGATGCGCACCACGTTCAAGCCAGCGATCGTCCCGGCGTCTTTGGTCGCCTGGCGCTGAGCGTCGTTGAAGTACGCCGGCACCGTGACCACGGCGTCGACGACCTCTTCGCCGATGTAGTCCTCTGCGGTTTGCTTCATCCGCGCGAGGATCATCGCCGAGATCTCTTGCGGCGAATACTGCTTGCCGCGGACGGTGACGTACGCGTCGCCCTTCTGTCCCTCGCTCACCGTGTACGGGACGAGCTTCAAGTCGCGCGCAACGTCCTCCGAGCCGAACTTTCTGCCGATGAAGCGCTTCACCGCGAACACGGTGTTCTCGGCGTTCGTCACCGCCTGACGCTTGGCGATTTGGCCGACGAGGCGCTCTTGCGCTTCGGTGAAGGCGACGATCGACGGCGTCGTTCGCGCACCCTCCGAGTTCGGGATGACGACCGCCTCGTTGCGCTCCATGAAGGCCACACAAGAGTTCGTCGTCCCAAGGTCGATACCGATCGTCTTTCCCACTGGCCTCTCAGTACCTAGGAAGCTGCCCCGAAGAGAATTTCTAGTTCAAAGTCTCGCCGTCGTCCGCTTTTTCCTCGCTCGCCGCGGGAGGCGCCGCCGCTTTGGCCGGTGGACCTTTGGCGACGACGACCATCGCCGGCCGGGCGACGCGATCGTGGAGCATGTAGCCCTTTTGAAACTCTTCGACCACGGTGCCGGCCTCGGTGCCTTCTTGCTCGCGCTCGCTGATCGCCTCGTGCTTCTGCGGATCGAACTTCTGGCCCACCGACACGTACGCCTTCAAACCTTGGTTCTCGAGCGCGCTCCTGAACTGTTCGGCGACCATCTTGACGCCGTCGACCAGGCTCTTCGACTCGGCGTTCGACTGGCCGGCGGCGGCGAGCGCGCGCTGCAGGTTGTCGAGCGCCGGCAGCAGCTCGAGCAGCACCTTCTCGGCCGCGTACTTCTTCATGTCGTCCATCTCGCGGCGCTGGCGCTTCCGGAAGTTGTCGAAGTCCGCCGCGGTCCGCAGGAGCGCGTCCTTGGTCTTCGTCAGCTCCTCGTTCAAGGTCGCGAGCTTCTGATCGCTCTCGTTTGCTTCGACTTGCATCTCGACAGGCTCGTTGCCCGCTTCGGTCGTTTCGTCGGCCACAGTCATCCTCCGCCGCGCAGGTGTTTGGTCATCGTCGTCGCCGAAAACTGCACGATAGGCACGAGGCGCGCGTAGTCCATATGCATCGGCCCCAAGATGCCGATCACGCCGGTCTCGCCGCCGGGGGCGATGTACGGTGCGGTCACCAAGGCGAAGCCTTCGAGCGAGCGCTCGCCGAGATCGGCGCCGAAGGTGACGCGCGAGCCGTCGGCGGGAACGCGACCGAGCAGGCGCAGCAAGATCGATTTTTCCTCGATCGCCTGCAGCAAGTGCCGCAGCTGCACCGAATCGACGCGCATGTTGAGGACGAGCTGCCCGGTGCCGTCGACGCTGAGCTCGCTGTCGTCCGGGCTCGGCACGCCGCGGACCGAGAGCTCGAGCGCGCGGCGGTACATCGCATCGGCGCGGGCGCGCTCCTGCGAGAGCTCGCTGGCGATGCGTGCCCGGATCTCCATCAAGGTGAGGCCGCAGAACGCCTCACGCATGATCGCGTTGATGCGCTCGAGCTGGGACGCTGGCAGGTCTGCTTCAAGCTCGACGATGCGATGGAATACCGAGCCCGTGCTCGACACACAGATCGCGACGAGCCGGCGCGAGCCCACCTGCACGAACTCGATGTGATCGAAGATCGTGTGGACGAAGCGCGGCGACATGCACAACGCGAGCTGCTCGGCCACCGCCGACAAGCTCTTCGACGCGTTCGACCACGGAGACTCGTGCGGCAGCGCCGGCGACAGCTCGGTCTCGATGCGCAGCGTGTCCCTGTCGCTCAAGTGGCGGCGCGGCATCAGCGCGTCGAGGTAGAGCTGCATGCCCTTCTTCGTCGGAACGCGGCCGGCGGAGGTGTGCGGCGCTTCCAGATAGCCGAGCGCTTCGAGCCGCGCCATCGTGTTCCTGATCGTCGCCGGGCTCACCCGCTCTTTGGCGATCGCGAGCTGGCTGATGACGCCGGACGCGACCGGCTGCGCCTCGGCGACGTAGCGTTCGACGACGGCGCGGAGCACGGCGCGATCGCGCACGCTGAGCTCGGTGTTTTCCTTTTGAACCACGGAGGTAGCGTACTTTTCGCACGCCACCATTGTCAAAGCGAGTTGTCAGTTTTCAGCCGTCAGTTTTCAGTTGCCGAAACTGACAACGGATAGCTACCGGGAGTGGCGATATTCGCGAAGGGCTCTTTCGGCTTCCTTCGTCGCGTCTTGCAGCGTCTTGACGTCCGGCGACGTCATCGCCTCAGGCGCCGTGTCTTGAACGACCGCGAGGACCTTCTTCACCGCTGCGATCGACGCGTCGCAGAAGCTGTCGAGCATGATCGGCACCGGCTCCAAGATGTACTCGTCGACCTCGTTGCCTTGGCCGACGTAGAACGAGAGCTGCAGGGACTCGCTCATCGGCTCGAAGCCGAACGCGTGCTCGCTGTTTTTCAAGAACACGGTCTCGGTGTCGCCGCCCAAGCACCACGGCAGCTTCAAGATCCATTGTTCGAGCAACGCGAACAGCGGATCACAGAAGACTTCCATGCCGGCTTTTCCGTTCGTGTACGGAATCAGCGCGCCTTCGACCTCTTCTGGCTTCGAGAAAACGGCTTTGCACGACGCTTTGTCTTTTGCGAGCTCGGCTAGCCCCACGTTCTTGTCGCCGTGCGAGATGAAGACCTCCAGGGTGAACTTCATTGAAAGCCGTGTCCTCCGTGTGCGTTGTTTTCAACGGGAAACGAGTGCCCTAAGGTCGGATCGTGTCCATTTGCAAGCGTATCTAGCAATTGCACCGTCGCCAGAATCAATGAGTCGTTCATTTTCAAGCCGAGCCGCGTCGGCGTGAGGCGCGCGCCGTCGAAGCGACACCAGTCGGCATGCGTCTTTGCGATCGCGGCGGCCGTGCGCAGCGCCGGCACGCGGAGCTCGCGTTCGGTGGTGCGCGCGTCCCAACCATCCGTCGTGCGCAGCGCGAGCATCACGTGCTCGTCGGCTTCGGCGCTCGCTGTCACGCGCTCTTGCATGGAGAACGGCTCAGGCGCGAGCGCGAGCGACGTCTGCGCGTCACTCCACGCAGCGATGTAACGATGCGGATCGCGCGCGCTCTCTTTACGCACGCGCACCTTGCCCTCGCGCACTGCGCTGTGCGCGCCGGCGCCGACGCCGAGGTACGAACGGGCGCGCCAGTAGAGCTGATTGTGGATCGATCGGTGACCGTGACGCGCGTAGTTCGAGACTTCGTACTGAGCGTAGCCATGCGCCGAGAAGGTCTCGCAGGCGGCGTCGAACATCGCCACCTCATCTCGCTCGTCGACCGGCGTCACCGCTCCCCTCTGCCGCCAGGTGTATAAAGCCGTTCCTGGTTCGTAGATGAGATTGTATGCAGAAACGTGGGGCGTAGCCAGTGAAACCACGTGGTCGAGGGTGCGCTGCCACTCGCTCGGCGTCTGTCCCGGGATGCCCCTCTGCCCTGGGATGCCATAGATGAGATCGATCGAATGCGACTGAAAGCCGGTCGCCTGAATGATCGCGAGCGCGTCGAGCGCCTCTTCTGCGTCGTGCACGCGGCCGAGCGCCTTCAACAAGCGATCGTCGAGCGCTTGCACGCCCATCGACACGCGGGTGATCCCGGCCGCCTTGAAGTCGGCGAGCTTGCCGCGTTCGACCGCGCCCGGGTTGGCTTCGAGCGTCACTTCAATCGCCGCGTCGCGATCGGGAAACGCGCGTTCGATGCGCTCTCGCACGGCAGCGATCGCGCTCGGCTCCCACAAGCTCGGCGTGCCGCCTCCGAAGAAGATCGATCGCAGGCGGCCGCCGGCGATCTCCGGGAGGCGCGCGTCGAGCTCACGCAGGACCGCCGTCGTGTAAGGCGCGTAGGGCTCCCTGGTCCTCGGCGCGTACGAGTTGAAGTCGCAGTAAGGGCACTTCTGCAGACAGTAAGGGAAGTGCACGTAGACCGCGACATCGTGCGGCTGATCGGCAGGCTCGGCGGGGGGATCTCTCGCAGGCGGGGACATCGGTTTTTTCCGAGCCGAGGCCTACTTCGTCGATGTCGTCTTGACAACGGCAAAATGCTTGCATTGAGCGTCCATTGTATGCATGTTATGATGTAGAAAAATCTCTACTTCGGACTGATCGATGGAGGCCCGGAGATGGCGGCAAAGACGAAGGCGAAGAAGGCGGCCAAGAAGCCGGCAAAGCAGCCGCCGAAGAAGGCCAAGATTTCGAAGGTCTCGAAGGTCGCGGCGAAGACCGTCAAATCAAAGCCGAACACCAAAGCGAGCCGGCCGAGCCACAAGCCCGAGCCGCCGCCGATCGATCACAACGCGACCTTGGGACCGCTCTACCTCGGCGCCGGCCACGGCCACTTGGCGCGCACCGTCGATAAGCAGTGGCTAGACGCGATCCGGCGCTACCGCGACACCCTGGCCAAGGCGATCGACTACGAGGCGAAGCGCTCGGCGCCGGCTCGGGCGACCATGGTGATCAACTTCGCGCGCCAGCTGCAGACGCTCATGAACAACCTCGCGGCGCGGGTGCAAGCGGTCGTCGCCGAGGCGAGCAACCCGGACGGCGATCCCACGCACAAGGCCCACGCCAAGACCAGCGGCAAGACGCTCGTCGGCGAGTTGCAGGAGCTCAACAAGACGCTCGGCGACATGGTCGGCCCCGACGGCATGGCGCCGCACGGCGACCTGTCGCTGCCGCTCGGCCAACCAGCGCAGCTCGAACAGATGCAGCGCACCTACTTCAACAACATCGCGCGCTGGGCCGACCTCGAACGCGCCCTCGGCTGAGCTCGCCGTGCCGCCGCCGCCGCCCAAAGCGCCACCACTGAAGCCCGGCCAAAAAGCCGCGCCGCCCAAGGAAGCGCCGCTCACCTTGCTGCAGAAGCTCGAGAAGCTCGCCAAGTCGGGCTACGTCGATCAAAACGACGCCGGCATCTTCATCAAAGATGCGAAGGCGGAGAAGCCCGACCGCGCCGTGCTGCGCGAGCTGAAGAGCTTCCTCATCAAGCACCAGGCGGTGTTCGACAAGTCGGCGCTGCACAAGCTGAAGACGTTCTGCGAGACCTACAAAGCGGAAAACGACGTCGACTAGAGAGTTCCTCAGACTATAATGCGGAGACTTCGCCCGGCAGCGCCACGTGTGACGCCAGGCCGGCGGAGACCATCTCCTTCGCCAGCGGCTCCTGCTGCTCGGGCTCGCCGTGGACGAGGAAGATCTTCTTGGCGTCCTTGCCGCTCGTCTGCGCGAACGACAGGAGCTCGTTCTTGTCGGCGTGCGCGCTGAATGCGTTGAGCACCTCGACGTCCGCGCGCAGCCAACGCTCGACGCCGAAGATCTTCACCTTTGCCAGGCGCTCGACGATCTTTCGCCCGAGCGTGTGCCGTGCTTGGAAGCCGACGATCACGATCGTGTTCTTCTCGTCCTCGATCGTGTTGCGCAGGTGATGCAACACGCGCCCTGCTTCGCACATGCCGCTCGCCGAGATGATGATCGCCGAGTCGCGCAGGCGGTTCAGCGCGATCGACTCGTCGCGCGACTGCACGTAGGTGACGCCGCTGAAGTTGAAGATGTCGCCGTGCTCGTCCATGAACTCGTTCGCCTCGTCGTCGAAGCACTCGGGGTGCAGCTTGAACACTTCGGTGACGTTCATGGACAGCGGCGAGTCGATGAACACCGGGATGTCGGGCAAGCGGCCGGCATGCTTCAGCTGATTCAGCGCGAAGACGATCTCCTGCGTGCGGCCGAGCGCGAACGCTGGGATCACGATCTTTCCCTTCTTGGCGATCGTCGCTTTCACCACCCGCTCGAGCGAGTCGTGCATCGAGTGCACGTCGGCGTGCACGCGGTTCCCGTACGTGCTCTCCATGACGATGTAGTCGCAGGGCACCTTGGGCGTCTCCGGATCGCGCAGGATCGGCAAGCCCTTGCGCCCGAGATCGCCGGAGAAGAGCAGGCGCTTCTTCGTGGTCCCCTCGCCGAGCTCCAAAAGGATCTGCGCCGAGCCCAAGATGTGACCGGCGTCGATGAAGGTGCACTGCACGCCCGGCAACGGCGAGAACGTCTTGCCGTACGGCATGGCGGCGAAGCGGCGCAACGCTTTGATCGCGTCTTGCTCGTCGTAGAGCGGCTCGATGCGTTGAAACGACGGATCGTCTTTGAACTTCTCGTTCAGGTACTCGGCGTCGCCGACTTGAATGCGCGCCGAGTCGCGCAGCATGTGGGCGCAGAGATCGCGCGTCGCCGGCGTCGTGTAGACGTCGCCGCGAAACCCGCGCTTGACGAGCGTCGGGATCGAGCCCGAGTGGTCGACGTGCGCGTGGCTCAACAAGAGGACGTCGGCTTCGAGCGCGGCCTTCGGCAAGTGCGCGTTCTTCTCGCGCGATTCCTGGCGCCTACCTTGGTAGAAGCCGCAGTCGAGGAGCAGCGTTCCGTGCGGCGTGCGGATGAGGTGCATGGACCCAGTCACGGTCTGCGCGGCGCCCAAAAACTCTATTTCGTATGAGGACATGCCGGGAGCTTACCCGGGCAACCCAAAAACGCACGAACGAGGTATGCTCCCGTGAGATGACGCCGCCGAAGATCACCGTGCTTGCGCCGCCGCCGCCGACAGTCGCGCTTTCGGCCGAGGCGCCGCCCGCCGATCCGAAGGCCGCGCCAAAACCGGAAGACAAAGCGATCGAGCCACCCGTCCCGACCGCGGCGACGGCGACCGATCCACCCGCGACGAAGCAACCGCCGCCGCCTGTCGTGAAGCTCGGCAGTGTCGGCCTGCGTCCCATCGGGAGCGTCAGCGTCCCGGGCCTCGGCTTCACCATGCCGCCGCCGGTCGACGACAAAGCGGCGGCGACCGCGCGGCTCAACGCGTCGCTCAGAGCGGCGATGAAAGCCGCGGACGATCGGGCGTTCAGCGGCGGCAGCACGCCCGACACACCGTCGAGCTTCCCGGCGATTCCGGGACAGCAGTTCTTCGGCAGCAACCTGGCAGGCACCGACGGCAGCTTGGTGTTTCGCGGCATCTTCGGGCTGTCCGACAACGGCATGCCGAAGATCTACAAGGTCGAGGCGAGCGCCGGCGTGAAAACCCCGATCGGCGGCGTCGGGGTCAAGGTGGAGCTGGTCGACGAAAAAGATCCACCCGCGCCGAAGAAGGTCGATCCCGACAAGCCAGACACGAAGAAAGACCCGTGATCTCGGCTTGCGGAAGCCTCATCACTTGCTGGCGCTTGGCATCGCGCCGACGAAGGGTTTTTGCAGCGCCGCGAACGCAGTGAACAGCGCCTTGAACTCCTCGGTCGTGGTCGCGACGAACACGTACGCCGGGTTCGGCACCGGCCGGCGCACGCCGTAGCAAAAGGGCTTTCCACCCGCCGCCAGCTTCGCGATCGCGGCGAGCGTCTTCTCATCGAAGAGGTCCTTGTGCGCGGCCAAGCGCTGTACGTCGGTCGGTTTCACCAACCATACGACCGACATGTAGCTCGTCGTCCGCATCCGCATGCGCTCGACGACATCGGGCGCGTCGAGCGGCGAGTAGCCGGTGACTTGCTCGGCGGAGAGCGCGCGGGTGAGCTCACGGCGGGCCTCGGTCAGCGGCCGATCGAAGGCGACCTCGGTGAAGCGCAGCGCCATCTTCGGCGTCGACAGCTCCTTGCCCTCGGCCAAAGCGATCGTGCGAATGACGTCTGCCGCGAAGGCACCGTCTAGCGGCTTCGTCGGGAACGCGGCCTCGAGCGTAGGCGCCACCTTCGCCACGAGGCGTTCGACGAGCGCGTTCGAGCGGCTCTTCGGCATCTCACCGAAGCGCCGTTGCACCTCGCCGAGCGTGAGGCCGTACGCGAGCACGTCGTCGAGCAGCGCGTAGGCCGCGAGCAAGGCATCGCTCTCGATCGCCGACAGCGCGCGCTGCCGATCCCGGTGGGTCTTCGCCGGCGCCGCGGCGTAGTGCGCCTTGACGATCTGAACGCAGATGCCGCGCGCCAGATCGATCAAGTTGTCGCCGCCCGAAACGTCGACGATGGCGCCGTCGCCGATCCGCTCGGCCTGCGCGAGGCGCACGGCGTCCGGTCGATCGACGAGGTAGACCACGAATGGCTTGTCCACCGGCCAATCGCTCAGCAGAAAGCGGCGCGCGTCGGCCGAGAAGCGCGAGAGCTCGGGCTGCCACTTCGCGAGCGACGTCCGCCGCTCGTCGAGCTTCGGGCCGACCTTGGCCCAATGCACCAGGAAGCGCGCCTCGAAGCGGCTGAGCACGGCGATCGCTTTGTCGGCCTCGGGCGTCCAGGCCGCGAGCGCCGTCTTCAGCGCCGGAAGATCGGCGGCGACGAAGGCCTCGTGGCGCAAGCGCGCGTGGCCGTCCATGTCGGTCGGTGGCATCAGAAACGCCGACGCCATCGCCATCGCGTCGGGGCCGAAGCGCTTGCGCCGCAAGATCTGATCGATCGCGCGCCAGGCTTCGAGCGCGGCGTCGTCGTCCTTGTCGGCGCCGAGCGTGAGCCAGAGCTTGTCGTAGGCGTTGATCGGACATTGCACCGTGCGCGCGAGGCACGAGGTGTGCTGCACGAGCGCCCCGACGCGCGAGACACGCAGGTTCACGGCGTGCGCGTCGGCGGCCAAGGTCATCACGAGCGCGAGCAGGATCAGCGGCGGCTCCGAGCCATGCGCCGCAATATGAGGGCGAATGCGATGAAGATCCACATTCCTTGCCCGCTCTGCGCGCAGCTGCCGCCGCCCGAGGTGCCGACGAGATCGAAGATGCCGTCGCCGTCCATGTCCATCCGGCGCCTGTCGTCGCCGCCGTGGCCCAGGCCCGGATCGATCTCGCTGCCGTCGACGGCGCCGTTGCCGTTTTGGTCCTCGTCACCATCGCCGACGCCACCGCCGTCGGTGTCCGGATCGAGCGGGTTCGTCTGCGTGCTCGGATCGGCGTCGGGCACGAACCAGCCGAGCGCGACGTCAGTGCCATTGAGCGGGCCGTCGCCGTCGGGATCGGGGACGGGCTCGGTCACCGAGAGCTCGAGGCCGTCCGAGAGCCCGTCGTGATCGGTGTCGGGATCGTAGGGCGAGGTGCCGATCGCGGTCTCGGCAGCGTCGCTCAAGCCGTCGCTGTCGGAGTCTCCTTCGAGGCCGGGCGCCGAGGGCCCGACGAAGATCGATCCGGTCGCGCCGGTAGATCCCGTCGCGCCCGTCGGTGTGGTCGGCGCCAGCGGCAGATCGTCGTCGGCGAGCGTCGTCGTGTGCGTGGTGATCGCGCCGCTCAGCAAGCCGCCGGGCAGGGTCGCCTGCGCGAGCGAGAGCACGATGTCTTCGTCCGGCTCGTCGTCGGGATCTTGCACCGGTGTCAGCGTGAGCGTCGCGCCGGTCGCGCCGGCCGCGAAGAAGAAGCTCGGCCCGGACAACGTCGCGTCGCCGACGACCGCCGTTCCGCTGCGCACCGCCGGCACCGTGAGCCCGCCCGCCGGCGCAGGGACGGACAGCGTCGCGGTGATCGTCACGGCGCCTCCGTCTTCGGCCGTGGCCGCGCTGGCCGCCGCGAAGGTGATCGTGCCGATGATGTACTCGTCGAAGCCGACGTCCGGCAGCGCATCGCGCAGAACCTGATCCCAATCGCCGGTCGGCCCACTCGGACCAACGCCGAGGTCACGCATCAGCGAGGTCGCGCGCAGCTTGAAGTCCGAGACCGGTGACGACCAGTCGAGCGTCGCGCCGACGAAGCCCGGCGCCACCGCGAAGTTCCCCGCCGGCACCGCCGCCGAAGCCGTCTCGTAGTTGTAGTAATCGACCTTCGGCGTGATCGGATCCGGCGGCACGTTCGTATCGTAGTAGTCGTATGGCCACTGGCTCACGTGCTCGAAGGCGTTGTTGCCGGCGATCGTCGACAGCCCGCTGCCGGAATCCATCTCGGTGCGGTTGAACAGGCCGAGCCCGCGCGGCGCCGGTGCCGAGACGTCGAGCTGCTCCGCCGATGCGTTTTGGAAGAACAGGTTGTTGATGATCGTCATCGGCCCCGAGGACTCGGCGTACATACCGGCGGCGTCGAAGTGACCCGCGTCGTTGCCGACGACCGTGTTGTTCGCGACGACGCGGGACTTCACGAGGCCCCAGACGCTAAAGAAGATGCCGGCGCCCGCCGAGCTGTAACCGGCCGGTAGCCCGATGCCGGCGCCGCCGCTCACTTGCCCGCCGGTGCAGTGGCCACCGACGGTGTTTTGCCGGACCAAGTTGTTCACCAGCGTCACCACCGGGTTGTCGACGACCGCGATGCCGCCGCCGGCGCACCAATATTGCTCGATGGGCGTGGTCGGGCTCTCGCTGCCGTTGCGGCGGCTGCGCACGAGGTTGCTGATCACCTCGTTGCGCTCCATGCGCACGACCGAGTCGTTCATGATGAGCACGGCGGCGCCGAGCGAAGGCGCCCGCGCCGTGAAAGCGCCGGGCGTGGCCGAGGTGTTCGCCGGCAAGCCGTCGTCGATGACCGCGCTGTTGTCGTAGGTGCCAAACTGCGTGGTGCCGTCGTGGCGCGTGCCGCCGCGCACGATGTTCCACTGAAAGCGGTTGTCGTAGAGATTCACTGTCGCGTTGAAGAGCCCGATGCCGGCGCCGCCCGCGGGATACGGATACGACCACACGCCCGCGGCTTCAAACGCCATGCCGCCGAGCACGTAGTTCTGGATGAAGCGCGTGTTTCGAATCGTGATCAGCTCGCCACTCGGCGTCCCCTCACGCACGCCGACGCCGGCGCCGAAGGGATTGTTGTTCGCGACGATCAGGTTCTCTTGAAAGGACGCGCCGTCGATCAAGATGTTGCCGCGGTCGGCGGCGAGACCGGCGCCGTAGGTAAAGATCTGACTCTTAGGATCGAGGGAGTTCGTGTCTGGCGGGTTCACGCAGCTGATGACTTCGTTCCACCAGATGTGCACGTCGCCGAGGATCTCGAGCGGGCCCGAGCCCTTCTTGAAGACGCCGGCGCCGCGCGCGAGGGCGGCCCCCGGGATGGAGTCGTCGCAAACGCCCGGTTGCACGCGGTTGTGCTTGATGTTGCCGCGGGTGAAGCGCACGAGGCCAGTCGTGTCGTGATAGAGCCCCTGCGTGGCATTCTTGATCCACGTGTCGGTGAAGTCGCCGGTGCTACTGCCGAAGAAGCGGATGCCGCCCCAATCGCCCTTCGGCTCAGGCAGGGTCGATCCGGTCGATAGAAAGTTGGACCCGGTAGCGACGAGCCGGCCGTGGACGTCGATCCAAATCTTCGCCGGCTCCACGCTCGGCGGATAGATCGGACGCGGTGCCGCTGCCGTCACGCGCACGTCCGCGCTACCGCTCACCGTCATCGTCACGCCGGCCGGGATGGTCAGCGATGAGGTCAGCGTCAGATCCGTGGAGGCGACGGTGATGTCGGCGTTCAGGGTGATGTTGCCCCAGGTGCAGTTGTTGCTGCAGAGCCCAGGGTTCCATGGCGCCGGGTACATCGCGCTCGGATAGACGGCGCCGTCGGGAAGGTTTTGCGCTGCCAGAGGGGCGCCCCACAGGAGCCCTATACAAAGGACTGCAGCGACGACCTTGCGCATCCAACACAAGGGTACAAAGCGCGGCGAAAAACCGCCCTTCTATTATTTGTTCGGCGCCGCCGGAGAATCGGGCAGCGAGCTCGCCTCGGCCTCGATGTCGGCCGCGCCGCCGACGACGATGAACTCGACGCGGCGATTGCGCGCCCGGCCCCGCTCGTTCTTGTTCGACATCATGGGCCGCCCCTCGCCGTAGCCCTTGGCGATCAAGCGTTCAGCCGCGACGCCCTGCTCAATCAACGCGCGCATCACGCTCTTCGCCCGCCGATCCGAGAGCTCCAAGTTGTACTTCGGCACGCCGATGTTGTCGGTGTGACCTTCGATGCGCACGACGCCGTGCTCCGGGTGGTTGTTGATGACGCGGGCGATGTTCTTAATCAGGCGCAGCGAGCGCGGCAAAATGAAGTCGCTGTCGAGCTTGAAGTAGATCTTGTCCTTCAGCTCCACCTTGCCGACCGCGAGCGCCACGAGCTGCTCTTCCTTGCAGCCCGAGTTCTTCGTCACGCCCGTTTCGTCGGGGCAGTTGTCCAAGCGATCGACGACGCCGTCCGTGTCTCGGTCGGTGTCCGGGCAGCCGTAATTGTCGGTGTGGCCCGCGACGTCGCCGCAGCTGTCGCGCGTATCCGGCACGCCGTCGCGATCGTTGTCGAGATCCGGACAGCCGTCCGTGTCTTCGAAGTTGTCCTTGTCCTCGGCCTGGTTCGGGCAACGATCGTCCTTGTCGGCGGCGCCGTCGCGATCGTTGTCGAGCTCGGGGCAGCCGTCTTGATCCTCGAAGCCGTCCTTGTCCTCGGCTTCGTCCTGGCAGCGGTCGTCCTTGTCGGCGACGCCG
Organism: Deltaproteobacteria bacterium; assembly: GCA_020848545.1. Lineage (GTDB taxonomy): Bacteria > Myxococcota > JADLHZ01 > JADLHZ01 > JADLHZ01 > JADLHZ01. Next base: position 33,666 of record JADLHZ010000122.1, on the reverse strand, counting down.
TCGCGGTCCTCGTCGATCGGCGCGAGATCGTCGGCGCCGTCGATGGCGTTGCGCTCGTGCGGATCGCGGCGGCCGTTCTTGTTCGCATCCTCTGCGCCGTCGTCGACGCCGCCGCGATCGGTGTCTTTGACGAGCGGATCGGTCGTCGTCTTCGGATCTTGATCGAGGCCCGGCACGCCCGTCTCGACGCCGTCGGTCAGGCCGTCGTTGTCGCTGTCTGGATCGCGCGCGTTCGGGAGGCCGTCGCCGTCGGTGTCGTCGCCGGGCTTCCTCTCCTCGCCGTCGAGCACGCCGTCTTTGTCGGTGTCCTTGTCGTTCGGATCGGTGCCGAGCTTCGCTTCGTCGTCGTCGTTCAAGCCGTCGCGATCGCTGTCTTTGGCTTGCTTGACGTCACCGACGCGCACGCCCGCGAAGACGCGCCAGTCGGGGATGCCCCAGCCGCGCGTGAGCCCGACGCCGCCGCCGACGAACACCGCCACGTGGTGCGCGATCTCGTAGCCGAGCTGGCCCTTCAGCTCGACTGCGGTCTGGTTGAACGAACGAAACGGCCGCAGCAGCGACGTCGACGCGAACACCGTGACGTCGAGGAAGAACGCGGGCAGGTTGTGCGCCTTCAGGTGGTAGCCGACGCCGCCGCGCAGCGTGAGCTCGTGCTCGACCGTTTGGTTCAGAAACACCGTCGCCTGGCGAACGACGGCGCCGGCGTTCAGCGCGAGCTTCAAGCCGTAGATCTGCCGCGACAGCGCGATCTCCGGTTGAAAGGTGAAGTTCGCTTCGCCTTGGTAGTCCTTCCGCTGCGCCGTCGGCGCCGTGGCGCCGAAGATCAGCGCGAGATCGATGCCCTGCAGATCCGAGCGCAAGATGCGCAGCTTCGGCACCAGGCGCAGATCGCCGACGTTCGCGGCCGACAGCGCTTGGAACGGCAGCGCCGAGATCTCGGACTGCGACTGCGGCCGGTTCTGGAAGAAGACGAGCGGCAGCTCGAAGCCGATCTCGATCCAATCTGCGAAGCCGATGGCGCCGGTGAGACCGAAGCCCACGCGATCCGAGACGAGCGCGCCGATACGCTGGCCGTCGCTCGTCCGGTAGAGCACGAGAGGGTTCTTGGCGAAGCCGGCCCACATGCCGAGATCCCAGGACAGATGCGAGATGACCGAGCCCCACTCGACGTCGAGCAGGCCCTGGCGGTCGACGGCGAGGCGCATGCGCTCGGCAGGGTAAGTGCGGGGCTCGTCGACCGTCTGTGCGTGCGCCGTTCCCGCGAAAATCGCGAAGAAAAAGGCACAGAGAATGCGCCGCATCCTCTATCGATAACACAGCCTTGGCGGGTGGAAAGAAAGTGTCAGACGCGTGCCGCGCCGCATTTTTCCTTTACGTTTCGCGGCCCCCTCGGCTAACGCGCTCCGCTCCATGGCCGGCGGCTTGAACGGCCCGAGCGATCTCGACTTTCGCAAAGACACAGGCGCCACGAACGAGCTGTGGGTCGTCAACAACACCGACGACAAGGTCGTGAAGATCACGAACCCCGGCCTGCCGTCGCAAACGGTCACGGTGAAGAAGGACTCGGACAACGCGAACCTGCACTTCATGCACTACCCGACCGGCATCGCGATGGGCGCGGCGAACGCCTGGGGTGCGTGCGGCGAGAACGATCGCTCGGATCACTTCATGGGCCCGTCCTTGTACTCGGCGGACTTCAACGTGTTCGGCAAGAGCTACGGCACAGGGTTGGGATCGCACCTGGACATGCTGCACGCGACGCCGTTCTGCATGGGCATCACCCACGTCGACCAGAATCGCTACTGGGTGTTCAACGGCTTCTACAGCTCGCTCGATCTCTACGACTTTCACGTCGATCACGGCCCGGGCAACGACGACCACTCGGACGGCGAGATCTATCGCTACGCCTCGGGCGAGGTGAAGCGCTTGGCCGGCGTGCCGAGCCACCTCGTGCTCGACGGCACCACGCTCTACGTGGCCGACACCGGCAACAAGCGCGTCATCGCGATGAACACGGCGAGCGGCACGAAGGACACGAAGAACATCAACATCGTCTACGGCGATCCGTACTTGAACATGGACAACCTGGCGATGTTCCGCGAAGTGCACAACGCGACGATCACCACGATCGTCGCGGCCGGCACGCTGGATCGACCGAGCGGCCTCGCGATCATCGGCGGCAAGCTCTGGGTCACCGACAACAAGACCGGCAAGATCCACGTCTTCGAGAAGAACGGCACGCCGACCGCGATCTACGAGACCGGCCTCGTCGCCGGATCGCTCGCCGGCATCGCCAGCGCTCCGGATGGGAAGATCTACTTCGTCGACACGAAAGGCTCGAAGGTCTACCGGCTCGATCTGTGAGCTTTGGCGCGATCGCGGACGACCACAAACCGACGCGCCGGATTTTCCTGCGACCTTTCGCCTCGATCCACCCTTGCGCGCGACGATCGCGCATGACAGCGGCTTCTCCGGCATGCGCATCCCCTACGTCGCGCCAAAGGGAAAGCACGGCTTCGGTCTGCCGCAGCCGAAGAGCGCCTTCGATATCAACCGCTACATGATCTACTTCGTCGGCGAGTTCTTTCGCTCGAACGGCGCGCACCTCACCGACGATCCGTGCTTCGCGCGCGGCGATTGCGAGTTCTTTCCATGAAGCGCGCTGTTCTCTGCTTGCTGCTCTTGTCCGCCTGCCGCTTCGACAAGACGACCTACCGCTTGATCGGCGGCGTCTCGATGGGCGCGATCGGCGCGTCCGCGCTCGGCTTTCGCCACCCGATGGACTTCGACGGTGTCGCCGCGCTCGGCGGGCCGATGGACGCCGCGTATCTCGGGCGCGCGATCGAGCGGCAGCTCTTCGGCGGCTTTTGCTCGCGCGCGGATCTCGAAGCGGTCGTCGATGCGCAGGGCCCGCTCGCGCTCAATGACCCGGCGGCGCTCGCGCACTGCATGGGCCCGGTGCCGGCCGAGCTGCCGAACGAGCACGAGCAGAGCTTCTCGCATTGGTACTTCAGCACGAGCGGCGGCACCTTCGATCGCACGGCGTACATCCGCATGCTCTCGGATCTCACGCTCGCGTTCGGCAACCCGCTCTATCACAACGACGCCTCGCCCATCGCACCGCCGGGCGTCGATCCAGAAGTGATCCGGCATCCGCCAAAAGACATCTGCAAGGCGCCGATCGTCGTGCCCGCGTTCTACAACAAGGAGTACAACGCCGACGGCCGCTACGATGCGATCACCTTCTGCGACGGCGAAGAAGATCCGATCTACGTGTGCGGCACGAGCGGCCGCGCGGTCGACTTCTGCGGCGAGGGCGCGCACGTCGTGGCGAAGACGGACGAAGCGGCCTTCGCGGCGCGCTACTGTGGCACGGAGCCGGTCGTCACGACGAAGGGCGACGCGTTCTTGCCCGCGTACTTCGCCGAGAAGGGCCGCTACGATCCTTGCCGCGAGCACACGCGCTTGTTCCCGCTCGCGCTCGCGCTCGACATGAATCAGAACGGCCGCCGCGACTACGGCGAGCCGATCTTGATGAACGCCTACGAGCGCTACGAGGATCGCAACGGCAACTGGATCCACGACGACGGCGAGCCCTACGAAGACTTCGGCCTCGACGGCGTGGCGAAGACCGGCGACTTCGGCGAGGGCAACGGCAAGTACGACATGAGCCCCGCGCGTTTGAAGATCGGCGCCCATGATCCACGCACGCGCTTCAACCGCTGGCCCGACGGGTTGAAGCAGCGCCTCGATCTCTACGCCGACGGCGGCGTGCGCGACGTCTTCAACTTCGGTGTGCAAGCCGACGTGCTCTTCGACGCCGTGCAGCGCGCGCGGCCGAACGACACGCTGATCGTGCGCGAGCCGAAGGAGCTGACGAAGAGCGCGGACTTCGACGGCACGCGCGTGCCGTGGCGCAAGCTGCCGCCGAACGTGCTCGTGCACTACGGCAAGGACGAGCCCACGCTCGAAGAGATCGCCGACGGCGACGGCGGTCACGTCGGCACCGCCGAGCAGGTGGCGCAGCGCTTCATGTTGCTCGTCGGCTGGGCGTCGTCACGGTGGCCGGCGGCGGAGACGAAAGAGACGCCGAGCGGCGGCAGCGGCGTCGGCGAGCGCATGTTGGAGCGCACGTACACGTCGAGCGCGCTCGGCGCCGATCGCGAGTACGGCATCTTCTTGCCGCCAGGGTACGACGCGCCCGGCAACGACGAGCGCTATCCCGTGCTCTACCTGCTCCACGGCTACGGCATGCAGGCGACCGGCGCCAACGGCATGCTGATGATGAGCCTCATCTTCGATCCGTTCATGGCCGACGCGCGCTACGGCATGCGCAAGATGATCATCGTCTACGTGGACGGGCGCTGCTGCTTCCGCCACGAGGACGGCACGCGCGCTTGCACCGAGAAGGACGATGCCGGCGCGAGCCACGGCAGTCAGGCGGGCTGGGAGCGCGAGTGCCACCAGGGCTCGTTCTACGTCGACAGCTCCGGTTATACGCCGGGCGACGAAACGCCGTACGAGCGCGCGTTCATGGAGCTCGTCACCCACGTGGACGAGAGCTACCGTACCTTGCGCTAGCCTAGGTTCTATAGGCGTCGGGATCGAGCTGGTAGCGCTTGAGCCAGCGGTAGACTTGCGGCCGGTGGCATTGCAGCTGCGCGGCCACCGCTTCGACGTTCCCGGACGTCGACTGCAAGAGCGCGACGAGATCGGCCTTCGATGGCGCCCGCGTCCGCGATCGCGCGTCGCTCTTTGGCGCCGCCCCCGGCGACTCGAGCGCGAGCGCGGCCTCGAAGTCCTTGCGCGTGAGCGGTCGATCGCCCTCGGCACCGATCAAGACGCGTTGGGCGAGCGCCTTCAGCTCGCGCACGTTCAACGGATAGTCGTAGCAGAGCAGCGCTTCGACGAAGTCGGCGCCGAGCGCGCGTTCTCGGACACACGCGTTGAACAAGGGCAAGACGTCGAGGCGGCGCTCGCAGAGGAGCGGCAGCTCGATGGGATAGCCGAAGAGGCGCGCGTAGAGATCGGGGCGAAAGCGGCCGGCCTCGCTCGCGGCCTTCAACGCCACGTTCGTCGCCGAGAGGATGCGCACGTCCGAGCGCTCGCTCTTTCTGCCGCCGACCGCCATGTGCTCGCCGGTCTCGAGCACGCGCAGAAGCTTGGGTTGGAGCGCGAGCGGTAGCTCACCCACCTCGTCGAGAAAGAGCGTGCCTTTGTCCGCTTCGGCGAAGAGGCCGGGGCTGTCTTTGTCGGCGCCGGTGAACGCACCCTTCACGTGGCCGAACAAGGTCGCCTCGACGAGCTCGCTCGGCAGCGCCGCGCAGTTGATCGCGATGAAGCGGCCTTTGCGTCCGCTGCGCTCGTGGATGAAGCGAGCGAGCACTTCCTTGCCGGTGCCGCTCGCGCCGAGCAGCATCACCGCCGCGTCGAAGCGCGCCACGCGATCGGCCTTCTTGATCACCTGCCTCATCGCCGCCGAGCGCGCGACGATCTCGACCGGCACCGGTACGTCACCCGGTACGTCGAGGTCGTAGACGAACACCGAGTCGCCGAGGCGCAAAACGTCGCCGAGCTCGAGCGTGGCGCTCGCTTCCTTCACACCGTTGACGAAGACGCCGTTCGTGCTCCCGAGATCTTCGACCGTGAGCGCGCCGCCTTTGCGATCGATCCGCGCGTGCATGCGCGACATCTTCTCGTCGTCGATCGGCCAGTCGTTCTTTCCGGCAGGCTCGCGGCCGATCACGGTCGGCCCGGTGATCGCGCGCGATCGCAGGACCGGGCCGTGCACGGTGATGAGCACGGCGCTGCCCTCGTCGCCGCTGGTGCTTGCGGGCTCTTCGATGCGGACGGTGTCTTTCTTCTTCATCCCCAAAGAGACGATAGCACGGCTCTCAGCGGGCGGCCCGCCGAGCGAGCTCGAGCTCCACGTAGGCCTCGACGATCTTGCGTTCGGCGTCGGTCGCGTCGTTCGGCCGGCCGTCCTCGCCGCCCGGGATCGTCGGCTCCTTCAGGCGCCACGCGATGTTCGCGAGCTGCGCGTCGGTCGCCGTCGTCGTCCACTCAGGCTCCATGAGATCGAACACGGCGAGCGGGCGATCGAGCTTCGACTGGCCGGGGATGTGGCACTCGCCGCACGTGCGTTCGAGGACGAGGCGGGCTTGGTCGCGGAGCTCGACGCGCCGCGCTTCGCTGCTCGCCTGGTCGCGCGCGTGACAGGCGGAGAAGACCAAGAGGAGGAGCGCGATTCGCACGGGGCCGAGAACGCACGGCGCAATCGATTCATTCCGGGCTCTTTTCAGAACAAACGAAACGTGCAACTTCGCCGCCCGTCATGCGCAAATCGATCTGCCTCTTCGCCCTCGTTCTGTCGTGCACCGGCACCCCGACGCTGATCCCGGACGACGCGCCGCCGTGGCTCGCGCAAGGAAGCCGCGCGACGGAAGGCGAAGCCGGCAAGGTCTTTCGCGGCATCGGCGCAGCGACCAACATCGCTGCTCCGGGCCCGCGCCGGCAAACCGCCGAGACCCGCGCGCGCGCCGAGCTCGCCAAGGTGATCGACGCGTTCACGCAGCAGCTGCTGCCGGCGACCAAAGAGGCGGGCAAGGAGCCGAGCGCGGAAGCGTTGCAAGCGTACGCGGGCGCCGCGATTGGCAAGGCCGTCGCGGTGCAGGAGTGGACCGATCGAGACGGCACGACCTACGTCCTCGTCGAGCTGCCGCTCGCGAAGCTGAAGGAAGCGGTGAGCGAAGGCGACTCGGCGCTCTTGCCGATGAAGGATCGCGCCGAGCCGACCTTCGACGGCTACGCCGACCAGAGCGCCGTCGCTGCCGCAGCGAAGACGACGCTCCCCGCGGGCACGTGCGTGAAGGCGCTGCGCTTCGGCGAGGTGCCAAAGACGAAGCCCGTGTGTGGCCCGATCCGCGCGGCGACGATCCCCGGTTGGCTCATCTATCCGTGCGCCGGCGGCAAGGCGCAGGCGGTGTTCGGCGAGATCACCTTCGCCGGGACCATCGACGCCAGCAAGAAGCTCGATCTCACCTTCGGTCCGGCCGTCGTCTATCAAAAAGGCTGCACCTGGAAGCAGACCGAGCGCTTGGTCGGCACCGCCGACGGCGGCCTCGCCTACGAGCGCGATCAGACCCTGGTGTCGCCGTCGACCGACGAAGACTGCCCGGAGAGCTGCACCGTGGAGAGCAAAGTCGCGGTGAAGTGAAAAAAGGTCCCAGGGACCTTTTAGCGCTCGGTGCAGTACTGGAGCGCGTCGCTGATGAACGCGTCCTTCGGGTCGAGGCGCTTGCCCTCTTCGAGCAGCGGCCGCGCGGCGTCGCAGCGGTTCTCCTTGAGCAGCACGTCGACCTGGCTCGACAACGCGACGAGCAGGTTCTGCTTCGCGAAGCGATCCTTCGGCACGCTGCGGGTCGCCGTGCGCATCTCCTTGATCATCTTTCCAAAATCCTTCGAGTCGAAGAGCTTGCGCGCCCGCACCGAGTAGCAGCTCGCGAGGAGCTCTGTGTGCTCGGGATCGAAGACGCGCTTCTCCCACTCGATTTCGGCGGTCTGCAAGGCGTCGCACTCGCCGGCTTGCGCGAAGGTGTTCAGGTGGTTGAACGCGACGGCCTTGGCGTTCTCGATGTAGCTCTTGCTGTGGCGATCGATCGCGAGGCGCAGAAACGCGAGCGCCGCACCGCTCGGATCCTTCAAGCTCAGCTGCGCGAGGCGATAGTGCTCGAGCGACGCGAGCGACGCACGGGTGCTCTCCCGCTGCGCCGCTTCGCCTCCGCTCGCGATCATCGCCTCGGCGTGTGCGAGCTCGCCACGATCGATCGCCGTCGATGCGAGATCCGTGAGCTGCAACGCGCGCCGCTCACGCAACGCTTCCTTCGTGCGTTCGTCGGCCAGCGCATCGCTGCGATCGGCCATCGCGTGCGCGAGCGCGTGCGCGTGCTTCTCCGCCGCGGCGACGGCCATCTTGCTGTACGCCGCGGCGAGCAGCGAGATCGCGTCGACCTCGGCGCCGTCGACGATGAGGGGCGCCGCGATGCCGAGCTGTCCGGCGGCGATCGCATACACCATCGTGGCCGAGATCGCGTCGTAGGCGCCGGTGGCGACGGTGTCGAAGAGCGGCGTCGCGGCGCTGACTTCGCGGCGCAGCACCGCGCCTTCGCCGAGATCGCTCCGCAGCAAGCGGTGCAGCTCGGCTGCGCGGCGTGACGAATCGACGCCGCGCACCATGGCGAGGACTGGCGCGAGCTTCGTGCGCAGCAAGCCGAGCGCGCGATCGATCGCCTTCGGATCGCTCGGCCCGCCGACGATCATCGCGGCGCGGTCGAAGCCGGTGTCATCGAGCAGGCCATCTTTGGCGTCTTGCATCAGCGCGGCTTCATCGCGCTCCGGCGCCACGTGCGTGCGTTCGATGAAGGTGGTGGAGGCGCAGGCGGAAGCGAAGGCGAGGATGACGACGACGACAGACCGACACATGCAGGGGCAGCGCGCTAGCAACGTCCGCATATAGCCGTCAATCACAATCTTTTTGCGTCTCCCGTCAATTTTCCGGCGGCGGGTCGTGCTGGCCTCGGATGGGTGTCGTCGACCCATGCCCGACGCTGAAAAAGCGCTGCCACTTCGCGGGCCGAGCGCTGGCATGCCCGGTGAACTACTCCAGCCTCGGAGGCTTTATGGAAGAACGCGACACATCGACGACCATGGCCGGCGCCGACCTCAAGGTCGAAGCGAAGAACCTGACCTGCGTCCCAAAAGACGCCTTTCACTTGGTGGAGCCGTACGCGCGCATCATCGTCAATCTGTGCCAGGCGCGCGAGATCCTGCTGCGCGCGGCCGGCCAGCGCTCGGAAGAAATGTCGATCCTCGCCCTGCGTCGCGAGCTCGAGGCCCGCTTCGGCACGCTCGCCTGAAACCCGAAAAGGGACCGGGGAGCGTCAGCGGCGAAGGGACCGGGAGCGGATCGTCGTGGCCAGCTTCGACAACTCCCGCTCGAGCGTGCGCGCGGCGGCGACGGTCGTTGGATCGTCACCCCCGGCAGCAGCGGCGGCCAGGGCAGCGGCGGCCTTGGCGATGCGCGCGTAGATCGCCGTCACCTCGGCCGCGAAGCGATGCATCTCGGTGACCCACGGCGCCACGACCGACGCGACGAGCGTACGCAACGTCGCGAGATCACCCTGCGCCGACGCGTCTTCGAAGGCACGCCGGGTCGCCGCGTCGCGCACGTGCAGGCGCAGCGCCGTCGACAGCGTCTTGTTGCCGAGGCGCACGCGCAGATGCGCATCGGCGCCGGTCTGCGGCTCCAAAGCGATCTCGAGGTCGGCCGCGATCGCGAGCGTGCCCTTCGCACCGAGCGTCACCGCCCCGAGCGCGAGCGCGTCTTCGTACGTCCTCGCCTCCGCCGAGAGCTGCGCCGCGAGCGACGGACCGTGGCGTGTCTCCGAATGCTTCTTCGCCCGGGCCGCCGCGTCGACGAACGCGCGCTTCTGCACGGCGCTCAGCGTCTTCGTGCCATCGCGCAGCGCGAGCGACAGCCCGCCGCGATCCTGCACGGTCTGCAGCGAGAAGGTGACGAGCTCGTCGACCGAGAAGCCCTTCTTGTAGCCGCTCTTCCTCGTCGTGAAGCGCTTCTTGCCATACGCCGGCACCAGCCGCGCATCGAGGATCGTCGGCATGTCGCGCTCGCGGTGCAACGCGAAGTGGTAAGCGTGGCGGCTCTCGTGCAGCTCGGTCGTCTGCGGCCGCAGCGTCTTCACGCCGAGCTCGCTCAACAGCAAGGTGCGCGGCGAGTGGATGAAGGTGCCGTTCGAACCGCGCTCGGCGAGCTCGAGGGGCGAGAAGACGACCGTGGTCTTCAAGCTGCCAAGGACCGCTTGGGTAAAACGCACGAGCAGGTTGTCGCCGGAGACGAACGCCAAGCGGCACGCGGTGCGATCGATCGTCGCCGTGATACCGGCCGTCTTCGCCGCCGCCGCGATCGCGTCGAGCATCGCCAGCGCCGCCGCTCGGAGCGCGGGCGTCGCCGCGAAGTCGAAGTCATCGTCCTCGTCGATCTTCGCCGCCGCGCGCGCCGCTTTCTTCTCGGCCTTCCACGCGTCGAGCACCGGCTGGTACGCGCTGAAGGCAGCCTCGATCGCGTCGAGGGCCTTCGCCTGACGCGCGTCGGTCTTCGCGTGGCGCTTGCCGTACCAAGGCGCGAGCTCCCGCACGATGGCCGGTGCCACCGTACCGACGTCGCCAGCGGCGTCGTCGACTTGCTGCGTCATCGGTGCCGTGACGGAGCTTGTCCCTGCGATTCTCACCGCGAGCGTTATCGGCGCGGTCCGTCGAAACATCCTCGCTTCCTATTCCCCCCGTCGGGTGATGTGGCGGCCGCCGCGCTTTGCGACCTTCTCCGGACGGTTGGGAGGCGCGTGATGCTCTGCTCGTCGCTCCGGCTCTGCTTCTTGCTCTCGTTGGCTGCGTGCACCGGTGAGCTCCTGCCCGCCGCAGAGCGCCCGGGCGCCCGCTTCTCGGCTGACGCATCGACCTTCGACAAAGCGTCGGCCACCCAGCGCGCTCAGGCCTGCAACGACGGAGAAGCGCCGCTCCCAGCCATGCCAGCGCTGCAGCGCCTATCGCATCGCCAGTACGATCACGCGCTGCGCGATCTGCTCGCCGTCACGGACAGCCCCGCGCAAAGCTTCACCGCCGATCCTGGCACCGAAGGCTTCGACAACAACGTTTTTGCGCTGACGGTGAGCGACACCCTCGCCCGCGACTACCGGCGCACCGCCGAGGACGTTGCCGCCGCCGCGACGCCCGTGGCTGCGGCCGGCGTCGATCGCATCGCCTTGCGCCGAAAGAGCGTGCTCGATCTCGTGAGCGGTGAAGCGAACGCCCTGAAGAGCTTGGGCTTGAGCGGCGCCGACCAAACGCGCCTCGATCAGCACTACAGCGCCATCCGCGACTTCGAAGTGGCGACGCAATCCGCGGGCCTCGTCGCATGCCGCACGCCGGACAGCGGTGCCGCGATGCAAGCGTTGACGGACCCCACGAGCTACACCCACTTTCCGATCGTCGGCCGCCTGCACATGGATCTCTTGGCGATCGCGACGCGCGTGCGACTACACGCGCGTCGCGTCGTTGCAGTGGGGCGGCGAGATCCGTTACGGCGGCCAGCAATGGGGCAACGCAGACAGTAACCACGGTAAGAACTTCTTCGCGGTCGGCTCGGACGGCGGCGCCACCGGCGACTGGTCGACCTTCGACAACTTCTCGAACCGCGTCGTGCCCTTGAAGCAATGGCTCTGCGTCGAGTGGCACTTCGACGGCACGCTGATGGAGCAGCGCTTCTGGATCGAGAGCGCCGAGCGCACCAAGCTCTTCGCCTCGCGCACCGTGCACGGCGGCGCCAAGGTCGACTACGTCTTCCCGCAGTTCAACGAGCTCGCGCTCGGCTGGATGCTCTACCAAGGCGGCACGACGCCCGCGGGCTTCGACATGTGGATCGACGAAGTGGCGATCGACGATCAGCGCATCGGGTGTGCGAACTGAGCTAAATTAATTTAGATCCGCCAGACGACGCCGATCATCCCGCGGATGAATGGCAGGCGTCCTGCTGCTGTGTTGGTGAGGGAGACACCGACGTCGTGCTGAACGAAGAGCGCTGCGTGGCCATTCGCCGACAACGTGAACATGAACCCGAAGCGTCCACCAAGTGAGAGTCCAGACAGGACTTCATATTGGGCAATGACACCGGCGTACATCTCATGCGTGCCAAAGAAGGTGGAAGTCATCCACGAGAGCTCGACGTTGAAGAGTGGCAGGACAGGCGCAGCGACAAGATAGCTCCAAGCCAAACGCATCTGTGCCGACATGCATGACGCTCCGTGATCAAAGAATCGCCAACGCAGCGTAAGCAGAGGACTGATCGCGAGAATGCGTACAGGCCCGACCGTGTGGACGAGGTATCCCGTCGGCCCTCCGAGGCGAAGCCCGAAGCCTAAGTCGACGCGTCCGTGCAGGGAACGAAATGCCATCGCCTCTGCGCCAGCGATGCCATGCGTGACATCGAGCGCCGACGCATGGGCCTGCAAACTCAACGCCCACCCGCGCTCGAGAGAACCGCCGCCTAGAACGCTCCATCGACCTCGTTCGGGCTGCGCACCCGGCAACGAGGTGGATTCGCTGATATCGCCGAGGACCAATGCGAGAAGGAGAGGCGTCATCGCGATCATCACGAGAAGGTCACGATCACGCCGACGGCGATGATGAACCCGTCTTCGGTGATCGCAACACAATAGCCGCGATCGCGATTCGGCAGATCGAAAGACCGCGCACCCGGCCAGGACCACGCCGCGAGTCGATGTTCCTCGCAAGATTTCTCGGCCCGGCATTGTTGGAAGCGAACCACGTCGCGTACGTCACCGGCCAAGACCCATTGCCAGTCGGGCGGGCCTGCAGGAATCAGAGCGCCGTATCCAGCGATGTGCGTGCCGACGATGAAGAGGTCGCACTGCTCCTCCCACATTGTTTGCCGACACCCTGAAAAAGCGAGAACAACGAGACAGAAGAGAAACGTGCGTGTGTGTGTGGCGCGCATGGCGGGCGCTCGGTGCAGCAGCCGTGCCGTGAGAGAAAGATGTTGAAATACCGCGCTTAGAGCAGAAAAAAGCACGGCGTTTCTGGCACGATCGATCCGCGCGTCCTAGACTTCGCGAAACAATGACCTTCGAGCTCTACATGTTCCGCGCGACGGAGATCGTCGCCATCGTCACCTTTGCCGTCGCGGCCGTCGCGGCGCTGATCATGGCCCCGGCCGGCGCCAAGGTGCGCTCGGTGCTGGTGATGGCCGTCATCGCCGGCGTCGTCATCGGCGCAGCGTCATTGCTTAGCTCGTCACGTGCGATCGTCGCCTGGTGCTTCTTCGGTCCGCCGCTCATCGTCTTGCCACCGGCGCGCACCCTGTGGATGCACGGCCGCAAGAAGGCAGCCGTCGTGCTGGCCGTGAGCATCGGCTTCGTCGCGTTCCTCGGCGCGGCGTCAGCGGTCGGCAGCGTGGCTTGACGATCGCGCTTTACAAGTCGTACCCTGCAAGGTACGCTTTTCCGTGGCCAAGATTCGCCGGGGAAATTACCTTTTCGTGAGCTGGATCGGCGATCACGGCCACCACGTGCACGTCTACAAGGACGGCAAGCAGGTCCTGAAGTGGGACCTCGGCGAAGCGAAGGCGATCAGCGGAAAGAGCAACGCGCGCCTCGCGAAGATCATTGGCGAGCTACAGGCGGAGGGTCGGCTGTGAAACTGAAGAAAGTGCATGCGAACAACCACAAGAAGTGTTTCGAGGTGCAGACGGCGGGTCGGACCTTCGAGTTCCCCTACTCGAAGCTGAGCGTCCCACCGCGCGACGGCGATCCAATCGCGACGTGCTTCGTCGACCGCGATCTCGGCTCCGAAGCGTTCACCTACACGCTCACCTCAGGCAAAGAATCGACCATCCACTCCGACCAGCTGCTCGAATATCATCAAGATCCCGACTACACGCGGCAAATGCTGCTCTACAAGCTGACGCTCAAAGCCCAAAAGCTCCTCGACGCGCGCGGCGTCAAGAAGCGCGAGATCATCCGCCGATTGCACACCTCGCCCGCGCAGTTCTATCGCCTCCTCGATCAAACCAACTACAAGAAGAGCATCGATCAGATGGTGCGCATGCTCGCGGCCCTCGATTGCGGGGTCGATGTCGTGTTTCAATCCGCCGCACTCTGATGGGCCGCGGCGATCTCCAGCTCCAAGATTTGCGCGTCGTGATGCTGCTCGCCGGCGCGCGCAAGCCGCTGACGACGAAGGACATCGCCGACAAGCTCGGCATCGAGCTGCGCACGGTCCAGCGCATCATCAAGGTGATCGAAGACATCCCGCTGCCGTTGAAGCGCGATCCGGGCAGCATGGGCGGCGGCATCCGCTTGCTCGGCGACTTCGCGCTCAAGGTCTCGCTGCCGTCGAACCTGGTCGAGCTCGCCGCCGTGCTCGTCGCCAGAGACAAGATGCGCGAGAGCGCAGCTGGAACCCTGCTCGGCGAAGCGTTCGAGCAGTTCGCCGATCGCGTGCAGCAGCAGCTGAAGGGGGAGCAACGCGCCATCACCGAGCGCTTCGTGAAGATGTACGGCTCGAAGAAGAGCGCCGCGCCCGCGCACGCCAGCCTGATCGCGCGCATCGTGCACAAGGCGATCGACGAGAGCCGCGTCCTCGCGATCGCCTACACGTCGCCGAAGGAGAAGAAGCCGAAGCGCCGTGAGATCGAGCCGCTCGGCATGTGGGTCGCCGATCAACGCACCTACGTCGTCGCCCACGATCGCCAGAAGAACGCGCTGCGCACCTTCGCCCTCGATCGCATCGGCGACGCCGAGGTGCTCGATCAGACGTTCACTCCGCGCGCTGACTTCGATCCGGCCGATTACTTTGCGCACGCGGTGTCGGCGTTCGTCGGGGGCGGACCGGTCGCCCTGCGCCTCGCGCTCGACGCAGAAGCAGTGCGGCGCATCGGCGGCAAGGTGCCGAACGACGCGACCCTGACGAAGACGAAGGACGGCGCCACCCTCGACTGGCCCGTGCCGCTCTCGGACGAGCTGCTCGCGTGGATGGTCACGCTCGGCCCCGGCGTCGTGGTCGAGGCGCCCAAAGAAGCGATCGCCTTCGTCGAGAGCGCGTGGTCGTCACGCACAGAAGCGCAACGGAAACGCACGCAGCTGAAACGGACAGCGCCATGATCGTGGATCCCGCCGCCGCCGGCGCCGCCGAGGCCCTCCGTCGCGAGCTCGCTGGCCACGCGCCGCTCTACGCGGAGAACGGCGGCAAGATGTTCGGCGTGCTCATCGCGCGGACGAGCCAAGGCGCCACGATCACGCTGCGCGCGTTCTCCGGCATGCTCGACGGCGCGTGGGACGCGCCAGGCTTCGTGCCGCCGATCTTCGATCGCGCCGCGCGAGATCGCGTCGAGATCCCGGGCGAAGCGCACGTGAAGTCGCTGCTCGCCCATCCCGTAGCGCGCCGCGAGGCTTCGCAGGCGTTGATGCGGGCGATACACGACACCTACGCGATCCCGAACGCACGCCACGAGACGCGGCCGCTGCGCGCGCTCTTCGCACCGAGCGAGCCGCCGGCCGGCGCGGGCGACTGTGCGGCGCCGAAGCTCCTCGCGTATGCGTTCCGCCACGCGCTCACACCGATCGCGCTCGCCGAGATCTTCGTCGGCAAGAGCGCCGCACGCACGGACGGCGCGTTCTACCCGGCGTGCGCGCAAAAGTGCGGGCCGATCCTCGCGTTCATGCGCGATGAAGCCGTCGCGCCGGTGCCGGCGCCCGCCGATCCGCGCGTGGTCTACGAAGATCCCTGGCTCGTCGTCGTCGAGAAGCCGACCGGGCTGCTCTCGGTGCCTGGGCGCTCGGGCGATCCGTCCGTGCTCGAGTGGCTGCGCGCGCGCCACCCCGGGGCGAGCGGGCCGCTGCTCGTCCATCGCTTGGACATGGACACTTCGGGGCTGCTCGTCGCGGCGAAGACGAAGGACGCGCATGCGTTCGTGCAGCGGCAGTTTGCGGCGCGGACGGTCGAGAAGCGCTACGTCGCGCTCGTCGACGGCGAGCCGCGCGACGACGCCGGCGTCATCGATCTGCCTTTGCGCGTCGATCCCGACGATCGGCCGCGGCAAGTGCACGATCCGATCTTCGGCAAGCGCGCGATCACCGAGTGGCGCGTGCTCGCAAGGAACGCTCGATCGCGCGTCGCCTTCGTCCCGCGCACCGGCCGCACGCACCAGATCCGCGTGCATACCGCGCTCGGCCTCGGTGCGCCGATCGTCGGCGATCGCCTCTACGGCACGCCGGGCCCGCGCCTGATGCTGCACGCCGAGGCGATCGCGTTCGCGCATCCGGAGACCCAGAGAGCGATCGCCTTCACGAGCGAAGCGCCGTTCTGAAAGCGCCGCGGCCAGGGCCAGGGCCAGGGCCAGGCTCGCGAGCGCGGCCAGGTCTTAGGCCAAGGCCAGGTCTTAGGCCAAGGCCAGGGAATTGGGGCAGGCCCTGACCGAAACCGTGGCCCTGAACCAAAGCCCTGGCCGCGCTCGCGAGCCTGAGCTTGGCCCTGGACTCGAGCCTCGCCCGCCGCCGGATCAGTCGAACACGCGCACGAACTGCCGCGGCGCCTTCTTCTTCCGCCGGCACTTCGTGTCGGCGCCGATCAAACAGAGCGTGAACGCGCGCCGCGTCTTGCCCGTGAGATTGCGCCGCGAGCGATGCCACAGATGGTTGTGCACGAGGATCACCTCGCCGGCGACCGCCGGGAGCGGCAGCGCGCGCTCCTCGGCCTTCTGCTCGGCGAGGCACCACGGCGGAACGACGCCGCCGTCCTTCGTCGCCAGCCCTGCGTGATGCGAGCCCGGCAGCACCTCGAGACAACCGCCGTCTTTCGGCGCGTCGTCGAGCGTGGTCCAGATCTGCAAGAACGGCTCGCGATCGAGGCCCCAGAACTCGCCGCCGTCTTGGTGCCACGGCAGCTCGGTCCCGCCCTTGGCGCTCTTGCCGAAGAGGAGCGCGCGATAGAGGTTCACGGGGCCTTCGATCAGCGTCCGCGCGATGCGCTCGAACAACGCGTTCCTCGCCCACGCCCAGAACAACGGGTCGCGCTCGAGCTTCTCGACCTTGCGATAGTCCAGGCTCGGCCCGGTCCAGCCCTTTCCGTATTCGAGATCGCCGTAGGCGCCGCTCGCCGAGTCGTGCTGAAAGAAGAGCCCCTCGTGCACGACGCGCCCGAGCATCAGATCGTCGGCGCGCGCACGGAGCCCTTGCAAGGTCGCAGCATCGGCCCACGCCCCGAGGCGTGCGTAGCCATGCTCGGCAAACGACGCGAGCGCCGGAGCAAGATCGAACGCGTGAGGGTCGGCGACGAGCATTCTACCGCACGTAGTGCGTGTCCGTGCCGAGCTCGCGCGCGTGCAGCGCATCGATCGCCAGGAGCGTCTCGGCGGACAGCTTCTTCGCGACGCCCACAGCCGCCGCGTCGAGGTGCGAAAGCTCGCCCGGCCCGACGAGGATCGAGTCGACGCCCGGCCGCGCCGCGAGCCACGCGTACGAAAGATCGAGGAGCGACAGACCCGCCTCGCGAGCGATCGCTTTGAGCGCCTCCGTCCGTTCGAACATCCGCGGCGTCAGATAGCGCCCTGGGTAAAGCTTGTTCGCCGCAAAGCGCGAGCCCGACGGCGGCGCCACGCCCGCGGCGATACGACCCGCGAGCAGGCCGCCGGCGAGCGGGTTGTACACCGTCGTCCCGAGCGCGTGCTTCTTCGCAAAGGGCAGATACTCCACCTCGATCTCTCGGATCAGCACGTTGTAGAGCTGCTGCGCGATCACCGGCCGCGGCACGCCGGTGCGATCGGCGATGTGCATCATCTCGAGGATCTGCCACGCCGCGTAGTTCGACACGCCCCACGCGCGGATCTTGCCGGCCTTCACCAGCTCGCCCATCGCGGCGATCGACTCTTCGATCGGCGTCGCGTGATCCGGCACGTGCAGATAATAGAGATCGACGAAGTCGCTGCCCAGCCGCTGCAACGTGCCGTCCACCGCGCGCAGAATCGCCGCGCGCGAAAGGCCCTCGGGCTTTCCGTCGACGCGGCCCATCCCGACCTTCGACGCGATCTGCACCGCGCTCCGCCGCGCCCCGAGCGCCTTGCCGAGCAGCCGCTCCGACTCGCCGTCGTTGTAAACGTTCGCCGTGTCGAACACCGCCATGCCGAGATCGAGCGCGCGATCGACGAGGCCTTTGGCCCCGGGCGCTTGCGTGCGCTTGCCGAAGTTCATCGCGCCGAAGGCGAGCTGTGCCTGAATCGACATGGCGCGCTGCGTAGCATTTTCTTGCGCAGAAGTCCGACATGGGTTCCGATAGTCGCCGTGCGTGCCCTACTCCCGCCCCTGATCCTCGCTTTGGCTGCCTGTAACGCTCCTATTCGCTCGACACCGAAGCTGATCCCGCAACCGGGGTGTCAGAAGGTCGACTGCGCCGAGATGTTCGAGGGCATGCAGCCCCTCGATCCGAACGGCGACGACGATCAGGACGGCGTGAAGAACCAGGACGACGGCGCGCCGCTCATCCCCGAAGACAAAGATGGGGTGCAGGACACCGACGGCATCCCCGATCCGGATCCGCCCGCGCCGCCGCCGCCGGATCCGAAGACGAAGAAGCCAAAGCCGCCGGAGAAGGAGAAGCCGAGCGACGTCGACAACGACGGCATCCCGGACGCCTTCGACCAGTGCTACAAAGACCCCGAAGACAAGGACAACTTCGAGGACGCCGACGGCTGCCCCGAAGCGGACAACGACAAGGACGGCACGCCCGACGACAAGGACGCCTGCCCCAACATCCCCGGCACCGACTGTAAATAGGAGAGCGCCATGTACCTCATGCTGACCCTGGCGCTGCTCGGCGCCGACACGAGCCGCGAGATCGACATCGGCCAAGATCGCATCATCGAGAACGGCGCCGTCACCGGCGAAGCGCGCGAAGCCCTCGTGAGCGCGCTCGGCTCGGTCGCCAACGTCACGACCGCCACCGTCATCGTCTGCATCGGCGACCCGCCGCTGGCGACGGCGAAGCGAGGCGCCGCTGCCGCCGAGGCGCTGTCGAAGATGGTCGGCGAGATCCTGCCAAAGATCGTGCGCAGCGCCGTCGCCCGCGCGATCCCGAAGGAGCAGTGCCCGACGGGCGCCCGCCTCGCTGTCGCGTCGATCGATCTCTACGGCATGGTGAAAGAAGCCCGCGTCCTCGCGATCACCGGCGAAGTCTCGGTGCGCACCCGCGACGGCCGCGACACGCCGCTCTACAAGGGCTCGATCGTGCCGGAGAAAGGCGAGCTCGTCGCCAAGGAAGGCGCGCGCGCGACGATCCTTCTCCCCGACGGCACCCGCCTCGTCGTCCGAGAGAGCAGCCGCGTCGCGCTCTCGTCACTCCAGTCGGCCGAAGGCAAAGGCGTCTCGAAGATCAAGCTCGTCGTCGGCACCTTTTGGTCGCGCTTCAGCAAGCTCGTCGGCGGCAACGATCTCGAGGTCGAGACGCCGAACGCGATCGCCGGTGTGCGCGGCACCGACTTTCAAGTCGACGCCGTGGAGAAGACCGGCAGCCTCGCCGTCTTTCACGGCACCGTCGGCGTCACCGGCGGCGGCGGCAAAAAGGTCGACGTCCCCGAGGGCTTCGCCGTCATCACCGCCAAGCAGATGAGCGACCCGCGCCCGCTGCCTCCGGCGCCGGAGAACCTGCTGCCGCGCTACATCAAGGTGAAGGGCGGCGAGACGCGCGTGCGCTGGGATCGCGTGGACAAAGCGGTCAAGTATCACTTCGAGCTCGCGCGCGACATCCAGTTCATCGACGTGCTCGAGCAAGTCGACGCCATCGGCACGCTGCTCAAGGTGAAGGCGGCGCCGGGCAAGTACTTCTGGCGGGTGATGAGCAAAGACAGCGACGGCGTCGAGAGCAAGCCGTCGAAGATCTACGCGATCGACTTCGAGTAACTTCTACTTCGCCTTCTGCTCGGTCAGCCAGTGCTCCACCTGCGGCCGATCCGGCGAGAACGGATCCAAGCGCACGTACTGTTCGTACGCGGCGATCGCTTCGGTGCGCTTCGATTGCTGCGCCAGCGCGTCGCCGAGCAAGCGATGCGCGAGCGCGAACTGCGGCTTCTGCTGGATGACCACCTGCATGAGCTCGGCGGCCTTCGGCCAATTGCGATCCTTCGCCACCTTCTCACCCTCGGCGTAGGTGCGCAGCGCCGGCTGCCGTTCTTCGAGCAAGCGCAGCTCGGCCATCGCGCGCTCGCGATCTGCCGGATGCGAAGAGAAGAAGAGCAAGCGCCGCTTGTACGCCGTGTAGGCGCCGGTCCAGTTGCCGCGCGTCGCTTGCACGCTGCCGAGGCCGGTGTGCGCGGGCGCGAACCACGGATAATCCTGGGTCAAGCGGGTCAAGAGGTCGGTCGCGGCCTTCAAATCCTTGTCATCGCCGCTCTTCGCCAACGCCTGGGCCTTGCCGTAGCGGCGGAGCGCGTCGTCGAGGATCGCGGCGCGTTGCGGCCCGGTCTCGAGGCACGCCGGCGCTTCCTGGGCCTCCGGCAGCGCGATCCCTTGGACCACCGGCTTTTGCGCGGCGGCGGCGGGCGGCGCCTGCTTCGGCTTGCGATAGACGCACGCCGAGACGAGCATACAGGCAACGAGCAGCGCGCGGTGGAGATTCACGAAAAGCGATATCACCCGGTTTTCAGCCGGTGATCAATCCTTGAGGGAGACGAGCGGCGCTGTTACACCTACTGCTGGCCGGGGAGAGCCGCGCGCGTGCCAGAAATGCTGGGACAATACGAGCTCTTGGGCCGCATCGCGATGGGCGGCATGGCCGAGATCCTGCGGGCCAGACAGCGCAGCGAAGCCGGCTTCGAAAAAGACGTCGTCATCAAGCGCATCCTCCCGCAGTACACGGACGACGTCGACTTCATCCGCATGTTTCAGGACGAAGCGGTCTTGGCGGCGAAGCTCTCGCACCCGAACATCGTGCAGGTCTTCGACTTCAAGCACGCCGACGGCGGCTACTTCATCGCGATGGAGTACGTCGAAGGCTTCGACCTGCGGCGCCTGCTGCAGTTTGGCGTCAAAGCGCAGAAGCCGATCGGGCACAATCGTGCGGTGCAAATCACGCTCGCCGTGTGCCGCGGCTTGGGCCATGCGCACGATCGCGTGGTCGGCGGCATCCCGCTGAAGATCGTGCACCGCGACGTGTCGCCGCACAACGTGCTCATCTCGCTCGCCGGCGACGTGAAGGTAATGGACTTCGGCATCGCCAAGGCCGCCGCGCGCGCCGTGAAGACGAGCACCGGCATCTTGAAGGGCAAGCTCTCGTACATGTCGCCAGAGCAGGCGATGGGCCAGCCGGAC
Source organism: Deltaproteobacteria bacterium (assembly GCA_020848545.1). Classification (GTDB taxonomy): domain Bacteria; phylum Myxococcota; class JADLHZ01; order JADLHZ01; family JADLHZ01; genus JADLHZ01. The sequence continues at coordinate 12,721 of JADLHZ010000122.1, read as the reverse complement.
ATCGATCATCGCGTCGACATCTACGCCACGGGCATCTTGCTCTGGGAAATGCTCGCCGGCCGGCGCTTGTTCGCGGGCGGCTCCGAGATCGAGATGCTCCTGCAAGTGCAGAAGGGCGAGATCCCCTCGATCCGCGAGATCGATCCGACAATCTCACCGGAGCTCGAAGCGTGCTTGAAGAAGTTTCTCGAGCGCGATCGTGATCAACGCTACCAGCGCATGAAGGACGCCGAGAAAGATCTCGGACAGATCCTGAACAAGCTCGGCGGCCCGGACGCGGCGCCGCTCGACGAGTACACGCGCGACGTGATTCCGCCGGAGGAGATCGAAGGGCTGCGCGGCGTCGCGCTGCCGGATCCACACCACACGCGCACCTTGCCGGAGGCGCGCGGCGATCCGACCGCGGTCACGAACTTGCTGGAGCGCACGAACTCCGAGGTGAAGCCGAACATGCTCGGCGCCGGCACCTCGACGATCCTCACGCCCGGCGCGAAGAAGATGCCGGGGCAGGAAGGCGGCTCGAAGAAGTGGGTCGTCGTGACCGCGATCGCCCTCGCGGTCCTCGCCATCATCGGCTGGCAGCTGGCGAAGGAGCGCACACCGCCGCCGCCGGTCACCGTCATCTCGCTCGATGATCCACCGCCGCAGCCGAAGCAGGATTCGCCGCCGCTGCCGGCGCCGGGCCCGTCACCGGCGCTCGCTACAGCGCAGCCGCCCGCGCAGCAATTGGGCGCGCAATTGGCCCCGCAGTCGGCACCGGCGCCCGCGCCAGCACCCACGCCGGCGAAGGCCGAAAAGCCGACGCCAGCGAGCGCGGCGCCGCTGGCGAAGAAGAAGGACGAAAAGAAGCCGGCCGAGAAAGGCCGCACGAATTTCCGCACGCCCGGGCGCGCCGCCGTCGGAACCCCACGCATCGAGATCGACGGCTGCCCGATCGGCGCCGTGGTCTACGACGGCGAGACGCCGCTCGGGATCATCTCGGCGGCGAATCAAGACAGCTTCCCGGTGCAGGCCGGCGCCCGCACGATCAGCGTCCGCTCGCAAGCAGGCGATCCCATCGGCCGCCCGGCGCGCATCGCCCCGCAGCAAGACGAGCTCGAAAACTACAGCTGCAGGTAGCGCGCAATTGCAACGCTGACTGGCCCACGCTAACGTCGACGCGGCCATGCTCGCGTTCCTCCTCCTTTCGCTGCTGACGCCGCGCGCCGAGTGCACGGTGCTCTCCGAAGATCTCGACAAGGCCTCGATCGCGTACATGAACGCCCAGGAAAAAGTGCGGCTCGGTCAAGCGAAGGAGGGTCTCGCGGAGCTGCGGGCGCTCTCGCGCAGCGCGCCGTGGTTCGGGCAAACGCAGTGGGCGATCGCCAAAGCCGAGCACGCCCGCGGCAACTTCGTATGGGCCTACATGGCTTACAAGCGTTACACCTACGCGCCGGCTCACCCGGACGATCGCACCGAGACCAAGGCAAAGCTGAAGGAGCTCGAGAAGAAGGAGCCAGCGTTCGCCGCCTACGCTGACGCTGAGCAAGCCGCGCTGCGCAAGGACTGGCCGAAGACGCTCGAGCTCGTGCAGCTCGCGATCGATCGCAAAGCGAAATTTCCGCTCGCCTATCGTCTGCTCGGCGTCGCGCTCGCGGCGACCGGCAAGGACGATGCGTCGGTCGACGCTTACACGCGCTACATCGAGCTCGACCCCGATGCGCCAGAGCGCGTCGAGCTCGAAGAGTTCTTCGCCGACTACAAGGCCGCCAAGTGACGCGCGCGCTCTTCGTGCTCGCATGCGTGCTCGTCGCCTTCGCCGCCGAAGCGCGCGCCGACGAGATCGAGGGCGAGGTCCTGCTGATCCTTCCGAAGCTCAAACGCAAAGGGCCGCAGCCTTCGTCGCAACCAGCGAGCTCGCAGCCGGCGTCGACGCAGGTCGTGTACTTGCCGGCGACGCTGCCGATCTACACGCAAGCGCCGCCGCCGGAGGAAGTGCGCCTGCGCGATCGCGGCTTTCATATCGGTTTGAAGGCGCAGGGCTTCGCGCAGTCGGGGCCGCTGCGCGGTGGCCCAGGCGGCGCGCTCGAGATCGGCTACCGCTTCCCGATGATCGGCCGCCGCCTCGGCCTCATGCTCGAGCCGAGCTTCACCGGGCTGTGGGGCAGCGACTCCGCGCGCGCTTCGATCGGCTGGTGGCTCGCGATCCCGCTCGGCCTCACCTATCACGAGCCGGCCGGCCCCGGGCTCTTTCGCATCAGCGCGGCCGCGAGCCTCGATCTCGTGTCGAGCGACACGACGCTCGCGGACGGGCCGGTGCACGATCAATTCCTCACCGTCGGCGCCGCGGCCGGCATCGGCTACGTGATCGCCGCCGGCCCGGGCGGGCTCATCTTGGAGCTGCGCTATCGCCTGCTCGCGTACGTCGTCGCCGGCACGCAAAACGTCGGGCACGGCGGCACCTTCAGCCTCGGCTATTCGTTCTTCCTTTAGCGGCGACTCGGTCGCTCAATTAGATGAACGGCCCCCCGAGCAACGCCTGCACTTCGAGCCACACGCGCTCGAAGAAGCCGTAGCCCGCGGCTTTGTCGTGCTCGTCCCGCGACTCTTGGCGGTTCGTCGCGGTGTCGAGCAGCGCGCCCTCGGCGGCGTCGATCAACTTGCGATCGTTCGTGAAGATCAAGCTCTCGACCAGCCGCTCGTCCGAGTGCGCCTCGACGTTGTAGCTGCCGAACGCGAGCAGGTTGTCGTCGAACAAGTAGAGCTTGCCGTGCTCGATGTGGTTCGTCTCGATGACGGTGATGCCGTGCGCGCGCATCCAACGGTAGTCGTCGATGCTGTCGACGTAGGGCACAGGCGAGACCGTGGCGCCGGTGGCGCCGGTCGTGATCACGGTGACGTCGACGTCGCGCGCGCGGGCTCGCAGCAGCGCGTCGCGGATCGCCGGGAACGGCCGCGCGTAGTTGCTCGACATGACGAGCGAGCGCTTCGTGCTGTCGATCGTCTTGACCAGCGCGCGGGTGGTGGCGGTGCCGGCGCGTTCGTGTTGCGTCAGCGGATCGCCGATGACGGGCAAGTAGCGCGGTCCACCGGCGCCTTCGCGACGTGCCCGTGAGAGCTTGATCGCCGCGAGCTTGCGCAGGTCGGCGATGGCGGCGTCGTACTCGCGTTGGCACCGGACGCGATCGAGCAGCGCGCGATCCCAAACGGCGTCGCCGCGGCCCAAGAAGGGCACGGCGTCGAGCAGCACGCGCGGCGCGATCTCGCCGGCGAAGAGCACGTCGTAGTCCGGCCAGTCCTCGAAGTTCGTGCCGATGTTGCGGCCGCCGATCAGCAAGCGCTCGCCGTCGATCGCGAGCATCTTCAGGTGCGTGCCGGCGCCGAGCGTATGCGCCTGCTCGCGAGCGCCGCCGTAGAAGACGACGTGGCCACCGTAGAAGCGCAGCTCACGCAGGCGGTACGCGAGGTCTTTCACGCGCGTGCCGACGACCGAGCCGAAGGCGTTGGCCATCGAGTCGATCGTCAACACCACCGTCCGGCCGTTTCGGCGCGCCGCGATCAGCGCGTCGACGAAGGCGATGCCCCCGTCGTCTGGCGTGATTCCGTACGTCGACGCGACGATCGCGGTCTGGGCGCTCGCGATGAGATCGAGCCGCAGCTTCGGTGCCATCCGCGAGTCGCGGACGGGGATCGCGCTCGTCGCGGTGGCCGGCGTGCTTTTCGCGATCGTCGCGAGCGAGGCCCAGAGCTCCCGATCGATCGGCGCCGCCGGACGCTCGGTGATTGGCGAGGCCGGCGCCGGCGCGGCCTCCGCCACCGGCGGCACGCCCTCGATCGAAAAACGCTGCTCCCTCGCTTTGATCGCCACCATGCAGCACTTATCGGAAACATAAGCGATCGTAGACAAAGCGTGACGGTCCAGTCAGCTCGACGCAGCATGTCACTCAGACCCGCGACCCGCCTGCACTTTTCGCTTGTCCAAAACGCCACAGACCTTTATGTAGCCGCCCTCGCATTGGAGTTTTCATGCGCTTGCGCCCGCTGCTGCCGATCGTCTGTCTTTCGCTCGCCTGCGGTCCCGTTCGTCAAAGCACTCCGTCCGTCGATCTCGCGGCGGGCGAGCTCGCGCAGTCGATCATCGGCGGCACTCCCGCCGGCAGCGACGACTCCGAAGTCTTCGGCATGATGCTGCACATGGGGAACAGCGGCGGCATCTGCACGGCGACGCTCATCGGCGCGCGCACGCTGCTCACCGCTGCCCACTGCGTGGAAGCAGACTCGATCTACGCCACAAACACGGCCGACATTTGGTCGACGCCGCAGTCGAGCTTCATCAAGGCCAAGGAGTGGCGCCAGCACCCGAGCTACAACCCGAACAACACCGGCGCCGGCTACGACATCGCCCTCGTGCTGCTCGAGAAAGCGCCGGGCGGCAAGCAGAAGCAATGGAACATGGCGAACATCTCGAGCCTCGTCGGCAAGAGCGCGCGCCTCGTCGGCTACGGCGTGCGCGACGATCGCCAGACCGACGGCGAGAAGTACGAAGTCACCGTCGGCATCTCCGACGTCGACAACCTGCTCGTCACCTTCGATCAAACGAAGAACAAGGGCGCCTGCTTCGGCGACTCGGGCGGCCCGGCGCTCTACACCTTTCCGGACGGCGTCGAGCGCATCATCGGCGTCACCTCCTTCGGCGAAGGCCAGTGCCAGTATCATGGCTACTACACGCGCGTTGACACCTACGCCTCGTTCATCTCGCAGTGGCTGAGCGAGAAAGAGACGCCGACGTGCGCGCGCGACGGCTTGTGCAAGCAAGGCTGCACGACGCCGGACATCGACTGCGTGTGCCCCGCCGACGGCACCTGCAACGACAGCTGCCCCGATCCGGCCGACGATCCGGACTGCGATCCGGCGTGCGCGGGCGACGACGTTTGCGCCACGGGCTCGTGCGCCACGCCCGATCCCGACTGCAAGGAGGCCGGCGAACAATGCGAGACCAAAGATCAGTGTCCGGGCCGCGAGTGCCGGACCGACGATCAGCACGACTACTACTACTGCTCGGCGAAATGCGACGCGGGCCAAAAGTGCCCGAGCGGCCTCGAGTGCCGCAACAAGCTCTGCCTCTACCCGGAGCTCGATGAAGCCGAGCTCGGCGACAAGTGCACGAAGGGCGAGACCTACTGCGGCTCGGGCAACGTCTGCGCGGCCGCGCGCTGCCAGGTCGAGTGCGCGAGCGACGACGACTGCGGGAAGAACCAAGCGTGCAGCGGCAAAGACGGCAAGGTCCGCTTCTGCGCCGACAAGCCCGTGGCTCCGACTGGGCCGACCGGCGTGGGTCCGGCGAACGTCGACCCCAACGGCGTCACCGCCGGCGTGGCGCCCGGTTGCGCACAGGCGGGCGCCAGCAACGCGTGGATCGCGCTCGTGGCGATCGCCGCGGCGCTCCGCCGCCGCGCCCGTAAGCAGCGGTGAGCCGCGCGCAGCTTCCGGTCTACGCGTCGTTCGCGCTCGGCGTGATGGTGACGCTCGTCGGCGTCGTGTTGCTGGTCGCGCCGAAGACCGCCGCCGCGCTCTACGGGCTACCCGAGAGCCAAGGCGATCCCGTGTGGCAGCACGTGGCCGGCCTGCGTGAGCTCACGGCCGGCGTGTTGATCCTCGCGCTCGCTGCTTCAGGGCAACGGCGCGCGCTCGGCTATCTGATGCTCGCGCTCGCGCCGATCCCGATCGGCGACTTCGTGCTCGCGGTGCAGCACGACGCCGGTCTCATCGCGTTTCAACACGCGCCCGGTGGTCCCGGCATGATCGTGCTCGGCGTCGTGCTCCTGCGGCAAGCGCAGCGAGCATGATCGCCTGCGTCAATAGCGCGGGCAGGCCATCTCCTTCGGCGGACAGTTCGTGCAGCGGCCGCCCATGCACGCGCCGCCACAGTTGGCGACGAGCTTCCAGGTGCCGAGCTCGAAGTAATCGTAAGGCCCGTCGATCGCCGAGTTGCAGTCGACGCCGACCAGCCCGTTGCAGATGCGCTCCACGCGGCAATGGCCACCGCGGGGCGCAAACGGCGCCGTCTGTGCATCCTCCCACGGCGGACAGATCGCAAACTGAGCCTGCGCAGGCTTCCCCTCCTTCGCCCGCGCGAGGATCGACGCGCAGCTTCCTTTGTACTGATGCGAGTATTCGCTGATCGCCAGCCCGGCCTTGCGCAGCGCCGGCACGTCGGCGATCGTGTTGCGATCGAGGTTCAAGGTGCTCAGCTTCTTCAACGCGAGCAGCGGCCGCGCGTCGGCGATGCGATTGCGATCCAAGTTGAGCTCCTCGAGCTCGGCGAGCTTGCCGAGCGCCGCGACGTCGACGATCTGATTATTCTCGAGGCGCAGCTCTTTCAAGCGCGCGAGGGACGTGAGCGGGCTCACGTCGGCAATCTGATTGTCGCCGAGATCGAGCGTCTCGAGCGCGACGAGCCCCGCGAGCGGGGCCACGCTCTTCAGTTGATTATTGCGCACGCGCAGCACCTTCAGCTTCGAGAGACCAGCGAGCGGCCGCACGTCCGTGAGCTTCCGAGCGGCCGCGTCGAGCGACTCCAAGCCGCCGAAGCACTCGATGCCGGCGAGCGAACCTTCGACCGGCAGCACGTAGTAGGTGATCATGGGCACGGCGGCGGCGCTCTTTGCGTAGCCGCCCTTCAACGCATGCGCGACCAGCGGGTTCTTCGGCGAGCAGTCGGCGGCGACGAGGAGCGCGAGCGCGATGAGCATGGGAGATCGTAGCCACGCGCGCTGCGGCGGGGCAACATCCGTAGACATGACCGAGCGCCGCTACACGACCGAGCAAGTGCGCGACATCTTGCGCCGCGCCGAGCGAGAGCGCAGCGGCGCTCAAGAAACGCCGGATGATCTCAGCGAGCGTGAGCTCTTCGAGACCGCCAAGGAGCTCGGCCTCGACGCCGCGAAGGTCGAGCGCGCGATCGGCGAGATCGATCGCGAGGGCGAGCTGGCGACGGCGCTGCGCGACATCCGCGCCGAGCGGCGTTCTGCGTTGCGCTCGCACCTGTTTGCGTTCTTCATCGTCAACGCCACGCTCGCCTTCATCGACGTACGCACCGGCGGCCCGAGCTGGGTGATCTGGCCGTTCTTTTTCTGGAGCCTGTGGCTCATCGTTCATGTCGTCGCGTTCGTCACGCCGAATAACGACAAGCTCGTGAAGCGTGCGGAGCGGCGCGTGCGCAGCAAGCGGTGGCGCGAGCGCGGTAAGAAGCTCGGCCGCAAGATCGAGCAGAGCGTCGGCGCCTTGATCGATCGCGCGACCGACGAGCCGCCGCGTTGAGCTATCAGCTTTGACCTTGCCCGAAGCCGATCGCGAACGCCATCGTGTAGCGCGCGTTGATCTCGGAGAGCGCGCAGAAGCCGCGCTCGTAGCGGTACCCATCGATGCCGAAGGGCCCGAAGTAGCCCGTGTCTCGCAGGGCCGCGGCCGTGCGCTCGGCGGCGATCAGCAGCGCGCGCGCTTCGTCGGTGCGAAGATCTGCGCGATCGGCGAGGCGCGCGCTGCGAAAGACTCCACGCCCGTTCGTCGCCTGCACGCAGATCCGGCCGAGCGCGCAGGCGCCGTCCTTTGTGACGAAGCCGTGCACGCTGACCTCGAGCGACGGGGTGACGAGCGGCTCGACGACGAGGCCGTCCTCGCGTAGCGACGCCGCGATCCATGCGTCGTCCTTTTCGCCGAGCGCGCCACTCACGCGCAGCTGGCCACGGCCGGCAAATGCGAGCGGCCGCTTCAAGAGCTTCGGACCGCCCGCGAGCGCCGCCTCGAGCTCGGCGCGCGTCTCGACGTAGCGCTGCTCGCGCAGGCCGCCGCCGAGCGCGCAGGCAAAACGCCGGTGGTTCACGCGGCGCAGGACGGCCTCGTCCGGATGCGCCTCGGGCTCGACGCCGGCGCGCCGCATGATCGCGATCGCCTTCTGCGTCGGACAGAACGCCCGGCCAAGGTAGCGAGACGGATTGGCGATCGCTTCGCCGGCGAGCGCGCCGCCGATCAGCACGTCGCCTTCGCCGAGCAGCGCACGCGCCGCTCCGCCGTGGCGCAGCAGATCCGCCGCTAGCTTCGCCGGCGTCGAGTAGCCGCGGCGTGCGAGCTCGAAGTCGGCGTCGAGGTTCATCACCCACGCGAACGCGCTCACGACCCGCGGCCCTTCGCCTCCGGCACGTACGCGCTGAGCTTCTGCAAGAACGCCGCGCTCATGCCGGCCCGCGCGCGCGCGTCGATCGCCAGCGGATCCCCACGCAACACCATCGGCGACCACGGCGGCGGCAGCGCCCGAAGCCACGCGTCGAAATCGCATCCGCCGGTCCACGTCTCGAACCACCGCGTCGCGAAGCGCACGTGCGCCACCTCGTCGGCGCCGATCTGCTCTTGCATGCACGCCGCGACTTCGTCTCCGGCCGCGCGAAAGTGCGCGGCGAAGGCGGTCGCGTGCTCCAGGTTCGCCGCTTCGAGGCCCATGCCCATCACGGCTACGAACGCGATCGGATCCCTGCACTGCGGCACGCGCGACCAGAACCAATCGCGCACGGGAAAGTCGCCGATAGAGAAGCCGAGCGTCGCCAAGTGCTCGCTGTAGAGGCGCATGTGGCGGATCTCGTCGAGGCAAATGCGCATCAGGCCTCGGCGAAATTCCTCCGGCGTGTCTCTGAACGCGAGCGCCGCCCAGCACATCAGCTCCGCGGCTTGCAGCTCATGGTGCCAGAACGCGTGCAGGACCTTGGCGCGGTGCTTCCGCTCGCGAAGTGCCTTCGGCCGCGGCAAGCGATCACCGCGCTTCGCCGGCACGAGCTCGGGCGGACGGCCGGGAGCAGCGATGCGAACCGGCACCTGCGTCGTTGCGAAGCGCTCTGGGAGCGGCGGCGGCGCCTGCTTGTGCGCGAGATCCGCGCTGAGCAGATAGCGCTCGGCCCAGGTGTCGATCGTTGCAAAGGCTTCGGCCACGGCCACCGCCACGAGCACGGCCGCTTGGATTTGGCAATCCTATTCGGCCCAAGTCAGCAGCGGACGGGATCAGGAAGCGCACGCTCGGTTGCCGCGAACGCTTCACCGCGTTGATGCATCATCATGCGCAGCCAGCAGTAGCTGCCGATCGCCGACGTCAGGTGGAAGATCGCGTGCAGCTGCAAACTCTGCAGCGGGTGGGCGCAGCCGAGCAGCGCGTGCTCCGGCACCCAGAGCAACGAGAGGCCGCCGAGATAGCAACCGACAGACGCGAAGAGGAGCCGCTTCATCTCGTCGCGGCGATCCTCGCGGAACACGAGGTACAAGCTGCCGGCGCTCAAGTAGGTGACGATCAGCGCGTAGGCGGCGAGGAAGAAGTGGAAGTACGCAGCGAGGGAGAAATACGCGAACACGACGAGCGCCGCGTAGCCGACGAGCCCGAGCACGAGCGGCCACTCGCGGCGCAAGACTGCGGCGACCGCGGCGCGGGGCCGCTTGCGGTTGATGAGGATGAACGCGTACGCGAGGCCGCAGAGGATCATCGGCAGCTCGTCGCTCGCCTGCGCCGACTTCAGAAGCGTGCCGTGAAAGGCGACGGATCCGAGGCCGACCATCGCGAGCAGCACGAACGCGAGCGAGAAGCGCCGCTCAGCCCGGCGCGCTTGCCAGAGGCCATACGCCGCGAGCCCGACGATCAGCAGGCTCGACCAGGTGTTCCACCACTCGGCCACGTAGGGCGAATGTAGGTAGTTCGGCTCACACCAATCGACGGCAGAGACAGTCCCCCGGGAGGCCCAAAAATCCATGCGCCCGGCTGTTGCAGAGTCGGGGTATCATGACAAGGTCTCACAGAAAGCGGAGGCCCCGTGCATAAGATCCTCATCGCTGTTTCTGCGTTTCTCATCGTCCACTGCGGCTCGAACAAAAAGGTCGGCACCAGCGGCGGCAGCATCAGCCAGGCCGGCGCGACCGTCCAAATCCCGAAGGGCGCCGTCAGCGGCGACATCGAGGTGACGATCAATGTGCTCGACAAGACTCCCACGCTGCCGACCGGCATCACGGCGGCGGGCAAGGCGTACTCGTTCGAAGCGACGAAGGAGGTGTTCAACACCGCGGTGACGATCAAGCTGCCCTTCGACGCGACGATGATCGGCACCGGCAAGACGATCGCGGTGCTGAGCTCGAGCGACAACGGCGTCAGCTGGATCGCCCTCCCCGGCGGCACCGTGAGCGGCAACACCGTCACCGTGATGAGCCCGGGCTTCTCAATCAAAGTGCCGGTGGCGCTCACCGAAGAGCACGAGTGCCAAGCGAGCAGCACCGGCCCGGACACCTTCAGCGGCGGCGACGGCGGCAACACCGGCGGCGACATCGGGTCCGGGCCGGATAGCGGCGGGCCGGCCCGCGAAGGCGACGGCGTTCGCTACGGGTGCGTCTGCGGCGGCGCGGCGATCACCGAGGGCAACGCGTCAGAGCCGACGTCGACGCACAACGACGGTCCTGCGCGCCACGACGCAAGCTACGGCTGCTTCGACGGCGGCCACGACGATCCGACCTCGACGACGCCTTCGACCGGCGACGGCGGCACACCGCACACCGAGCCGCACACCGAGCCTGGGGTGAACACCACGCCGGCGTGCGAGAAGGGCGCGGCGCTGAGCGCGCACGAATGCAGCTTGACGAAGATCTGCGGCACCGCCGGCGGCTACGCGATGCACTGCCAAGAAGGCGTCTGCACCTGCACGCACAACGACGCGACGCCCGTCGAGTTCCAAGACGGCGAAGCCTGCCTCAGCGAGGCGCATATGAAGGCCAAGTGGACGTCGGCTTGCCAATTCCCCGAGTTTTGAGCGGACGGCCTAGTGTCCTGAGTCTGAAATCCATTCAGCGCTTCGCCGCGAAAACCGTCGCCGGTAATTATGGTAGAAATCACTGACTCAGGAGACTCAGGGCGCGTCTTTGAATTCCCGCGAACGTGCCCGTGTCCGCGCCCGGTTGTGAGAGTTGGGCGATGTCGAAAACTTGCGAGGTGAGCGCAAGGGTGCGCGTTCACCGTCAATGGCGCTACGGGTGTAGCTGAACGAACGGCAGTGGCAGAAAATCAGGTTGTTTCTTCGCAACCATCGCGGTGCAGGAAGGCCTGGCGTCAATGACCCGCGCTTCATCGAAGCCGTGCTGTGGTGGCGACGCACGGGTGTTTCGTGGCGGGATCTGCCTGATGCGTTTGGGCCTTGGCAGACCGTGTTTAGTCGATTCGATCGTTGGTCGAAGGCCGGAAAATGGCTGCGGCTGCTCGATGCGCTCAAGACCGACGGAAGGCACGTCACGATGGGCATTGCGCCCGCGCGGGCAGACCGAGTGACGTTGGCTCGGCTGTTCACCGAATATCTGCGCACGGGAAAGTGGCCGGTGAAGAAGGCGACTCCCTCGTCCTGAAGTTCGATTGGCGCGATTGAGTGACCGTCGGCTAAGCTGAAAAACGGGGAAACCCTTCCCGGAAAGAAAGACGCGCCATGGGAAAGCTCGACCTCGTCGCTTGCTGTCTCTGCATCCTGCTCGCGTCGTGCACCGCACCGGGGATCGAAGAACGTGTCTCGAGCACCGAGGAAGCGGGGCTCGGCAATCTCCGATCGAACGGTGAGCCTCCAAGGGGGGGGGGGGTCTCGAGCACCACGCCGTTGAATGACGCAGAGATCGCGAGCCGGATCGAGTCGATGTGCCCGTGCGCTGCGCAGTGGGAAAATCATGGCGACTACGTCTCTTGCGTTGCGCACGCAGCCCGTGAGCTGCGCGAGCACGGCGTGATCTCACACGACCAAAAAGGCGAGGTGGTGTCGCGCGCGGCGAAGTCAAGCTGTGGACGCTCCCCTGCTGCGGCGTGCCCGAATGGCCTGCAGCCGAATCAGTGCGGCACTTGGGACGGCGTCGAGCTGGTCGCGGAGCGCGAATACCCGGCGGCCGATGATGACGATCATCGCCATCATCGCGACCATCATCGCGACCGTCATGGCGCGAAGCACGACTCAGGTGAAGACACTCGTGGCCTGGGCTTCGGAGGGCTGAAGTGGGATCCTGCCGGCGGTGTGATCTACGCATTGAGCGGCCGTGCTCTCAACGGCGCCGACCAAGCGGGCAATGCGTCGAACATCTGGCGTTTCGAAGTCGCAACCGCTGCTGCGACGCCTTTGACGGGCGCGACTGACTCGGCGCATTCGCTGACGGATTTCGACTGATGGCTCGATCGAAATTCTTCCAGTCCATCATCTTTGCGCACTCCATCGCATGCACCATCCCCCTCGTGTCGAGCGGACAAGGATGCAAGGTGCCACTGCAAAGCATCAAGCTCAAGGAGGCCAACGTTTCGATCGGCAGATACGATGCCCCCGACACGATCTTCCTCACGCTCAAGCGAACCACGCTGGACGAGCCATGCGTCGAGCCGGAGACACGATCGGCCACATTCTCCGGCATAGAGATGGTGGGCCACCCCGAGGAGCCAGAGCGTCCCTCACCGACAGAGACAAGCCCTATCCCGAGAACCTTGGACCCTTGCGGCCTCGGCGCCAGCTGGACATTGGATGTTCCCGACGATCTTGATCGCAACGTTGATTCGGCCGTCATTCAGATCGCTGATACCTGTCGGCTCTCACGCTGTTCCACCGGCAGTATCCCATTTTCTTCCTGACACGCGCGCGGACTGGCTCTCGAATTGTGCCGTCGGGTGAAACGGATTGGAGATGTGCTTCAAAGAGAGAATCGATCT
>JADLHZ010000121.1 GCA_020848545.1 Deltaproteobacteria bacterium | reverse complement strand
CGCGAGACGATCGAGCGACTGGTCGGGCACTACCAGAAGCTGCTCGGCGCGATCGCGAAGAACCCGGACCAGCAGATCGGCGCGCTCGAGTTGCTCGACGAGGCCGAGCGGCGCAAAGTCGTCGTCGAGTGGAACGCGAACGCGCGCGACTACCCGCGCGACAAGTGCATCCACGAGCTCTTCGCAGAGCAGGTCGAGAAGACCCCGGACGCCGTCGCCGTGGTCTTTGGCGATCGCAGCCTGAGCTACCGTCAGCTCGAAGAGTGGTCCAATCGGCTCGCGAACCGCCTTCGCGAGCAAGGCGTCGGCGTCGATTCGCTGGTGGCGGTGACCATCGAACGCTCGCTCGAGATGGTCGTCGCGGTTTTGGGAATTTTGAAGGCGGGTGGCGCCTACGTCCCGATCGATGCGGCCTATCCCGAAGATCGGCGTGCGTTCATGCTGCGCGACAGCGGCGCCGAGGTGCAGCTGCAGCAGACCGATGTGACGGAGTCGAGCCTTCGCCAGTACTCGCGGCACCTCAAGCGCATCGCCCAGACGAGCGAGAGCGCCGCGTACGTCGTTTACACCTCGGGTTCGACCGGCACGCCCAAAGGCGTGATGGCCGTGCATCGGGGCGTCGTGCGCCTCGTCAAGAATACGAATTACCTGACCTTCCATGCGCGACAGACGTTCCTGCAGATTTCGCCGCTCGCCTTCGATGCCTCCACGATCGAGATCTGGGGCCCGTTGCTCAACGGCGGCCGTGTCTTCGTCGCCGAGCCTGGGCGGCTGGACCTTGCAGACATCGCACGGGTGATGGTGGAGCAGCGGATCACGACCGTCTTTTTGACGACCGCCCTCTTCCAGCAAATGGCCGAAAGCGACGCCGGCGCATTTGCATCGTTAGAAGAGCTGATGGTTGGCGGCGAGGTGACGTCTCCAGGACATGTGAAGAACGTGGTCGGGCGCTTTCCGAGTCTACGCTTCATCCACGTCTATGGCCCGACCGAGAACACGACGTACAGCACCTACTTCGACGTTCGGCCTGACACGCGCGAGCCGTTGCCGATCGGTTACCCGCTCGCCAACAGCACGTGCTACGTACTCGACCGTCACGGCCAGCCGGCACCGATCGGGATCGTCGGCGAGCTCTTCGTTGGCGGCGACGGTCTCGCGCGCGGCTACCTCAATCGCAGCAAGCTCACCGAGGAGCGCTTCGTCACCCATGCCGAGCTCGGAAGGCTCTACAAGACCGGCGACTTGGTCCGCTGGCTGTCATCCGGGGCGCTCGAGTTCGTTGGCCGGAACGACAATCAGGTGAAGTTGCGCGGCTTCCGCATCGAGCTCGGGGAGGTCGAAGCGGCGCTGCAAAAGCTGGTCAAAGAAGCGGTGGTCGTCGTGCACGGCGAGGGGAGCAACAAGCAACTCGTCGGCTACTACGCGGGCGAAGCGACGCCGCAACGGTTGCGGGACGCCCTCAAGCAAGGGCTGCCCGAGTACATGGTGCCGGCGATCTTGATGCAGCTCCCGACGCTGCCGCTGACGCCGAACGGCAAGGTCGATCGCAAGGCGCTGCCCGCTCCGGAGGCGACGAGCGCGAGCGAGTACATCGCGCCGCGAAACGCCGCCGAGGAGCTCGTGGCGGGTGCCTACGCGCAAGTGCTGGGGCTCACGAAGCCCGTCGGTGCTCACGATGACTTCTTCGCGCTCGGCGGTCATTCGCTCTTGGCGACGCAGCTCGTTTCGCGCTTGGCGAAGATTTTTGGCAAGGCGGTTCCACTCAAGACGTTGTTCGAAGCGCCGCGTGTCAGCGAGTTGGCGCTGCGGGTGGCGGCGGCGGAGCGCGCGAGCTTGCCGGCGCTCGTGGCTCGAGCGCGGCCGGAGCGGGTGCCGCTCTCGTACGCGCAACAGCGCTTGTTCTTCCTCTACCAGCTCGAGCCCGAGAGCACCGCGTATCACATCACCGCTGCGATGCGGGTTCGCGGCGCGCTCGACGTCGAAGCGTTCGAGCGGGCGCTCAACGGCGTCATCGCGCGGCACGAGAGCTTGCGCACGACGTTTCGAACGGTGGGCGGCATCGCCGAGCAAGTGGTGCACGAAGCGCTGCCGGTCGCGATTGAGAAGTTAGAAGGAGCGTATCAGGAAAAGCCGTTCGACTTTGTGCGCGGGCCGCTCGTCCGCTGTGTGGTGCGAAGTGTCGAGAAAGACGAGCACGAAGTCTATCTCAGCATGCATCACATCGTCAGCGACGGCTGGTCGATGGGCGTCTTTTGGCGCGAGCTGTCGGCGCTCTACAATGGCGAAGGATTGGCGCCGCTCGCGGTGCAGTACGCCGACTACGCGCTCTGGCAGCGTGAGCACGTCAAGCTCGACGCGCAAGAAGCGTACTGGAAGAATAAGCTCTCTGGCGCACCCGCCGCGTTGGAGCTCCCCACGGATCGGCCGCGCCCGGCGGTGATGAGCCATCGTGGAGCGGTCCACATGTTCACCATCGAGAAGGCCAGCGCGCTCAGTGGGCTGAGCCAAGCCGAGGGCGCCACGCTGTACATGACGCTGCTTGCGGCGTTCGATGTCTTGCTCGCGCGCTACAGCGGTCAAGACAACGTCGTCGTCGGCTCGCCGATCGCCAACCGCCAGTACGAAGCGACCGAGCCGCTCATCGGCTTCTTCGTCAACACGCTGTGCATGCGGGCCGACTTGAGCGGCAACCCGAGCTTCCGGGCGCTGTTGCGCAAAGTGAAAGAGACGGCGCTCGAGGCCTACGCGCATCAAGACTTGCCGTTCGAGAAGCTGGTCGAGGCGCTCAACCCCGAGCGGAGCACGGCGCGAAGCCCGGTGTTCCAGGTCATGTTGACGCTCCAGAATGCGCCCGATGCAGGAGGCGCGTTTTCGCGCGGGCTGACGTTCGAGGGGCTCAGTGGGCAAGAGGTCCAGGCGAAGTTCGATCTGACGATCGCGCTCTGGGAAAATGAAGGCCGGCTCGAAGGTGTCATCGAGTACGCGACGGACCTCTTCGATCGCGAGACGATCGAGCGGATGGTCGGTCACTACCAGCAGTTGCTCGGCGCGATCGCGAAGAACCCGGACGAGAAGATCGGCACGCTCGCGATGCTGAGCGAAGCCGAGCGCCAGCAGCTCGCGATCGCGGCCGAGCGCGACTATCGCAGCGATCAGAGCGTACATGCGCTGTTCCTTGCGCAGGCGAAGAAGACGCCCGACGCCGTGGCGGTCGCGTTCGATGGGCAGACGCTCAGCTACCGTGAGCTCGACGAACGCTCGAACCAGCTCGCGCACTATTTGCGTAAGCGCGGCGTCGGGCCGGAGACGCTCGTTCCCATTTGCATGGAGCGTTCGGCGGAGATGGTCGTCGGTCTGCTCGGCATCTTGAAAGCGGGCGGCGCGTACGTGCCGCTCGATCCGAGCTATCCGCGCGATCGGCTCGAGTACATGCTGGCCGATTCCGGCGCAAAGCTGCTCGTCACGAGCGGCAACGCTGCTGACGGCTTCGTCGCCGAGACGATCGTGCGGATGGAGGACATCGGCAGCGAAAGCACGACGGCGCCGCGGGTCGAGATGAGCGCTGATGCACCCGCGTACGTCATCTACACCTCGGGCTCGACCGGCCGGCCGAAGGGCGTCATCGTCACGCATCGCAACGTGGCGCGGCTCTTTCTAGCGACCGAGCAGTGGTATCAATTCTCGTCGGGAGACGTTTGGACGCTGTTTCACTCGTACGCGTTCGACTTCTCGGTCTGGGAGATGTGGGGAGCGTTGCTCTACGGCGGCCGCTTGGTGGTGGTGCCGTATGTCGTGAGCCGATCGCCCCGCGACTTCTTTGCGTTGCTCTGCCGCGAAGGCGTGACGGTGTTGAACCAAACGCCGTCGGCGTTTCGCCAGTTGATCGAAGTCGCCGACGGTCCGACGTCGTTGCGCTTCGTGATCTTCGGCGGCGAGGCGCTCGATCTGCGCGCGCTGCGGCCATGGTTCGAGCGCTACGGCGATCAAAAGCCCGAGCTCGTGAACATGTACGGCATCACCGAGACGACCGTGCACGTGACGTATCGGCCGATCCGCTTGGCCGACTTGGAGCAGAACCTCGGCAGCGTGATCGGCCGAAGCATCGACGACCTCTCGTTGCACGTGCTCGACAAGTACGGCCAACCGCAGCCCGTCGGTGTCGCGGGTGAGCTATACGTAGGTGGTGCCGGTCTCGCGCGCGGATATTTGAATCGGCCGGAGCTGACGGCAGAGCGCTTCGCGACGCACCCCGTGTACGGCAGGTTGTACAAGACCGGCGACTTAGCGCGGCGCCTGCGAAACGGCGATCTCGAGTACCTCGGGCGCAACGACAACCAGGTGAAGATCCGCGGCTTCCGTATCGAGCTCGGGGAGATCGAAGCGGCGCTGCAAAAGCAGATCAAAGAAGCGGTGGTCGTGGTGCGCGGCGAGGGGAGCAACAAGCAGCTCGTCGGCTACTACGTCGGCGACATGACGCCGCAGGCCTTGCGAGACGCGCTCAAGCAGCGGCTGCCCGAGTACATGGTGCCGGCGATCTTGATGCCACTTCAAGCGCTGCCGCTGACGCCGAACGGCAAGGTGGATCGCAAGGCGCTGCCCGCTCCGGACGCGAAGATCGACGGTGAGGCGCCGCGCACCGAGCTCGAAAGGCGGATCGCGGCGGTGTGGTGCAAGGTCTTGAAGCGCCAAAGCGTCGGCGTTTCGGTCAGCTTCTTCGACGTCGGCGGACACTCGTTGCTCCTGCTCGAGCTGCACAGCGAGCTCGAGGCGCTACTCGAGACCAAGATCTCGGTCGTGTCGCTGTTTCAAAACACGACCGTCGAAGCGCAAGCCGCCTTTTTTCTTGGCGGCAAGAGCGACGAGCAGGCGATGCCATGGCGCTTCGGCCCCAAGAAGACGAGCGGCCGGCAGATCGCGATCGTCGGCATGGCCCTGCGCGTGCCGGGTGCGAAGACGGTCGCAGAATTTTGGGCCAACCTGACTGAAGGGAGAGTGCCTCTCAGCCCGGTCGACGACGCGACCTTGCGCGCCGCGGGCGCCAGCGAGGCAGTGTTACGAGGCGAACGGTTGATCCGTACCTTCGGTTGCGTCGACGACCTCGACAAGTTCGACGCCGCGCTCTTTGGCATGTCTCCGAGCGATGCCGAGATCACCGACCCGCAGCAACGTCTCCTCATGCAGTGTGTTTGGGAAGCGCTGGAAGATTCCGGATACATCGATGAACGGCAAAGCGGTCGCATCGGCGTGTATGCGTCGAGCGGCCGAAGCATGTATTGGCTGCGCCGGTTGGGGCATCCGAAGTTTTCGAGCATGGCCGCGTTGAGCGGTAACGACAAAGACTTCGTCGCTTCCAAGCTCGCCTTTCGCTTCAACCTCACAGGACCTGCGCTCGCCGTCCAAACCGCTTGCTCCTCGGGCCTCGTCACGGTGAACCTCGGCTGCGAAGCCCTGATCGAGCAGCACTGCGATGTGGCGATCGCCGGCGCGGCGACGCTGCAAGTCGAGCCCGCGGGCGCGCTCTACGAGGCAGAAGGCATCTTGTCGCCCGATGGGCTTTGCCGCGCGTTCGACGCAAAAGCGAACGGCACGGGCGCTTCGAGCGGCGTCGCGGTCGTCGTATTGAAGCGGCTGGAAGACGCGCTTCGTGACGACGATCCGATCCATGCCGTCATCGACGCTTGCGCGATCAACAACGACGGCCATCGCAAGGACGGCT
>JADLHZ010000120.1 GCA_020848545.1 Deltaproteobacteria bacterium | reverse complement strand
CTTCTAAGCCGGGGGTCCTGGGTTCGAATCCCGGCGGGCGCGCCACCGCAACCCTCCGCCGCGTCAGCGGTTTCCGTTTTTGAATTTTCGCTTTCGGCGGCGTTTTTTCGCGCTGGTAACATTAGGGTAACAAGCGAGCCGTCGCCGAGGAGCTTCAAGCGATTGGCTTCGTCCTTCAGATAGTCCGGCGCGAGGTGACCGTAGACCTCGGTGGTCATGCGCGGGTTCGAGTGGCGCATGATGCGCTGAACGGCGGCTGGGTTCGCGCCCGCCATCATCATCAAGCTCGCGCAGGTATGCCTCAAATCGTGAAAGCGGATCGGACGCACGAGCGCCTTCGGCCAGAGCTTCATGTTGCACTTCGAGCAGCGGCGGATCGTGGCGTCGGCCTGCTTCTCGCGGTGCTTGCAGCCCGAGCGGCGGCAGACATGCTCGTAGCCTTGCACGATGCCGGCGCGCGCGAGGGCGCCGCGCAGCATCTTCGCGAGCTTGCTGTCATCGCGACGCAGCTCGCCGGCTTCGTTCGGGAACACGAGCTCGCTTGGCGAGTCTTCGATCGCGCGCTCCATGAACGGCACCAGCTCGGCCGCGATCGGGATGACGTCGGCGTGCCCGCCCTTCGTCGTGTCGCGATCGTGCGAGCGCGCGACCGTGAGTAGCCCGCGCTGCAAGTCGACGTCGATCTTGCGTAGACCGAACAGCTCGCCCTTGCGCAGCCCGGTGTAGATCGCGGCGGCGAACAGAGGGCGTGCTGTCGGATTCAGGGCCTGGAGGACGCGCGGGACCTCGCCGGCCTTCAAGTAGTCGTACATGCGCCGCGGGACTTTCCGTGCGCGAACGTCCTGCGCTGGATTCGGTCCGGTGAACTTGCCGGCGCGGCGCGCGCAGTTAAACGAGATCAGAAAGTACTTTCGCAGGTGGTTCACCGTCTGCGGCGAGTGGCTCTTCGATTTCTCTTGCAGAAGCCGCTCTATGTGCCCCGGTGTCAGCTCGCGCAGCGGCACCTTCGCAATCGTGTGGGGGAAGATGTGCGCCTTGATCGCGTAGATGTTCCGTTGGTGCGACGCGAGTTGGCTCGAATACTCGTCGAGCCACCACTGAAGCAGCTCACGCACGATCAAGCCCGAGCCAGGCTGACGCAGGCCGATCTTCTCCTGCTCGACCTGGCGCGCCATCTCTGATGCGAGCAGCTTCGCCTCGGTCTTTGTGCGCGCCTCGCTGCTCTTACTGACCCAGCGGCCGTCGATGGTCTTGTAGCGAAGGAACCACTTGCCGTTCTTCTCGTACACAAAGGCCATGCTCAGCTCCTCGCCCGCGCCAGACGCTCGATGACGTGCGTCGCGCTGATCCGATCATGCCGCACAAACTTCTTGATCGCCTCTGGTTCAAAGCGGACGAGCCCGCCGAGCCGCAGGTGCGGGATAAGGCCGGCTTCTACGCGCTGGTACACCCACGATCGGCTGACGTTCATGAACTTCGCCACTTGTTGTGCGTCCCATAGGGGAAACTGCTCGCCGGTTGGTTCGTTGATCAAGTGTTGTCTCCTGGTTTTGTTTGTAGGCGAGCGGCCGCGTTGGCCGCGCGCTCTTCGAGTTTGGGTCCGAGAGTCGTCCATTCCGCTTCGCCGTAGACGGCGCTCATGACGGTGCGCCAGTTGGGCGGCCACCTCGTGCTGCTCAATCCGCTTCGCTTGATGATGTGCGTCAGGAACGTCCGCAGCTCCGTGACGATGCTGCTTCCAAACGGTGGCGTCGCCGGCACGGCCGGGCCAAGCCCGATGGCCGAGGATAGAAGGGCGACGGTTTGATCGAGGTCACCGGCGAACACTGGTGGTCCCTGGGCGTTGCCGTTGGCCGCCAACCAGTCGCGCACGAAGCGCACGCCGGCTTTGTCGGTGAGAAGGACGAGGGTATCGGTGCGGTTGCTTGCCATCGTGCGGCGGTAGCGCTCGATCTTCGAGGCGAAGCCTCGCTCGCTCGCGATGATGGGCTCGGCATCGATCAGATAACGATGCGAACCCGTGTCGAGCGCGGCGTCGAGCGTCGGCGCGACCGCCGCGAGATCCGGCACCTCGTCGCCGTCGTACCACTCGAAGCGATCGGTGTTCGCGCGGCAACCGAGCCAGTCACTGGCGCCGAGGCTGACGAGCCGAACATACAGCTCCGAAACCCGCAGCACTTGAGCCGTCGATCGCCCGTCGTCTCGGCCGGAGTTTTCGAGGCTCCGGCCGAGACGATCACGTGCAAAGCGGCGCCCCTGTTCCGACAAGCTGACGACGGCCGTCGTGCGATCCTGAAAAGGATAGGCCACGACGATATGGCCGAGCGCCCGCAAGCGTCGGCACAGGTCGAGCGCGGCGCCGCCGCTCCTTTCAACGCGGCACAGGCTGGCGATTTGGCTCATCGTCATGCACCGCACCTTCAGCAGCTCGCGAACGACGAAGGCGCCCCGCGGCGACAGCCGAACCGTGCGATCCGGGCTTCGTTTCTTTTTCTCCGTCGGCGGGGCCACCGCGGTACGCGTTTCGTAGTTCATGATCTTCACGCCGTCCACGTCATGATGCGATCGACGGCCACCAACAGGTCACCGAGTTGCTTCGCCCGTACGCTATCGATCGGCAGCTCGCTCTCGATGTTGAGCGAAGCCCGATACCGCGCACCGCTTCCGCTGAACGCTTGCCGATGGGAGTCGACGGCCTTCTCCTTTGCGAGCGCTCGCTCGGCCGATCGGCGTGAGAGCTGTCCGGACGCGAGCCCTTTGGCCGCTTCGAGCGCGTCGTTCAGCGAGCCTGTCTTCAGCACCTTCGCGACGTGCTCGGCCTGGGTGAAGCGCAGGCCATGCTTGCGCAGCGCCGAGAGCACCTTGCCGTCGAGCTTCAAGAGCGCGAGGTGTCGGCGAACCCAGGCTGGCGATTTTCCGAGGCGCGCGGCGATCGACTCGGCGGTTTGCCCGCTGGACACCATCGCTTGGAGCGCTTCCGCCACGTCGAGGGCCGGCAGGTCCTCGCGCTGCACGTTCTCCGTGAGCTGTAGCTCCTTGGCCACGTCGCTCTCGACCTCGCGGACAATCAGCGGCACGGCTTCGAGGCCCGCTGCCTTCGCCGCGGCGAGTCGCCGATGGCCGGCGATCAACTTGATCCGCCCGGTCGCATCGCGCGTGCCTACGAGCGGCTGAATGATCCCGACGGCGCGCATCGAAGCAGCCAGCTCGTCGATCCCGTGCATACGCGAGCGCACGTTCGTGTCGTCGGCGTCGATGTTCTCGATCGGCACGAGCATCGCCATTGCAACGTCCTTCATGTTTCCCTCTTCACTCATTGTCTTCCTCCTCCGTGTTGCCCGCTCACCACTCGGTGTCTGGCGAGCCCTTCTTGCGTTTCGATAGATCGATCACCGTCGCCTTCACTTCGGCACCAGCGCGGGCCGGGGAAGGCGCTCGCTTCGCCGGCTCCGGCCCTCTTGCGAGGTACAAGTTCCAAGCGAGCCGAAGGTCTTTTCGCTGCTCGTCGCGGAGCGTGATCAAGATCCGCGAGAGAACGTCGCTCGGCGCCACGTAGCGGTGCGCCTGCGCGACATCGATCACGCCCGCGAAGTGCTTCGGCTCCTTCCGAACGAGCACGGCGGAGCCTTGCGGCATGTTCTTGATCGTGTCCGGCTCGACGATGAACTGGTGCACCTCACGGAGCGACCCGCGCCCGCTGGCCGCATCCGCCCAGCCGCTTTGTTCCGTCTGGTAGGTCTTGTCGTAGACCACCTTGGTGCCGATGAGCTTCGCCCAGTTGTCGGCATCGGCGAACGCGTCCTGACGGAAGATGAGCTTCGTGTTCGTGTTCCCTTGGATCTGATCGGCCACGTCCAGCTGACGAAGATCGCCGAGACTCTGGTGAGCGATCGTAAGCGCGAAGCGTTGCGAGCGTGCCTCGCGCAGCATGTGCACGAACTGCGGCGTCACGAAGTTCGCGAACTCGTCGATGATGACGGAGCAAAGGCCATCGACGCGCGGCACGGTGCCCGTGGCGATCGACGAGTTGAGCCCGTTCAAGTCGGACATCATCAGCTTGCCGAGGCTCGTCATGAACTCGGGCGAACGGGCGACCGGTAGCTGGACGTAGGCGAGGCCCCGGTTTTGGTAGATGTCGCGGAAATCGAGCGGATGGCTGCCTTCGAGGAGGCGGTCCTTGTAGCTCGAGCTGACGAAGAGGGCGAGGTCGTCGCGCACCTTCGAGACGGCGAGCTGCCATTCCTTGCTCGACGCGTAGGCCGCAAGCTGCGCCGCGGCATGCTTGTCCTTGGATTGCGCGATGAGCTGGCGCAGCCCGGGGCCGTCGGCGTCGAGCGCGACGGCGACATCGCGCAAGTCGAAGCGCAAGTCCCGCGAGCGCAACGCTGTGAGAATCGCTTGCAGCGCGACCTGTGCCCGGCCTTTGTAGTACTCCTCCGACCACGTGAAGGAGCTGACGAGGCGATCTTTCAGCTCGGTCGGATCGCCATGCGCGAGCGGGTTGTACGAGCCGCAGCGATCGATCGGCATGAACATGCGAAGATCTCTCTTTCGACCGTGCTGAAGCGCGGTGGCGGCAAACCACTTTGCGTTTTCGGTGTCGCCTTTTCCGTCGATCCAGATCACCGGATAGCCGCTTGCGACGTCGGCCTCGATGAGCCGCTTCAGCGCCTCGGTCTTCCCCGAGCCTGTCGCGCCGACGATGTGCATGTGCATCGTACGCTCGTCGCCGAGCGCCACCGTGCGCAGGCAGTTCTTCTGCCAACCAATGCGCGCCTTGCCCGCGATTTGCTCCAGGCGCTTTCCGCGCAAGCGGCCGACGAGCCACGGAACGCGCCCCAGCTTCCGCTCTTGGCGCGCGCGAGCACGGCGATTCATCGCGCGCTCGATGCCGATCGCCTGGACTACGGGAACTGCGATCAGAAGCTGAAGCGCCGCGTACGCGACA
Source organism: Deltaproteobacteria bacterium (assembly GCA_020848545.1). Lineage (GTDB taxonomy): Bacteria > Myxococcota > JADLHZ01 > JADLHZ01 > JADLHZ01 > JADLHZ01. Next base: position 16,045 of record JADLHZ010000120.1, on the reverse strand, counting down.
ACGATGACGTTGTATGGCCACTCGGGTTGGCGTGCGGCGAACGTCATGATGATTGACGGAACCCTTGCTCCGCCCTCGACGATTGCGGCGAGAAGGCCCATGAGCCGCCCTTCCACCGTCGGCGCCCACCACTCGGCGGCGCCGACTATGAGGAGGACGATCGTTACGACGCCCCACGCCGCGCGAGCGATCTTCTTCATGACCTCGTGGCCGAAGTAGCGAAGGACGAAGGCGGCAGGCCCGAGTGCGAGCGTCTTCAGCGCGGCTCCGCCGAGCGCGCCTGCGTCTTGTGCAAAGGTGCGCGTCATGACCGCACCTCGCCGAAGACCTTTTTGATCGGCATCGGATGCCATCCGTTCGCCCCAGCCGTAACTCGTGACAGGTCGTCGAAGTGCGTGATGAAGAAGACGCCGGGGTTCGGCGTGATCGCCATCAAGTCGCGGTAGAACTCGGAGAAGCGGCGATCGAGCACGTACAAAATCGCGCTCTTTCTGCTGGCTTGCGCGCGTTCGCCGAGGATCGCCTTCAAGCGGTCGGCCCGCTTCGGCGCCCGCTCAACTTCGAGGTTCCACGCCTGGCCGTTCGGCGAGTAGAAGCGCGCGTCGGGCACGTAGGGCAGCCCGGCTTTGCCCGCTGCCATCTTGAGCGCTCGTTCCGTTCGCCAGCGCGAGCAGCCGAGATCGCGCTCGAAAGCGATCCGCAAGCGCTGCGTCCACACGTCGTGTTCGAAGCTCTCGATGTCGAGGTCGGCGAGCGGGTGATACCCGAGCGCCAGCTCGCGTCCGTGAAGTAGCCGGTACCCTAGATCGCTCAACAGGAGCGGGGCCGTACTGTGCACGCGGTAGCGCGATCGCCGCAGATAGCCCTCTCGTTCGAGCTGCCCGATCCGCTGAGCGCCGTAGCGCCCTGACGGCGTCGTGCCCGGTTGTATTCGCGTCGATGACGAATAGAACCGGTCGACGAGCAGCTCCTTCGTGGAAAAGCGGTGCTCCGCCATCCACCCGAAGATCGCCAAGTCGCGGTCACTGAGCGTGATCGGTCGTCGCTCCTTCTCGCGCGGTGGCTTCGCCGCTGTTCGTTGCGTTGTTGTTCGCTGCGCCCTCTCCGTCTCGATGCATGTGCTCATGCACACCTCCAGGCGCGAAGGTGTGGAAACGCGAGCGCACCGGTCAACGCCTGAAAAATGCGGCGCAAAGACTATATGGGAGGAAAGTGAAGGTTAGTGAACGGAAGATAACGGATGTGAAATCCTGCAAAGTCGAATTTTGAAAAAAGTTTGGGCTCGCGGCTCGTTCTTGCCCTTGGTCGCTCTCGAAAAGCGGACATAAATGATAACAATGTGAATGAAAAGTCCGATTCTAATGGCATGCTTCAGTCGGTGCGGTCGGGATCGGCACATCCATCGAGGCCACGATGAGAACGCGAGCCGAAGTGATTGCGACGCTCGAAGCCAAGCGCCATCTGGCAAAGGCGATACCCGAAGTATCGCTGCCGACGACGCCGAAAGGGCGAACGTCCGATCTCTTAGTCCTGTGCGATCTGCCCTCGGTGTTCGCCGAGCTGCCGCAGCTCGCCCGGCGGGCTGCGAAGTCGAACGTCGCTTTGGTCATCTTCTCCCTGAACAAAGCCGACATGGCCCAGCTCGCCGACGCGTTCGCCTTCGCCGCCCGCCTGAATGTGACGCCGTTCTTTGCGCCCGACTTCGCCACCTGTCGCCGCATGATCGTCGCTCGCGAGCACAACGCGATCGACAAGTTGATCGCCTGCGCCAGCATCCGTGGCAGCGAGCTCGTCGCGTGGAGCTGCGAGCCAAAGCAGTACATCGTCCGCTTCGGCGCCCTGCCCGGGGTCAGAGATCTATCCGGGATCGCTCAACAGAAGTTCACGCTCGACGCCGACGGCTCGCGCCTGCACTGGCCTCATGGCGACATCGCGCTCGACCTCGACGCCATCCGCTACGCTTGCGACTCCGTCTTTCGCCGTCAGACCGACCGCATCGCCCGCGAACGCCTCCGCCACTATGGAAAAGCCATTCGCGCTCTCCGCAAAAAGCACCGTCTCACGCAAGGTGACATCTCCGGCCTGACCGATCGCCAGCTCCGCCGCCTCGAAGCCGGCCTCGTCGTCCCGCACACTTCCTCGATGGAAAAGCTCGCCGCCGCCCATCGAATGTCCCTTCCAGATTACCTCTCCGCCCTCGCCGAGCTCTCCCGCTCTCCGTAGTTGTTTTCCTCTCTTGTCCTCCATTGACTGAACAAGCCTGGACATGGGTGACAGGAAACGTCCGAGACATGGGTGACACTTTTTCGCTCCTCCTCGTTGTTGGATTCGTCTCCGCGCGAGCGCGAAGGCCCTTGGACCTTCGTCGCGCTCGCGCCGGCGGGCGTTAGCCCGCCAAAAGACATCAGCGCCGAAGGCGCAACCTCGTCTTTCTCTTTCATTGTTCTTCTCCTGATGTGGGTTCCGTCGCTGACTCGTCGGCCGAAGCGAGCAACGACGCGGTTCGATTTCCCGGCTTCGATTTGCGCTGCTTGCTCGTCGCGCGAACTGACGGGATCGGCTGCACTTTCGGATTCTTCGGGTCCATGACGGCGAGCGCGTGAGAGCCGAAGTAGACGATCCATCGGTCGTCATCGATGTGCTCGAGGCCGATGAGCTGACGAGGAAGGCACCAACTGAGGTAGTAGGTGCGGCGGTCCCAGCGCAGAAAGCCTGCGTCGTTCACGCGCCGCGTTTCGAAGTGCGGCGGATACTCTGGGTCAGGCACTTCCTCGGGGTAGCGACGCGCCGACGGTTCGTAGAAGCTCGCCGGCGTCTTCTGCCCGAGCGCCTCGTGCGGCCTGACCTCGTTGTACTCCTTACGCCACTCGTCAAAGCGTGCCTGCTGCGCCAGCATGTCGAGACGCCCTGGCTGTGTCGCCTCCGCCTTCAGCGTGCGGTGCATGCGCTCGTGCCGGCCGTTTTGATCGGGCCGACCGGGCTCGATGCGCTCAGGGCGAATGCCGAGGCGAATCCACCAGACAGCCAGATGAGAAAGCCCGCCGAGCGTGGTCGACGCAAACGGCGGCCCGTTGTCAGTGCGAATGGCATCGGGCAGTCCGAATTCTCGAAACGCCTGCTCGAAGACATCGCGCGTCGGCTCGTAGCGTGGATGGCGCAGCCCCTCGCAACGAAGCACGTACCGGCTGAAGCCGTCCGAGATCGTCACCGGATGACAGCGTGTGCGATCGAAGAGCCGGAAATGCCCCTTGAAGTCGCCGCACCAAACCGCGTTCGGCTTGTCGTAGCCAAGAAATGGCTGGCCGTAAGGAGACGTGCGGCGACGCGGTCGACGCGGTCGCGTCAGACCATGGCGTGCGAGCAGGTGGCCGATCGTGCTCGTCGCTGGCAGTGTTAACCCTGGGTACGCCGCGCCGATCGCCGCGAGCAGCTTCTTCGGCCCCCAGAACGGATGCTCCTTCCTCGTCGCGATCAGCAACGACTTCACCTCGCGGCTCGTCGATGCTGGATTCGACCGGGGACGCCGCGAGCGTTCGACGAGCTCGGCGACGCCGCCTTCCGAGTAGCGCTTGATCCACTTGTACGCGGTCTTTCGGCTCACGCCGAACGTCTCGCAGAGTCGGGAAACGCTGATCTCGCCGCGAAGATACGCAGCAATGAACTTCACTCGCTCATCCATGGGACACGTGTTCAGCCAGGGCATAGCCGCAGTCTGAACCTCCGCCGTCACCCATGTCTCGGACGCCAACTGTTTCCCCCACCGGACGCCTGCCACCGATGTCCAGGCCGCTCGTTACCGATCTCGCGACCGCTCGCTCACCGATCTCTCGGCTGCTCGTCACCGATTTCACCGGCGCACTGTCACCCATGTCCCCAGTGTTTTCTGTCACCCATGTATCCGGTCCGAACCGACCCCGGTCTGAACCCACAGACTGATTTTCACCAGTCCCCGTTCTCCCAAACCCCTTTCCTTCCTCCTCTACCGATCCCGATTCCGCCAACTCGCCGCCCCAAGAACATGCACCACCCTATCCAGACGTTGGGAGAGGGTGGTGCAGGTTCGCTCTTGTCTGAAAGACAAGATGGGGCGGCGAGTTGGCGTGCTTCGCACGTGCCGCGGCGATCATGTCGAAGATCACGTGCTCTCGCTGGTCCGGTCGGCGCACGGCTGGCGCATCCACGCCGGCGTGCGAGCCTGGGCACCGCCTGCGCGAGCGGCGCGTGCATACGACGTCTCCCGTTCCGCGCGACCCTGGATCCGGGGGCGCTTCGGTGAGAGATTTCCAAAACGTGAAAATCGACTGAGCGACCAGCGCTGACGCTGGCGGCCGGCAGAATCTGCGGGGACCATGGCGAAAGAAGCGAAGGCGAAGAAGACGAAGTCGGACGAGAAGCAGAACGGCGCGACGCTCGGGTTCGAGGCGAAGCTATGGCAGGCCGCTGACAAGCTGCGCAACAACATGGATGCCGCCGAGTACAAGCACGTCGTGCTCGGCCTCATCTTCCTCAAGTACATCTCCGATGCGTTCGACGAGCGTCACGCGGCGCTCGTCGCTGACAAGAAGTCGGGCGCCGACCCCGAGGATCCCGACGAGTACAAGGCTGAGAACATCTTTTGGGTGCCGAAGGACGCTCGGTGGGCATCGCTTCAGGGGAAGGCCAAACAGCCGACGATCGGCAAGCTGCTCGACGACGCGATGATCGCGATCGAGCGCGACAACCCACCGCTCAAAGGCGTCTTGTCGAAGGACTACGCTCGGCCGGCGCTCGACAAGCAGCGGCTCGGTGAGCTGATCGATCTCATCGGAACGATCGGCCTCGGCGACAAGGCCAACCGCTCGCGCGATGTTCTCGGTCGCGTCTACGAGTACTTCCTCACGCAGTTCGCGTCGGCCGAGGGAAAGAACGGCGGACAGTTCTACACGCCTCAATGCGTCGTGCGTGTGCTCGTCGAGATGCTCTCGCCCTACAAGGGGCGCGTTTTCGATCCGTGCTGCGGCTCGGGCGGCATGTTTGTGCAGAGCGAGAAGTTCGTCGAGGCGCACGGCGGTCGCATCGGCGACGTGAGCATCTATGGCCAAGAGTCGAACCACACGACTTGGCGACTCGCGAAGCTCAACCTCGCGATCCGCGGCATCGACGCTAACATCGCGTGGAACGAGTCGGGCTCGTTTCATCAAGACGCGCACAAGGATCTGAAAGCCGACTATGTGCTCGCCAATCCGCCGTTCAATGACAGCGACTGGGGCGGCCAGCGCTTGCGCGAGGATCCGCGGTGGAAATACGGCGTGCCGCCTGCTGGCAATGCGAACTTCGCCTGGGTGCAGCACTTTCTGCACCATCTATCGCCGACCGGGATCGCTGGCTTTGTGCTCGCCAATGGAAGCATGTCGTCGCAGCAGTCGGGCGAAGGTGAAATCCGAAAGGCGATCGTCGAGGCGGATCTCGTCGATTGCATGGTGGCCTTGCCGGGGCAGCTCTTCTACTCGACGCAGATCCCGGTGTGCTTGTGGTTCCTCGCCCGCGACAAGCGAAACGGCCTCGGCGGTCGCGGCAAGAAGATGCGCAACCGCAGCCACGAGACGTTGTTCATCGACGCACGCAAGCTCGGACCGATGATCGATCGCGTACATCGTGAACTCGGTGAAGGGGACATCGAGAAGATCGCCAACACCTACCATCGCTGGCGTGGCGATGTGTCGGGGAAGTACGAGGACGTCGCCGGCTTCTGCAAAAGCGCGACGACGGAAGAGATCCGCTCGCATGGCCATGTGCTCACGCCTGGGCGCTACGTCGGCGCGAAGGAGATAGAAGAGGACGACGAGCCGTTCGATCAGAAGATGAAGCGGCTGGTCGCGAAGCTCGACGAGCAGTTCGCAGAAGGCGCCAAACTCGAGAAGACGATACGCGCGAACCTGCGGGGCCTGGGTTATGGCGCGTAGCCAGAGCGCGTGTCGCAAGCTGGGCGACTACTTCAAGCTTAGCCGCGGAACCACGTACAAGAGCCAACTGCTTGGCCTTCCGGGTCCCGTATTGCTTGGGCTGGCAAGCATTGCACGAAATGGCGGCTTTCGTCGCGATTCGCTCCGCACATACGGCGGTGAATCTCCCGCGAAACTTCTAGTTCATCCGGGTCAACTCTATTTGTCGCTGAAAGACGTCACACAAGCAGCTGATCTGCTCGGGGCGGTTGCACGGTTGCCACGTGATCACCTGCCGGGACGCCTGACTCAGGATACGGTTCGACTTGATCCAATCAGGGACGACGTCCCGATGGATTACCTGTACTGGGTGCTCCGCACACCGCAATACAGACAGTATTGCCGCTCGCATTCCACTGGCACCACGAATTTGGGGCTTCCTCGTGAGGATTGGCTTGCTTTCGGAGTGCCCGATCCCACGCCGGCTCGTTGGCTCGTCGTCAATGCCCTGAATGCGCTCGACGACAAGATCGAGGTGAACCGTCGCACGAGCGAAACACTCGAAACGATGGCCCGTGCGTTGTTCAAGTCGTGGTTTGTTGATTTCGATCCCGTTCGCGTGAAGGCCGAAGGCCGCAAGCCGACTGGCATGGATGCCGAGACCGCGAAGCTGTTCCCAGCTGAATTCGTCAAGTCGGATTTGGGACCGATTCCGAAAGGATGGACGTGCGACTCGCTCGGCTCATGGGTCACCGCGCTGTCTGGCGGAACCCCTTCGAAGGCCGACGGCCTACTGTGGGGTGGTGAATTGCCGTGGATTAGCCCCAAGGTCATGACCGCGCTCCACGCGGACGAGGCCGAAGCCTTCGTCACAGCGCGAGCGATCGACAAGGGCACACGTCTTGCGCCAGTGGGATCGACTCTCGTGATGGTTCGCGGAATGGGGTTACATCAGGAGGTTCGCGTCAGCCAGACCCGCCGCGAAGTAACATTCAACCAAGACGTCAAGGCGCTCGTCCCTAAAGGGATTGAACCGAGCCTCCTGCTTTTTGCGCTCTTAGATGCGCAAGACGAGTTGCTCACGAAAGTGGAGTCGTCCGGGCATGGAACAGGCAAGCTCCCGACCGAGATCCTTCTAGGTCACCGCTTGGTGATGCCGCCAGCCGAGGTGCAGATGCGGCTCGGCGCATATTTCGATGCCATCAACGACCGCATCGCCTCGGCCCGAGAAGAAAACCGCACACTGACGGCGGTACGCGACCTTCTCTTGCCTCGATTACTCTCGGGCGAGGTGAAGGTTCGCGGCGCCGAGCCCTTAGCCGAGGCCGTCGCGTGAGCCTGCCAACCGTGACGGGGCTGGAGCTAGCCTCCATCGAATCCGTCTTGGACATGAGCGGTGGCTACGTCCTTCACTTCAACAACAGGACCTTCGCCCTGTTCTTCGCCGATCTGGAGATCGATATCGACAAGGACTTTCCCGACGGCTCGAAAGCCAATCGATTGCGCGCCTTCCTTCGCCAGGCCGAGCCCGGCGTGGCAGCGAGGGTCCTAGAATCGCTGCTCGAACACCGCGGGCAACGCGACGGTGACGACGGCTCGACTCACATTGCCAAGTATCGCGCCGCCATTGCGCGACTTCGCGGCGTTCGAGTGGCCGCTGCTTCGGCCATCCGCACTGATGTCCTGTCTCTTGCCTACGTGCGGGAGCTTGAGACGAAGACGGATCAGCGCTTTGCAAGCGCAGATTTCGACGGCGCTATCACCGCGGCGCGCACAGCTCTGGAGGCGGTACTCGGAGAGCTTGAGCAACGCATCTCCGGCGCAAGAGGGGAGCACAAGGGCGACTTGCAGCGCCAATTCAAGGCCGTCGCCAAGCAGTTGCGCATCGACGAAGAACGACAAGATCTGGACGACAACTTCAAGCAGGTCGTGCGCGGGCTTGTGCAGATCGTCAATGGGCTGGCCCCACTTCGCAACAAGATGAGCGATGGTCACCCGCGCGAACGAAAGCCGGCGGCCCATCACGCGCGAGTTGTCGCGAACGCGGCAAAAACGGTCGCAGCCTTTCTCGTTGAGTCGTACCTGTTTCAGCTGGAAAAAGGCCTGTTGCCGCAAGGCGTGAGCGGGAAAGCAACATGATCGACGATCCGAAAGCTTTGAGTATTGTCGGCGAGTTGTTGGTCGCCGCCGGCGACGATGGCCTGCTTGAAATGGTGGAGACAGCGTGAGCGGTCGTTTGGGAACAAGCGGGGAGCCGCCCGAGTTTCGTCCGCGACTGGCGGTTTTCGGAATCGATCGGATCGTCGACGGGTCCGTGCTTGCAGAGCTGAGTCCCGAGTTAGTTCTCCGCTGGACCGTGGCCTTGGACAGAGCCAGCATGCGGCAGGAGAGGTTCCCTCCTCCTACACGTTTGTGGCTGTCGGAGATCTTGCGACGACTCACATCCGAACCCTCAAGCGACGACCTGCGGGCCAAGGCCGCGGAGGTTGATGCAGCGCTGCGCCTCTCGTGGCTGGGACAAGTCGACCGTGTCGAAGAAGTTGATTCGCCTTCCGCGGACTTCCGCATCCTGGATCTAAACGTCGAAGTCTATTGCCCGCAGCAGCACAGGGACGAGCGACGAGTCATACAGGCTGACCTAGATCAACAGATCGCTGGCGACGACATGCCCGTGAAGGTGGCGGTCGCGATCGGCCATCCGACAACGGGCAGCGGCCGGAGACTTGCCAAAGATGGTCGCATCGAGCGCGAGCCTACGAATCTCGCGCTGACGTACCCTGCCAACAAGGTGATTGATAGATTGCTCCACACCAAGAGGGACGCCGCTCAACTTCGAGAGGGTGAGAAAAACATCCTCTGGTTGGATTTGAAGCACGGGCTTGGCTTGCACCTGATCGATGTCCTTCCGTTTCGTTCGGAGGTTGCGAAGGGAACGTGCTTCACCGGTGCCATGGGCGTCTGGCACGCGTTCTATGGATGCCAAGGCAGCTTGTTTCTCTCTGAACGGTGCGCCCTCGAGTGGTCGGGCACTGGCTCGACGTATGCGCAGCAGAAGAACGGATGGTTTCGAGACGAACCAAAGGCGACGGCGGTCCTCGTGGCGTTCGCCGATGGTATCGTGCTCTTCGAGAATCCATGGGCCAAAGTGCCGCTCAACAATGAGGATAGAGAACGACTCGTTCAACTATCCGAATTTCGTCCTGAGGCGTCGTGGTTCGGCGACATCGACGCGCTCCGCATATCTGTGGAGTCGATGCTTGCGAAGATCGACTGGCTTGCGAGGGTTGCGTGCGATCGTTCGCAGGAAAAGGCCGCGGAGATCCCTCAATGAGCGCGACAACGCCCGAACAAATCGATCTCTGGCGGAAGGCGCCTTCCGAACACCAACGTCTCGAATTCAAAGAGGCGAAGAACCAGTACGACAACAACAAGCTGTACAAATACTGCGTGGCGATCGCGAATGAAGGGGGAGGAAGGCTGATTCTCGGCATCGCCGACAAGCCGCCCCGCCCGGTTGTTGGCACCGCAGCCTTCAATGACCCGGTTGAAATGGCCGAGAAGCTCTTCGAGGCCGTAGGCTTTCGAGTCGACATCGAAGAGGTGAAGCATCCCGACGGCCGTGTCCTCGTCTTTCACATCCCGGCGCGACCGAAAGGCACCGCCTACCATCTGAACGGCTCCTACCTGATGCGCTCCGGCGAAGAGTTGGTCCCGATGAGCGAGGATCAACTGCGGAAGATATTCGCCGAGGGAGCCCCCGATTGGCTCGAAGAACACGCGTTGACCAACATCGACGCGCAGCAAGTTGTCGAGCTGCTGGACACCCAAGCGTTCTTCGAGTTGTTCAAGCTGCCGTATCCGACAGATCGCGCGGGCGTGATCGATCGGCTCGTACGCGATCGGCTCATCGACAAGCTCGATGGCACGTACGCCATCCGGCGCCTCGGTGCGTTGATGCTAGCCAAGCGGCTCGAAGACTTTCCGGATCTTCAGCGCAAAGCGCCCCGGCTGATCGTCTACAAGGGCAACTCGAAGCTCGACACCCGCCTCGACCAGATTCGCACGAAAGGATACGCCGTCGGCTTCCAGGCGCTCGTGGGCTTCGTCATGGAACAGCTGCCCCAAAACGAGCTCGTAGAGGACGCGCTTCGCAAGCAGGTGAAGCTCGTTCCCGAGATCGCCGTCCGCGAGCTGGTCGCCAACGCGCTCATTCACCAGGACTTCGGTGTGAGCGGCGCCTCCGTGATGATCGAAATCTACGATAACCGCGTCGAGATCTCGAACCCAGGCGAGCCAGTAGTGCCTGTCGAGCGATTCATCGACGGCTATCAGTCGCGCAACGAGCGCCTTGCCGATCTCATGCGGCGAATGAACATCTGCGAGGAACGCAGTAGCGGTATCGATCGCGTGGTGAGCACAGCGGAGGCGTTTCAGCTTCCTGCACCCAAGTTTCATTCGAGCCACAAGCGAACGGTGGTCACCATCTATGAGCCGCGGAACTTCAAGGACATGGACCGCGATGATCGCATCCGCGCGTGTTACCAGCACTGCGTGCTGCGATGGGTCATGTCGGAAAGGATGACGAACCAGACGCTGCGAGAACGGTTTCGCCTCCCCGAGAACAAGAGCGCGCTTGTGTCGCAGGTCATCGCGGCGACGATCGAAGCCAAGCTCATCAAGCCCGACGAGAAAGCCGGCACGTCCCGCAAGCTCGCTCGGTATCTCCCGTACTGGGCCTAGGTTTATTTAATGCGAACACCCTTCCGAGAGGTCGGCAAAGAACAAAGACGTGCAAAATCAGCCACTTGCCTATTTAAGGGTTCGCCCCTCGGATTAGTGGCTGGGCGACTCGAACGCCGATGGGGAACTATTGCTCATGGCTAGCGGCTTCGTCGAATCCGAGGTGGAGCAGGCCGCGCTCGAATGGTTCGGTGCGCTCGGCTATTCCGTCGTCTCTGGCCCGACCATCGCCCCCGATGAGCCCGGCGCCGAGCGTTCGAGCTACGAACAAGTCCTACTCGAAGGGCGGCTGCGCGATGCGCTCCACAGACTAAACCCAGACGTACCGACAGAAGGGATCGACGAGGCGCTTCGAAAGCTCACGCGCATCAGCTCGCCGCAGCTCGTCGATGCGAATCACGCGCTGCACTACTACTTGGTCAACGGCATCAGCGTTGAGTTCGCGCGCGCCGACGGGACCATCGGCTACGCGCCGGTGCGCGTTCTCGACTTCGATTCGCCCGAGCAGAACGACTGGCTCGCCGTCAACCAGTTCACGGTGACTGAATCAAGGCACACCCGCCGGCCCGACGTGGTCGTGTTCGTTAACGGGCTGCCGCTCGGGATCATCGAGCTGAAGAACGCAGCATCGGAGAACGCGACGATCTGGAGCGCGTTTCAGCAGCTTCAGACCTATAAGAAGGAGCTGCCGAGTTTCTTCGTCTACAACGAGCTGCTCATCGTCTCGGACGGGCTCGAAGCGCGCATCGGATCGATCTCGTCGAACCGCGAACGCTTCGCGCCGTGGCGGACCATCGCAGGCGAGGAGCTTGCCCCGGTTGCCATGCCGCAACTCGAAGTGCTCATGCGCGGTGTCTTCGACAAGCGGCGCCTTCTCGATCTGATTCGCTACTTCGTTGTCTTCGAACCCGACGGCGATGGCGTCATCAAGAAGATCGCCGGTTATCATCAGTTTCACGCCGTGGGGCGCGCGCTCGACGCGACGTTGGTGGCATCGCGCCCGCAAGGCAACCGTCGCGTCGGCGTCGTGTGGCACACCCAGGGCTCCGGGAAGAGCCTGACCATGGCGTTCTACGCTGGCCGAGTCATCGCCGCACCCGCGATGCAGAACCCGACGCTCGTCGTCCTCACCGATCGAAACGATCTCGACGATCAGCTCTTTGGCACCTTCGCTGGGTGTCACGAGCTGCTCAGGCAAAAGCCAGAGCAAGCAAAGGATCGGGCGCATCTGCGCGAGTTGCTCAGCGTCGCAGCCGGCGGCGTGGTCTTCACGACGATCCAGAAGTTCTTTCCAGAAACGCGAGGCGACTCGCTACCCGTTCTCTCGGACCGCCAGAACATCGTCGTCATCGCCGATGAAGCGCATCGCAGCCAATACGATTTCATCGACGGCTTCGCGCGGCACATGCGCGACGCGATGCCGAACGCGTCCTTCATCGGCTTTACCGGCACGCCGATCGAAGCGGCCGATAAGAACACGCGCTCGGTCTTCGGCGAGTACATCAGCGTCTATGACATCCAACGCGCAGTCGCTGACGGCGCCACCGTGCCCATCTACTACGAGAGCCGCCTCGCCAAGCTCGCACTGAAAGAGGACGAAAAACCGCACCTCGACTCCGAGTTCGACGAAGTGACCGAAGGAGAAGAGTCGAGCGGCAAGGAGAAGCTGAAGAGCAAGTGGTCGGCGCTCGAAGTGATCGTCGGCACCGATCGGCGCGTCGCATTGATTGCGGACGATCTGATTCGTCACTTCGAAGCGCGCCTCGAAGTGATGGATGGAAAAGCAATGGTCGTCTGTATGAGCCGGCGAATCTGCGTCGATCTTTACAAAGCGATCGTCGCGTTGCGTCCGGCTTGGCATCACGAGGATGACGACAAGGGCGCGATCAAGATCGTGATGACCGGCTCCGCGTCCGATCCGGAAGACTGGCAACCTCACGTTCGAAACAAGAAACGCCGCGAAGCATTGGCCGATCGGTTCAAGGATTCAGCCGATCCGCTCAAGCTCGTGATCGTGCGCGACATGTGGCTCACCGGCTTTGACGCGCCATGCGTGCACACGATGTACGTCGACAAGCCGATGCAAGGGCACGGGCTCATGCAGGCAATTGCGCGCGTCAACCGCGTCTTTCGCGACAAGCCGGGCGGCTTGGTCGTCGACTACTTGGGCCTTGCCGACCAGCTCAAACACGCGCTGCGGACGTACACGGAGAGCGGCGGCCAGGGCGAAACGGCAATCGATCAGCAAGAAGCCGTGGCGCTCATGCTCGAAAAGTACGAGGTCTGCTGCGGTCTGTTCAGCGGCTTCGATTGGAGTCGCTGGACGACCGGCAGCGCGGCTCAACGTTTGTCGCTGCTTCCAGCCGCACAGGAACACGTGCTCGCGCAGGAGAACGGCAAAGAGCGCGCAGTGCAAGCCGTCGTCGAGCTATCGAAAGCGTTCGCGCTCGCGGTGCCTCACGACGAAGCGATTCGCATTCGAGACGACGTCAGCTTCTTTCAGGCCGTGCGCGCCGCGATCTCGAAAACCTCGCTCGGCGACCGGCACGCCTCCGGCATGCTCGACCACGCCATTCGCCAGATCGTGTCGAAGGCCATCGTTTCCGATGAGGTCATCGACATCTTCTCCGCCGCCGGGCTCAAGTCGCCGGACATCTCGATCCTGTCGGATCAGTTTCTCGCCGAGGTGCGCGGGCTCGAACAGAAGAACCTCGCGGTGGAGCTGCTCCGCAAGCTGCTCGCCGATGAGGTGAAGACGCGCTCACGGCGAAACCTTGTGCAGGGGCGCTCGTTTGCCGAGCTGCTCGAAAAATCGGTCCGCCGTTACCAGAACCGGGCGATCGAGGCTGCGCAGATCATCGAGGAACTTATCGAGCTGGCGAGGGAGATGCGCGAAGGCGACAGGCGCGGGGAGAAGCTGAACCTTACGAAGGATGAAGTCGCGTTCTACGACGCGCTCGAAGTGAGCGACACCGCGGTGAAGGTACTCGGCGACGAGACGCTGCGCACGATCGCGCGCGAGCTGGTCGAGACGGTGAAGAAGAACGTGTCGATCGACTGGACGGTGAAAGAGTCCGTGCGCGCGAAGCTGCGCGTCATCGTGAAGCGCATCCTGCGCAAGTACGGCTACCCACCGGACAAGCAAGAAGCGGCGACTAACACCGTGCTGCAACAGGCGGAGCTGCTGTCGGAGAATTGGACCAACGTCGGGGTCACGGCATGAGCCGACGACCTGGTGAGATTGGCGCAATCTGGCGCAATACTACGCAATTCCTGGCGCAATTCACCACGAAAACATTGAACTTTTTTGATGCTTTTGACGCAATTGTGCGCAATCGCGGCGCAATCCAGACGACGACGGGCGTCGATAGAACTCGGCACGTTGCACCTGGAGTCGGTGGCTATGACCACTAGCGAAACCAAGAAAGCGCATCGTCAACAGCTCGGGCTCGGCTTTGTTTTCGAAGAACGCGAAGGCCACTGGCAGATCCTGATCACGAACCTCGCTCTCGTCAGGGAGAAGTTCGGCGAGGATTTTTTGGCGTTGTTTAGTCAAGCGCTGGTCGCGGCCGAGCGGCTCAACGCCTTGCATCACCTGCTCGTTCTCAACGCGTCGATCGACCAAGATCGCGTGGCTTGGACGCGAAACATGCGCGTCATCGTCCCCGCGATGTGGGGTTATCTGTACGAAGTAGCAGAAGTGATTCGCGCCATGCGCGGCCGCTCTCGCGTCCTTGGTGTCGATGATACCGAGCACGCGAAGCAACTGTGGGAAATGGCCGAGCGCTGGGCGAACGGCAAGCTGCACAAGAAGGCCCGGAACACGCTCGCATTCCATCTGGGCGAGCGAGCGACGCATAAGGGCGGAATCGGTGTCTTGATCGACAAGGGCGAAGACGTCGTGTTCATGCAGGGCAACAGCGGCGGGATGCTCGACAGCGAGTCGGCCTTTGGTGAGGGCGTGCTGCTGACGGGCCTGCAAATCGATGACGAGGAGTTCAAGAGCCTCGTCTCCGACGCCAAGTCTGACGCCGAGCACTTCAATCACCGCCTCCAGAATCTACTGGCGGACGTACTCCGGAAGTTCGGAGTCGAGCTGAAAGAGGACGGTGCTTCTCCTTCGGCGACAAACGCAGAGAGCGAAGGCGACTCGACTCCACGATGAAGACCTTCCCGCTAGCAAACAACGAGAAGAGAGCGATGAAGGCCCTCGTCGCCGCTCTGAAGGCGACTGACAAGGTGACAGGCGCTGGCGGCTATCGCCCAAGAACCGCTTGCCAGGAGCGGTTCGTCGCTGCCGTCCGGCGGTCCTACTCGCTGTGTGCGAGCATCTGCGGCCTGGTGCGCCTCAACGCACGTTGGGACGCGGGCGTCCTAATGCGAAGCTTTATCGATCTTGGCATCACGATGATCTGGATGGGGGCCGACGATAGCCGTCGAACACAACTCGATGCCGACGGGAATGATCAGCTGCGTCGGCTCCTCGGCGCCAAGAAGAGAACGTACAACAAGCTATCGAAGGGCGAGCAGGCCGTTCTCGACTCGCTCGATGCCATCAACGACCGCGAGCTTGCCTGCGCCAAGGCGAAAACGACGCCGAAGGCGTGCGGTTGCAAGCAGAAAGTCTTCCGTCTCGATCTGCCGCCCAACATCGGGACGCGCGCCAGTGAAGGTTCGCCCGAGGGCGACGACCTGCAGGCCGTGTATGATCTTCCGTTTCGGTATTGGTCGGCCGTGACGCATTCGAGCTTTTGGGTCCTGCGAATCGATCTTGAGGATCGTGAACATGCGTACTGCGATGATGTGATCGCTGACGCGGCCATCATGTACGCCGGAATCATGCTGACCGCGGCGAAGGTGTTGGAGTTGCCCGCGATGAAGGACATCGGCGACCGGCTCAACGGCGAGATTCAAACTTGGCCGGCTTTCAAGAAGAAGAGGAAAACAGGGAGTGCGCGCACCCGCACTCCGCGAAAAAAGCGCGCGTTGGCGAAAGCGACGTCAGCGTGAGCTGCGCGCCGTGTACGCGGCGATCGCTCCCGCGCTCACTCGGATCGCGTTCGACACACGCACGTGCACGATCTCACCACGCTCGATCAGCGCGTACACCGTCGCGGTGCTCACGCCGAGCACCGCGGCGACCTCGCGCACCGACAACAACGGTCCGCCGGTCAGCTCGGTCACCTCGAACCCACGGCCACCGGTCTGCGCGCCGGGATCGGCGGCGTGGTAACAAATTTGGTAACAAAATCCCTGCGAATCGTTGCGATTGTTACCGCTCGTTGGACGATGGCAGATCGGCGAACCCGAATATTTGCAACGGTTTGCGATGCGTAGTGATTCGTTGCGATCGCTCCCGAACCCACTTCTAAGCCGGGGGTCAG
>JADLHZ010000119.1 GCA_020848545.1 Deltaproteobacteria bacterium | reverse complement strand
GGTCTTCGCTGGCGGCGTTACGCTCACAGCACAGGTCTTCCCTGGCGACAGCTCGTACACGCTGAGCGGCTACGGCGGCGCCCTGGTGCACGGGCTGCGGGTGCGACCGATGCCACCGGCGCGCTAGAACACGAGCCCGGCGCTCAGCAACAAGTCTCGATCGCCATCGTACTGCGTGAGCGAGTTGTTCCAACCCGCGCCGCGAACGGTGCCATCGAGAGTCACGCCGAGCCCACCCACGTCGACCGCGGCGCCGAGAGTCGTCTGTTGCGCCAAAGCTCCGCGCCGCTGCAAGCGCTGCTCGTGCTCGGCGCGCAGTGCGATGGGGCCCGCGTCGAGCCGCGCGGCTGCGATCGCGTACGCGTAACTCGCATCGCCGACGCTGCTCGCACGCACACCGACTTCGCCGGAGAGCCGCAGCGCCCCGGCGTCGAGCACAGCGCGTTCGCCGACGCCGGCGCTTGCGTAGGCCGACATCGCAGTCGCGTGATGCTCGAACACTCCGGCCGGGATCACGCTGTGCCACGCGTTTTGGATGTTCATCATCAAGCGGCTGTTCTTCACGCCGAGCTCGCCGTTGAAATGCGTCGCCAGCAGGGGGCCGGTTCTGCGCACGAGCGAGACCGACGCCGAGGTGAGATCAACGGCATCAGCGACATTCACCGCGCGACCGTCGTCGCGAAGGTAGGAAGTCCCGTTCATGCGCGTGAACAGATCGCTCGAGAGCGCCAGCACGACCTCGCCGTGGTCGTCGCGCCAAGCCCCACCGAGCGCAATGCCGGCTGTATAGCCGTCGTCGTTACCGCTTGCGGGCGACCGATCCGCGCCAAAGACCACGTTGCCTGCCTCATCGAGCGTCGGGATGAGCGCGCCCATGTTGTCGTTGGTCGTGGCCACGAACAACGTCGGCACGCCCGGCGTATTGCGTCGCAACGAGGGCTCGGGATTCGAGAACGGCATAAGGCGCCTCTGTATCGGCCAGCCCGGCGGGTTGTTTCGCGAAATCGGCGCCAGGCGCAACGCCGACCTCGGGATGCCGATAAGGATGCGCGTGCCAAGAACCGTCCTCAGCGGTAGCTACCGAAACGACAATTTCAATGTCTTCGGGAGCAGCCATCAAGGTGTGATTCCAGGTTGGCCCATGGACGACGACGGTTTCACCGGTGGGGCCCAACTCGCGGTCGAGCACACGGACGAAGACAAAAAACTCCGCCTTTCAATCGACGAACAGCTGCTCACCGAGCCTCAGCGAGACCACAGCCCAACAACCACCGAGCGAGCGCGCCTCGATTTGCTCGACACCCGGGTGTCGTATCTGCGCCTCGCCGGACCGCGGGAGCTCCGCGTCGCCATCGGCGGGCACGCGGGGGTATCGCTCTCCGGCGACTTTGGTGGCAGCGCGGCGCAGAGCTTCATCCACGAGCATGCGGGTGGGCGACTGCTCGTCCCTGATCCAAACGGGAGCGCCGGGCGCAACGAGCAGTTGCAGGACACCTATCTCGAGGCGCGCACGCTCGGCTTGACCGGCGGGCTGCGTGCCGAGCTCGACGCTTCGATCGTTGGCGAGAGCTTGCGAGCGACGACGGCCATCGAGCTGACCGTCGCCCCCTTCGCCACCGGCTTGTCGAGCGTCAAAGCGAGCAGCGGGCTCGTGCTCGATCCTTTCATCGCGTTCGATCCTTGGCTGCGCCCCCGCGCATTCGCGAGCGCCGAGCTCGCCGGCTATGCCACGAACAACCGCAACCTCACGCGCAACGGCTGGTTCGATCGGACCACGGCGCTTACCCCGCGGCTCGGCGTCGAGATCGTCGCCGACGTCGCCGGTCGAGGCGCACACGCCGGCCTCGAGGTGTCGTCGAGCCCCGCGCGAGTGACCGAGCCGATCGTCTCCTCGTACGCCGGCCTCACGTTCTAGCAGAGACCCTTCGGACCCGCGTGGAAGGACTGGTGCCGCGTGCGAGGCTCAGCGGTGCGGATGGTCGGGTGGTCGATAGAAGCAGTTGGGAGCGTCGGGTGACCGACAAGTCACATCAACCGCCCGCCGGATCTTCCGTGCCGAGAACATCGGAGGAGGACAACATCATGATCAGCCGTGCCATCTCTGCCGAGCCGCCTCTTGCCAACAGAGCCGCCACGCCGTTCGCCGCATTGACAGCCAGCGAGCAGAATGCGCCCGTTTGGATCGGCGCGCTCCTCGGTGCCGGAGTGGGCGCCATCGTAGGTGGCAGCATCGGCATGGCGAGTGGAGGCGTCGTGGGCGCGGCTGCGGGAGCGGGGATCGGTGCGCTCGTTGGAGCGCTTGCGGGTGCGGCCATCGGCTTCGTCGTCGCGGCGTACATCGTGGTCAACGATTGCATGTCCTCGCCGTGCGGAAGCATCTTCGGAACGAACGTGATGATCCGCACGCCGGGGAACGCCAGCCACGATCGTTTAGCCGCCGCCCTCGCACCGCGCCTCGCGCCATAGATTCGGGTCGTGTCAGTCGCGCGCGAATGCCCGCGCTGGCCAGACAAGTCGCTGCGCCGTTGGCGGCGGCCAGGGTCTTCCGCTGCGCAACGATGCATCACGGCATCACACTGGGGGTTGCCGCGTCCGCCGATGGGCAGGCGTCAGCGCGGGGTGATCGTCCCGACGCACACGATGTTCGCGAGCACGTTCGGGGCGCCGGCCACGAGCATCGCGCGCAGCAGCGGCACCGGGGCCTGCGTCCTGACACGCACCTCCAAGGTCGGTTTTCCTTCCTTTCGTCCGATCCCGAGGGACCGCGCCCCTGCCCAAACGAGCTCGGTGCTGAGCTTGCGCTGAGCGACCCTGGCGCTCGTGCCGAGGTAGACGACCGGGCATACCAGCTGACGCAGCGTCTGGCGGGCACGGCCCGTGGTGACGTCCTCGAACCTGTCGAGCACGCCGGCGATCGCGATCTTCTCGGTCGGCGTGAGGCCGTTCTTCTCTGCGGCCTCGGCCAGCCTCGTCGCGTCGGCCGCGTCGATGGCGCCATCCCGGCTGAGCGTGCGGGCGAGTCGTGAGATCTCCGTCTTGGTCATATGTGTTCTCCTGCAGTGCGGCGGGTTCATCGAGCGTCAAACTGGGGTGTTGCGTAAACTAAGGGCGCGGAGCCTCCCCGTACCAGTTGCTGCCCCAACAGCGGACCGTGTTGTCGGATCGTCTGCCGCACGTGTGGCTCTGGCCCGCTGCGAGCGACTTGAAGGTATCCATGCTCGGTCCCGGCGGCGCCGCGCCGTCGATGTTGACGCCCCAGCAAACGACCCTGCTGTCGAAGCGAACAGCGCAGGTGTAGTTCGACCCTGCGACCACCGAATCGAACGAGTCGCTGCTCGGAACGGGCGGCGCCTGGCCATGGTAGTTATAGCCCCAGCACACGACCTTGTCGTCCGCCCGCACGCCGCAGGTGTGGGCCTCGCCCGCAGAAACTGACTTGAACGCTCGGTCGCTAGGTCCAGGCGGTGCTTGACCTGCGCCGTTGTTGCCCCAGCAGACCACCCTGTCGTCCAACTTTGTCCCACAAGTGTGGTCCCCTCCCGCAGCGACCGACTTGAACAGCTCTGCGCTCGGCTCCGGCGGTGCCTGGCCGAAGCCGTTGCTGCCCCAGCAAACAACCCTGTCGTCCAACCGCGTGCCACAAGTGTGGTCCCGTCCCGCAGAGACCGACTTGAACAGCTCTGTGCTCGGCCCCGGCGGTGCCTGGCCGGAGCCGTTATAGCCCCAGCAGATGACCCGGTCATCGGATCGCACCCCGCAGGCGTGCTTGAGCCCAGCAGCGATCGACTTGAACGCGTCGGCGCTCGGCCCGGGCGGAGCCTGGCCGTCGTGATTGGCGCCCGAGCACACGACCTTGTCGTCGGATCGCAGCAAGCACGTGAAGCGAGAGGCGCCTGCAGCAACCGACTTGAACGTCTGATAGCTCGGCTGCTGCTGCGCCTGGCCGTCGGAATTGACACCCCAGCACGCGATCTTGTCGTCAGACCGCACGCCGCACGTGTGGAGGTCACCGGCGGACACCGACTTGAACGTGTCGTTGGTCGGCGCCGCCCGCTGGCCGAAAATCCCGGCACCCCAGCAAACAACCTTGTCGTCGGCTCGTACCCCACAAGTGTGCCCGCCGCCTGCCGAGATGGACTTGAACGAATCGATGCTCGGCCCAGGCGGTGCTTGACCAGCGGCGTTGTTGCCCCAGCAAACGACCTTGTCGTCCGAATGCACCCCACAAGCGTGCGCCGCGCCTGCGCTGATGGACTTGAATGAGTCGCTGCTTGGCCCGGGCGGGGCCCTGCCATCGCCGTTATAGCCCCAGCACACGACCAAGCCGTCGAGCCGCACGCCGCAAGTGAAGCTGCCGCCCGCCGCGATCGAGCTGAACGCGTCGGCGCTCGGCTGCGGCGGCGCCTGACCATCGGTGTTTCTGCCCCAGCAAACGACCTTGTCATCCAGCCGCAGCCCGCACGTGTGGCTCCCGCCGGCGGAGACCGACTTGAACGCGTCGGCGCTGGGTCCGGGCGGCGCCTCACCATCGGTGTTTCTGCCCCAGCAAACGACCCTGCCGTCCGACCGCACGCCGCAGGTATGGTAGAAGTGCCCGGCAGAGACCGACTCGAACGTGTCGGCGCTCGGCCCGGCTGGCGCCTGCCCGTGGCTGTTGTCGCCCCAGCACACGACCTTGTCGTCAGCCCGAACCGCGCAGCTGTGTCTCAGGCCCGTCGAGACCGACTTGAACCCGTACGGCGTCGCGGCAACGCCGATGGACGCTCCCGTCGCCCACACAGACGCGCTCCGCGCGCGAAAGAATCGCCGTACCCCGAGCGGAGCGCTCGCGTCGAACCACTCCCACCCCGTGACGTCCGGCACATCTGCATACGCGCCATCGCTCGCTCCGGCCGAGCGCTGCCACTGGATCGCGAGCTCTGCGGCGCTCCCGATCCCGCGTTTGGCCGTGACCGCCGCCGAGGCGGGTCCCGTCGCGTTGCCGGCTCGCGCGCGGACCCGGTACGTGCGCGACGCCGCAGGCGCCACGGTCGGGTCGGCCGAGAGCGAGACCTTGACGTAGCCGCGCGTTGCGTCGGCGCTCACTTCCGGCGCGGCGAACGTCACGACGGCGCGGGGCGCCTCGGTGTCTTCCATTTCGAGCACGAGCCCGACGGATTGCCAAGTCGCCCCGTCATCCGGGCTCAGCTCGAAGTCGGTCACCGCCGCAGACCTACTGCCGGTGGCAGGCGATGATGGCGCGCTTGGCTCGGAGCCATAGAGCGCCTCCACGGTGTAGTCATGACTCCCGGCCTGCCCTTCTCGCGGGGCGCTCCACGTCACGAGCACGCCGGTCAGGCGCGTGCCGTCCGTCGCCGTCACGCTCGCAGGTTCGGTCAAAGTCGGCGCCGCGGCCGTGGTGTCGGCGTAGCTCGTCGCTTCGCCGCCCACACGTCCGACTTCCACGCCGTCCCGCCTCACGAGGTACTCCGTCAGTCCGGCGTCGCTCGGCGCGGTCCACACAACGAGCACCTCATCGGCCCGGTCGGTGCTTGCCGTCACGCCCGTCGGGGGCGCTCGACCCACCGGCGAACCGCGGCATCCGGAGGACGCCATGGTCAGCGCGAGAATGAGAAACGAAATTGCATGTCGCACGCTAGCTCCGATCCCATCGCTTCGATTCGTCGATGGCATGCGGTCATCGGCACGCCCCGAAGAAAGACCTCAAACGATGACCGGGTGGTCAGCTCCGCACCCGGGACGGAGGGCTGCCGGCGGCGATTTCGAAGCGCACCCGACGCCGGATCGAACCGAGCTGCGGCCAAAGACGTGGCGTCGATCGTCAAAGACATCACTCGCGCGAGCTAGGTCGTGGCCGCCATGGGCATCGATGACGGCAGCACCGACTTTCGACGCGTGTTCGGCGAGATGGGCATCGCGGCGCGCTGGATCCTGACGCCGAAGAACGATCCGAAGGAGATGCGTCGCGCGTTCAACGTGTTCTCGCAGTCGGCCGTCCAGGTGACCGGCGGGCGCGCAGCGGCGGCTGGTTTTTGTCGCGGCGCCGTGACGCATCGCGTGTGACGCCGGTCACGCCGTGAGCCTGGTTGCCTGGCCGTCGAAGAAGGCGCGAGGTGGTCACGTTTTTTTAACCGTCCTTGGCGAAGAGGGCGACCGTGCGCGACACTCAATGGATGCGCTACTCCTCTATCATGCTCTCTTGCCTGTGCTCTTGCACCATCGGCACGCTCAAAGAGAAGAGCGACAATCCGCTCGATCTCGGCGCGGTGAACAACCGCACCGAAGCAGGGCCGGGCGAGCTGCCGCCGCCGGTCGCCACCGACATCGCTCCCGGCGTCGTCGGCAACGTCGGCACCGCGACGCTGAGCGGCCGCGCGCTTCCGAGCGGACTGCTGCGCATCTTTGCGTCCGCGACCTGCGATTCGCCACCGCTCGCGGAGGTGGTCGTCGATGTGCAGGGCAGCTTCTCGGCGATGCTCGCGCTTGCGGCGAACCAGAAGACGGATCTCTTCGGCCAGATCTTCTTCGGCGCCACGGGCTCGTCGGCCTGCGTCTCGCTCGCATCGTACACGCACGACGACATTGCCCCGGCGGCGCCGAGCGCGAGCCTCGATCCGCCCCCGCCGTCGAACGCGGTCTCGCCGGCGCTCGTGGTGGCGACCGAGGCGGGCGCGCGCGCCGAGCTGTTCGTCGACATGAGCTGCGCTGGCGCGCCGCATGCGGATGCCGTCGCCGACGCCAGTGGCGCGGCGCGCGTGCGCGCGGTGCCGGTGACGGTGAACGCGACGAACAGTTATGGCGTACGCGTCGTCGACCCGGCGGGCAACGCGTCGCCGTGCGTCGCGATGGCCTACGCGCACGACGGCGCCGCTCCGAGCATCGCCAGCTTCGCGAGCCTCGGTCCTCCCGCCGTCCTGCAGGCGCCCCGCGTCATCTGGACGGCGAGTGATGCTGGCGCCGGCGTCGCCAGCTTCGACGTCTGCCAAGCGACCAGCGCCACCGGCTGCCTGCAGAGCTTCACGGCGAACGCCGCGGTGGGCCTCGCGCCGAGCGCCTCGAGCTTCGCCCCGACGTTCTCGAGCGAGAGCGAGTTGGACAAGCGCTACTACTTCCGGGTTCGCGCCAACGACGCCGCGGGCAACGCCGGCCTTGGCGCCCTCCTCTCGGTGCGCGCGCCCAGCCGATACCTCGTCAATCGTGTTCGGCTCGGTATGGATCACGCGTGCGCCGTGTTCGGCGACGGCCGCGTCGGCTGTTGGGGGCGCAACACCGGCAACCAGGTCGGCGTGTGCGCCGGCAATCGTTGCTTAGCGTTCTTGAACGATGGATCCGAGCTCACGAATGTGATCGATTTGGCTCTGGGCAACACGGTATCGTGCGCGCTGACGACCTCGGGGGAAGTGCATTGTTGGGGAAGCCCGCCAGAGCTGCTTGGCCCCGCGCCGGCGTCGACACCGGGGCTTGCGGTCCAGGTCCCGCTTCCGCTTCCCACGGTCGCGCTCGTGGCCGGGTTCAACCACGTGTGTGCCCTGTCGACCGACCATCGTGTCCTTTGCTGGGGTGACAACTCCGGCGAGCAGCTCGGAAACGCGTCAGCACCCGCCGTTTCCACGGCGCCGATTCAGGTCGACGCGTCCGGTCCTGGCGTGCTCTCGGATATCGTCGAGCTGGCGGCCGGCGCGGTTCATACCTGTGCCGTCAACAGCGTCGGCAACGTGCTGTGCTGGGGAACCGGCGCCAGCGATCAAATTGGCGACGGGGCCGGCGTCGCCAACATCGAGGCGGCGGTCGTCGTGCAGAAAGCGGGCGGCGGCAATCTCGACGGCATCACCGCGGTCGCCGCCGGCGGCGCGCACACATGCGCCCTCGACGCGAGCGGCAACGTTTGGTGTTGGGGCATGGGCCAGGCGGCTGGCGGCGTCAACGGCACGGCCCGGGTGATCGTGGCCACGCTCCTGCCGAGCGTGGCGGGCTTCGACGGTCAGGTGAGCAAGATCGCGGCAGGCGTCGCGCACAGCTGCGCCGTGACCCTCGCGGGGCGCGTCTATTGTTGGGGGCAAAGCCTTGCCGGAGCGTTCGGCACGGGGACGCTCGCGCTCGCCACACGCACGCCCACGTTGATGCTCGACAGCACCGGTCTCAACGCGCTCGAGGGTATTGCCGACGCGGCGCTCGGCGCCGACACGACGTGCGTTCACGCGGCCGACGGCCGCGTGTTCTGCACAGGAGAAGCGCAGTATCGCGTCACGGACGTATTTTCGAGCACCGACGTCACGCTGCCGCTCCTCAGCTTCGCCGGAGCGGACCCCGTCTTATTCCCCTCGAGCCGCGTTGCCACGGCGGCGATCGGCGCGGCGAACAAAGGCACCTGCTCGCTCGGCACCGACGGCGTCGTGCTGTGTCTCGGCGAGGGGCTCGGCGGTGAGGTGCCGGTGCCGCTCTCGGGTATTCCCATCGGCGGCGACGGAAGGCCAATCGCCGCGATATCGCTCAGCGTCGGCGCGACACACGCCTGCGTGCTGCTCGTCGACGGCGACGTCTATTGTTGGGGCAAGAACGACGAGGCGCAGCTCGGTACCACCGTGGCGACCGTGTTCGAAGCGGCGGCCGTCAAGGCGCAGGGCGGCAACTATCGCGCCGTGAGCGTGGGCGACGCGCACACCTGCGTCGTGACCAGCAATCGTCACGTTCAGTGCTGGGGACGCAACACGACCGGGCAGCTTGGGTTTGGGACCCCAGGGCCCTTTCAAGCGACCGGCAGCGACGTCCTGATGACCAGTGGCGCCGCGCTCGATCAGGTGACAGATCTCAGCGCCGGCGGCTCGCACAGCTGCGCGATTCGCCTGGGCGTCCCACTGTGTTGGGGCGACAACACCGCCGATCGTCTCGGGCGCGGGTCCTCGCCGGCCGGACCCGTCGATCGCGCGGGGCCCGTGCGCGAATCGAACGCCGACATGACGAAGGTGAACCGCGTTCGCGCCGGACGCGAGTTCTCTTGCGCCATCAACAATGACAGCAAGGTCTACTGTTGGGGGAATAACTCCGCAGGCATGCTCGGCGTGAATACGACGACCGCGACCGAGTCCCAGGCCAAGCTCGTGCGCTACCTCCTCAGCGCTTTCAACATGTACATCGATATTGGGCGCGAGCTCAGCGTTGGCGCGCGGCACGCCTGCACCGTCACGGCGACGGGCACGATGTTCTGTTGGGGCGATAACGCCGCCTGGCAGCTCGGCAACGGCGGTCTTGCGAACCAAAAGACCGCGTCGGTCGTGGGCAACGGGATGGGGTCGCAAGACGGTGCGCGCGGCGTCGCCGCCGGCGTGAGTCATACCTGCGCCACGCTCGCGTCGGGCGGCAACGTGTGTTTCGGCGACGACAGCGCCAGCGAATCAACGGCGGGCCCGCCGACCGGCGTCGTCCCGTTCGCACAGCCGATTCGACACCTGCCGTAGTCACGAAAGACGTGCGCAGCGTCGCAGGTTCGTGCGGTGCTGGGCCGTACTCGGTCGGCCAATACGATCCCTGAAAGTTTGAGGGGATCAACGCGCCGGGCGGCCGACCGTCTGAGCGAGCACGATGTGCTGGTGCGGCGCGAGCCCGAGCGCGGACGCGAGCGCGGCGGCGTCGAAGAGGCCGCGCACGACCGTCGCGAGCCCGGTCGAGGCGCAATACAGGTAGACATTCTGCGCGATCGCCCCTGCGCACACAGCGGCGTAGATCGCGCGGCTGGGCTCGGGAATCAGCTTCATCCGCTGATATTCGGCGACGTAGACGAGGTCGAGCGGCGCGGCGTCCACGAAGTCTTGCAGGCCGGTGAGTGCACGCGCATCGGTCGCGGCCACGCGCTCGAGCGTATGCGGCTCTGGATCATAGCGAAAGAGACCGCGAGCCAACGCCACATAAATGTCGATCTCCTGCGCGTTCATCGCCGAGGGGGCCGTGTGCTCGCGGATATCCGGCCGGTTGATCCCGTCGGCGGCCCACAGCAGGTCGGAGAGCTGCTGCTCGGAGAGGGGCTCGGGTGAAAATTCGCGCTCCGAGTGACGCCGCGCCAGCGCCTGCATCAGCGGTGCGCCGCCCGCGCGATCCGGCGCCGGCAGGGTGATGCGCGCCTCCGCCGGGCCGCTCGCAGGCCGCGCGTGCAACCGTCCCATCTGTCCGAGAAACCACTTCGTGACGAGGCTCATGCGTCAACGTCCAACGCAGCGCTGCTGATAGTCGTCGTAGACGAAGCGCAAGCAGCAGCCCGCCGATTGGCAGGTGCTCGGCGTCGGGAAGCCCTTGCCCTCGACGCAACGGCTGATCGCTTCTTTGGCGCTCTCCGTGGTCTCCATGCAGTCGCGGACGCAGCTCTGCGTCGGCTCCGTGCACCATCGCGCGCGCCACGTACACGCGCGCTCGCAGTCGGCGCTGCTGTCGCCGCAGGCGGCGAGAAGAAGAACGAACAAGGCTCTCATCGTCGTGACCTCACCGTGCGCTCATCGAACAAACCGCGCGCTCGCGCAAGCCGCCTCGGTGCCGTGAAATCGTTGCGCGGGCATCGAAAGCAAAGCGAGATCGGCCGAAAGCGTCAATCTTCACGCGGTCGCGGCACATGTACAGAGCACTTGCGTCGCCGTCACAGAAGATGAGCACCGAGCGATCGTCGCGCTGCGCGCTGGTCATGCGGCCCGATCGAAAACAGAGAGAGTTGGCCAGGCCAATACGGTTGAGCAGGAAGGTCGGGGACATCGACAGCTCGCGCAGCACAAACGACAAGGAAAAAGCGGCTTCGAGACCCGCTGCCCGCGGCGGCGCAATGGTCATACCCGCGGCCCGTCTTTGCCTCGTCGCTCATCGCGGAAGCAGCAGGATCTCCGCGCTCCGGGTCGTCGCGGACACGCTGCTCATGCTGCTGGCGCCGCTGACGTCCGCGAGAAAGTCGGTCGCGACACGACGGGCGATGTCTGCATAGGTGGTCGCGCTGTCCGAGCGCACGCCAAACGCGCTGACCGCGAGAAGCACCGGCCTGCCGTGGTCGAGCATCCGGCGCGCGAACGCGATCATGCGGTCGTTGTTCAGCCGCTGCCAATCTTCGGTCGCCGTGTCGTTGTACTTGACGAGCTCCGGCGGCGCCGCCGCGCTCACAGGCGTTCGAAGCGCGCCGCCCGAGCGCTCTGCGACGAGCGCGTCGTTCTCGAACGCCTGGCGCCCATCGGCCGGCGTTGTCAGCAGGTGCATCTCTCGCCGCCGGTAATCGTCCATCAGCGCGCGCGTGATGTGATCCGCGCCGACCGTCATCCCGTCCAACCACATTCCATTTCGCACAGTCATGTTCGCTCCTTTTTGTGGAGCGGATTATCGGAGATTGCGCCGGACCGGACTTCGGGCCAAAGGCCGAGATTCCGAACAATTGCCGGATGGGGCAGCGCGATTTCGGCAGTGAGTTCGCTGGCCGTCACCCGCTCCTGAAGCGACACTGATGGCAGTGACGCCGCTTCGGCCGCGTGATCGCCGAGATGCGCTGCTCGGCCACACGCTGAAGCACGCCGATCCCGATCAGAAGGCAGCGGTCGTGCGCGGCGCCGCGCAGCGCTCGCCTCGATCGCGACAACGCGGCCGCGATGACCGAGCCCGCCGCCGCCCCGAAGTCGCCGCCGCCCGAAGACTTCCCCGCTCCGTCTTCGCGGCCCTTCTCGTGGCGGGATCGGGCCCCTTGCTTTGCACGATGGGCCCGAGGCACGGGCAGCGCGGGGGTGAATCCATGCTGCGCCTGAGAATCGCTCTTTGCCTCGGCCTACTCGCTGCGTGCGCGGCGCCGGCAACCGACGACAAGAACAAGCTCACTGGCGACTCGGCAACCGACAATGTGCCGGCGGGCAGCGAACGCCGCGTCGACGGTGACGTGCTCATCGACGTCGCGGGCGATCTCGACATCGCTGGCGATCTGATTGCCGCCACGCCTGGCGCACCAATCGCGATCGCCGCCGACGGCGACATCCGCATCTCGGGATCGATCGTCGCCACAAGCGGCAGCGCCGGGCAACCAGGCGGCAGCATCTCGATCATCTCGCGCACGGGCAGCATCGAGATTACCGGCGCGCTGACCGCGGGCGACGGCGGCGGCGGCCCGAGCGTCTCGCCAACACGCGCGCTCACCAGCCTCGGCGGCGGCAACGGCGGCAGCGTCACGTTGAAGGCGTTCGCGACGCTGACGATCGCGAGCGGCCCCACGCAGATTCACCTCGGCAACGGCGGCGACGGCACGAGCGTGACGCTCAGCGGCGATCCGGCGCAGGCCGATCAGCCGATCGACAACCGCGGCGGCGACGGCGGCGTCCTCACGCTGGAAGCGGCGAGCGCGATCGGCCTCACGCTCGGATCGCGCTCGCTCAGCGCGGACTTCGTCGACGCAGACGGAGTCGTGCTGGCGGCCACAGGAACGATAATTCAGACGCTCGCACCGCAAGACGCGGCGCTGTTCTCCGGCGGCGATGGTGGCGATGCCGGCGCGATCTTCGCCGGGATCGACGCGAGCGGGAACTATCTCTGGACCGGCGGCGCCGCGCGCGATGAAGCCACCAGACTCAGGACAGTCAAGGGCGCCAAGGGCGGCGACGCCACGATCGGTCGCGCCGGGCGCGGAGCGAACGTCACATTGCGAGCACCCGATGGTGCCCTCCCGGGTGACTCCGGCGAATGGGCGCTCGCCTTTGGGGGCGATGGCGGAAGTTGCGCCGTGCTCCTCGACTTCATCGCGTGCACGCACGGGCAAGGCGGCGACGCGACGGCAATCGGTGGCAACGCGCGCGACGGCGGCAACATCGGCGGCAGAGGGGGCAATGGAACCGGCCTGGGCGGCGGCTTCGGCCACGGGTGGTACTCGAAGAACGACGCGCCCGGCGGCAAAGGCCGGGGCATCGGTGGCGCCGGAGGAAAACCCAATAGCACTTGCGCGAGCACTGTGAACCTAGCGGGCAGCGAAGGAGGCCAGGGCGGCAACGCCTACGCTCACGCGTCAAACGGTGCACGAACTGCCATCGCCGGCAATGGCGGCAACGGCGCCGACGGCGTACCTCCTGGCGCGGGCGGAGCTGCGGGCACAGCGACGAGCAGTCTGACGCACGCCATGGAGCCCTTCACGCGGCCGGAGGTGGTCACGGACGACGTGAAGACTCCCGGCGCCGCAGGAGCTCCGGGTAACCCCTGCTTACCGGGCCAACCCATCACACCGGTCACGTTCTACGCGAGCCAGCCTTCTATCACCCAAGGCCAATCATCGACGCTGACTTGGACCGCCCCGAACGCCGACACCTGCAGCATCGCTCCCGACGTCGGCGCGGTAGGCATCACCGGCAACGCGCAGGTCACGCCGCTCGTAAGCACCGTCTACTCGCTCTCGTGCAACAATCCGCGCTACGGCATCACCGCGATGCTCACGGTCAACGTCACGCCGGCGCCGACCGACCTCTTGAACATCACCGTCTTCCCCGTCGGCGCGGGCGGCGTGTTCTCGACGCCCGCCGGCATCGATTGCGGCGTCGGCGGCAGCGGCGCGTGCTCGGCTCCGAGCAGCGGGCAAGTCTTCCTCGTTGCGATCCCGGCGCCGAGCTATGCCTTCGTCAACTGGACCGGGGACTGCGCGCCGAACGGGACGAGCGCGGTGGGATCGATCATCGTCACCGGCACGAAGAATTGCTTCGCCAACTTCCGTCAGACCAAGTTCGCGAACATGTGGATCACGATCCAACCGGACATCGTCATCCCGCAGTCGAGCAGCTTCATCATGAAGGGCTACCCGAGCGATCACACGACCAGCGACGGCAGCGCGCCGGTCGAAGTCGGCAGCACGAGCGGCAACAAGGCCGCCGTCACGCCGAGCGGCCTCGTGCTCTCGAACGGAGGGAGCAACACGATCTACATCACGCAACCAAATGCGAATCCGCCGATCGCCAAGACCGTCGTGCGCTTGTCCCTCGGGGTCAACGAGCAGCTCGGCCCGATCACCGTCGACGCGACCGGCACCGCGCTCATCGTCACGACCGGCTCCGGCCTGCACGAAACGTACACCTCCGTTCACCCCTACCTCGTCTGGACGAAGCGCTCCGGCACGACGCCCGCAAGCATCAAGGCGGTCGGCGACCACGGCAGCTTCATCGCCGTCACGAGCAGCGGCTACTTGTACACGACGCCGGCGGGCGACGACTGGATGGAAGAAGCGAGCTACACGCGGCTCGCTGGTGATGCGCTGAACGCGACTGCGCTGCGCACGGGCTCGCCGAAGATCCTGCTGGCCGCCGGTGGCGCATCGGGCAGTGCGCTCGTGCATCGCTCGGTCGACGACGGCGCGTTCGCGCGCCTGACCCCGAGCAGCTCGAGCCTGAACGCGCTCGCTGACAGCGGCACTCGCTTCGTCGCCGTCGGAGATCAAAAGACGATCCTGACATCGACCGACGGCGCGAGCTGGAGCTCGGCGGCGCTGGATTGCACCGGCGGTCCGGTGGCGGCGTGCCTCGGCGGCGCGCTGCCGAACCTGAAGAGCGTCGCATGGAACGGCACGCGCTTCCTCGTCGTCGGCGCCTCGGGCTTCATTGCCAGCTCGACCGACGGCCTCACGTTCTCGGTGAAGTCTTACCGCGAGCCCTTCGATCTCTACGACATCGCAACGAGCGGTGGCGGCTCGCCGATCACGATCGCCGCGGGGAGCGACGGCGTCCGCACGGTGCCGGGCCAGACCGTGCTCGCGCCCGACGTGTTTCGCACGATCATCCACGACGGCACGCGCTTCGTCGCCGTCGGCGCCGGCTCGACGCTCGCGACCTCACCCGACGGCGCGAGCTGGACGAACGTGACGCTGAACAGCGTCCCCGCCGCCGGCACCGCATGCTCGAGCGGCACTTACTTCGACGTCCTCGCGCTCAATGGGTACTACTACGCCGTCGGGCCGACGTCGCAGGTTTGCGTGGTGAAGGCGGACGCGACGATCACGTGGTGGTCGAAGGCCACGTTCACGAGCGGCTTTGCTCTCACGCGCATCGTCAGCGACGGCGCCGCGAGCAACCCGGTGATCGTCGCCGGCAACGTGCAGACGACGACGCAGAACCTCGTGCGCGGCGTGGTGACGCAAGATCCGCAGACGGCGCTGCCGACGTTCGCCGTGCTCGCAACGTCGCCGATCACCTATCAGACCGGCGGCCTCACCTTCGGCGGCGGTGGCTTTCGCGCGTTGAACGGTCACTTCGGCCAAGCGACGTGCGCGAGCTCGGCGGCCGGCGACACGTGGACGAGCCAAACGATGGGCCTCGGGGCGCTCACCTTCGCCGACTTGATCCACACGGGCCTGCGCTACCTCGCGATTGGTACCGCCGGCGACATGTACAGCTCGACTGACGGCGCCTCGTGGCAGATGGAGCCGAACCTCTCGGGCATCACGCTCCGGCCGCGCAGCTTTGGCGGCTACGTTCACGGCGTCGGTATACGCGGCACCTACTTGCGCGGCGATCCCTGATTCTGGAAGCGCCCGCGCATGACTGCAACGCTCATCAAGAACGGCAACATCGTCACCGTCGACGCGAGCGGCCAGCATGTCTTCGAGCCGAAAGCAGTCGCTCATCGACGCGCGCGACGCTCCGCGCCAAGCGACGCTGCCGCTTTGACTTCCTCCTCAAGGCTTGCGCCACCGCAGGGCTCGCACAACTCCGTCTTGTCCCCGCATTCGCCGTCGGCGCGACCTCGATCCAGGCAGCATTCAAGCGCTCTTTGCGCAAAGCGTATGCTCGGACTTCCGATGGTCGCTCGAGGACGAGGCCACCGCGCACGACATCTTCGCGCGGCCCCGAAAAACGCCGTAGGTTGGTGGTCCCCGCCTCGAGGCGGCGGCGCGAAGCGATCGCGCTGCAGGTGACGCCCAGAGGCCACAACCGGCAATCTGTGACACCGCGACGGCAGCCGGTGTCACGGTCGATCTCGCAAGGATATCGGACTGTTGAGCCTGGCGTGGCGGATGCAGTTGAGCACCGGCATGAACGCCCGACTCACCGTGCCGTTGTTCTTGGCCGCCTGCGCGCCCACACCACTCGAACCCTCTCAGGTGGCCGACCGACCTGCGTACCCGTCGGGCGGAGCGGCGGCCCCGTCCGGCCCGGCGCCTGGCTCCGAGGGCGCGCCCGAAACGCCGAGCGCAGGCACGCCCTCCTCCTCACCTTCTTCCCCGGACGCGACGACGATTCCGGGTCCCCCTCCCGGCGCCCCGCAGCTTCTGTTCTCCGATCTCGATTCGGGGCCGCAGACGGGCTGGCGAGGGGGCACCGCGCACGGGGCCGCCGTGACACTTTACGGTCGCAACTTCGGCGCCGCCCGCGGCGACGGCCACGTCGTCGTCTGTGGTCGATCATTGACAGAGGCCGCCGACTATCTTTCCTGGGGCGCGGCTGCGGCCGTCCCCACCCTGCAGACGATCACCTTTCTCGTTCCGGCCGATTGCGCGAGTGGCCCGACGACGATGCAGGTGAGCGTGGGCGGAACCGCCACCGCGGCACTGCCATTCCTCGTGCGTCCCGGCGAGATCCACCACGTCGCCGCCGGTGCCGAACTCCAATCGGCGATCGACGCGCTGTCTCCGGGTGCCATCGCGTACCTCGAGGACGGCGTCGCCGCCGCCGCGCCGGCCGACTTCGACGCTTGCGTGAACCTCCCACGCGACGGCGCAGAGAATCGGCCAATCGCGCTCGTCGGGCTGCCGGGCGCAACGGTCACGATCGGCAATCCGGCGATGCCCCGCGCGCTGCACAACTGGGTCGGCGCGCGCGGCGGCTACGCCCGCCACTGGACGATCGCGCAGATCCGTTTCACGACCGACGAGCAGGCGATCGCACCGCAGACCGGCTGGCGCGTCGTCGGCAACCGTTTCACCGCCCCGCAGGCGCACGGCGGCATGAGCGGAGTCGTCGAAGGAATCGGTGACCACCTGCGCATCTATGGCAACGAGCTCTATGCGCTCGGCCGCGCGGACGTTCCCAAGCTCTATCACGCGCTCTACATCACGGGTGTTCGCCGCTCGGGCGGCAGCCGCGCGGCCACCGAAACGGATCGCGACATCGGCTGGAACTATTTCCACGACAACAACACGAACCGCGCGATCAACATTTACAGCGAGGAGAGCGCTTCGGCGTTCATCGAAAACCACCGCATCCACGACAACCTGATCGTCGATCAGCGTGGCGACGGTATCCTCCTCGGCGCGTTCGTCACGGGAACGAGCTCCGTCTACAACAACGTCATCGTGCGTGCGGGCCTCGGCCCGGAATGGGACGAGCCTTCGAGTCATGCGGGGATTCGGCTCTACCCCGGTCACCCCGAACGAAGTGACACGGTGGTGAACGTCTTTCACAACACGCTCGTCGACAATGGCTACGCGGGGGCCGCGTGGGAAGAAAGCGGCAACGTGTTTCTCCAAGACACCTCGCGCGCCGTGATCGCGATTCGGAACAACGTCTTCGTGAGCCATGGCGAGCCCCATGTCGCCGGCGAGTCGCAAGCGTTGGCCGCCTCTGCCGCCCGCAACTTGTTCGAAGGCGGCGCCGCCCCAGCGTGGGACACGGCTGCGGTTGCCGGAGGCGTGATGTTCGTCGCGCCGCAAAGCCTCGACTTTCGTCTGGCGCCGGGCTCTCCCGCGCGGGACGTGGGCGACGCCGCGGTCGCGGCGACGGTGCCGAGCGACTTTGCCGGGGTCCGGCGGCCGCTCGGCGCCGGTGCCGACCTCGGTGCCTATGAAGCGACCGACTCGAGCAAGCGCTGAGCTGCCGTTCGCGCGCGAGCCAGGTGGGATCGTCGACGTCGAGCACGTGGTCCCGCGACGAGAGAATACCGCGCGGCCTCGGTCAACCCCTTGAAGTTTGAGGCCAGCCGAGGCGCGACGAGCATGGCGAAGCGAGCGGCAGGGTCAAGAAAACCACGACGAGGTCATCGACAACCGCCGATCTCGGAACAAAACGGAGTGATGTCGAACGAGAAGCGCAGGCCGAGGCTGCCGACGTGGGCGCCGCCCGTCCATTCGTAGCCGGCGACGACGGAGATGAGATTGCTCAACCGGTGGGTGACGAGCCCGACCTCCAACGCGGCGCTCAGCCGGGGCGTGACGCTCAGCGGCGGCGCGCTCAGCGAAACCCCAACCCCGAGCCGCAACACCGGCAGCGGCCCCATCCTCACGAGATCCTCAGAGGGATACCAAGGCCGCTCGAAACGGCGTTGCCTCGGCGCAAGCGAAAGCTCGAGCGCGACCGAATGGAATTCCCGCGCGGGCGCGCTCCCGCCTGCGAGCCGGGTGTAGGCAATCCCTGGGTTGATCCCCAGCTCCAGCGGCCCGACGAGCGCCGTCGCGCCGAACAGCGAGCCGGAACCGGTGACAGCGCCCCCCACCCCCCGTGAATCGGCGGCGAATCCGCCGCCCACCGTGAAACTTCCACCGACGATCGGCAGCACTCTGTTGTCAGACATGACTCGGGTATCGAGCGGGCAACGCCCGCCGGTGTGCGCGCACTCCGCGTCCGCCTGTCGTCTTGTCGGTGTCCGGCAAGTGTCCGGAATGTGCTGGCCAAGCGCTCCTGTCCCTTGCTCGCGCGGGCGCGTGCACGACGACCCACGCCGTCCCGAGCACCTTTGTCTGGCGCGAGCTCGAAGCGATCATCGACGGTGGCGTCGTCACGTTCCAGATGAAGCGGGTGTTCTCTGATGGCACAAGCGTGCTGCACTTCACCCCGCAGAGCTTCATTCGGCACATCGCTATGCTCATCCCCGCGCCCCCTCAGCCACTAATGTTGGGTATGAAACACTCGCGAGTATTTCAAAGTCATGTTAAAAATAATCGCATGCGCCGATACGCAGAATCGCAAATTCGCAAGGACCTTGCGCGAAAGATGGTCTTCGTCGCCGGCCCGAGGCAGTGCGGCAAGACCACACTGGCCAAGCAGATCCTGAAGGCGGAGCACGGCGATCTCGATCGCTACTTCAACTGGGACGACCAGGATGATCGTGCGCGACTGCTCGAACGACGTTGGCCGAGCGAAGGCGGGATCGTCGTGTTCGACGAGCTTCACAAGTATCTGCGTTGGCGCAATCTACTGAAAGGGCTCTTCGACAAACGAGGCGATGACTTGAAGATCTTGGTGACCGGTAGCGCGCGTCTCGATCACTACAGAAGGGGCGGAGACTCGCTGCAGGGTCGCTACCACCTGCTCCGCATGCACCCCTTGTCGGTTGCTGAGCTGGGTGCGTCGCAGACTGAGCTCGAAACGATGTTGCACCTTGGGGGATTTCCGGAACCCTACCTCAGCGGGTCGGAGGTCGAGGCCAAGCGCTGGAGCCGTGACTACCGCGTCCGGCTCGTTCGCGAAGAGCTCGCATCGCTGGAACGCGTTCTCGAGCTCGCGTTGGTAGAGCAGCTCTTACACCGGCTACCGGAGTGCGTCGGCAGCCCACTCTCTCTGAATGCGCTGCGCGAGGATTTACAGGTCTCGCAACCCACCGTGGCTCGATGGGTGACAATCCTCGAGAATCTTTTTGCGCTCTTTC
Organism: Deltaproteobacteria bacterium; assembly: GCA_020848545.1. Lineage (GTDB taxonomy): Bacteria > Myxococcota > JADLHZ01 > JADLHZ01 > JADLHZ01 > JADLHZ01. The sequence continues at coordinate 4,406 of JADLHZ010000119.1, read as the reverse complement.
GTCTTCCGCCATTTGGTGCGCCGAGGATTCGCGCCGTCAAGAAGGAGCAGAAACACTATCACTTCGACTGGACCGTCGTACCGTCTCAAGCAGCGCGCTTCGAGAATCTGGTCGCGGCGCATTTGTTGAAATGGTGTCATTGGCAGGAGGATACGCGCGGTGAAGACACGGAGCTGCGCTACTTTCGCGACGTCGACAAGCGAGAAGTGGACTTCGTCATCGTGCAGAACAGAAAACCCATTCGTCTGATCGAATGTAAGCTCAGCGCCGGCCCGATCGATTCGGGTCTGCGCTATTTGCATCAGCGTTTTCCCGCGGCCGACGCATGGCAGATCCACCTTCACGGTAAGGACGACTACCGCAGTGAAGAGGGCATTCGAGTCGCGCCGGCGCTGAAGCTACTCGGCTCGCTTGTCTGACTGTTCGGGCGCTCATAGCTGAGTGGGCGACATCACCAGCACTTCAGCACTTCGTTCACAGGGGAGTGGTGCAATCCGTCCACCTGCGACGCTTACGGCGTACGGCTGCGTCAGCGCCGGGCGTGCTCAACCGCGACTCGACATCGAACACTCGGCCAGCCTGGGTTATCCTGTGAGCATGCGGTGGGGGATCGGGCTGCTCTTATTCTTGGCCGCATGCCATCGGCCGCTCGCTACGATTCAATTCCGCTCGTTCGACTACGGTGGAACTACAGCGCCGGAATTTCGCTTGCAGGTCGAAGGCAACGCGTGTTTCGCCGAGAATGCGTACTACGCAACGTTGAACGGCGTTCAACTGCACGGCGGCGGTGCGACACAATCGCATGAAGTGTTGAATGGGTCGCGGCCGTGGCAGCGAGCGACCGAGTGCGATGGGCTGTCCTACTCACTCGATGCATCTGCTCCATGGCCTGCCGATGACGGCCACGCCGTTTTCGAGCTTCGGGAGAACCCGGAAACGGAGCCACGCGTGACGGTTGAGCTCGAAAATGCGTTGGCCAACGTCGAGATCGCATGGACGCTTCCGGCAGACGGCCGCCTGCGGCGTGGCGATCCGTTCAAGCTTATGTACCGACCCGGCGCGCTCGACGTCTCGCCGCAGAATACGTCGCTCATCGTCACGACCCCGCCGACAGCAGGATTGATCGAAGGCGCGGTGAGCGCGGACGCGAAAGCGGGTGAGAGCTTGCTTCGGTTTGCAATCTCCTCCAGCGCACGACCCGCGGCCGTCCGCTGCGAAGGCGTCCCTTCTTGTTCGACATCGTTTTCCATCGCGGGTGGGCCGTTACTCCGCATCGAGATCTTGCCTTAGTCGCCGCCCGCGCCCGAGGGATTGAAAGCCACGCGCAACGTGCAAGGACTCCCGGCAGGTTCGAGCAGAAGCATCGCAACGAGGCTTGAAAGGGCCTCGCGCTGCCCGATGCACGACACGACGATCGAGGTGAGTACGTAACCGACGACCGAGGAGAGCGACGAATTTACACCTGTTGACGGGACGCTACTGCCGCATGCCATCGGCCGCTCGCTACGATTCAATTCCGCTCGTTCGACTACGGCGGAACTACAGCGCCGGAATTTCGCTTGCAGGTCGAAGGCAACGCGTGCTTCGCCAAGAATGCGTACTACGCAACGTTGAACGGCGTTCAACTGCACGGCGATCTCCGCCTCGCTCGACAGGCGCGCGACGCTCCAGCCGGGGATGGAGATCGACGGTGCCCCGTTTAGCGCGGCCTGCAGTAAACCGTTCTGGCTGCTTCTTGGTTTCTTGAGCATCCTACAACCATGGTCACTCCCCCCGTCGGCTCTGGCGTACGCGGCTCGACGCGAGCGAAGCGCGACACCGTGGCCGCCGACCCGTCGATCGCGACGACCAAAGCCTCGCTCGACGCCGTCGACTGTCGTTCACCCGTCACGGCGCCGGTCGACGCCGCCAACGTCGCGTGCGTCATCGCCCCGGCGAACGCGAGGAGCGCCCGCGCGAGCACGGTGACGACGAAGGCGCCGGGCACGCTCGAGGCGTTGATGCGCGAGAGCGGCTTCAAAGCTCCGCCGGGGTTTCGCGCCACAGTGCGCACCATCGAGCTCAGCGCCGATCGCACGCGGATCCTCCGCGAAACCATCGTCCACTACAAGCCGGCCTCGGCGGCATGGAAGCCCGCGAGCACGGTGAAGCTCTATGCCGCGGTGGCAGCGCTCGAACGCGCAAAGGAGCTCGGCTTCTCGCCCGACGTCGAAGTGACCTTCCACTACAAGAAGCGGGCATACACCACGACCTTGCGCGAGCTCGTGACCAAGTCGCTCGGCCCGAGCCGAAACGCCGAGCACAACCTGTTGGTCCAGCTCGTCGGCTACGACCGCTTGAACGCCGCGTTCTTTTCGCCGGCGAAGGGCTTCGAGGGCAGCGCGATCCGCTTCGCCTACTCGGGAGACAAGAGCACCAGGCTGTGGAACGACCTCGGCGGACCGAACCGCTTGAACCGCTCGCCGCCGATCACCCTTCGCGAGCGCGGGCGGCAGGTCCGGCTCGAGGGGGAGAACGGCGAGGCCTCGGGGACGTGCAGAGGCGCCGTCTGCACCAGCCTGCGCGATCTCTCCGAGTGCTTGCGCCGCGTCATGCTGCACGAGAAGCTGCCGCCGAACGAGCGCTTCGCCCTCGACAACGCCTCGCTCGCGCTGCTGCGGCAGACCTTGAGCCTCGGGGGCAGCCGCGGCCGCAGCACCGTCAAGCCGCTCGCCGAGGGGATCGGGCGCGAGGGCGTCAAGCTCTACCACAAACCCGGAGAGGCGCAGGGTTGGTTCAGCAACAACATCTTCATCGAGCTGCCCGGCAGCTCCAGCGTCTACGTGGTCACGCTGGCGGCGCAGGTGAAGAAGAAGAAGACCGGCGAGCTGGAGGAGGCAGCGCGCATCATCGGCGAGCTCATCGACGACGGCGAGATTTGACGAGTCTCGGCCGCCCGCTCCCGAACCGGTAGTCGCGCGCGAGGCCGCTGATAACGCGTATGCCGCCAGCGCAGCTGAGTGAAAGCGGCGCCGGGAGAGCCCCGCCCTTCTTCGCCTTCTGATCGATCTATTCGTCAAACGAAGGAACCGAGCGCCGTCGTCGCCACCCACTCCTTCGCGCGCACGTGCCACGGATCCGCAGCGAGCGCTTCCCGCGTGAGCCGCTGCGCCTCGGGCAGGCCTAGATCGAAGCGGGCCTCGAGCGCTTGTGCCACCGCAGCGCTCCGCACGCAGGCGAACCCTTCGAGATCGAGCCTCGTCGAGCGCCGGTTGAAGTTCGCCGAACCGATCACCGAGTAGACGCCGTCGAAGGTGTAGGTCTTCGCGTGAACCATGACCTCGCGTCGCTGGAAGATCTCCACGCCGCTTGCGACGAGCTCGCGCGCGTGCTGGCGGGCGATGGTCGAGACGAGCGCAGAGTCGATCGACGCCGGGCTGTTCGTGAGGATGCGCACCTTCACGCCACGCTTCACCGCTTCGATGAGCGCGTCCTTCAGCGCTTGCGTCGGTGCGAAGAACGGCGACTCGATGGTGATGTGATGCTGCGCGCTGGTGATCGCGAAGTAGAGCGTGTCCTCGATCTTGTTGCCATCCGCCACCCGGGGATCGTTCGCCACGTAGCGTACGTCGCTCCCGCCCGGGATCGCCTTGGGGACGCGCGCGAGCAGCGTTTGCAGCTCCGCCTCGGGTAACGCGGGGCCGAGCTTCGCCCAGTTACGCGTGAATTCGAGCTCGAGGTCGCGCAGGATGGGGCCTCGCGAGAGCAGATCGACGTCGCGCCACCCGACGTCGATCCTCTCCCGGCCGCGCGTGAGAACGACCCTGTCGGTGCCGCCGAACGCATATTCGTCGGCGGTATTGAGACCACCGCTGATCGCTTGCTCCGAGTCGACGATGAGCAGCTTCTCGTGCCACCGCGCGTTCGTCCGCAGCGGCTGTCTCCACGGCTCGGCGTAGGCGCGCACTTCAACGCCGGCGGCGCGCATTTCATCGAACATCTCTTTGGCAACGAAAGGGGTCCCGAATCCGTCATAGATCACGCGCACCTTCACCCCGCGCTGCGCCGCTGCGATCAGCAACTTCGCCATGTCGCGACCGGTCTCGTCGTCGTTGAAGATGAAGGTCTGCAGGTGGATAGTCTTCGTCGCGCTTTGAATGAGCCGCTTGCGCTCGGCGAAGCTCGCGCCGCCATCGAAGAGCGGCTTCACCGCGTTGCCCGGCTTCACCGTGGTCAACGTCGCCTCGTCGATCGCTCGCTCGAACGCAGGGCCGAAGCGAACGAATGCGTCGCGTTGCTTCGTCGAGCTCGGGTCCATGCGATCGACTGGGGCTGCGTGCGGGACGGCGGCAACGATCGGCGACGGTAGCGCCGCGAAGCGCGTGTTGATGCGAATCATGGCGCCCATCATCGGCGCTGCCCGCGCG
>JADLHZ010000118.1 GCA_020848545.1 Deltaproteobacteria bacterium | reverse complement strand
TTTTTTGCGATTTGTGCCAGCCAAAACGTTCTACCGCGCAGCCAACGGCGTCGAGCGAGTCCTGCTTTCCTGTCTTCAGCATCATTCATGACGCCCGCAGTTTGGCGTCATGAATGATGCGAGCTAGAGCGTGGAAGCGGGCGACGTCGCACGATCGGTCAGCAACCAGTCGGCGATCGGCACGATCGAGACGCGAGCGCTGCCGATGGTGCGCTCCCCGCGCTCGTCACGCGTGATCACCGTGAGTTGGTTACACCTGGTTCGCTTCGCCGCCTCGATGAGCGCGTCGAGCTCGCGCCGCTCGGTCGCTGGATCGGCAAGCGACCAACACGACTGGATGAGCTCGACCACGTCTCTTCCCTCGCGCAAGAGGAAGTCGACGCTGCAGGATGGCGTGAGGTACGTCCAGATCTCGCGACCTCGGCGCCGCAACTCCTGGTGCACGAGCGTTTCCAAGAACAGCCCGTCGTCGCGCGTCGGCCGGGTGTGCAGGGCGCTCAACATTCCGTTGTCGATCGCGTAGAGCTTTCGCGGCAGGCGGATTTGCTCCTTCACCTTCGCCGAATACGGGCGGACGGTTGCGAGCAAGTAGGCCTCTTCCAGGTACTCGAGATAGTTCTTCGATGTCGTCGCTCCCTTGAGGCCGAGAACGCGCGCGTTCGCTTGATGGGTGAACGTTTGCGCCGAGTACGACAGGGCGAGAAGTGCGAGTTCCTTGATGACCGCCGGATTGCGCAGCCGTCGCCGCAGCACGACGTCCCGCGAGACGATGCGATCATACTGATCGCGTAGTTCGCCGGCTTGGTAGCCGAGCAATACCTGCTGCGGGAAGCCGCCCTCGTGAAGGTAGCGCGTGAGCTCGTGGTCGACCGCGGCGCGCGCCAGCGACGTCGCGCCCGGCTCGATCGCGCGAGCGAGCAACACCTCACGGAAGGAGAATGGAAACAGCTCGAGGCTTTGATGGCGCCCGGTGAGGTGGGTCGCCAGCTCCTTGCTCAAGAGGCGCGAATTGCTCCCCGTCACGACGAGCCGATAGCCCCCGCGCAACAGGCGGTTGACGAAGAGCTCCCAGCGGGCGACGTTTTGCACCTCGTCGAGCAGCAGCGTCTTCGTGTGCGGCCGCAGTGACAGGAGCGCATCGAGAACGAGCTGCAGATCGGCGCTGCGGAGTGAGACCAGCCGCTCATCGTCGAAATTCACGTAGAGGTAGTCGCTGCCTCGCAGGAGCTGGTGGCACAACGTGGATTTGCCGCAGCGACGAACACCGGTGACGACGAGCGCGCCCGGTCGTGTCAGCTTGAACTTTCCGTCTTTCAGCGCATCGCGCGGCACGGCGCCGGCGACGATCGCGTGCGTTTCGGCCTGCTGATCGGCCAGGATCGTTCGGAGCATGTCGGGCTGCGCTGGCATTCTGTTATTGCATCATACTGTACAAACAGGACGCCGGAATGACAACATACTGTACAACATCAGACATAAGGGGGCGTCAGGGACATGCTCGCGCGCAAGCGCCGGCGACGCAGGTGAGATCAGCCGGGCAGTCTTCTTGGTTCTTTCAGGCTGGCTGCGCAGCGGGTTGGCATGGGCTGCTCAGGCACTCCGCCCTGCGAGTGGGCTCAAAAGTAAGACAACCTCCGAGCACAGCGCACGCGAGGAACGTCGCTCGCAGAGCGGTCGGCATTCTATGAGCATACTCTCGGCACGTCGTGATGAGCAAATCGCGACTTCGGCGCGCGCTTCCGCTCCTACGGCGGAGCCGCGTAACATTCTTGTCCGCCCGCGCGTCCGCGGCGGTCGATGCTTCAGGGTTTCGGCGCCTCGATCGTGCAATCGTAAGCGCACCCGTCGCCTGGCGCGGTGTTGCCGTCATCGCAAGCCTCGCTCGCGAGCTTGACGCCGTCGCCGCAGCACCGGTGGAGACCACTCGCGCCAGTGAGCTGCACGCACGGCTCCTCGGCGGCGTGGTGGTTGTCAAAGCACGCCTCGACCGCCGCGAGCCATGCGTACACCTGCAGCTTCTGTGGCGCAGGCAGCACCGCGGCCGGGCCGATGAGCGCGCCGCTCGCCGGGTTCACGATCGCCGCGAGATCGACGACGCTCGGATCGGTGAGCGACGAGCTGTACATCGGCGAAATCGTGCCGAGGCTCGTCACCACGGAGGGGGCCGCGCTCGTATCGAGACACCCCCAGATCTGCAGAAGATAGGTGTCGGTCGCCGCGCACGGAAACACCGACGGCGTCGCGCCCGGTGTGGGACCCGTGTACGTGCAGCTCAAAGTCGACGGGCTCGCGCTGAGGCTCGTCAGCCACTCGGTGAAGGTCTGCTTGCCGTCGCCGACACAGAGCTGGCTCTGATTCCAAACCGTCTCGCCCACGGACAGGCCGAAGTCGGCGAGGTCGGTGAGGCCGTCGGCGAAGTCTGCGCCGGTGGGCGCCGGCGGATTCTCCACGTGGAGCGGCATCTCGTCCTTGCACGCGGCGATGAGCTCCGTCGGCGTGTCATACGACGCCCAGGCCGAGTCGGCGCTCGACGGATAACGGCACACGAGCGTGCTCGCGCCCGAACAGCCCCAAGCGCTCGGCTCGTGGTTCGTCACCGTGCCGATCGGATCGCAAGGATCCTCATATTGGGCTTCGAGCCCGGGTTGGTACTTCGACTTCCAAGTCGACCCGAGATCCCACGCGTCCGACCAGTCCCAGACTTTGAACTCCTTTACCTTCTTGAACAGCTTGATCTTCAGCGCGATCTCGAGCGCCGCGTCGAGGATCGCCTGCAGCTTGAAGTCGACGAGCCCGTAGCTCTCGATCGAGTGCAGCGGCGACGGCACGTGCGTGCTCGTCCACACGATCTGCTCAGCGAAGGGAACGCCGCTCGAGGGCAGACAGTGACCGTTCGAGCAAGTCGTCGCGGCGCCGCACGCCCCGCAGTCGATGACACACGCGCCGTCGATGCAGCTCCGGCCGCTCGGGCAGCTGCCGCTGATCCCCGGATCGCACGAGCAGTCGACGGGACCGCTGCCGTTCTCGCAGCGACCCGCGTTGCACGTCTCGCCGCTCGCGCAGTCGCCGCTCGCGCCGCAGCCGCAGGCCGATGGGAAGCCTTGGTTCAACGGGTGACAGCCGGGGCCGGTCCAGCCGGTGACCTCGCTGATGACGCGCGGCACGCAGCCGTAGCGGTGGAACTCACCGGCGCACTGCGCCGCGAGCACGTCGTAGGTGGTCGTGGCGCCATCGACGCAGTAGCCGTGCGTCTCGCAGGGATTGTCGAAGGGCGGATCGCTCGGAGATTCCTGGATCGGACAGCTGCCGTCCTTCTTGCAATCGGCGCACGACTGGCTCGCGTTCCACGTGGATTGGATCTGGGTGATCGCCATGGCGTTGGCGACCTGTCCGTACGTCGTTGCGCTCAAGTAGGGCTGATAGTCGCGCAGACACTCCTTGGTATCCGCCGTGGCGCACCCGCAGTGCGCTTCGTCGATGCCGGTCCAGTCGTCGATGCACGCGTAGACGTTGCTGAGCGATCCGCCCTCCGACACCGTGAACTTCACGCAGCACGAGTGCCCCTTCGCCTCTGTGCAGGCGTAGGTGCTGTCCGGATCCGAGCCGGGCTCGAGGCTGTCGTACTGCATGTCCGAGCAGACGTGCTCGACGCTCTGAGAGATCGTCGGCGAGCACGGCAGGGTGTCCGGCGGGTTTGAGTCGTGCAGCGCCTGGGTCAACCCGCGCGAGGCGTCGACGATGCCGCCGTGACCGCCGGGGCGCAGCTCGACGTCGAGGCCGATCGACGCGAAGATGCCGAGCTGGATCGCGCTCGAGATCTGAAGGCCGATGGTCACGAGCACTTCGACGCCGGGCGTGACGTAGGCGGTGGTGCCATCGTCGGCGGTGAGATCCGGCGCCTGGAACGCGTGCATGTTGCGCTCGAAGCCGTTGATGCCGAACTGGTCGGGAGCCGGGAGGTTCGTGTTGATCGCGTCCTGGAGTCGTTTGCGCAGCTCGAAGGCCTCGCTCGTCCACGCGGCGCCGGCGCCGAGCCGAAGGATCGGCGTGACGAAAACGCCGGGCACGATCGTGATCGTCGGCAGCTGCTTCTCGATCGGCGTCAACTCGGGGTTGATGTTGAGCCCGGCGGAGATGACGGACGCTTCACGGCCTTCGAACTCGTCGTAGCCGTTCGCCGCCTGGAAGCTCTGCACGACGCTGCGCGGCCAGGTATAGGTGTTGCCGTCGACCGCGCTCGTGTAAGCGAACGGGCTGTAGCTCGTGACCAGGAACTCGCCGAGCGCGAGGATGTTGTCGCCGTTGCTGTCGAGCTGCTGGAGATCTGCCCGATCGGCGAGGCTGAAGATGTCGACGTCGTCCATGTCGAGCGTGCCGGGCGGCGCCGCGGCGTTGCCGACCCAAATCGGCGGATAGCTGCCGATGAGCCCGCACTGCATCGGGTCGCCGAGCGCGTCGATGCCGAGCGGCGCACACGCGTCGAAGAACTTGTAGCCGTCGATCTGCACGTTGAATTCCGGGTTTGGCAGAAGGCTGAACGTCTTGCCGAACGCGGTGACCCCGAAGCCGCCGGTGCGCATCTGGGCGCGGTGCTCCTCCGAGAGGTTCGCCGACGTGTAGCGCCCGCCGACGTCGAAGCGGCTGCCGTCGGTGAGGCGAGCGTAGGCGCCGTGGCCGTAGTAGCCGATGCACATGTGCAGGTCCGGGCGCTGCTCGCTGTAGCTGCCGAGGTGGTAGCCCTCGCTGAAGAGGTCGACCCAGCACGACAGCTTGATCAAGAGGTCGTTGAGGTTTTCGAGGCCGCTGCCGATGGCGGTGAGCGCGCTGACGACGTCGTTGAAGAAGTCCGAGCTCGTGAAGTTCTGCATCTCGTCGAGGAAGCCGACGAGGTTGAGCGCGAACTGGATGTTCGCCGCCTTGGTCTTGAAAATGTCGTTCGGCGTCCACACGAGCACGCCCGAGCAGGGCGTCACGAGCGAAGTATTTTGGATCGGATCGCAGAAGATCGCGCAGTCTTCGCGCGTCTTGTTGGTGGCGGTACAGGAAGGATCGGCGAGCCCACCGTTGCACGTGCAGTACCCCGGCTGATCCGGCTTGTTCACGTCGGACTGGAACTTTTGCAGCTTGGCCACCGCCTTGTCGATCGCGGAGACGACGATCTCGAGCGACTTCGTGACGTGGAAGTTCGTCGACAGGTTCTGCAGGTCGGCGCCCTTCCGGTTCGGATTACCGGACTCGGCGACGGGGTATTGTCCGAGCTTGGCCGGATCGCATGCCACGACCTTGCCGATGCTCGCAGGGTCGGCGGTGGTGACGACCACTGCCGGCGCCGCGTTCGGCTGCTCACCCCAAAGCGGCCGCGGTGGGGCGCCCGAGGTCTCGGGCACGACGCACATGTCGCCTGCCGGGAGCGGCGGTGGCGGAGGTGGCGGGCAGGCGGCGAGCGCGAAGGCAAGGATCGGGAGGAGGCGCTTCGGGCGAAGCCCGGCAAGGTTGTTCATTGTGCGCGGCGAATACGCGCAGTCGCCAAGTGATTGCCGTGACCCCCGTCACGCTTTGGCGGAATGTTTTGCGAGCTCCAGGCCGAGGCGGAGGCGGGACTTCCATCTCATGAGTCCGTGCTCCGGCGCCGGCCAGCCTAGCTCCCGGGGCAGCTTTCAACGGCCGAATCATCATGGGGACGTCCGAGTTCTACGGATATCGTCCCCTGGGAGAGCTTCGCCCGGCCGCCATCGCCAGTCCTTAGACCGAGAGCTTCGGCAAGCCCACCCGCTCCGAGAGCTCGTTCAATCGCATCAGCGCGCGATCGCGATCGAAGTGTGCGCCCCCCCCCCGCCAGCCAGCCAAACGCCTTGTCCACCTGCGACAGCGAATAGCACTTTGTTTCGATCTTCGGCCGGATCAGCCATGACATCGCGGCGATGGCGCCGCGCATCAGAACGGAGTCCGTCAGCAGCACTTGCCGCTCGATCTGGTCGAAGCCGAACTGGTCCTTGACCGCAGCGAGGGCGGCGCGCTGCCGGGTCGTCGGGCCGCTGCCCGTCGAGTAGTTCAGGATGAAACGCGACACGCCGAAGTCGCGCGTGAACTTGGTGCCCATCTCGAGCCAGTCCGCCCAATCATCGTCGTCGAAGTGCTCCGCGGCAACGAAGAGCGACAGCTCGTCGACGCGCGAGACAGCGATTTGGCTCTTGATCGTGGTGACGATGGGAATCTCCGGTCCCATGCGCGCCAGTCTACCTGAAACTCTTTCACGACGCGCGCACCGGGGTGATTGGCGGAGCGTGAGGTGCGGCGGGAGAAATGCAGCCACTGCGCCAGGCGCGTTCTGCTCGGCGGGGTGAGAACGTGGCGCGTTGTTCGTGCTACCGGACGGAATCATCCACAGCGCGCGCGGTTACCAACCGACCACAACCGCGGCGGCGCACGGCGCTTCAGGGCTTCAAACTGCACGTCGCCGGCGTTGGCCCACATCATGCTTGGTGGGGCGTCGAGGAGACCCAAGATGCAAGCGCAAACCGTCATGACCAAAGAAGTCCATTTCGTCGCCCCGGAGAATTCACTCGCTGCCGCCTATCGCTGGATGAGCGAGCATCGCGTCCGACACCTGCCCGTCGTCTCCGAAGGCCGCCTGGTCGGCATTCTTTCCGACCGCGACGTCCTCCTTCACGCGACCCGGGGCAACAACGGCATCGTCGTTGCGGATCTCCCCGTGAGCGAAGCCATGACCGAATCGCCAATCACGATTCACGGAGAAACGACCGTGAGCCGCGCCGCCGAGCTGATGATCGAATACAAGATCGACGCGCTACCGGTCGTCGAGAACAAGAAGCTCAAGGGCCTCGTCACGTCGTCCGATTTGTTGACGATGCTCATCGGCGACAATGGTTCGATCGGCGCCCGCGTGCTGCCGTTCAATTTCGCCGTGAAGAGCTTCAACGCGTCGGCCGCAGGCCTGTGATCAGGAGGGAGGACCGATGAGCAAGCACATCCCCCCGATCTCGAAGTACATGAGCACGACGCCGATCAGCATCGAGCCCGGCAGCTCACTCAAGCGCGCCGCTGACTTGATGGAGACGAAAGGGATTCGCCACCTCCCCGTCCTCTCGGGTGAGAAGCTCGTCGGCCTCGTCACACAATCGGATCTGCGGGCCGTCTCGGCGCTGTCCGGGGTGAACCCCGACCGGGTCAAGATCGAAGACATCATGCGCCGTGAACCGTACACCTGCTCGCCGGACGCGGCGCTCGACGCCGTCGTCGAGCAAATGGCCGCGCACAAGTGGGGGTCGGCCGTGGTCATGCAGAACCACAAAGTCGTCGGCATCTTCACGGCCGTCGACGCGATGTTGGCGCTCGTCGCGCTCGCCCGCACCCGCCTCGCGTGAGGCAGCTTTGCGCATCGAGCGCATGAAGATCGAGCGCCGCGATCGCGCGCCACGAACGGCCTCAGTGTTTGATCACTTCCGCCGCGCGCGCCACCCACTGCTCTTCCGGAACATCAGAGAGCGCGATCTGCGGCTCGATGCCCTGCTTGTCGATCATCCGCTTCTTCGGCGTGTAGTAGTGCGCGGTCGTCAGCTTCAACGCCGAGCCGTCTTCGAGCTCGATGATGGTCTGCACGCTCGCCTTGCCGAAGGTGCGCTCGCCAACGATCTGCGCACGCCCGAGATCTTGCAGCGCGCCGGCGACGATCTCCGCCGCGGATGCCGAATGCTTGTTGACGAGGACGACGACGGGCGCGGTCTCGGCCTTGACGATCGCCGTCGCCTGATACGCTTCGATGACCTCGCCGTCTCGCCCGAGCGTCGAGACGATGTCGCCCTTGTCGACGAAGAAGTCGACCATGCGGACGGCCTCGGTGACGAAGCCGCCCGGGTTGTCGCGCAGATCGACGACCACGCCGGAGTACGGCTTGCCACGCTCGCGCACGATCGCGTTCGCGAGCATGCGCGAGGCCCCGTCCGAGAAGCGCTTCACCGTCACGACGATGACGTCGCCCTTCCGCTGCGAGAACACGCTGATGTCCGGCAGCGGCTGGCGTACGAGCGTGAAGTAGCGCGGCACCAAGAAGCCCGGCCGATCGATCGTGAGCTTCAGCTTCGAGTTGGGCGCGCCCTCGGCCTTCGGGAAGCCGAAGCGCGGCGATGCTGTCGGGCACGAGGTGGCCGAATCGTCGACCGCCTTCACGATGTCGCCGAGGAGCAGCCCGGCGCGCTCGGCGGGGCCGTCCGGCAGCAAAGCGGCGATGCGCACGACGCCGGTGTCGCAGCTCGTCGCGAGGCCGCCGTGGGCTACGCTGTCTTTACTGTCGCCGCGCAGGCGCTTGAAGGTCTCGGCCGGCACGTACTCGCTCGTCTGGTCGAGATCCTTCACCATGCCGGTGATCGCGCGCTCGACCAGGCGCTCGGGCGTGATGCGCTCGACGTAGTGCTGCTGAATCGCGTTGAAGGCGCGGGCGAAGACGGCGAGCTGCGTGTAGGTCGCGTCGGCGCCGTAGAGCGCAAAAGACACCGTCGCGGCAGCGCAAAAGACGCCGCCGAAGATTAATGTGCGAGCCATGTGATCACCTCCTCGCTCGGCGTCACCACGGTGCGCCGGCGCAGCTCGAAGACCACGTCGCCGGTCGCCGCGCCGAGCCGCGCATGCGCCGCCACCGAGTCGCCGGCCTTCACCACCGCCGCGCCGAGCCCGGCGTAGACGCCGTAGTAGTTTTCCGAGTGTTTGACGATGACGAGCGCACGATAGCCGTCGAGCTCGCCCGCATAGGCCACGCTGCCCGAGGCGATGGCGCGCACGTCGGTGCCGGGCGGCGGGGCAAAGTGCACCGCGCGTGCGTCCGCGTCGGCGCGCAGAAAGCGGCGATCGATCGGCCACGCGAGCTCACCGCGCTTCTTCGCAAAGGGGTCGGCGAGCGCGATGACGTCCTCTTCGCTCTCGCGTTGAAGCGTGGCCTCGAACTCGCGCAGATCGTAGTACGCGCGCTCCTCGAGCGAACGCTTCTGGCGCACGGCGAGCAGCGTCGCCTGCAGCTCCACCGACTTCTCGGCGATGCTGCGCTTCATCTCGTCGATCGCGGCGAGCATCGACTTCTGCTGCTGCCGCTTCCGGTCGAGCTCGCGCGCCTTCTGCTGGCGCGCTTCGAAGATCCGCGTCGCGCGATCGACCATCTGCGCGTCGCGGCGAAACCCGCGCTCGACGATGCGCGAGCGGCGCACGCCGTCGGCGAAGCTCTCGGCGCCGACGACGAAGCGCAGCGCCTGGCCGCGCAGGAGCTTGTCGAGCTGGCGCAGCCGCGCCCGGGCGTCGATCAGCGCGCGCGCGACCGCCTTCTCTTCGTCCGCGAGCTTCTTCTCCTCGTTCGCGAGCGTGCGGTTCAGCTCAGCGAGCTCGTGGTTCGCGCCGCGCGCCTTCCGCTCGAGCGAACGCCGCTCGTCGATGACGCGGTCCAGCGTGTCGAGCACGTCGCGCTCCTCCTGCTTGAGCTCTTTGATCGCGTCGCCCGAGTCTTGCACCTTGTCGGCGACCGGCGCGGCGACGCTCAGGACAACGAGCAGCGCGATCATTCGGCTTGCCGCAAGTGTCTGAGCGACGCGACCAGGGCGCCGGCGCAGGCGATGGCGGCGCCGGCGAGGACGAGCGAGGTCGCCAAAGCGCCGTCGAAGAAGCGCGGCGGCGACACGCCGAGGGCCACGATAGCCCCGGCGTAACGCGAAACGAAGCTCGAAAAGAGCGAGTAGAGCACGAAGAGCGCGAGCAACCCGCCGGCAAGCCCGGAGATGGCGTTCTCGACGAGCAAGGGCAGGAGCACGAAGCCGTCGCTCGCGCCGACGATGCGCTGCACGGCGATCTCTTCGCGGCGAACGAAGAGCGCGAGCGAGACCGCGATGTTGACGACGAACGCACACACCGAGAGCACGAGGATGAGGAGCGCGATGCCGAAGCCCACGGCCACGCGCTCGATCGCCTGCAGGCGCTCGTAGACCGCCGCGCCGAAGTCGACCTCATCCACGCCCGCCACTTTCTGCACCGCTGCCGCGAGATCCGGCAGCTCACCCGGCACCTTCGCGCTGACGACGGCCGACCAGGTGAGCGCTGCGCCGAGGACAGCGTCGTCCTTGGCGCCGAGCACGAGCTTCAAGCGTTCGGCGGCGGCGCGCGGCGATTCGAGCTCGACCTTGGCGACGCGCGGCAACGCGGACAGCGCGCGCGCCACCTCGGCCGCTTTGGGCTCGTCGACCTCAGGCCGCAAGTACGCAACGAGCGTCTCGGTGCCGACGAGCGACGCCGTCCATTCGCGCAGGTGCAACGACGCGAGCGCGAAGGCGCCGGCGAGCACGAGGCTCACCGCCACCGCCGCCGTCGTCGTCACGAAGAGCCCGGGCGTGTGGCGGACGCCGCGCACCGTGCGTTCCAGAAGCCGGCGCATCAACCGCTCACGAGATCGGCCGCGCGATCGAAGGCGCCGCGGCGATCGGAGACCAAGCGGCCGCGATCGAGCGCGAGCACGCGGTGCTTGTGTTGGCGCAGGAGGCCTTCGTCGTGCGTCGCGCAGACCACGGCGGCGCCGCGCATCGCCGCCTTCTCCAAGATGCCCATGACCTCGAGCGAGAGCGCGTGATCCAAGTTGCCGGTCGGCTCGTCGCAGATGAGGATGCGCGGGTTCGAGACCAGCGCGCGCGCGAGCGCCACCCGTTGCTGCTCGCCGCCCGAGAGCCGCCGCGGCATCGCGTGTGCGCGGTGGATGAGGCCAACCTCGTTCAAGACCGCCTTCACGCGCGTCTCGACCTCGACACGCCTCAACCCGCGCACTTCGAGCGCGAGGCCGACGTTGTCGAACACCGTGCGCGTGGCGATGAGCTTGAAGTCTTGGAACACGACGCCGACGTCGCGGCGCACCTGCGTGACGACGTCGCGCGACGCGTTCTGCAGGTTGCGCCCGGCCATCAGGATCTGCCCGCGGGTGCAAACGTCGGCGCCATAAAGCAAGCGCAGGAGCGTGGTCTTGCCGGCGCCGGACGGCCCGGTGAGGAACACGAACTCGCTTTTCTCCACCGACAGCGACACGTCGCTGAGTGCCGGCGCGTCGCTGTCTTGATAGATCTTCGTGACGTGAAAGAGCTGGATCAAGCCGACTCACCGACGAACGGGTTGAAGCGGCGCTCGTCCTCGATCGTCGTCTCGGGGCCGTGGCCGGGGATGACCAGCGTGTCGCCGTCGAGCACCATCAAGCGCTCCTTGATCGATCGTATGATGTCGTCGAACGAGCCACCCCAGAGATCCGTGCGGCCGATGCTGCCCGCGAAGAGCGTGTCGCCCGTGATCAACAAGCGCTCGCCGGCGAAGTGAAAGCAGGTCGAGCCCTTGGTGTGTCCGGGCGTGTGCAGCGCGCCGCCGCTAGCGCCACCGACAGAGAGCGAAAAGCCGTCCTTCAAGCGCGCGTCGAAGTCGGGCAGCGCCGGCGTCGGCAACCCGAGCATGCGGCTCTGCATGCCGACGTTCTCGTAGAGATCGCGATCGGCGTCGTGCATCAAGACCGGCGCGCCGGTCGCCTTTTGTACGTCCGGGATCGCGCCCAAGTGATCGATGTGCGCGTGCGTGATCAGGATCGAGCGCACCGTGCAGCCGTGGTGCTTCAGACGCGCGAGGATCGTGTCGCCGTCGCCGCCGGGATCGACGACGACGGCGTCTTTCGTCGTGGGATCGATCAAGATCGAGCAATTGCAGCCGAGCGGGCCGACCGGAAACGTCTCACGCACGAGCTTTGCCACGGGCGCATCATCGCTGATTCGGCGCTCCGGTTCTAGGGCAGTTCGAGGGGCCTCGCGCTGGTTGCGTCGCCGTCGCCACCAACGCGCGCATCATGCCGAGCAGCGCCGCCGCTTCCTTCGCCAGCGCCCGCGGCCCCGGCTTCGCCGCGCCGGTGTGGCCGTAGAGGCCCGTCAGGTACATCTGGACGCGCGTGTGCGGCTGGAGAGCAGCGCGGATCAGCGTCGCCTGCTCGTGCGGGATGACGTCGTCGTCCACGCCGTGCACGATCGTCACGGGGCAACGCACGCGCGTGAGGTGCGGCCGCGGATCCAAATAGTGGTAGCGCGCCGCCACCTTCGCGATCGCCGCTTCCGCCCGTGCGAGGCCACCGTCGCCGATGCCGCAGCCGAGCAAGAAGAAGTCGCGCTCGGCGCCGGAAAAACGCGCGGCGAGCTCATCGACGACGACGCGCATCCGTGAAGGCTCCTTCATCTCCGGCCGCCCCCACGTGCGCAGCGTAAAGTCGCGCCACGCGATCTCGAGCGCGTCGGTCGGCGGCGCGCCGTCCATCTCGCGCCCGAGGTTGATGAAGATCGCCGGCGGATTCAGAATATCGCGCGGTCGGCCGTCGGCGCCCAAGGCAAAACGCATCGTCGCCACGAAGTCGCCGTAGCCGCCATAGAGCACGACACCGCCGAGCACATCGGCAAACGCCGGGTTCGCGGCCAGGCGCAGCGTTGGCAACGAGCCGAACGAGATCGAAAACACGCCGATCTTCGTCCGCGGCCGATCCGGCCACTCGGCAAACGCTTCCATCGTGCGCGCAAGGCCGGCGATGACGCCCTCGTCCAAGCGCAGCGCCATGTACTCGTTGAGCGCCGGCGCCCACACCGAGATCCCGCTCGCCGCCAAGCGCCGCAAGAAGCGCGCGAGCCGCTCGTCGTTCGGGCCGAGCGGGTGCAGACCGTGCACGACGATGAGCGATCCCAGCGCGGCGCGGCGCGACGGCTTGTAGCAATGCACTTGCAGCGGTCGATCATAGGTCGCGTTCGGCGGCAGCGTTCGCACTTGTAGGTCCACGTCTTCCGGCGCGCGCTCGGGATCACCGAAGGGGCCGAGCCAGCGGACGAGGTCGGCCATCATGCGCGCGCGTGCAAGCACGTGGGCTTTCTATCCGCACCGTCACGCCGATTGCCAGCGGCGCCCGGACTTGCTACGCCGGCGCGCTCCGATGAAGTTGGACCTGTCCGTCCTCAACCGTGAACAGCTCGAAGCCGTGCTGCACCAGGAAGGGCCCGCGCTCGTCCTCGCCGGCGCCGGCTCCGGAAAAACGCGGGTCATCACCTATCGCATCGCGCGCCTGATCCGCGACGGCGTCAAGCCAGAGAACGTGCTCGCCGTCACCTTCACGAACAAGGCCGCCGCCGAGATGCGCGAGCGCGTCGGCCACTTGGTCGGCCGCGGCGGCAGGAAAGGCCTCACCGTCAGCACCTTCCACGCGCTCGGCCACAAGATGCTGCGCGAGTGCTCGGACGCCGCCGGCCTGATGCCGCGCTTCTCGATCTTCGATCAAGGCGAGCAGATCGGCACGGTGAAGCGCATCTTCCGCGAGGTGAAGATCGACGATCGCCGCTTCGACGCCAAGAAGGTGCTCGCGGCGATCTCGCGCTTGAAGAACCTCGGCATCGCGCCCGACAAAGCGCCGCTCAACGACGGCGACGACTACACCTTGATCACCAAAGAGACCTACGCGCGCTACGAAGCGACGCTGCGCAGAGAACAGTGCGTCGACTTTGACGACCTCTTGATCAAGCCGGTGCGCGCGCTGCAAAACCACCCCGAGCTGCGCGCGTACTACCGCAAGAAGTTCCAGTACCTGCTCGTCGACGAGTATCAGGACACCAACCCGATCCAGTTTCAGCTCCTGGAGCAGCTCTGCGATCGCACCGGCAACCTCTGCGTCGTCGGCGACGATGATCAAGCGATCTACGCCTTTCGCGGCGCTGACGTCGAGCACATCTTGGGCTTCGGCAAGACCTTCCCGAGCGCCAAGCAGATCGCGCTGACGCAGAACTACCGCTCGACCGGCCGCATCCTCGGCGCGGCGAACGCGATCATCGCCAAGAACGAGAAGCGCAACCACAAGAAGCTGTGGACCTCCTTCGGCGAAGGCGATCCCATCGAGGTGCGATCGTTCGACGACGCCGAGCAAGAAGCGAAGTTCGTCGCCGACACGATCCTGAGCGCGGTGCACGAAGGCAAGCGCAAGCACGAAGACATCGCCGTCCTCTATCGATCGAACGTGCAGAGCCAGCCGATCGAAGAAGCGCTGCGCCTCGAAGGCATCCCCTACCGCGTCGTCGGCGGCATGGAGTACTTCGAGCGGAAGGAAGTCAAAGACGCGCTCGCGTACCTGCGCGTCGTCGACAACCCGAACGACGAGATGAGCCTGCGCCGCATCATCAACTACCCGGCGCGCGGCCTCGGCGAGGTCGGGCTCGAGAAGATGGTCGCGAAGGGCAAGGAGCTCGGGGTGTCCTTGTACGAAATGCTCGCGGACCCCGTAGCAGACGTGAAGGCGAAGACGCGCGACGCCCTGATCAACCTGCACGCGTTGCTCGGCGCCACCCGCATGAAGATGGCGACCGCGAGCGCGCCGGCCGAGCTCGCGCGGCACGTGCGCGAGCTCTTCGAAGCGATCGACTTCGAGACGACGATCTACGAAGAGCTCGCCGACAACCTGACGGCCGCCGCACGCAAGCTCGAGAACATCGCCGGCATCGCGCTCGCGTTGGAGCGCTTCGCCCAAGATCCGGAAGAAGGCGCTGCGAGCACGTCGCCGCTCACCACCTTCTTGAGCCAAGTGTCGCTCGAAGGCGAAGAGTCCGACGACAAAGACGACGACAAGCGCGGCGTCACGCTGATCACCATTCACGGCGCCAAGGGCCTCGAGTGGCCGTGGGTGTTCCTGGTCGGCATGGAAGAGGAGCTCTTGCCGCACCGCCGTTCCGTTGAATCTGTCGACGCCGGCGACGTCAGCGAAGAGCGCCGGCTCTGTTATGTGGGCATCACCCGCGCGCGCGAACGGCTGTGGATGTCGTTCGCCACCGGACGCCGTCGCTACGGTAAGGTCGTGCCGCGCACCGAGAGCCGTTTTCTCGCCGAGCTCGGCGAAACGGTGCAGCGCATGAATACGTCGGCGACGAGCCTCTCGGACGAGCAAAAGGACGCGATGGCAGACGACTTCTTCGCCAAGATGCGCGCGAAGTTAGGCTATTGACGCAACGCATCAGGCAAGCCGCGTTTTTTACATCTTATTAAGCAACTTTGGCGAAATTCTGCCGTCAATTGCCGTCGGAGGAGTTTGCTATGGGTGCCGCCATCACGCTCAAACCTACGGTGATCGAAACGCTGCCGACCTTCAAGCAGCTCCAGAACGCCGTGACGAATTACGACGCCAAAGACGCGCGCGCGGCTGAGAAGCTGAGCAAGGCGTTGAAGGCGTTCACGCTCGACCAAGCCGCTCCTTCTGCCGACAAGGCGCGTACTCTGCGCTCCTTCATCGGCAATCCGATCTCGATCCCACCGAGCTTCCGCGATGAATTGCGGCGCACCGTGGTGGCGATGAGCGGCACGTCGTTTCAGATCGCCGAGTCGCGCCTGCGCACGGTGATCACGCTGCGCAAAGAGGTCATCGACATGACCGAGACGTGGAACGGCCGCATCGATAGCCTGCGCCAGTGCTTGCGCGATCTCACCCGCGCCGACGATCAAGGGCGCTTGCTCGGCAGGGCCAGCGAGGTCGCCAAGCGCGCGATCGGCAGCGCGGCGTCGGCGACGATGCGCGAGGTGCGCTTGTTCAAGGGCCTGCTCGCCGACATCGACACGAAGCTCGTCGAGCTCGGCAGCGCCGTGAAGACCGTGCTCGCGCCGATCGGCAGCATCAAGATGCCCGAGATGTCGCACGTCGAAGATGCGCAAAAGCAAGTGCAGTCGGCCACCACCATGCTCCTGAAGATCGAAGCCGCGCCGCTCTCGTTTGGCGACGCCGATGACGCGCTCGCGGTGACCCTCACCGACAGCCGCCGCCTCGTCCGCAGCTCGCTCGAAATGATCTGACTCAGCTACTGACCCGAAGCGCGGCTTTGCCGTATGACTTCGGTGCATGCCCCCGCAATCCACGAAGTACCCTGCCGATCGCATCCTTGGTCAGAAGGACGGCCGCCTCGGCATCGTCGAGAAAGAGACGATCCTCGAGAACGTCCTCGCTTCATCCCGTGCTAAGCGCCCGGGCTTGATGCTGCCCTTGGGCTTCGCCGGCGCGGTCGGCACCGCGATGCTCGTGCTCGTCATCGCCTACCTGAACAACAAGAGCCCCGACGACTTCGGCGCCCGTGGCAACAACGGCAGCAGCATCGAGCTCAGCTGCAACCCGCGCGTCCCGTCGCCCTGTAAGGTCGGCGATCGGCTATACTTTCGCATGCTCTCACTGACCCAAGGCACGCACCTCGCGGCGTTCGCGCAGACGCCGGACGGAGACGTCGTCTGGTTCTTCCCGAGCGCAGACAGCGAAGCGTCGCGGGCCGTCAGCGTGGGCGTCGTCGACGAAGCGAAGATCCTGCCGGACTCGCTCGCGGGCGACGTCACGGTCCATGTCGTCCTTTCGGAGACGCCGCTCACCCGCGCACAGATTCGCGCGCTCTACGATCGAGACGCGGCGTCGCACGGCGCGGTGCGCCTCGAACGGAGCCTGAAGGTCACCCGTTGATGATGCGCCTTTGGCTCATCGTCCTCGGCGTCCTCGTGCTGGCGCCGACCGCCGCCCTCGCCAAGCCGACGAGCTACGGCATCGCCATCGGTTACAACCTGGCGCCCGAAGGGACCGCGCTGCCGACCCTGCGTTACGCGGACGACGACGCCGTGCGCTTCTTTCGCCACTTTCGCCGGCTGACCGACGACGCCGCGCTGCTCGCGATCTTGGACGACGACACCTTCAAGCGCTATCCCGAGCTGCGCACCGCCATCCGCGCGCCGACGTGGATCGAGCTCGACGCGACGGTGCGGCGCTTTGCCGCCAAGATGAAGGAGGACAGAGCGCGCGGCGACGAACCCACCTTCTACTTCGCATACAGCGGCCACGGCTCCGCCAATGCGCGCGGCGCGATCTTCCTCACGCTCGCCGACGCCGAGCTCACGCAGGACAAGCTCTACGAAGAGATCCTGGCGAAGCTTCCGTTCTCGTTCGCGCATCTCTTCGTCGATGCCTGCCACGCCGAAGCCGTCGTCGGCGCGCGAGGCGGCGAGCAGCGGATCTTCGGCAAGGGCGAGAGCACCGCCAAGAGCGTCAAGCTCGACCAGCACGAGCTCGCCGCGCTCGCAGACGCGCAACGCTTGCAGCGCTTTCCCTCGGTCGGCGCCGTCATCGCGACCACGGTCGATCAAGAAGCGCACGAGTGGTCGCGCCTGCAGTCTGGCGTCTTCACCCACGAAGTCTTGAGCGGGCTCGCCGGCGCCGCCGACACGAACAACGACGGCGCCATCGAGTACTCGGAGCTGCAGGCGTTCGTCATGTCGGCGAACCGCGCCATCGCAGATCCGCGCGCAGCGCCGCGCATCGTCGCCGCGCCGCCCGCCGTCAACCGCCGCGTGCCCATCGTCAACCTCAGCGCGTTCCGCGACGTCGCCGCGATCGCGGGCACCGCCAACGCGCTCGGCCACTTCTACATCGAGCTGCAGAACGGCGAGCGCTACTTGGACGCCAACCTCGGCGGCGACACCCTGCGCCGCTTGATCCTGCCAAAGGAGCGCGTGCTCTTCGTCCGCACCGACGAGCACGAAGCGGAGATCGCCACCTTCGACAAAGGCGTCATCCGCTTCTCGGAGCTGCGCCTGAAGCCGCTGCAAGCGACCGCCAAAGGCAGCATCGACGAAGCGTATCGCACCGCCCTCTTCGCCTCGCCCTACACCGCGAGCTACTACCAAGGCGTCGTCGACAGCGTGGGCCTGCCTGGCGTCGAGATGGGCGAGACGAAGCGCGACCTGGATCGCAGCCCGACCGAGCTCGCGGACTTGCCGACGTTTCCGAAGAAGCGTGCGCCGGCCCCGAAGCCGGGGGCGCGCACCGACCGCTGGATCGGCCTGCAAGTGACCGGTGCCATCGATGCGCTCGGCGCGGTCGGGCTCACGAGCGTGCTCTTCCAACACGTGCAAGTCGCCGTGCTCTTCGATGCGTTGAGCGTGGGCTTCAACTTCGAAGCGCGCGGGCTCTTCTTGAAGGCGTCGTGGTCGCCGTACGTCAGCCTGGGCGGCAAGCTGAACATTCCCCGCCCGCAACCGCAGGCGGTTCCATTCTTCTTTCAGGCGACGCACTTCAACCTGGGCGTCGGCGTGCAGTACTTCAACGAGAACGGCTTCTACATCAACCTCGGCATCGTCTGGATTCCGCCATTTCCGGACTTCGTGAAGCTGACGCAGTCGTCGTACTTCGCGGTGCCGCTGCCGCATGTGTCGCTCGGCTGGGCGTTCAAGCTCGGCGGTTAGTCTCTTGCTGCTTCAACCCCTTCTTGCGCAGCCGTCCGAGCGCTGACACCGCGAGCCCGGGAAACGCGCCCGCGATCTTCGCGAGCCACGCGCGCGTGCCGCCAGGCAAGATGATCTCGAACGGCCGCCTCACCAAAGCACGCTCGAACGCATCGACGACATCCTTCGGCGTCAGCGGCTGCTTCGCGCCAGAGAAGGTCAGCGCCGCTTCTTCGCGATCCCTTTGCAATTCGAGCATCGGCGTGGCGACGGCGTCCGGGCAGATGACCGTGACGAAGACACCGTGCGCGCGGACCTCGGCCGCGATCGAGAGCGAGTAGCCGCGGACGGCGAACTTCGACGCCGAGTAGAGCGCGAGCCCCGGCACGGGCGAGAGCCCCGCGAGCGACGCGATGTTGACGATGTGGCCGCTCTTCTTCGCGACCAGCTGCGGCAGCACCGCCTGCGCACCGAAGATCACGCCCTTCACGTTGACGTCGATGTGGCGCGCAGCGTCCTCGGCGCTCGCTTCGTGCGCGTACCCCGGGCGCAGATAGCCCGCGACGTTCGCGAGCACGTCGACGCCGCCGAAGCGCTCGCCGCACACCCTCACCGCCGATTGCCACGCGCCGGCGTCGCGCACGTCGAAGACATGCGTGCACAGCGACGCCTGCGCCGGCAACGCGGCGAGCCCGACGACGTCGACGTCACCCGCGAGCACGTTGTGGCCCCGCGCGAGCATTCGCTCCACCAGCGCCCGCCCGATGCCGCTCGCCGCCCCGGTGACGATGACGTTCATTCGGCCTTCTTGCGCGGCGCACGGGCCCAGAGCGCCTTCAACACCGCGCCCTGCCTCACGAGCACCTCGAGCTGAAACGAGCGCGATGTCTGGCACCTTCGGCGTGCCGCCCATGCGATTTCGCTCGCGAGCTTGTCGGAGTCTTCGATCGCGAGCGCAGGCCGCGACGACGCGCTGGCGGTGACTTCGGGGCGGATGCGCACGACCTCCTCCTTCGCTGCCCCACTTCGCGCCGATGTTCAAGGGCGAGTCGTTCAAGGCCTCGATCGCCCGTCACGAGCACGGGCTCGCGGCGAAGCTCGGCCCCAAGCCGGGCGCGCACTTCGCCGGCTACGAGTCGTGCATGACCGACAAGTACCAGCCGTCTAACTCCGAGCACCGCGCGATCAAGAAGGGCATCGAAGAGGGCGACGCCCTGCCAGACATCTGGCTCACCTCCGACGGCCTCGAAGCGCTCGAAGGCGCCCGGCTCGAGGTCCTCGAGAGCCGCAGCGTCGCCGCCGACGCGCTCGTCGCGGGTGGGCAGACCGACATCTTCACGCCGATGCTCTACTTCCACGTGCGCAACCGACCAGCAAGAAGTCGTAAGCCTCTCCCTCCCCGCGCTGAGTCTCGAAGCCTGGCCGTCAAGCGCGCCTGTCACAATCGTCAACGCCGCTTGGTGTCGGCACAAGACTCAGCACTTCACCCGCTGCTTCGCGCGAGACTCGAGGCAGAGGGCGATCACGATGAAATTGCCTGCCACGCGAGAGTCGCAACCGACTTCACCCTATCGCGCCGAAGCGCATGCGACGACGATCGGTCTCACCGTCTCCGCTGCCGAGCTGAAGCGGCTCCAGAGTGCCGCTAGCGCTGCCGGCGCCGAGGTGGCCATCAAGCCGGAGCGATCGCTTTGGCAGAGGCTCACTGGCGTCCATTCCGTAGAGCTGCGCGCGGCTTGCGGTGCCCTCTTTGATGTTCTCGACGCCTCCGGCGTTGGCGTACGTGAGCTTGGGCTCGACTGGGCGACGAAACGCAAAGCGGCCATGGAGGCCTCGCTGTGCGGCGCCCGTTCACTGCTCGCTGCCCCGCAAATGCCTACGACTGCGAGCACGATCGCCGAGGCTGCTGGAGCGCAGCAAGCGCTGCGCCGCGCCGAGTACGAGGACACCGTCGCGGCTGTTCGTCAGTGTATCGGTGAGGCCATTTACGCGCGCGCCAAAGCCGGGCGTGCAGCCGAAGACATCGTCGTCACCAGCAAGCAGATCGATGCAGCGTTCAAGCACTTGGGATCCGGTGGGACGCTGAAATGGCAGAAGGAGGACCGCGCCCTTGTCACGACGATTCTCCACCGGGAGCTCGGCCTGCAGGTACGGCAGCTCTCCCGCTACGGCCAGATCACTGGGGACCTCTGCGTTGCGCTCGGCAAGAGCAGCGACTTCGACCTCGGATTCATTTCCTCGCGGGAGATCAGCGCCATCGAAGCCCGCCACGCAGCCGCGGGAAAGCAGAAGGCGGAAACCGATTTTCCCGCGATCGCAGCGACCCTCACAAAAGACCTGATTGACGCCAAGGCGAAGGGCGAAATGTTTTTTTTCTTCATTCCGGTCGCCCGACCCGAAAGTCCCGAGCTCGAGCGTTCAGCCTACCTTTCGGCAATGCTCGCCCTCGTGCAACGCAGCCTGACGACTTGGGGCGTTGCGCACCACGTCGTGTCTGGCAGGCAGACCCTCCATATCAGGTGTTGAAGACGATCCATGAGGGCCAAACACGCAAAGTTGACCGCAAGCGCACGGCATGATCTGACGAAGCGATGCAGCGGTTGAGCTTCGTCTGCGCGCTGATCGGCTTCGGCGAGCCCGTGGTCACCGCCGTTGGCTCCTTCGCGGGGCAGCCGTGAGGCGGATCGCGCTCGTCGCGTTGATGCTCGCGATCTCGGCGTGTGTGCGCTCTTTCACCGATGTGCAGGCCGAGCCGGAGTTCCTCGGGGAAGCGTCTGGGATCTACCTGGCGCGCGACGCGACGAACACGCTCGCTCCCCGCCTCGTCAACGTCGTCGAGGTCTCCACCCGCGTGCTCGTGAGCTTCGGCGCGCTCGAGTCGAGCGATACGTTGCCGGTCATCGGTACGCCCGTGCGCCGCGACGACGGGCTGCGCGTGTTCACCAACCTCGTGGAGCCGACGGTCGAGCAGGGCGCACCGGACATCGCACGCTTGTTCCCGGCCCTCGCCAAGGAGCGCTTTCGCGCGCAATTGGAAGTGACCATCGGGTTCGATGCCGTCACCTTGAAGCTGACCTTTCCGGACGCTGCGGCGGAAGAACGAATGTGCGACCTACTGCGCAAAGTCGGCGCTGAATCGGGCTGCAAGTCCCTCACGGCAGGACTGACCTACGAGGCGCGAAAAGTGTGCGACTTCGACGCGCGCTTGGCCGGCGTTTACAGCGCGAAGGTAAAGCAGACGAGCGGCGACGGACGTTGCGCCGAGCTCGCCGGGGAACGCCGGTGGGTGCTCGTCGTCACACCAGCGTCGCCGGTGGCCGTCATTGCCAGCTTGGCGTCGGGCGACGTCGAGTTCGGCGCGCTTGCGACCTTCGAGCCGGCGCGGCTCGAGTTGTCGCTCGCGACTGCCTTTCAGCTAGGCGATCGTGCGATCGGCCCAGGCTTTTCGTTGTCGGCTCGGCTCGGCATCGGTGAGTCGGCAACGACGCTCGAGGGCGAGCTCCGCGAAGGCTCGTGCACGTTCAGCGTGACGGCCGAACGGCTCTCCGGAACCAAAAAGGGTGGGGGGCTCAACTGCACGACCGATACGCTGTGCGATGCGTCTGCGAGCGCCGCGTGTCCGGTGTTGCCCGGATCGATCCCGGGGATCTTCGTCTTCGAGGGTGAGGCGCCGAGCCAAGGTTTTTGCCCGCAGAAGATCTGCAAGTTGATTGTGCCGCTCGTCAACGCCTGTTCCCCGCAATCCATCGCAGCCGGCGGCTGCCCGCTCGGCTACAGCGCGGAGGTCGCAGCCGGAACCAGACCGAACGGGGAAGCGTGTTATAACGCGCTATGCGCCGAGAGGCCGGAGTGCGCAGCGCTTACGTCGGCGAGCGGCTTGTTCGCGGCGAGCTGTCCGCCGGGAACGCTCGTCGTTCGTCGTTTGCTCGGGTGTAGTTTCGCGGTGTGCCCGTAGGCGCAGCCAACTGGGCCTTTGCGGCGGCGCTTCGGCGGTGGCGACGGTCTTCTTGACGTCATCGACCTGAACGTAGGCGAGCCAGCCGGTGGGCGCTTTCGGCATCGGCTTTGGCTGCATACCGTCCATCTCGCCGCACAGAAAGCCGGTCGTCCGGCCTCTGCCCGAGCCCCACCTCAGAGCCCATCGCTCGCGTCATCTCTCTCTTGAACGGGCAGAGCAGGCCGTTCTTCTCGTGCGGCCGCGCGTTCGCGCCGCGGACGAGAACGGCGAGCAGCGCGATCACCGCCGATCCTCGCAGGCCTGGACGGGCGCGCTGGCGGGCATCTGAAAGCCGGCTTCGTTCCAACCCTTCGGCGGCTGCCACGCGCCTTCCTTCGGCTCGGCGCATCCGTAAGGCACGTCGCGCGGGCGCGTGCCTTTTGCCGGATACGAAAAGTGCCACCACTCCTTCAGGTACGGCTTGAACCCTTGCGCCTCCATCGCCTTCTTCAGGAGCAAGCGGTGCTCGAGCGCTTCACCGTTGGCGCGCATCGTGTGGCTCTCCTCGGAGAGCGTGTCCCACGCCGTGCCCATGTCGAGCGGCTGCTGCGTCTTCAGATCGATCGCGCCGAGATCGATCGTGTGACCGTGGTTGTGGCCCGAGCGGCGTGCGATGTAGCCGTCGTCGAGCAGCTTCACTTGCTGCGTGCGCTCCGCCCACGCGACCATCGCCAGGGTTGCGCGCAACGGCCGATAAGCGTCGTAGACGATCAAGCCGAGGCCCTGCTTGTTGAGCTCGGCTTGCACGCGCGCGAGCGCTCTGGCCGGCTCCTCGAGCATCCAGGCCGCCGGCGTGGCGTAGCCGGGCAGCGGCGCGCCGCTGAAGTTGCTCGCGGTGTGATAGCGGATGTCTAGCGCGATGCCGGGCACCGTGGCCTTCAGGTCGACGAACCCCGGGGGCGGCGCGCCGACGAGAGCGAAGAGCACGAGCGCGATCACAGCGGGACCTCGAGCCAAGGGAGCGCGTCGTCGGGATAGAACAGTGCGCGCAGGCCCGGCAGATCGGCGAACGCACCCGGCACGATCGTGTAGTCATCCCCGTGTTGCTGCAAGAGGCCACGATCGATCGCGAACGAGCGCGCGCGCGCAAAACGATCTGAGAAGCGCTCAGCGAAGCGTGCTTGGAAGCGCGCGCCGTCGACGTAGCCGTACGAGAGCGCGAGCAAGAGGTACTTCGCCATCACGTGCGCTTTGGGTAGCGCGTAGACGTCCTCGGCCGCGAGATCGCCGCGCGCCGCGTGCTCGATCCAGGCGCCGTAGCTCTTCTTGCCGAAGCGCCAGACATTGCCGGCGAGGCTCGATGCGTAGAGCCCGACGCCCGCGTAGTCCGCGCCGTCGAGGATGCGGCTCTCGAGGTAGCGGCTCGTGCCCAAGCGCCCCGGCACGCGCGAGAAGTTCACCGAGCCGTAGCGACCGCGATAGCCGGCGGCGTTCAGGCGCAGAAACGCGCGATCGTATTGATCGCCGTAGTCCTTCGGCGACGGCGTGAGGTCCCAGCGCCGCGCCTGCGTGGCGATGCCGCGGTTCTTGTACACGGTGTCGTAGATCGTGATGACGTCTGGCGCGAGCGCGATCGCGAAGTCGACGCTCTCGATGAAGCGCTCGGCGGTGAGCCCGGGCAGCGCGAACATGAGATCGAGGTTCACGATCGCAAAGCCGGCGTCGCGCAGCGCGTCGATGCCGCGGCGCATGCGATCGCTCTTGTCTTGCGCGCGGTTCATGCGGCCGAGGAGCGCCTCGTCGTCTGTCTGGACGCCCATGCTCACGCGCGAGACGCCGGCGCGGCGGATCGCGGCCCACTTAGGCGGATCGGCTGCCGCCAGCGTGGGCGTGGTCTCGGTGCTGATCTCGAAGCCGGCTGCGAGCCGCGCCGCGCCGAGCGTGTCGATGACGCGCAGAAATTGCTCGGCAGACATCGCTCCAGGCGTGCCGCCGCCGATGTCGAAGCCGGTGATCGTCGTCGCGCGCGGCAACGCGGCCAGGGTCGTGCGCAGCTCGGTGCACAGGGCCTGCACATACGCCTCGACGCCGGCGCCCGCGTACTTTCCGAGCGGCACCGTTTCGTAGTCGCAGTAGGTGCACTTCGTTTCGCAGAACGGGACGTGCGCGTAGAGGCCGGCGCGCGGGCCCACGGCGGCCAAGAGATCGGCAACGCGCGCCGCGACCGCGAAGGGCCGAAACAACCGGCGATCCGGCGGATACATCACGCTCGCGCGCAGCGGGTTCGCCAAGGCGCGATCGAAAGTCAGCAACCGAGCGCCTCGCGCAGCAGGCGGCCGACGGCCATGACGTCGACCTCGGGAAGCGTCTGGTGCACGCCCACGCAGAACGCGCGCTCGGACAACGCCTGGCACTCTTTGAGCCCGTCGTTTCTGAGCAGCGCGTACGCCGGCTGGCGGGTGATCGCGCCGCCCATGAGCGATCGCGTCTCGACGCCGCGCGCGTCGAGCCATTGGCACACCCGCTCGACCCGCAGAGGATCGTCGAGCGCGATCGGGAACACGAAGGGCGAGCCCGTGTTCTTCGGCGGCGCCCAGACGCGAACGCCGTCCAAGTCTGCGAGCGCTTCGTGCAAGATGCCGTAGTGTTGCTTGCGCACCGCCTCGTCGCGATCGAAGCGCGCGAGCTGGAAGCGCCCGAAGCACGCGTTGAGCTCGCTCATCTCGAGGTTGAAGCCGGGGCGCTCGTACCAAAAGTTGTGATCGCGCCCGTGCGGCGCCACGCACGGCAGATCCGGCACGTGGCAGGTGCACGCGCGGCCCCAGTGCGCGATCGACTCGAGCTTGCGTTGCAACCGCTCGTTCGACGCGATGACGGCGCCGCCGCCGTACGCGCTCAAGTGGTGCGGGTGGTAGAAGCTCCACGTCGTGAGGCCGGAGATCTGATGCGCGCGGCGATCGCCGACGAACGTGTCCATCGTCTCGCAGCCGTCTTGCAGGATCTGCGCTTGGTACGGCGCCGCCACCTCGACCAAGCGATCGACCGCCGCCGAGAAGCCGAGAAAGTGCGTGACGCAGATGACGCTCGTGTCGACGTCCATCGCCCGCTCGGCCGCCGAAGGATCGATGCCGAAGCCGCCGGGCTCGGTGTCGACGACGTAAGGCTCGAAGCCAGCCGTGACGAGCGCGGCGACCGTGGTCGGAAAGGTGAAGCCACTGATGATCGCGCGGCGGCGGTGCGTATCGGTCACTTCGCGCAACGCGAACGCGGCGGCGAGGTTGGCCGACGAGCCCGAGTTCGTGAGCACGATGCGCGCAGCGTCGAAGCGGCCCTCGAGCTCTCGCGCGAACGCCTGCAAGTTGTGTCGCGAGGCGCCGAGCTCGCCCTCGAGGTACGCCGGAAAGCCGCGCAGATCGACGTGGCCAGTGCAGGGGTAGCGCTTCATCGTTGAGCCTCCAGTTGTGCGCGTTTTGCCGAGAGCGCCACCATGCGCGCGGCAAGCTCGGCGCGGCGGGCCTTGGGGACGCTGAACAGCGGTGCATGCAAATCCTGCTCGGTGAGGCCTTCACTGCGAAGCACCTCGAGCGCGGCGATGCGGGTCGCCTCGCGGTGCCCGCCGACCAACGCTCGCCACGGCGCCGCCTCGGTCTCGAGCGCGCGCCAGATCTCGAGATACTGCCCGAGATCGCCGCGCACGTCCGTCACCTGCTCGTCATAGCGCGCGCCGCCGAGCGCTTCGCGCAGCGCAGAGGCGTCCGGCGCATTGGCGATCTGCGCGTCGACTTCGGGGAGGTTCTCGGCCCGCGGCACGAAGCCGAGCGTCGGCGCCGGCGGCATCAGGCCGGTCTCGGCCACGTAGATCCCGGGTTGCCCCGAAACCCACGGCCCGATGGCGAGCGGCTGGAGAAACACGAGCACGCCGAGCTCGCGCACGACGCCGGTGAAGCCGGGCAAGGTCGCGTCGCGCATGAACACGCACGGCGCCCTCGGCCCGGCCAAGCGATCGAGCTTGCCGTCGAGGAAACGCATCAGCGCCTGCGGCCCGACGTCTCGGTACAAGGTGGGGCATGCTTCGTCGCCAACGAGCGGACGCACGGTCGTCGCGAGCGCGGCGCCAGCGACGGACACGTCGGTCATCGGCGCTTCCTTGCCGGTACGCGCGGCGAATTGCTTCGGCGTTTCCCGCATGACCCGTGAGCCTGCCCACACCGTTGCCTCGCGGGCAAGATGGCGCGAGAGTGATTCCGTGAGCGCGAAGATCGACATCCGCCGCGACGTGACGCGCGTGAAGGCCGTGCATCGGCGCCGCGTCGAACGCCTGGGCGACAGCGAGCCGTTGCCGCCATGCGATGTCGCCTCGCTCGATCCCGTCGTGCGCGCACGGGCCCTGCAAGGCTTCTCGCAGCTCTTCGAGACGGAGTACGAATCGGTGGTCATCGCCGGCTTCATGACCTCGGCGCTCGCGCGAATCGGCGCGCCGCTCGATCTCGTCGGCGCCTTCGGCAAGATCGTCGAAGACGAGATCCGACACGCAGACCTGGTCGCCCAAGTGCTCGAAGGGCTCGGCGGCAAGGCGCAGATCCTCGCACAGCCGCTGCCGCCGGCGCCCGAGACGATCAGCGGCACCCGCGCGATCGAAGAGGTGCTCGCCGGCATGGCGTCGTTCTTCTGCGTCGGCGAAGAGCTGTCGAGCCACATCTTCAAAGCGTCTTTGGAGGTCGCGCGCGAGCCGCGCATGCGGGCGATGACCAGCGAGATCTTCACCGACGAAGCGACGCACGGCGCCTTCGGCTTCGAAGCGGCAAAGGAGCTCGTGCGCTTGATCGACGAGAAGGCGAAGGGCCGCGTCGCGCTGCGCGTCGTGGAAGCGGTCAAGGCGTTCGAGCAGCGCCTGGGCGGACCGCTCTCGCTTGCCGACAAGAAGCCGCTCACCGACGTCGACCGCGGGCTCGCGCGCCTCGGGCTCTTGCCGAAGGAGGCGCTGCTCGGGATCTTCTACGAGCGGATCGAGAGCCACGTGCTGCCGCGCCTCGAGGACGCGGGCCTCCCGATAGGCCTTCGCGTGCAATGAAGATCGGATACAACTGAAGCGATGCCCGCCCTGCCGCCACCGAAGGCACCGAGCGCGACGCAGGCTGCGAAGCCCGGCGCCGACAGGCAGCTCGGCGATCTCATCAGCAAGTGCCTGAGCGCGAGCCCGAGCAAGGAACGGATCGCCAAGGACGCGCTGATCGCGGACGCGCCGGCGCTCGAACGCGTGTTGAAGGCGCTCGACGCGACGATCGTGCAGCGCATCTTGCGTGACACTTTGCGCATGTGTCCGGCGACGGCGGCGCTCGGACCGAACGCGTTGAAGCTGCTCTCGTCGCTCGCCGACGCGCTCGACCATGCGGTGGCCAGCGCGTTCGTCGCCAGCGTGCACCGCGTGGCGGGCGAAGCGCTCGTGCCGGTGAGGGCCGCGGCACAAAGAGCGCGCGCCGAGTTGACCGCGCATCTGGCGAAGGGCAACCGCGCGCTCGACGCCGAGCTCAAAGCGCTCGACGCGTTGGCGGCCCCGCTCCCCGCCGACGTCGAAGCGGCAGGCGCCACCGCCGTCGGGGCCTATTTGATCCCCGAACGTTTGCGCGTCGCTGCCGCGCAGAAGCACGGCTTCGATCCGCAGGTGCGCGCCACGGGATACCTCGGAGACCTCTACCGCCGCGCCAAGCTCGTCCCAGCGAAGTCGCCGTTCACGGACGGGCTCGCGGCGCTCAACGTCATCGCCGAAGCGCTGCTCGCGGCCGCGCCGGCGACGATCGCGAGCGACGCCAAGACGATCGTGCTCTTGCGGCCGTTGAGCAAGGCGCCCGCGCCGGCGCCGGGACAAGCGCCCGCGCGCGAGCTGCCGCCGCTCAAGCCCGAAGAAGTGCGCGCCGTCGCGCTGCGCATGTTCGACGTCGCGGCGCCGCCGAAGGATCTCCTGAAGCCGGTGCTCGCCGGCGCGTTTCCACAGGCGCGCACCTTGCTCTCGATGCGCGGCGAGGCGCTGGTTCGCCGCGAGCTGCGCTTACTGTGCGAGGCGGCGATCGCCGAGCCGGGGCCGCCGAGCCTCGCGCGATCGAACCTGCGCTGGACGGCGCGCTACTTCGCCGAAAGCGATCCTTCGCCGTACGTGAGCGCGCTGTACGCGGCGGCCAAGGGCGACGGCGATCAAAAGGCGCGCCAGATCGGCTTCTTCCTCGCGATGTGGGCGATGGAAGAGCTGAAGCCGTGGCGAACGCCCGAAGCTGTGCGTGCGGCCTTCGAACGGCTGCTCACGAGCGTGGCCAGGGCAGCGGCATGAACGAGACAAATGACGGAGTCCGGCGGAGCCGCCCGGGGCCGCAGCGCGGTAGGTTCGCCGGGAGACGACGAGCATGACGACGCGAGTGGGTCAAAACGTTCCGCCGCCGCAAGCACTTCCGCAAGCGCCGGCCGCCAGCGCGCCGCTCCCGCCCGGGGCCTCGCCGGCGATCCAGCCGGGCGCCGACGCGCCGCTGCCGACCGACGTCGGTGGCCAGAGCGGCAGCAAAGCGAGCGCCCCAGCCGGCACCGCTGCGAGAGCGAGCACGGCGGCGCCCGCATCGAGTGCCGAAGGCACGAGGAGGCCGACGGTCACGGTCGGCACCGACGAAGTCGTCCGCGGCGGCGGTGAACGTCTCACGAGCGACGCGCCAGTCTCCGGCGCCGCGTTCTCGGACTATTCGCTGCCCGAGAGCGAAGGCCGGGTCAGCGGCGACATGCACGCCGAGATCGACGGCAACACCGACGGGCTCGTCAACGGCGTGACCGACGTCTTGAAGAGCCTCTTCGGCGGCGGCAGCGAAGGCGCCGATTGGATCCGCTCGCGCGGCGATCACCTCGCAGCGAACCCGCAGGACGGCGTCCTCACGAGCACCTACGGCGCGGCGATCAGCGAGCACTTTCCGGACGCCTTCGCGCAGTCGATCCAGACGAGCCCGCTTCGCGCGCAGCTCGTCGAGCGCTTCGGCGAAGGCGCCACGAAGATCATCGACAGCGCGCAAACCGTGGCCGCCGACGCGATCTTGGGCAAGGGCCTCCTCGGCCAGGACATCTCGCTGCCGAAGCTCGTCGCGAACATGACGGCGGTGATGGGCGGCGACGCCGCGAAGGCCGAGACCGCGGTGGCGATGCGGATGAGCGACATCGGCATGCGCCCGCGGATCGGCGGCGCGTTTTCGGTGTGCGGGCCCGACGGCAAGATCGATCCGAAGAAGCTCGGCGAAATCATCGCCGAGAAAGGCCCGGGCGCGCTCGAAGCGAGCCTCGAATATTTCATCGGCCTCTGCGGGCGCTTGGTCAAAGGCGACGCCGGCAAAGACATGCAGCACCTCGGCAACATGCTGACGGCGCTGAAGGACGAAAAGAAGACGCTGATCCGCGAGATCATCGCCAAGGAGGGATCGATCTTGGGCATCCAGGTCAGCCAATCCGAGGCGGCCAAGGCGGCGAAGGCCGCCCAGGACTGCGCGCACGCGTGGTCGCTCGCCGGATCGATCATCGCGCTCGTCGTCGTCATCATCATCGCGATCGTCGTCACCGTCTTCTCGTGCGGATCGGCCGGCCCGGCCGCCGTCGCCGCGGTCACCGGCACGACCGTGGCCGCGGTCACCGCCGCCGGCGTGACGGCGTCGACCTTCGCCGTGACCATCGCCGCCGTCTTCGGCATCACCTCGATCGCGGTCGCGTCGGCGCTCGCGGCGAGCGTGGTCATCGCCGCGATCTTGGTCGCGATCATCGCCTTCGTCATGGCGATCCCGGCGCTGATGGAGACCGTCGCCATCTGCGTCGAGGCCGCCGGCGATCCCGGCACCGCCTCGAAGATCCGCGAGGACGCCGAGAAGTTTCAAGCCGACCTCTTCAGCTCCGGAATCGGTTGGGTGTTGATCGTCGCGCAGCTCGTCTGCTCGCTTTACATGCTCGTCATCATGCTCCCGCTCGGCGCCGCGAACGCCGCGAACATCGGCGCCACCATTGCAGAGACCTCGGGCACGATCGCCGGCGCCGCGGTCGAGACCACGGTCAACGCGACGCAGGCGATCTTGAACATCATGAACCTGATCAACGCGCTGTCGATGGTGCTCACCGGCGTCAGCGGCATCGCGGCGGGCGTCATCACCATGAACGCGGCCAAGTTCAACCTACAGCTCGATCTCTTGCGCGCGCGCCTTGCCGAAGTGGAGCTCGAGATCAAAGAGCTCATGCACAGGGTCGAGGAGAAGCGCGTCGACGAGCAGGAGCTGAAGGACGACATCCAAGAGCGCCAAGACGCCGAGCAACGCATGATGGAGTCGCTCAACAAGTGCGCCGAGACCTACAAGCAGATCCTCAGCGAAACGCAGATCTTGAACTGACGCCACGCGGGTGCGATGGCTCACGCCATGAGCCTAGAGCCCCGCATCGAAGCCGCCTTCTCGAAGCCCGCCGCAGAGCTCGGCGACGCCGAGCGCGCGCTCTATCGCGAGCTGGTGACAGCGCTGCGCGAAGGCACCGTCCGCACCGCCGAAAAGCAGGGCGACGGCACCTGGCGCGTGAACGCGTGGGTGAAGCGCGGGATCCTCGTCGGCATCCGCGCCGGCGTGCTCACTGAATACGACGGCGCCTTCGTCGGCCAGCGCTTCGTCGAGAAGGACACGATGCTGCCGCGCAAGATCACCTTGCAGGACGGCGTGCGCCTGGTGCCCGGCGGCGCCAGCGTGCGCGACGGCGCGTACTTGGGGCGCGGCGTCGTCATCATGCCGCCGAGCTACATCAACGTCGGCGCGTACGTGGACGACGGATCGCTCGTCGACTCGAACGCGCTCGTCGGCTCGTGCGCGCAGGTCGGAAAGCGCGTGCATTTGTCGGCAGGCGCGCAGCTCGGCGGCGTGCTCGAGCCGGCCGGCGCGATGCCGGTGGTCGTCGAAGACGACGTGCTCATCGGCGGCAACTGCGGCGTCTACGAAGGCACGCAGGTACGCGCGCGCGCCGTCCTCGGCTCGGGGGTGATCCTGACGGCGAGCAGCAAGGTCTACGATCTCGTGCACGAGCGCGTTTACACCGCGAGCGCGACCGAGCCGCTGACGATCCCGGCCGGCGCCGTCGTCGTGCCGGGCGCGCGACAACTGAAGGGCGCCTTCGCCGAGCTCCACGGCCTCGCGCTGTCGGCGCCGATCATCGTGAAGTACCGCGACGAAAAGACCGACGCGCGGACGGCGCTCGAGTCCGCGCTCAGGCCTGCATGATGAGCGCCCGAGGAGTCGCGACGTGAGGGCGGCGCTCTCCGAGCTGAAGCCGTCGCTGATTCGGCAGATCCACGCGCTGAAGCAGCCGAGCTCCATCGATTGCTCGCTCGGTGAGCCGACGCTGCCCATCGAGCCGGAGCTCTGGGTCCGCGGCCTCGCCCGTTACGAGCGTGAAGCGAAGGGCTACGCGCCGAACCTCGGGCTGCGCGAGCTGCGCGATCGCATCGCCAAACACCACGCGCTCCCTGGCCGCGCGACCGGCGACAACGTGATCGTCACGGTCGGCAGCGAAGAGGCACTCTTCCTCGCGTTCTTCACCTTGCTCGACATGGGCGACGAGGTCGTCATCGCCGATCCTGCCTACCCTGCTTACGCCGGGCTCGCGACGATGTGCGGCGCGCGTGCGGTGCGCGTTCCCCTGCGAGCGCCGAGCTACGCGCTCTGCACGGACGACGTCGCGGCCGCGGTCACGGATCGCACGCGCCTCGTCGTCGTCAGCGCGCCGTCGAATCCCTTCGGGCGCTGCGACGACCAAGCCGAGCTGCGCGCGTTGGCAACGTTAGCAGGCGCGCGCGGCTTCTACGTGCTGAGCGACGAGATCTACAAAGAGCTCTACTTCGGCGCGGCGCCGCCGCCGTCGATCACCCAAATGAGCGCACGGACGCTCTTGGTCTCCGGACTCTCGAAGTCGTGCGCGATGACTGGCCATCGCCTGGGCTACCTCGTCGCGCCCGCGGAGCTCGTCGCCGCGATGTGGCCTGTGCACCAGCTCACCGTCACCACGACGAGCACCCTCGCACAGCAGCTCGCGATCGAAGCGTTCGCCGAGCCGCGCTTTCTCTCAGCGCACCGCGAGCACTACCGGCGCGCATGGGCGCAGGCACGAGCGGCGCTAGACATGTACACAATTCCATACATCGAACCCGAAGGCGCGTTCTACGCGATGTGCCCGATCGTTCCGGAAGGCGTCGACGCGTTCGACTTCTGCAAGCGCTTCCTCGCCGCGGAGGACGTCGTCGTCGTGCCGGGCACCGCGTTCGGCCCGGGCGGCGCGCGCTTCGTGCGGCTGAGCTTCGCCGGCGCCGAGGGCGACTTCGTCGAGGCGACGAAGCGGCTTGCCGCCTTTCTGACTACTTCTCGCAGCGCTTCTTGAACGCATCCAGGGTCTTCGGCAGCGTCTGCTCGACGAGCATCGACGCGATCGACTTCGGCACGAGCATGCCGAGGCCGATGTCGGCGAAGTACGTCGCCTTCGTCTTGCCGCCGCCGACGTCCTCGAGCTTCCAGCCGCCGTCGTTCGACTTCATCATCTCGCCCTTGAGCATCGTCCAGGTGAGGCCCGTCGGCTTCGTCTCGGTGAGGCGGAGCGTGTACGTGATCTCTTTGATCACCTTCAGCTTGAACTCGCAGTCGACGGCGTTGCCGTTGCGCGAGAGCACCTTGGCGCCGCTCTGCTCGTCGAGGAACTCGGGGTACTTCTCGTAGTCGGTGATGACCGAGAACACCTTCTCCATCGGGGCATTGATCTCGACCGACTTCGACGCGCCTGCCATCGCTCGCTCCTATCGTTTGCCTACCGTTTGCCGATGACGCCGGTAGAATCGTAATTCGGCTTGAGGTCAAATTTGTGGAAGGCCTCGATGTAGCGCACGGTGCCGGACTTGCTGCGCATGACCACCGAGTGCGTGTCGGCGCCGTCCGGGCGGAAGCGCACGCCCTTCAAGTAATCGCCGTTCGTCACGCCGGTCGCCGCGAACATCACGTCGCCCGTCGCCATGTCGTCGATCGTGTAAATGCGATCTTTGTCGCTGATGCCCATCTTCTTCGCGCGCTCTTTCTCCTCGTCGTTGCGAAATTTCAAACGCCCGAAGATGTCGCCACCGACGCAGCGCAACGCCGCCGCTGCGAGCACGCCTTCCGGTGCGCCGCCGGTGCCCATGAGCAAGTCGACGCCGGTGCGCTCGTCGCAGGTCGCGATCGCCGCCGACACGTCGCCGTCGGTGATGAGCTTGATGCGGGCGCCGGCGCGGCGAACCTCGTCGATGAGGTCGCGGTGGCGCGGGCGATCCAAGATGACGACGGTGAGATCGTTGACGCGGGCGCCTTTGGCCCGCGCGAGCGCCTTCAGATTCTCGGTCGGCGAACGATCGAGCGAGATGACGCCCTTGCCGGCCGGGCCGACCGCGATCTTCTCCATATAAGTGTCAGGCGCGTGGAGGAACTTGCCGCGCTCGGCGACGGCGACGACGCTGATCGCGTTGGCGGCGCCGGTCGCGCAGAGGTTGGTGCCTTCGAGCGGATCGACCGCGATGTCGCACTTCTGCGCCGCTTCGCGGCCGCCGACGAGCTCGCCGATGAAGAGCATGGGCGCTTCGTCACGTTCGCCCTCACCGATGACGATGCGGCCATCGATGTCGACGCTGTCGAAGGCGTGGCGCATCGCCTCGACGGCGGCGTGATCTGCGGCGTTGGCGTCGCCGCGGCCCATCAAGCGGGCGCAGGCGAGGGCAGCGGCTTCGGTGACGCGAACGACTTCCATCGCGAGATTGCGATCCATGTGGCACCTCCAGAGGTCGGGGCCGATAACATGGGATCCTCGCGATTTCTATGTCCAGGCTACTCGTCGTCCTCGTCGAAATCTTCGTAGTTATCGAAGAGCGCGTGTTTGTGATCGTCCCTGTCTTCGACGCGGCCGACCGCATCGGCGATCTCGTCGATGTGGTTCGTCCAACTCGCCGAACCCCGCATTTCCCGCCGCAGCTCCGTGAATGATCGATAGCCTCGCACCGTCGTCGACATGTCGTAGCTCCTATGTCAGATGATGTAGGCGAAAGTATTCCCAGGTGGGCAAGCCGTCAAAATTTCCACCGACGAAAAGGGACCGGGAGCGTTTTGCCCGAATTGCGCCGCGAGCCTTCACCGGCTACAGCAGGCAGACCGTGACGAGCGTGACCGACAATCTGAACCGCTTCTTCGAGACGAACGGCGTGAAGCACACCGCGCAGCGCGAAGCGATCGTGCGCGAATTCCTGAACCTGAAGGAGCACGTGACGATCGACGACCTGTTGCGCCGCGTGCGCTCGTCACACCCGGGCGTGGGCTACGCCACCGTCTACCGCACGCTGCGCTTGTTGAAAGAAGTGGGCCTCGCCGACGAACGCCACTTCGGCGACGGCAAGGCGCTCTACGAGCCGATCAGCGATCACCACCACGATCACTTGATCTGCACGCGCTGCCACAAGATCGTCGAGTTCGAGAACGAAGAGATCGAGGCGATGCAAGAGCGCGTGGCGAACGAGCACGGCTTCAAGATCAGCGGCCACAAGATGGAGCTCTACGGGCTCTGCGCCGATTGCCAAAAGGAAGAAGCGAAGAAGAAGCGCTAGGCAGGCGCCAAAGACGCACCGTGACACTGGCCATGAGTGCCGCTGTCACACCCACAAGCTGCCGCAAACGAAGCGAAATCGTTGACGCCGGCATTGGCCGCGGAGTTGCACTTCACGGGCGCATGCTCGACACCAACAAGATCCACGCTCTGCGACCCGAAGACCGTCTCGCGCTCGAACGTGGCGACCCCGCCGGCCTCGCCGAGGTCATCGTCCGCGGGTTGCGCTGCGCGCGCGGCGAGGACCCCGAGTATGCGGCGCAGCTGAGTCATGTGCTGTTGACCGTCTGCACCGAGCGCAAGAATCCGCGCGCCGAGGCGGAAGCGTTGCGCCTCGTTCGCCTCGCGCTGCCGTAATGCTTCTTTATGGCGCGACGACGATCTTGTCAGGCGCGCTTCAAATCGTGCCTTCCCGCACGATCTCGAGCGCCTCCGCCAGCGTCGTGTCATCGACCGCATACGCCACGCGCAAGAAGCCTTCGCGACCGAACGCCGCGCCGGGCATCGTCGCCACGCCCGCCGAGAGCAGCGCCGCGGCGACCTCGCGCGACGAACGGCCGCCGAGATCGATCCAGGCGTAGAACGCGCCCTGCATTGGCCCGCTCTTCAGGCCCGACGCAAGCACCGTCGCGCGCCGCGCAGCCACCGCCGCGACGAGCCCCGAATCGCCGTCGGGAAAACGCTCGAGCAGCGCCAGAGCCGTGTGCTGAGACACGCTCGACGCGCAGCTCGTCTCGTGGCTCGCGAGACGAACCATCCGATCGATGACGCCGCGCGGTCCGGTCGCCCAGCCGACGCGCAACCCGGTCATCGCGTGGCTCTTGGCGATGCCGTCGATGAAGACTCCGCGATCGCGCGCAATTGGATAGCGCGAGAGCGGCGAGACATGCGCGCCCTGGAACACGAAGGCGCGGTAGAGCTCGTCAGAGATCAGCCAGAGGTCGTAGCGAGCGAAGAGCGCGAGCACCGCGTCGAGCGCCGCCGCGGAATACACGGCGCCGGTCGGGTTGTTCGGGGTGTTCAAGATCGCGGCGCGTGTGTGCGACGTGAGCGCTGCAGCGAACGCATCGGGATCGAGCCCGGCGTCCCGCTGCGTCTCGACCGGTACAGGCCTGCCGCCCGCGAGGCGCACGAGCTCGGCGAAGGAAACCCACGCCGGCTGTGCGACGAGCACCTCGTCGCCGGGCGCGAGGATGCTCGCGAGCGCCAGGTGCAGAGCTTGCTTCGCGCCGCTCGTGACGATCGCTTCGTCGGCGGTGTGCGCCACGCCGGTGACGCGCGAAGCGATCTTGGCGACCTGGGCCCGCAGCTCGAGCGTGCCCTTCGTCTCGGTGTAGGCGATCGGCGCCGCCGCCAGCGCCTCACGCACGATCGCTTCGATCGCTGGCGACAGCGGCAGGCGCGGCTCGCCGACGTGCAAAGGCGCGATGTGCTCGCCCGCGGCGCGCCGGCGCACGATCTCGCTGAGCATGGCGCCGGTCTGCGACTCGTTCACGCGATCGGCCAAACGACCGGCGCGCACGAGCGGCCACGATCGC
The DNA here is from genome assembly GCA_020848545.1 of Deltaproteobacteria bacterium. Lineage (GTDB taxonomy): Bacteria > Myxococcota > JADLHZ01 > JADLHZ01 > JADLHZ01 > JADLHZ01. Next base: position 86,018 of record JADLHZ010000118.1, on the reverse strand, counting down.
TTGGTGGTGCGAGCGAGCGCGAGATCCTTCTGCAAGCGCGGCGCGTCGTCGATCGCGTCCTTGATGCGCGCGAGCGCTGCGATGAGAGCGTCGACCGCATCGCTCACGTTGACGGCGTTCGCGACGAACAAGGGCGCCCACATCTCCGGCGGGCTCGCCGCGAGACGCGTCGTATCGCGCAGGCCCGGGCCCGAGAGCTCCGTCACGTGCGGATCGCTGCCGACCGCGAGCGCGAGCGCCCACGCGGCGAGCTGCGGCAAGTGACTGACGCGCGCGATCTCGGCGTCGTGCTCTTCAGGTGAACGATGGACCGGCACGGCGCCGAGCCCGCGCACGAACGCATCGGCGAGATCGCGCGATGCGGCCGCGGTCTCCGGCGTCGTCGTCAGCACGAAGGGCGCGTCGACGACGAGCGCCGCGTTGGCGACGCCAAAGCCCTGACCCTCGCTCCCGAACATCGGATGGCCGCCGACGAAGCGCGGATGAAAAGCGGCGGCGGTGTGGAGCGGCGTCTTCACGCTGCCCACGTCGAGGACGACGCCGCTCGTCGCCGCGAGGATCTTCGGCGCGAGCTCGATCGCGGCGGCGAGCGGGGCAGCGATGACGATGATCTCCGCGTCGCCCACGATCGCCGCCCAATCAGCGCTCACGACGTCGGCGACGGCGGCGTTCTGCAGCGGTGCGATCGCGGGGTCCGAGACGGCGATCTTGGCGTTCGGGAACACCTGCCGCGCGCGCAGGAGCAGCGAGCCGCCGATCTGCCCGGCGCCGACGAACGCGAGGCGCAGATCGGCGAGCGCGTCTTTCAACGCGCCTTCGCCTTTTTGGCAGCGTTCTTCTTCGGCGCCTTCTTCTGCGCTGAAGGCTTCACCACGGCTTCCACCACCGCCGGTGTCTGCAAGCGCCGCATTGTCAGCATGATCGCGCTGAAGATTTCGCGGAGCCCTTCGGCGTCGAGCGGCGCCGAGCGCAATTTTTCGACGCGCTCGAGCACGGCCTGCTCACGGTTCGGCTCGACGACCGGCAGCTCGGCGTACTCCTTGATCTCGCCGATGCGCACCGCGAGCCGCGCGCGCTGCACGAGGAGCGCGACGAGCTGCAAGTCGATCGCGTCGATGTCGGTGCGCAAAAAGCGGATCGCGTTTTGGGCTTCGCGGCTCGCCCCCTCGTTGCTCATACGCTGGGCGTCACCTTGTAGATCGGCTGAAACGGGTTCGATCGGCGATCCGAGAGCGGGATCCCCTGCAACGCGTCCTTGTTGCCGCGGGCGATGTCGACGAACTTCTTCTGCGAGCGCCACAAGTGATCGCCCTCGGCGACCACCGGCCGCACGTAGGTCCCGTCGGCGCTGAGCTCGCGCGACTTGACGTTGTCGAGGCGCATCGTCTGGAAGATCTCGTCGAGGATGCGCGCCTTCAAGGTCGGATCGTCGACCGGGTACAACACCTCGACGCGGCGATTCAGATTGCGCTCCATCCAGTCGGCCGAGCCCAAATACACCTCGTTCTTGCCGCCGGCCTCGAAGTTGAACATGCGCCGGTGCTCCAAGAAGCGATCGACCACGCTGAACACGCGGATGTTCTCGGACACGCCGGGCACGCCGGGCTTCAAGCAGCAGATGCCGCGCACGAAGAGCTCGATCTTTGCGCCTGCGCGCGACGCGGCGTAGAGCGCCTCGATCACCTTGGCGTCGACGAGCGAGTTCATCTGCGCGAAGATGCGGCCCTTGCTCCCCGCCTGCTCCTCGGCCGCAATCTTGCCGATGACCCACCGGCGCATTTGCAAAGGCGCGACGATGAGCTTGTGAAACGCCGGCGGCTCGCAATATCCGGTGAGCATGTTGAAGACGTTGCTCGCGTCCTCGCCGAACTCTTGGCGCGCCGTGAACAACGACACGTCGGTGTAGAGGTTCGCGGTCTTCGGGTTGTAGTTGCCGGTCGACAAGTGCACGTAGCGCATGATGCCGGCGGGCTCGCGGCGCACGACGAGCGCGATCTTCGCGTGCGTCTTAAGGCCGACGAGGCCATAGACGACGTGCACGCCGCTCTCTTCGAGCTGCGCCGCCCAACGGATGTTCGACGACTCGTCGAAGCGCGCTTTCAATTCGACGAGCGCCGTCACTTGCTTGCCGTTGTCGGCGCCGCGCATCAGCGCCCGCACGATCGGCGAGTCCGGGCTCGTCCTGTACAAGGTCTGCTTGATCGCGAGCACGTGCGGATCGTCGGCCGCCTCTTCGATGAAGTCGATCACCGACTGAAACGACTCGTAAGGGTGGTGCAGGAGCACGTCGCCCTTCTTGATCACGTCGAACACGCTGACCGTCTCGTCGCGAAACGCCGTGGCCACGACCGGCACGTGCGGCTCGTCGTGCTGGGCGTCGAAGCCCTCGAGGCCGTAGATCGGCATCAGGTCGGGCAGATGGAACGGGCCGTCCGTGCGGTAGACGTCGTCGGCGTCGAGGCGAAACGCCTGCTTCAAGGTGTCGACGATGTTCGGCGGCATCTCCTGCGCGACCTCGAGCCGCACGGCCGATCCGCGCTCGCGCCGGCGCAGCTCCTTTTGGATCGTCTTCAAGAGATCGGCGGCTTCCTCCTCGTCGATCGACAAGTCGCCGTTTCTCGTGATGCGAAACGCGTGGCACGCGATGACCGTATTGCCGGCGAAGAGCTGATCCACATGCAGCGCGACGACGTCTTCGAGCAGCATGTAACGCTTCTTCATCGTCACGCCGGCGCCGTCGGTTCCGTGCGGCAGCTCGACGAGGCGAGGCAGCACGCTCGGCACTTGCACCACGGCGAACACCGGATCTTCGTTCGGGAACTCGTTGTCGCTGACGAAGAGCGCCAGGTTCAGGCTGCGGTTGCCGAGGCGCGGAAACGGATGCCCTTGGTCGACGACCAGCGGCGTCAGCACCGGGAAGACCTCGGCGCGGAAGAAGCGCATGAGGAACGCGCGATCCTGATCGCTGAGCTCGCTGCGATGCACGAGCTGCACGCCGAGCTCGCGCAGCTTCGGGATGATGTCGCCGCTCAGCACTCGGTACTGCGCGCCGATCATCTCGTGCACCCGGCGCGAAACGTCGTGCAGCACCTCGACCGGCGAGAGCCCGTCCGGCGCGCGATCCTGCACGCCGCCCGTCTGCTGCTGCTTGATGCCGGCGACCCGCACCATGAAGAACTCGTCGAGGTTCGACGACACGATGCACAGGAACTTCAGGCGCTCGAGCATCGGCACCGTCGGGTCGCAGGCTTCGTCGAGGACGCGTTGGTTGAACTCGAGCCAGCTGAGCTCGCGGTTTCGATAGAGGCGAAGATCCGAGAGCGAGACCGGCGGCTCCGGCGCCGGCAAAGACGTCACGGTCGCGGGCTGAGGATCCCGCGGCGTGTTGTCTTGGCTCATTTCCGCACCATCCCGCATGGCTATCGATCCCGAGGTGGCCCCGCTAGAAAGCGGGAGAACGGTTCATATGCGAGGCGCGACCGAGCGAGCAGCTCAACGCGCACCTCCTGTCCGCTGAGCCCAGTCGCGTCAACTACCGCAACCGAGCAACGAAGCAGATTGGCCGTTATCACGCTTTCTAGGCGACGCGGTCTTTGTAGTCTTCGATCTTCTCGTTCGCGGCTTCTTTGCGCGAGAGCTTGATCTTGCCGCTCTTGCTGTCGACGCCGATGACCTTGACCAGCACTTCGTCGCCCTCTTGCAACACGTCGCCGACTTCTTTGACGCGCTTCTCGCTGAGCTCCGAGATGTGACAGAGGCCGTCGGTGCCCGGGAAGATCTCGATGAACGCACCGAACTCGACGATCTTCGACACGGTGCCGAGGTAGACCTTGCCGACTTCCGCTTCCTGCGTGAGGTCGTTGATCATCTTCAGCGCGCGCTTGACCGCGTCGGGATCCGAGCTCGACACGTTGACCTTGCCGTCATCGTTGACGTCGACTTGGCAGCCGGTCTTCGCGACGATGTCTTTGATCACCTTGCCGCCAGGTCCGATGACGTCCTTGATGCGATCCTGCTTGATGCGGATCGTCGTGATGCGCGGCGCGAACTGTGACATCTCGGCGCGCGGCGCCGAGAGCGTCTCGTTCATCTTGCCGAGGATGAACAGGCGCGCTTCTTTGGCCTGGTTCAACGCCTGCGTGATGATCGCGCGGTCGAGGCCGGCGATCTTGATGTCCATCTGGATCGCGGTGACGCCGACATCGGTGCCGCAGACCTTGAAGTCCATGTCGCCGAGGTGATCCTCGTCGCCCAAGATGTCGCTCAACACCGCGATCTTGCCGTCTTCTTTGATGAGGCCCATGGCGATACCGGCGACGTGCTTCTTCAGCGGCAAGCCGGCGTCCATCATCGCCAACGACGTTCCGCACACCGTGGCCATCGACGAGCTGCCGTTCGACTCCAAGATCTCGGAGACGATGCGGATGGTGTACGGGAAATCATCCGGGCGCATCTTGTTCCAGACGCGGGTGATCGCGCGTTCAGCCAAGGCGCCGTGGCCGACTTCGCGGCGGCCCGGGCCACGCAGCGGCTTCACTTCGCCGACCGAGTACGGCGGGAAGTTGTACTGCAGCATGAAGTTCCTGAACGACGCGCCGAGCAGGTTCTCGATGCGCTGCTCGTCTTGCTTGGTGCCGAGCGTGGTGACGACGAGGCCTTGGGTCTCGCCGCGTTGAAACAGCGCGCTGCCGTGCGTGCGCGGAAGCAAACCGGCTTCGCAGGTGACGGCGCGGATGTCCGTGCTCTTGCGGCCGTCGATGCGCACGCCTTCGGCGACGGTGCGCTTGCGCACGAGGTCGTACTTCAAGTCCTCGACGAAGCCGCCCATCTCGCCTTCGCGACCGGCGAGCGTCGGCTCGGCTTCGACGAGCTTCTTGATCGTGCTCTTCTTCGCCTCGTCGAGCAGGCCATAGCGCTTGATCTTCTCTCGCTCTTTGTACGCTTCGATGATCAGCGGCTTCACCGCGGCTTCGACTTTCTTCTGCAGCGCCTCGTCCTTGGGCGGCGGCACGAACTCCGAGCGCTTCTTGCCGGTGGCATTCAAGATCTTGTGCTGCATCTCGATGAGCGGCTGCGCTTCTTTGTGCGCGAAGAACAACGCTTCGACGAGGTCGGCCTCGGTCGCCTCGTCGGCGCCGCCTTCGACCATCATGATCGCGTCCTTGCTGCACGCGACGACCATCTCGATGTCGGCCTTCTTGCGCTGCTCGGCCGTGGCGTTGGCGACGAACTTGCCGCCCACGCGACAGACGCGCACGCCGGCGATCGGGCCCATGAACGGAGAGCCGCAGAGGCTGAGCGCCGCCGACGCCGCCGTCAGCGCGAGCATCTCGGAGTCGTGCACGTTGTCCGCCGAAAGCACGTTGGCGATGATCTGCACTTCGTTCTTGTAGCCTTCGGGGAAGAGCGGGCGGATCGAGCGATCGATCAAGCGCGAGACCAAGATCTCTTCATCGCGCGCTTTGCCTTCGCGCTTGAAAAAGCCACCGGGGATGCGGCCCGCGGCGAACAGCTTCTCTTGGTAGTCGACCGACATCGGGAAGAAGTCGATGCCAGGGCGGAGCGACTTCGAGACGACGGCGGTGACGAGCACCAGCGTGTCTCCCGCGCGCGCGAGCACCGAGCCGCCCGCTTGCTTGGCGAGCCGACCGGTCTCGAAGATGTGGGGGATATCATTGATGACGACGGTTTCTTTGATCTGAGCCATGTGGTGGCTTTCCTTCTTGGGCATGACGCGACCTCGAACGGAAACCCGCCGAGCCGTGCTGCCTTGGTTGTATTGGAGCCCCAGTATCGAACGCTACGGAGGGCAGGATTAGCTTCTGAATACTAATGTCGAGTCGCGCTCAACCGTATCGCGCTCAACCGTAGAATTCGGAAACTAAATCGCTGCCCAGCCTCACTGCGCCAGGGCCCACTCAATTCGCGCGGGATGATATGCCGAAGCGGCCACAAAAGAAAGGGACGGGGGAAAAAAGCTGTCAGCTCTCAGCCGTCGGCTTTCAGTCAACTGCTAGCTGATAGCTGAAAACTGAGGGCTCTTACTTACGGATTTGCAGCTCGTTGATGAGCTTCTTGTAGCGATTGGCGTCGACGCCACGCAGGTAGTCGAGCAGGCTGCGGCGGTTGCTGACGAGCTTCATCAGGCCGCGGCGCGAGTGGAAGTCCTTCGCGTGCGTCTTGAAGTGCTCGGTCATTTCATTGATGCGCTCGGTCATGATGGCGACCTGAACCTCGGGCGAGCCCGTGTCCTTGTCGTGCTGCTTGAACTTCTTGATTAGCTCTTGCTTCTTCGTTCCGTTGATCATCGGCCGCTCCTTTGTGTTGTCGCGCGCGCCACCGGCCCGGCGGCGCCGCCTACCCCGTTCGGGGACGCGCTGCATGGCAGAAGCGAGCGGCCGATGTCAACGAGCGGCTACTGAATGATCGTCTCGGGCTCGCAGCTTTGCAGCTTGGCGCGGACGGACACAAAGTCGATGGTGTCGGCGCGCCGGGCCGTAGCTCGGATCGACGGCGGCGATGACGCGCAGCGCCTCCGGCTTGGTCATGAACGCGCGCAGCTTGCCGACGATGCCCGAAAGATCGCAGGTGGCCTTGTAGCCGGGCTCGCACGTGTAAGCGTCATCGAACCAGCGGCAATTTTGGGCCACCGTGGGGTCGTCGATGCAGATGTCGTCCGGCGCGCTCGAGTCGTCTTCGTCCGAGATGATCACGATGAGCTTGCGCGCGTCGGGTCGCCAGAGATCGGCGTCGAACGCACCGTCGAAGCTGTGCTCGACGCCCCAGGTGTCCGTGAAGTCGAAGCGCTCGCTCGCAGGCATCAGCGCGAGGGTCGCAGTCAAGAAGCAGTTGTCGAAGACGATCAGCAGCCCCCTACGCAGAGAACGGCAGCGACGGTCGCGCGCATGGCGGGGGAAGATACTGCTTCGCGGCGATTGTGCAAGCACGAACGGCGTTACCAGTTCTTGTGACGGATCGCCTTGTACTTGTCCGAGACGGTGCGCAGGTTGTGCACGATGCCGGTCGAACAGCCGCGCGACTCGTAGGTCCACATCTGGCCCCAGGCGTCGCCCGACTCGTAGAGCATGATGTGACCGCGGCCGTCGGTGTTGTAGGTGAAGGCGTCGGCCTTATGCAACGCGTCGCGCGACACCGTCGTCCACTCGTACTCTTGGTGCGTGAAAACGTAGCTCGAGTACGGGTGCTGGTTCGTCGTCGGATCGTTGTTCCACTCGGGCACTTGCCAGACCTTCGCCACGTAGCCCGAGCAGTCGGCGCCGTAGCTGCCGTTGTGGCCGCAGTCCGGGCAGACGCCGCTGCACGAGCCCTTGTTCGCGCTGGTCGCGCCGCTCGGGTCCCACTTCGCGTAGCCCCACCAGTACGAAAATCCAACCGCGGCCTGCGCGCGCACGATCGCGTCTTCGACCGGCGAGGTCTGCACCGGCGGCGGCGCCGTGATCTCTTCGGCTGGCGGCGGAGGCGGCGGCGCATTCGCTGCCGGCTCCGGGGTCACGGGGTCCGGAGTCTCGTCGATATAACGAGGGAGGTTCTCGGCGATCGAATAGGTCGGAGCGGCAGGCGCCGACACGAACGCGACGAGGGCGCCGTTCACCCACCCCTGCAAGCCCAAATGCTCCACGGACAGAAAGCCGTCGGCCGCAGTGGTCGAGCGCACGATCGTCAGCTCGGTCCCGGCCGGAAGCACGCGCAGCACGCGCCCGCTCTGCAGCGGCGCGTCGCGCAGGTTGGCGTTCGCCGTCGTGCGCAACACCGCGCCGATCCGGAGCTTGTCAGCGAGCTCGGTGCTCACGCTGCGGTTGCTGTCGTCGCCACCGTCGAGGCTCGTGCTGGTCTCGGCCGGTTGGCACGCGGCGAGGAGGAGGATGCAGATTGGAATGTGAAGGCGCATGCCGGCAAACTCCCCGAGTGATCTCATTGTCGACGTGCTGGAACGCGCAGTTGCTGACGCCGGGAAGAAGAGCGCCGTAATGCGACGCGTCATTGTGGCCGTTGTCGCCTCGTTGTTCGCGATAGCCTCATGGTTTTGGCGCGATCGGCCCGATTCGGGAGCACCCTCGCCTTCTACCGCTGACAGCGCCGCGGCGTCCCTTCCGGCAAGTGTGTCGGCCGGCACCCAGGCGGAGCGACGCGGGCAGAGCACGGCGCCGGGCGTCCTCTTCGAAGCGCGCTGGGGCAGCGACGAGAGCGCGATCGGCCGCGCGCCGGCTGATGAGAGCAACCCGGAAGGGCCGATGGCGTTCGCGTTCGGCGACGACGGTGCGCTGTGGATCTTGGACCAGGCGAACCAGCGTCTCCTGCGCCTGCCTCGTGGCGCGACGAAGCCCGAGCGCCTGCGCATGCCGTTGCTGGCCGCTCAGGACCTGAGGATCGCGAAGAACGGAAACGCCGTCGTGCTCGATCGCTTGGGCGACGCGGCGGTGCACATCGCGTCACCGAAAGGAGAGGCCGTCGCTACGATCAGCCTCGCCGGCAAGGGTGTTCGCGAGGGCGGCGGGATCACCGGCGTGTTCATGGACGGCGACGAGATCTACGTCGAGCGCGAGCACGGAAAGCTCGTGCACTTGGGCAACGCCCGCGGCGAAGCGAGCGCCGCCCGCGAGGAGATGATCGGCCGCCCGGCTGCCGACGGGCGAACGTTGCTGAACGCCGGGATCGTCGATCGCATGTCGGTGTTCGTCACCGCGCTCGATCGGTCGAGCGGCGCCCAGCGCTTCACCCGGCTCGTCGGCTTCGCGGAGCCCGTGCAGTACGTGCTCGAGCTCGACGGCGATCGCACAGGGCTCGTGTACTTGGCCGTGGTCACCGGCACGGCAGGCCGCTCGCGCATCGTCGTGCATTGCTTGTCCGGCGAGGACGGCGCGCCGTCCGGCCGCGTGGAGCTCGCGCCGAGCCCGCTCGCCGACGAGGTCTTCCGTGAGATCGCGGTGAAGGCGGACGGGGGCTTCGCTTACGCGGAACGTAGCGACCGCGGCGTGAAGTACACATTGCACGCTTGCCGCTGATGATCGTTTTTTCTAGCAGCGCCGCGGCGAAGCTTTGACCGTCATTTTTTGAGGGCGTTCTTGAGCTTGTCGCCGAGCGTTCCGAGCGTATTCGCCGCCGCCTGCGCCTTGAAGAACGCCTCCGCCTCGGCCTTCTCTTCGGCGTTCTCCGTCGCCTTCTTCGACAAACGGATCTTCCCGTCGGGCCGTACCTCGAGCACGAGCGCCTTGAACTTCGTGCCGACCGGAAACGCTTTGCGCAACTCGTGACCGCGCACGTTCGCGCCGAGCTCGTTCGTCGGCACGAGGCCGCGGCCGTTCGCGAAGCTGACGAACACGCCGAACTGCTCGATCTTGTCGACCGTCGCTTCGACGACGTCGCCGACCAAAGGCATCAGCGACTTGCGTGTCTCCGCTTGCTCGGCGTTCGTCTGATCGCGGCCGATGATCGTGATGCCGCTGCTGGTCGTCTGGCTGCCGGTGAACGCCGCCGCTTTCTCGGCGTCGACGTACGCGAGGCCGATGCGCCGCTCGGCCGCTTCGACCTTCTCGACGCGCGCGCTCACTCTGCTGCCCTCTTTGACGACTTCGCTCGGGCTCTGCACGCGCTTGCCGAACTGGCTCACGTGGATGAGGCCCTCGACGCCCTTCGCCAGCTCGACGAACGCGCCGAAGGGTTGAATGCGCGTGACCGTGCCCGTGACGACCATGCCCGGCGCGAGCTCCGCGGTCGCGAGCATGAACGGATCCTGCATCAACGCGCGCACGGACAGCGTGATCCGCTCGGGCGCGCCGTCCTTCGATCCTTCGAGCTTGATGACTTGCACCGTGATGCGCTGGCCGACCTGCACGGCGTCCTGCGCCTTCTGCCGGCCGAAGCCCATCTCGCTCACCGGGAGCAAGCCCTCGATGCCGCCGAGATCGATGAACGCGCCGAAGTCGCGCACGTTGGTGACGGTGCCTTCGAAGTTCTCACCGACCGCGAGCTTCTTCACCGTCTCGTCGCGCTTGCCGCGCGCTTCTTGCTCGAGCAGCACGCGCCGCGAGAGCACGAAGTCTTTGCCGCCGCGCTCGCTCGCCTTGGCCTCGGTGACCACGAAGTGGAAGCGCTGGCCGACGAGCTTCGCCGGATCTTCGATGCGCCTGACGTCCATTTGCCCCAGCGGACAGAAGCAGCGCACGCCCGAGATCTCGACGACGTAGCCACCTTTGTTCACGCCGCTGACGAGCCCTTCGACCGGCAGCTTCGCCTGCGCCGCGTGCTCGAGCGCCGGCGTGGCACCCTGCCCCTTTTGCACGCTTTTGCCGACGATCGCCACGCGGTTCTCGACGCGCATGACGAAGCCGTCGACGGTGTCGCCCACCTTCGGCTCGATCTCGGCGGCCTGAAACTCCACGATCTCCATCATGCCGTCGACGCCGTCGCCGAGGTCGAGCATCACGCGCTTCGGGCCGACGCTGACGATCCGCGCCGACACCCGCTCGCCGGTGCGCGCGGCCTTGGGCTTCTGCTTCTCACTCTTCGCGAACATCTCTGCGAAATTTTCGTCGCTCATCGCGCGACCTCCAACCCGTGAACGTGTCCTGTGTCTTCCGGCGCCACGAGCTTGCCTTGAACCAGGCGCGCGATGGTGCCGAGCTTCTTCGCCAGATCTTCGTTGTGCGTGACCACGATCAGCGTGATCTTGCGCTCCTCGTTGATGCGCAGGAGCAAGTCGTGAATCCCTGCGCCGGTCTCTTTGTCCAGGTTGCCGGTGACCTCGTCTGCGAGGAGCAGGCCCGGCTCGAGCACGAGCGCGCGCGCCAACGCCACCCGCTGCTGCTCGCCGCCCGAGAGCTCGCCTGGCTTGTGCTCCAAGCGTTGCGAGAGACCCACGGTGTCGAGCAGCACGCGCGCCTTCTCGGACGCCTCCGGCTTCGGCATGCGCCGGATCAACGCCGGCATCATCACGTTTTCGAGCGCGCTGAACTCTGGGAGCAAATGGTGAAATTGGAAGACGAAGCCGACGCGCTTGTTGCGGAGGTCCGCGAGCGCGGTCGAGTCCAGGCCGAGGATGCTCTCGCCGTCGTAGCGAATGTCGCCGGCGTCAGGGGCGTCGAGCGTGCCGAGCAAGTGTAAGAGCGTGCTCTTCCCCGACCCGCTCGCGCCGACGATCGCCAAGCGGCTGCCGGCCGCGACCTCGAGGTTGACACCGCGAAGCACCGGCACGTCCTTCGGGCCGAGGTGATAGGTCTTCTGCAGCGCCTGTGCGTCGATGCGGATGCCGCTCATTCGTACCTCAGCCCTTCCACCGGCTCGAGCCGCGCCGCCGAGAGCGCCGGGAACACCGCCGACAACGACGTCAGCACGAGCGACAACGCGCACACCTGCAAAATGTCAGCGACGTGCAGGCGGATCGGCAGGTGATCCAAGAAGTAGACGTCTTGATCGATCACCCAGCGGAGCTGCGACAAGACGAGCGCCAGCGTCACGCCGACGACGGCGCCGGCCGCCGTGCCGAACGCGCCGACGATCGCGCCCTGCATGACGAACACCTTGCTGATGCTGACGTCGGTCGCGCCCATCGTCTTCAGGATCGCGATCTCGCGCGCTTTTTCGATCACCGTCATCGTCAGCGTGTTGACGATCGAGAACGACGCGACGAGCACCATGAAGATGAGGACGATGAACGCCACGGCCTTCTCGAGCTTCAACGAGAGGAACAAGTTCTTGTTCTTGTCTTGCCACGCCTGCGCTTGCATCGGGTAGCCGCCCATCGCCTTCAACAGCTTCGGTCCGATCTTCTGCGTCACCGCCGGATCCGGAAACGAGAACGCCATGCCGCTCATGTCCTCGCCGATCTCGAGGAACTTCTGCGCCTCTTTGGTCAGCACATAGACGTAGTGCGCGTCGAACTCGTACATGCGCATGTCGAAGATCGCGGCGACGCGAAACGACTTCGTCTTCGGCGCCGGGCCTTGCGGCGTCAGCTCCTCGACGAGCGGGCTGACGACGAGCACTGTGTCGTCGATCTCGATGTGGAGCTGGCGCGCCATCTCGATGCCGATGACGATGCCGGGGAGCGGCGACGGCGCGGCGAAGGTGGGCCGCTTCTCGGGAAACGGCGGCGTCGCGCGCTCGGGATCATCGTTCTCTTCGCGCACTTTCTGCGATCGCTCGGGCGCTTGCGTCGGCGGTAAAAGCTTCGGCGCGCCTTTTCCTTGCCGGTCCATGCGCTCGAGGCCGCCCTTCACCAGCCGGCTCAGCACGGCGAAGACCGGCTTCGCTTCGGCCGGATCGACGCCGTACATGCGCGCCTCGGTGTGGTTCGAGTCGGACGCGATCAAGACTTCGGCCGCGACGTAGCGCGCACCCTGCGTGGCGCCGAGCTTCGTCGCCTCTTTGCGCGCTTTGTCTGCGTCTTCAGGCGTAAACGGATAGCCCGGGTAGGTCGTCACCGACATGTGCGCGTGGGCGCCGATGATCTTCTCGATGAGATCGCCCTCGAAGCCGCTGAGGACGGCGAGGCCGATGATCAGGAGCGCCGTGCCGAGGACGACGCCGACCAAAGCGATCACCGTGACGACGCTGAGCACGCTGCCGCGCAGACTGCGCAAGTAGCGCATGCCGATGAACGACTCGAACGAGAAGCGCGGATCGAAGCGCCCACCGCCGAAGCTGACGTAGGCGAGCGCGCCGCCGACGACGTACGCGAGCGCCGAGAAGGGCGAGAAGACGAGCAGCGATCGATAGAGCTCGCTGGCGATCCCAGCCTCGGGGAACTGTCCGAGCGCGACGACGGTGACCAGCACGCCCATGAACGCACCCAAGCCCATGCGTGAGAAGTGCGAGTCCTTGCGCCACACGCTGAGCAAGAAGCCGGGGGCGGCGAAGAGCGGCGCGAACGCGATCAACGCGAGCGCCTGATCATCCTCATCGGCGAAGAAGTGCCGCGCGAGGAGCAGGAGCCCCGCGGCGATCGCCGCCGTACCGGCGACGTCGATGAGGAAAAAGGTCCCAGGGACCTTTTTCGTCGGCAGCGACACGCTCACCCTTCCTTGCGCAGCAGCGGAAAGAGGATGACGTCGCGGATCGACGGCGCGTTGGTCAGGGCCATCGCCAAGCGATCGATGCCCATGCCGAAGCCGGCGGCGGGCGGCATGCCGTGCTCGAGCGCGCGGACGTAGTCTTCGTCGAAGTCCATCGTCTCTTCGGCGCCCTTCGCCTTCCTGTCGACCTGCGCGCGAAAACGGTCGGCTTGATCGTCTGGATCGTTCAGCTCGCTAAACGCGTTGCACAGCTCGCGGCCGTGCACGAAGAGCTCGAAGCGATCGACGAGCGACGGGTTCGCGTCGTTCTTGCGCGCGAGCGGCGACGTTTCGTACGGATAGTCTTTGACGAACACCGGCAGCGACTTCGAGCCGTCCGCCGAGCGGTAGTCGTCGGTGAGGTACGGCTCGACCAAGTACTCGTAGCAGGAGAACAGGCGCTCGCCGTCGTTGTCGCACTTGTTCATGCCTTGGCGGAAGTTGCCCCAGTCGAGCTTCTTCGCCCGCGGCGAGCTCTTCGCCCACTCTTTGATCTGCGCGCCGAAGTCCGTCTTCAGGATCGCGACGAGGCCCTCGCCGCCGTTCTTCACCGCGTCGACCCACTGAGGGATCTCGGTCTTCGACGCCGCGCGCTTCACCATCTCGGCCATCGGCACGCGCGCGAAGGGCTCGTCGATCGTGAACGGCCGCTCGCTGAGCCACTTTGCGTGCTCGGCCGGCATCGCTTGCTTCAACGCCGCGTCGATCTTGCGCAGCATCACCTCGGTGAAGCTCATCAGATCTTCGTAGGTGCGGTACGCCCAGTAGTACTCGAGCATCGTGAACTCGGGATTGTGCCGCGTGGACAACCCTTCGTTGCGATAGCAGCGCGCGATCTCGTACACCCGCTCGAAGCCGCCGACGAGCAGGCGCTTCAAGTACAGCTCGGGCGCGATGCGCATGAAGAGCTCGAGATCGAGGGCGTTGTGGTGCGTCTTGAACGGCTTCGCCGCGGCGCCGCCGATCAGCGTGTGCATCGACGGCGTCTCGACCTCCAAGAACTCTTGGTCGTCGAGAATCCGCCGCACCGCCGAGACGACGTGCGTGCGCGCGCGAAACGCCGCCGCGACCTCCGGGTTGACGATGAGATCGACGTAGCGCTGGCGATAGCGCGTCTCGTGATCGGAGAGGCCGTGCCACTTGTCCGGCAGCGGGCGCAGCGCCTTCGTCAGCACTTGCAGCTTCGTCGCCTCGATCGTGAGCTCGCCGGTCTTCGTACGGAACGGATGCCCTTCGATGAAGACGATGTCGCCCATCTCGAGCTGCTCGAACGCCTTGAAGTCGGCTTCTGGCAAGACGTCTTGCTTGGCGTAACCCTGGATGATTCCGCTGCGATCTTTCACCTTGAGAAACGTCGCTTTGCCGAAGGAGCGGTGAAACATCACGCGCCCGGCGACGCTGTACGTCTTCGTCTTGTCGAGCTCCTTCGGCACGCGGCCTTCGCTCGCATGCGCGGCCTCGATCTCGGCGGCGGTGTTCTTGGCGGTGACGCCGTTCGCGTACGGGTTCTGCCTCAGCGCCACGAGGGCGTCGCGCTTTTGCCGCCGCGTCGCGATGAGCTCGCGTTCGGCGTCGGTCATTCCGAGGGTCATAGGGTCGCGGGCTATACTATTGCCGCTCGGAAAAGCGCTAGAGCCCTAGCGAAACGCTTTTTTCGCTTTGATTCCGAGGGCTTCGAAGCGCGGGATCACTTCGTTTTCCATCGCGTCGTAGAACACGCACGCGCGCTCCCTGTCGCCGATTCCGCCGAACGGGCTCACCGGCGCGCAGGTCACGGGTTCTTCACGTTCCATGCGCATGTAGGCGGGCGCCACGATCTGTTTCTCGGTGCCCTTCAGCCAGCCGGGCAAGAGCGAGAGGATGAGCTGGCGATCGGCCTTGCTCGTTTGTGGCCAGAGCATCTCGAGCATCACCCAGCCGAAGCGGCTGTGAATGGACTCGTCGGCCGCGAGACACGACATCACCGCGTGCGCGAGGGGATCGACCGTGCTCTTTCTGCCGGCGCTGATCAACCGGACGCTCAACGTCTCGCCGATGCACAGCGTGCCGGCGACACGAAAAAGCACGCGTTGAATCGGCGTGAACGAGTCCGGGGGGAAGACGAACTGCGGATCGCCCTCCATCACGTCGCTGCCGCCCAGCGTCTTCACCAGGCGCCGGCAGATCTCCACGTGGCGCGCCTCGTCGCGGACGATGCGCGTCGCTGTGCCAATCACGTCGAAGCTGAAGCCGAGGGTCGCGAGATCAGCGAGCAGCACGCTGAAGCTCACCTGCGATCGATACTCGTCGAGCGCGCGCATTTGCCATGCCGCCGAGCCCCACGCGAGCTGCTGCTTGTCGTAGGCCTTGCGATCGAAGGCGAGGAAACGTTCGCGCCCGACGGTGTGCGCGGAGTCGTCGATGAAGCCGTGGTGAAAGTGCTCCAAGGCTTTGTGGGCGGGGCGCAGGTCGAGCATGAGCTCACTGAACTTCGGACGGGTGCTTCATCTTCGGCTTCAAAGCGACGTCGATCGTCTGAATGAAGCGCTTGAGGCCGGCCTTGTCGGCGTCCTTGTGGGTCTTCATGTAGAGCTGCACCATCGACCTCAGCGTGCGCAGCTCGGTCTTCGTCATCGGGCGTGGATCGGTCTCTTTGCCCATGAAGTGGCGGTTCTGCACTTGGAAGCCCTTCGGAAAGACCCAAGCGACTTCCGAGGTGACGCTCCGGTTCTGCATGATGTCGAGCTGCATCTTGCCGCGCGAGTTGTGGAAGCCGGTCACGTTCTGCGCGCGCATCGTGATCTTCTTCGGCGTCGCATTGGCGATCGGCGGGTTCATGTTCGGGTTCGTGCCCGGGCCGAGGTGAATCTCCGGCGGGTTCATGTTCGGGTTCGTTCCGGGCCCGAGCGTGATCGTCGGCTTCGTCGGCTTCGTCTCGATAGGCGGGTTCATGTTCGGGTTCGAGCCCGGATGCAGCGAGTCGGTGCGGGCGAAGGCGTTCGGGGTCAGGTTGTTCTTGATCGTCATGGTGCTCTCCGTGGGTTAGTCATGTTATCGGCGAAGAGCCCCGGCGCTGAGACGGTATGCGAGCGACATTTTGCTTAGTCACAAATGGCGATCAGAGCGCGATGAGGCCGGGGATCACCTTTGCGCGATCGTAGATCTCGAGCACGGCCTCGGCCGAGGCCATCGTCTTCGTGATCGACACGCCGACGTAGCGGCCGTTCGACGACTGCCGATCTTGCGTGCGCTCGCCGGAGAACAGGGCGTGCGCTTCGAGCAGCTGGTCCTTCGGCACGATGAACTTGAAGGTGTATTCGCTCGGCCAGGTGTGGTTCTGGTCGAGCAGCGCCTTCATGTCGTCGCGAGAGCTCACCTTCTAACGATAGACGGCGTGACGAAACGCAGCAAGTCGTGGCAAGAGCGCCCCCATGGCGAACCCGCTCATCGACGATCGGACCCTCGACTTTCTGCTCTACGACGTCCTCGACACCGAGGCGCTCGTGCGTTTTCCGCGCTTCGAGATGCACAACAAAGAGTCGTTCACGCTGGCGCTGCGGACGGTCGCGAAGCTCGCGCGCGAGTCGCTCTTTCCGACGCTGCGCAAGATGGATCAGGAGCCGCCGGTGCTGAAGGACGGGCGCGTCCACACCCACCCGGATCTACCGCGCGTCGTTGGCCAGATGGTCGAGCAGGGTTACGTCGCGATGGCGCGGCCCATCGAAGTCGGCGGGATGCAGATGCCGCTGACCATCGCGTCGGCGATTGGCGCTTATCTCGACGCCGGTAACGTTGGCGCCGCGTGCTACGTGGGCCTGAGCGGCGGCGCGGCGCACTTGATCGAGAGCTTCGGGAGCGACGAGCTCAAGAAGACGTACATGCAGCCGATGTACGAAGGCCGCTGGACCGGCACGATGGCGTTGACCGAGCCGCACGCAGGATCATCGCTGGCCGACGTCCGCACCAAGGCGACGCCCACCGGCAAGGGCGACTACCTCGTGCAAGGCGAGAAGGTGTTCATCTCGGGCGGCGACAACAGCTTCAGCGAGAACATCGTGCACTTGACGCTCGCCCGCATCGACGGCGCGCCGGCCGGCACCAAGGGCGTCTCGCTCTTCGTCATCCCGAAGCGGCGCGTCGAAGGCGGCAAGCTCGTCGACAACGACTGCAAACCGAGCGGGCTCTTTCACAAGATGGGCTGGAAGGGCTTGCCGAGCATCGCGCTGAAGTTCGGCGAAGACAACGCGTGCCACGGCTACCTCGTCGGCAAGGCGAACGAAGGCCTGCGCTGCATGTTCCAGATGATGAACGGCGCGCGCTTGAACGTCGGCATGGCGGCGGCGGCAAACGCCAGCGTCGCCTACCACGAGGCGCTCGCCTACGCGCAGAACCGCCCGCAAGGCCGCGCCATGACGAACCGCGACGCCTCGACGCCGCAGGTCCCGATCATCGAGCACATGGACGTGCGGCGCATGCTGCTCGCGCAAAAAGCGATCGTCGAAGGTTGCCTCGCGCTCTTGCTCACCTGCGCGCGCTACTCGGACGTCGCCGACGCGAGCCCCGACGAAGAAGCGCGGGCGAAGGCGCAGAAGCTGCTCGACCTCTTGACGCCGATCGCCAAGAGCTTCCCGGCCGAAAAGGGCTTCGAGGCGAACGCGCTGGCGGTGCAAGTGCACGGCGGCTACGGCTACACGGCGGAGTATCTGCCGGAGCTGCTCCTGCGCGAGCAGAAGCTGAACACGCTTCATGAAGGGACGACGGGCATCCAGAGCTTGGATCTCTTGGGCCGGAAGATCTTCGGCGATATGGGGCTCTCGATCGGCCTGCTCGGCGAGGAGATGCGCCAGGACATCGCGCAGGCCGAGAAGCTCCCGCGCACGAAGAAGCACGCCGGAGCGCTCGGCGAAGCGCTCGACGGATGGACGGTGCTGCTCGCCACGCTCGGGACGCGCGCGCAGTCCGGCGACGTCGACGGCGCGCTCGCGACGAGCGTCTGGCACCTGGAGCTCGCGAGCACGATCGTCGTCGCCTGGCTGTGGTTGAGGATGGCGCACATCGCGGCGAAGAAGCCGAGCTCGCCGTTCTACGAAGGCAAGCTGCGCGCAGCGGACTACTGGTTCGAGACCGAGCTGCCGCGCGCAGCCGAGCTGTGCCGGCGTGTCGAGATGCCCACGCCGGCGTATCGCTCGATGCCGATCGACGCTTTCTAGCGAGCCCGCAACAGGGCTCCTTCGGCACGGTTCCTAGCGTCAGCCGTTGCCTATCGCGTCGGGTTCCTCGCGAAGCGCTGCGCCAATTCGTCGAGGGCCGCCGCCGTCGCGGCATCGGCGAGCACCCGCGCCCGCGCAATCAGGATCGGCGTCTCGGCGTCGTCGACGACCATGAGCCCGTTGCTCGCCGCGTCGCGCGCTTCGTCGTCGTAGGCGATGAACGCGCGGAGCAGCGCTTCGGCCGCCGTCGCGCGCACGGCCCGGGCTTCGTCTGCATAGGGTCCGCCGAGCTTCCACGCGGCAGCGTTCCCGGCGTGGGCGAGTGAGCGCACGAGTGACTTCGCCTGCGCGGGTGAGCGGGCACCGTCGAGCGCGATCGCGAGAGCGTCGGCGATGCGCGCGCGGCGACACTGGCCCATGCCGGCGAGGACCGCGTCGCGCTTGTCGGTCGTCGCCGCGGCGAGCAACGCGTTGACGGCGGTATCGCTCTCGAGTCGGCCGAGCGCTTCGGCCGTCAACTGAAGGGTGGCGAAGTCGCGCTCATCCGACGCGAGGATCGCCAGGAACACCGGCTCGGCACGTGCGTCGCGCAGCATGCCGGCCGCTTCGATCAGCGACAGCCGCAACCCGCGTTCGGCGCTCTCGGTCCACGCCGCGCGCGCCGGAGCTTGAAACGCGATCGCCTCGAGCATCGGCAAGAGCGCGTCCGGCCCGAGGCGGGAAAGGCGCGGCGTGAGCGTCGGCAAGTCGCCGCGCTTTTGCGCATCGAGGCGCGGCACCTGCGCGATCAGCGCCTGCAAACCGGAGAAGGTCGCCGGCGCTGCAGATTTCGCCGCCGCGATGTCGAGCGTGAGCCGCTGCGCGACGGCCGGAGGAAGCGCGCGCGGCGACAAAACGAGGCCCTGCGGCAGCGCCCCGAGAGCAAGAAAGAGCAACGTCCCGTTCATCGGCCCGTCTCCCACCACTTCACGTCCGGGACCTTGCGCACCGCGTTCGAGCCGCAGTGCACCTCGCCCATCTGCACGTGGTACAAATCCCAGTTCTCGATCCACTTCACCGTGACGCCGTGCGCCTGCAGCGCCTTCTCCAAATGATCCTTCATGATGTCTTTGCCGCCGATCACCGGTCCATGCGGATCCGGGGCGCCGAACACGCTGTCCGAGAGCGAGATGCCGTTGACGGTGCCCGGTTGAAACGCGATCGAGCGGCTGAACGACGTCCAGTGCAAGTACGGCACGCGGATGATCTCGGCGTCGGTGAGGCCGGTTGCCTTCTTCACGATCGCGAGCTGCGCGTCGATCTCGGCGGCGGCTTCCGTGCTCGCGCTCATGATCTCCTTCGACGCCAGCACCTCGTCGATCGAGATGTCAGCGTCGCCCTGGCCCCAGCCCCAGCGCTTGCCGACGAACATCTTCACGGCGCCGTGGCCGGCCTTGCTCGCGTCGTCGAGCAGCTTCTTCGCGAGCGCCGGATCGTTGACGAGCATCACCCAGCCGCGCGGCGAGCTCGCCTTCACGAAGCTCATCGTCTCGTCGATGTGCCCGACCGAGAGCCACGAGGTGTCGACCTCGATCGCCGGCTGCATCTTCTGCCCGTCGACCATCTTCGTGAAGCTCGGATCCGGATACCAGCTCTTCACCGATCCGCGCAGCACGCGCCCGAGCGGATAGCGTTCGTCGCCGAGCGTGTACGGCGGCACCGTCTCGAAGTTGCCAAAGGAATTCAGCGAGTCCATCTCGGGCTTCGCGCGCGCGCTGTATTGCTGGATGCCGATGCGATCCTTGCCGCGAAAGCCGGTGAAGACGAACTTGCCCGCCAAGCGCAAAAGGTCGCCGCCGCCGCGGCCTTGGTTCGCCGAGCGGTACGCCACGTAGAGCACGTGCTGCTTGCCGCCGGCCGCGGGCATCGACATGTAGCCGGTCTCGAAGAAGTCCTGCGTCCATTGATCGTCGACTTTGATCTCGCGCAGCCCTTCCGGCACGCCGGCGGCGGTCACCGCGCTCTCGAGATCGGCGAGGAAGTCGTCGGACACGCCCGGCTCGCTGGCCATGCGCGTCGCGAAGATCTCTTCGGCTTCGAGCAAGTGGTGGAAGGTGATCACGGGCGCGACGCGGAGGCGCACGGTGTCCGAGTCTTTCTCTTCGCCGCCGGCCTTCACATGAATCGTCACGTCGGCGAGGCCGCTCCAGACGTCGGCGTCGCGCACGATGTCGGTCGCTTCCAAGAAGAAGTCCTGACCCTTCTTCAGCGCCTCTTGGTCGAGTGTGTCCTCGGCCGGGTTCCACAGCTCGTAGCCGGCATCGGTCTTCTTGAAGAGCTGCACGTGCGGCGTCGACGCTTCGTCGAAGTCGATCGTCGCTGTTGCCCCGTCCGGAGCGTTGGCCCACGGCAAGAGCTTCACCGGCGCGAGGTCCTGCAGATCGTCGGCGCCGTTGACGGTGTCGTCGGCGGCGTCATTGCAGCGCGGCAGCGTCGCGTCCTTGCCGCTCCTCGGGCAGCGATCTTCGTCGTCGTCGAGGTTCGCGAGAAAGACGGCGCCCCTGTCCTTCGTCCACTTGTCCTCGTCGAGCTCATCTGCGTCACCCGCGATGGTCCCGTCGCGATTGCTGTCGACGCGTAGGTCGACGTGCCTGGGCGCCGGCTTCTCGACGATCGGCGGATCGGTCGCCTGCGGCATGGCGCCAGAAGGGGTCTCGCCGGTCCCTTCGGTCGAGCCGGGCACACACGCGCACAGCAAAACGAGGAGGAGGGATCGGGCTCTGGTCGCATGCGGCATCGCTGAGCTCCCTGGGGGCCTAGTGCGCGTAGCGCTTTGAACAGGCTAGGCGTTATCGGAGCTTCCACCCCCAAGCCATCCCTATTTTTCGAGGCGATCGTTGCAATAAACCGAATGGTCGAAGCACAACTCCCCCATGAACGATCCCGGCAAGGGCCTCGACTTCGAGAAAGCCGACTTCGGCAGCGCCGCAAACAACGAAGCCGGCAAAGGCGCGACCTGCGCCATTTGTCAGACGGCGATCGACAAGACCTATTTCACCGCGAACGGCGCCGTCGTCTGCGAGCGTTGCAAAGAGCAGCTCGCGCAGCGGCCGCAGGGCTTCGAAGCGCAAAGCTTCGTCAAAGGAGCATTGTTCGGCAGCGGCGTCGCCGCGCTCGGATCGGTCGTGTGGTATGCGATCGCACGCTTCACCGGCTACGAGTTCGGCCTCTTGGCGATCGTCATCGGCGTCTTCGTCGGCAAGGCCGTGCAGAAGGGCGCGGGCTTTCGCTCGGGTGTCGCGTACCAGCTGCTCGCCGTCGGCCTGACCTATGTCTCGATCGTCGCCGCCTACGCTCCGGCCGCGATCGCGGGGTCCGGCGAAGACGTGAGCATCCTCGCGGTCATCATCGTCTGCTTGGCGGCGCCCTTCCTCGCCGGCGCGAGCAACATCATCGGCATCTTGATCATCGGCTTCGGCATCTATGAAGCATGGAAGTACAGCAAGGTGGCGCCGATCGAGCTCGCCGGGCCGCACAGCCTCTGATGACCTGCGCTTGCGGCCACGCGGTGGGGGCCGGGCTGCTCGTCTGCCCAAAGTGCGGGCGCTTGGTCCACGCAGCGGATCTGAAAGCGATCGCGGCGTCAGCCGAGGCGCACGAAGCGGCGGGGCGTGTCGCCGAAGCGCTCGGTGAATGGCGGCGGGCGCTCGTGTTGCTGCCGCCGCGGACGACGCAAGCGGCTGCCCTGCGCGAAAAGATCGCCGCCTTGAGCACGCGCGTCGACGCCCTGCCGAAGCGCGGCGTCGGGCCGATCGCCGGCGTCGTCGGCGCCGGCGCGTTACTGCTGTGGAAGCTGAAGGGCCTGCTCTTCGGGCTCACCAAGCTGTCGACGCTCTTTTCGATGCTGCTCGCGTTCGCCGTGTACTGGCAGCTCTGGGGCACGTGGTTCGCCGCCGGGTTCATCGCCGCGATGTACGTCCACGAGATGGGCCACGTGATGGCGTTGAAGCGACGCGGGATCGCCGCAAGCGCGCCGATGTTCATCCCGGGCCTCGGCGCGTTCGTGCGCGTGCAGCAGTATCCGATCGATCCGCGCGAGAACGCCCGCGTCGGCCTCGCGGGTCCCGTGTGGGGCGCGGCGGCGGCGATCGTCCTTTGGCTCGTAGGGCTGCGCTACGGCGGCATTTGGCTCGGCCTCGCCCGCGCGACGGCGTGGCTCAACTTGTTCAACCTGTTGCCCATCGGAGGCCTCGACGGCGGTCGCGGTCTGTCGGCGCTCTCGCTCCTGCAACGGTGGCTCGTCACCGCGACGATGATCGGCGTTTGGGCCGCCACCAACGAAGGGCTCTTGTTGATCCTCGCGCTGGTCACCGGCTTTCGCGCGCTGCAAAAAGACGCGCCGGCGGCTGGCGATGCGCGGGCGTTCGGTGAATTCGTCGCGCTCATCTTGGTGCTCGGCGCGCTGTGCGGGCTGATCGCGACGCCGCACACGTAAAGCGAACACCTCACGCATGCGATCTCACGATAACCGTGGGCATGAACACTCCTGCCGCGGCACTGACGCAGTCCGTCACGCACTTTCGAAAAGGCAACAACGACGTCTACGACGTGGAGCGCGAGCTGAATACGTTCTTGCGCAAGGTGCTCGGCGATCCGGCGGCGGCACGAAAGAACGCGATCGACGAGCTGAAGGCGGGCAAGGATCCGGTGCTCGCGGCGTTCGCTGCGATGATCGAAAAAGCGCTCGCCGGCAAGGGCAACATCGCGATCGCGGCCGACGCCGTGGTGCAGACGCTCCAGAAGAATGATCCGGTGAAGGTCGAAAAAGCGTTCGTGCGCGACGTGGGCGTGAAGGCGCTCGAGAAAGGTCTCACGGGGAGCCCGAAGGACGCAGACAAGATGCACGAGGTCGCGTCGACGATCGCGGGCCGCTTGCCGCAGAGCTACAAGGACGCGTTTGCAAGCGAGCGCAAGGTGCTGATCAAAGCGCTCGACGGCTTCGCCGAGAAGAACGTCGCGGCGGGCTATGCGTTGATCGCGATCAACACGCTCGCGGCGCAGCGCTTCACCGGCGGCAACGACGTCAGCGCGAAGAAGCTGATGACGCGCGCGGTAGAGCTCGCGAAGCAAGCCGACGCGGCGGCGGTGAAGGGCCTCGTCGCCATCGCCAAGAACGCGATCGACAAGCTCGAAGTGATCTCGCCGGTGCCGGATCCGAAGGGCGGCAAGGTCACGCTCGGCAAGACGATCACGCTGTCGGCCGAGGCGAAGAAGCAAGCGCGGGAAGAGATCACCGCGGGCGCCGAGAAGGAAGTCTTCCCCTCGCTCAACGGTAACAACTGCGGCACGCACGGCTACTTCGTCAAAGGCGCGATCGCGCAGAAATTGCTCGAGATGGCGCGCTACCAAGGCCAAGGCATCGACACCGACGGCCTCTCCGTCTTGGCGCTGCTCGACACCGCCGACGAGTGCCAGATCTTCATGACCGTCGTCGACAAGGACGGCCACGTCGCGAACGTCGGCCGGGTTTGGTTCGACGAGCTCGAAGAGTACGACGACAAGACGACGAAGCCGAAACCGGAGTATCCGAGCGGCTTTCGCGGCGCTTATCTCTTGCTGAAGGACGCTGAGTATTTCGGCCTCGGCAAGAACGGCAAGCCGACCGACGACTTCGACATCGAACAGTTCAATGAAGAATGAGACCGCCGCCGCCGCCGTGCTCGAACCGACGGCGGAACGTTTGCAAGCGCTCGACGACGCGCTCGCCGAGCTGAGCGGCGTCGCGCTGGCGGAAGCGCTCGCCGACGTGGCGGCGCTCGCGATCTTCCAAGGACGCATCCCCGAGCTGAAGGCGATCATGGTGCGCCACGGCGATCGCGTCGCGGCCGCGCCGATGGGCTTTGCGCCGACGAAGGGCCGCGGGCGGACGGTGCGCGGTCGCGTGCATCATCCGAGGATCAAGGCGACGATCGATTGGTCCGACGCGCTGTAGACGCCGTCGCTGCGCTCCGGTCGTCTCTCGTTCGTCACTCCGCTTCGCGAGCGTTCGAACTGTTGTCAGCCCCCGACCCGCTCGCTGCGCGCAGGTGATCTGCGAACGTCGGCGCAAGCGCCTCGCACGCTGCGCGTGCAATTCCGTCTACAAGTCCACCCCAGCCACGAGCGGGAACTTCGGCACGGCGTCTTCACGAAACGGCCCGACCGCGGCCATCTGCGGCAGCGCATCGATCGCTTCCTGCCGCTCGGCCGTCACCGCGCGCGCCACGGCCTCGAAGAGCCCGGGGTACCGCAGCTTGTGCGCCGAGTGCGTGATCACCGGCAGGAAGCCGCGCTTCACCTTGTGCTCGCCCTGCGCGCCGGCCTCGACGAGCCGCATCTTGTTCGCGAGCGCGTGATCGACGAGGCGGTGGTAGCAGAGCTCGAAGTGCAAGCTGTCGACGTCGACGACGCTGCCCCAGTAGCGGCCGTAGATCGCACCGCGCGAGACGAACGAGAGCGACATCGCCACCATCTCGCCGGCTTGGCGCGCGCAGACGACGAGCGCGCTCGCGCCGACGGACTCTCGCGCGAGCGTGAAGAACGCCGGCGTCAGATACGGCCGGCCCCACTTGCGCCCAGACGTGTGCAGGTAGAGCTCGTTCACCCGCTCCCACTCCGCCGCCGACAGCTCGTCGCCGCGGTGCGCGCTGATTTCGACGCCCTCGATCTTCGCGCGTTCTTTGCGCAGCTGTTTGCGCGCGCTCGATCGCAGCGCCGCCAGAAAGTCGTCGTACGAAGCGTAGCCCGGGTTGCGGAAGTGAAACTGATGCGTCGCGCGCCGCGCAAAGCCGTGCGCTTCGAGCAGCGCCGCTTCGTCGTCACGGCAGAGCAAGACGTGCACGCCGTGCGCGCGAGACGCCTCGGCCGAGCGATCGAGCGCTTTCACCAACAAAGCGCGCAGATCCTCGCGCCCCGGCAGCGTCAACAAACGCGGTCCGGTCGCCGGCGTGAACGGCACCGCGACCGTGATCTTCGGATAGTACGGCAGCCCGGCGCGCGCCGCGGCCTGCGCCCAGCTCCAATCGAAGACGTATTCACCGTAGCTGTCGCCGCGCAGATACGCCGGCACGGCGCCGAGCAAACGCTCGCCCTCGCGCGCGACGAGGTAGCGCGGATCCCAACCGGTGCCCGGCCCCACTGAGCCCGAGCGTTCGAGCAAGCGCAAGAACGCGTGCTTCAAGAACGGATTGTCCTTGTCGTCGAGCGCGTCCCACGCGGCGGGATCGATCTCGGCGAGCGAAGCGACGACGGCCACCTGAACAGCGCCATCGCGTAACAGCGGCTCCATTTTCCGAAAGTATCAGTTCGGCGCCTTGAACACGAAGGGGTAGTTGACGATCACGACGCCGCCGCCGAGCGGCTTCGGAAACGTGAGGGCGTGCACCTTCGACTGCAAGCACTGCTCGACGTCTTTGCTCTTCAGCGTCGTGTCCTTCACGGCGACGCTCAGCACTTGCCCGAACGGTCCGATCACGAACTGCAGCTTGACGACGCCTTCGAGCTCCTTGTGCACTTGCAGCACGCGCTCGTAGCAGTAGCGGAAGGCGTTCCGGTTCTCGTGCATCACCGCGCGGATGAGCTCGGGCGCCAGCGCGCCGGTCTGCGTCGCGCCTTTGTCGTCGATGACGACGTCGTACTCCTTCTTCTTGCAGTGCGGGCCTGTGCAGCGATCGACGCCGTAGTCCTGCGCGCGCTTCGTCTGCGGATCGCCGTTCGGCAGGCCGAGCGTTTCGCCGGGCCCGTTGGCGCGAGGATCGCCTTTGACCGCGAGCCCGTCACGTTCGGCGACCCGATCGTTCGTCAACCCGTCGAGCGCCTGCGCCACTTCGCCCCCAATGCCACCGTTTTCGCCGAGCACTTGCGCCATCCCGCCCTTCCTGAGCGCGCGAAAGATCGGCAGATCGGCGAGCACTGGCGCGCCCGGCCGCAGCGTCGGCTTGCCGGGACCGGGCTTGGCAACGCCAGCCGCGGGGGCCGGAGCCTTCGCGCCACCCTTCTCTTGCAAACGCTCGAGCATCTTCTCGGCGGCCTTCTGCTGCTCGGGCGGCTTCGGGGGTTCGGAGAGCTTCGCGACGACCGTCGGGTTCAACATCAGCTCTTCGATCGCGTCGGCGTCATAGGGATAGAGCTGCAGCGAGAAGATCGCCGTCGTCATCGTCAGAAACACGCACGCGAGCACGTTCAAGAAGCGGAGATCGAAGTCGAAGGCGCGCCCTTCGATCTTGTCCGGCGGCGCCACGAAGCGCATCGCCACTGAGACGCCCGCCCACTTGACGACGACCTTACTCTGGTCGTTGAGCGGCACGGCGTCTTCCTTCTTCAGCAGCTTCAGCGCCCGCACTCTGCCGCCGCTGGACACAGCGCCTTCGAGGCCGTCGAGCAGGCGCAGCGAATAGCCCTCTTCGCCGCGCACGAGCAGCGACACGTTGTCTTCGGGCAAACCGTCGGCGCAGGCGAAGATGTCGGCGCCGTTGCCTTCACCGAGCACGATGTCGCGCGGCTTCGTCACGTGCTGCACGTCGAGCAAGGCGTTTCCAAAATAGGTCCGAAGCTCGAGGACTCCTCTAGCGGTCTGCATGTTCGTCTCCTCGCCAAGCAGAACGCGGCGCCGGATCCGGCGAGGGCAAAAACCGCCGGTCGCTGCTTTTCTGAAACCGCAGTCTTGCCCGTGCGTTGAATCGACAGACAGAGGAGCTGTAGGAGACATGCTCACTGTGGCGCTGCGTGGGGCCCCCATGACCGAAGCCGAGATCCATCGGCTCATTGCGGCCGAAGCGGCGCTGCTCGATCGGCACAGGCAGGGCGATCGCGGCGCGTTCGAAGAGCTGGTGCTCACATATAAGGACGCGGTGTACGGCTACCTGTGCCGGTGTCGTATCCCCGCCGCGACCCGCGACGACTTGGCGCAGGAGGTGTTCATGCGCGTGCATAAGGCGCTCTCGCGCTTCACTCCAGAAGAAGGACGCGCGTCGTTGAAGGCGTGGATCTTCACCATCGTCGCGAACGCGGCGCGCTCGCACTTTCGCCACTTGGGCGTCGAGCAGCGCGCGCTCGAGACGGCGGGAGCCGAAGACAGCGACTTCGTGCCCGAGCACGACGCGTCGAGCGAAGACGCGCTCGCCGGCAAAGAGATGGCAGTGTGGCTCGACGTCGCCGTGCAGCGCTTGCCGATCGCCGAACGCGAGGCCGTGATCCTCGTGTGCATCGAAGGGATCGATCAAGAGGAGGCCGCGCGCGCGCTCGAGATTCCGATCAACACGTTGAAGACGCACCTGCGCCGCGGACGTTTGCGCTTGGCTGAAGCGCTCGCCCGCCGCGGTGCGATCCTGCAGAGGGAGCAGCGAAGATGAACGAGCTCGAACGATTGCGCGCCGCGTTCGTCGACGGCGGAAAGGAAGCGATCGAGCGCGATCCCGAGCTCTCCGCCTTGCTCGCCGCGTCGCCCGAGTTTCAGCGCGTCCTCGCGATGATGGACGAGGTCGATCGCGGGCTCGCGGATCTGGACGCCGTGCGCATGCCGCCGGCGTTGCTCGATCGCGTGCTGGAAGTCTCCGTGAAACCGCGCGGCTTTTGGGCTTGGTTGCAGGTGCGGGACTACGCGCTCGGCGTCGCGGCGGTGCTGCTCATGCTGCTGCCTTGGGCGACGATCTGGATGCTCAGCCACAACCGCGGCGTCGAGATGCAGGTGCTCGAGCTACAGCCCTCGATCGTGCGCCTGGACATGCAGGCGATCGAAGAGCGGAGCTTGCCGCGCACCCCAAATGGCGGCGCGCTCGCGACCGTGGCCGACGCGCCGCAGGTCGCGCTCGCGTTGGAGCCGGCGACGCCGCGCTACATCGAGAAGATCGCCGGCGGCTTTTCTGGGAAGCGGTGGCCGAACGTGAACGCGTCGGCGCTCTTGAACGCGTTTCCCTACGCCGCCGCCGAAAAAGACATCGAGCTGCGCGTCGAGGTGGGCGAGACGCCATGGAGCCGGGAGACGCGCCTCGTGCGCATCTACGTCACTGCCGCAAAGGACGCCGTGGCGCGAGAAGCGGCGCTGACGGTGTCGTTCAACGAAGAGCGCGTCATGGCGTATCGGCGCATCGCCGAGAGCGGCACCGGCGGCGGCACCAGCGACACGCTGCCCGCCGGCGGTCAGTTCACCGCGCTCTTCGAGATCGTGCCCTTGCAGCGCATCGGCGCCACGCTGCGCGAGGATTCGGTTTATGCGAGCATGCGCTTCGTCGATCCGAAGGGCGAGCGCCGCGTGCTGCAGGGCGAGGGCGTCGATCGCAACAAGAGCTTCGAGGCGATGTCGATCGACTATCGTTTCGCGGCGGCGGCGGCGTGGTTCGCGCTCGAAGCGAAAGGCGGCCCGAAGAGCGACGGCCTCGCGCACCGCTTGCAACGCATGATGAACGTCGCGACGCGCGCGCTCGGAAGCGAGCATCGCGCCGAACGCTTGGCCCTCGTGGCGCTCGCCCGAGCCGCGAGTGATCAGGCGCACAAGTAGGACTTTCGGCGACCGACATTGCCGTGACGTTTTGCCACGTCCCCTTTTCGGCCCCCGGTGTATCCCATCTATATGATCGCACTCGTTCTCGCCTTGAGCCTCGCCGCCCCAGAAGAAGTCCACGAGATCGCCGCCGCCCCTCCCGCCCGTTATCCCTTCGCGTCCAAAAATTCGCTGATCTTCAAGAAGCCGATCGAGCGCGACGGCTTCCACTTTCAGATCATGTTCGGCATCGGCGGCGGCAAGGATACGGACGGCGTGCACCACGCGATGGAGATCGGCGGCACGCTGCCCGGCACCGGCGTCACGCTCGCGCTGCTCCACACCTTCGTCCAGAACGCCGGCGTCATCGGCCCCGAGCGCGGCCCGGATCTCGTCGGCGGCTGGATGGCCGAGGTGAAGTTCCCGATCTTCTTCCCCGAGATCGAGCTGAAGTTCGCGCTCGGGCTCGGCGGGCTGCACGATCAATCGAACGGCATCCGCGTGATCCCCGGCGTCGGCTGGGCGTACGGCGTCGACTGGCACTTTCCCTTCGCGACGCGATCGGGTGCGACCATCGGCTTCACCTTCGTCCACGCGTGGATCGGCCTCGATCACTATTTCACGGCGTCGGTCGGCACCGGGTACACCTTCTTCTAAGCAACTCAACAAAGAGCTCGGCGCCATAGGCGACGAAGGGAGACGCCGCCGGTCGATCGTGCAAGGCGCCCCGTTTTCCCATAAGGGAGCAGTGTGCTTCGCTCCGACCGAGCGCTCCTCGATGCCTTTCGCCGCGGCGAGCCGGCGGCTCTCTCGCGCGTATACTTCGAGTACGTCGACGCGGTCTTCTCCGTCGTGCGCCACGGCTTCATCGTCGACTCGACCTCAGGGCGCATCCGCGGCGAGCCCGATCCCGCCGACCAGCGCGACGTCGTGCAAGAGGTCTTCGCCCGCGCGTTCAAGGAGAAGGCGCGCCTGTCGTACGACGGCTTGAACCCCTACCGGCCGTACCTCCTGCGCATCTGCAAGAACCTGATGATCGATCGCGCGCGCGCCCGCTCCCGCGTCGTCGCGCTCGAAGAGCAAGATCGCTCGGGCCGCCCGATCGACGAGTGGCTCGCCGACGACGAGCTGCCGGACGAGCTCAACCTCGACACCGATCCCGAGTGGCGCGCGCTCGTGCAGATCGCGGGCGACTTCGTGAAGACGCTCGACGACGAGATGAAGCAGTTCGTCAAGCTGCGCTACGAGGATCAGGGCTCGCAGTACGACGTCGCCGCGGCGATGGGCATCACGCGGCGCCGCGTCCGCACGCTCGAAGATCGCGTCGAGAAGGCGCTGAAAAAAGCGATCGCCAAGAAGGGCGCGCGGGTGCCCGTCGCGCTGATCCTGCTTCTCGCCGGCGCCGCCGCCGCGTCAGCGCGCGCGGATCACGGGATTACGGTCGCGCCTTTCGCGAGCGCGGCATACTCCGCGGACTCGAACCACGCCGGCACGCCGGGGGCCGCCCGTTCGAGCGCGGCGCGATCGAGCTTGTAGATCGCCAGGCATTCGGCGAACGACTCCGCCGGCGAGGTGCGGCCGTACACGGTGGGCGAGCTCTTGACCGGCAGCTTCGCCTCGAGCGCTTTTTCGAGCGCGCTGCCCTTGTCTTCGCCGACCATCTTCGCGCTCAGCGCCTGGAACGTCTTCGCCTTCTCGGCCGCGTCCTTGGAGAGCTGCTGCAGCACCTTGCCGCGTTCGTTCAGCGCGGTGCCAAGCGCTGCATCCTTTGTCCTGGCGTACGTCGCTTTGTCTTCGTTGTACTTCTTCCTGTCCGCCAGCAGCTTCTCCTGCATGGCGTCGTACTCGGCCTTCAGCGCGATGAGCTGCTGCTTCAGCACGCGGTTGCCGGCGCGGGCGATCGCATGGCCGCACTCATGGATCACTGTCGCCACCGAGAGCGGCATAGGCTTGTCGGCGGTGCCGAAGAACTTGCGCTTATCGGCGTCGATGCCGCCGTCGTAGAGCTCGATGCGGTTCTTCTCCGGAACGTACATCGCGATCGCCGTGCCCCGAACGGCCTTCCCGCTCGGGTCCTTCTTCAAGCGATGAAACGGGAGCCCGGCAATCCCTTCGAGCTCGATCTTCGACAAGGTGGAGAGCGCGGTCTCGACCACGTAGAGCGAGTCGTTGTCCCACTTTGCGTCCTCGTCGACGAACGGGCCGACGCCGTACTTCTTCGAGATCTCCTCCTTCGCCGACGCCTGCCCATAGATCTTCTCGCGCGGCGCGCCGGCCTTCACGGTGAAGGTGTCGCCCTCCCAGTAGGTCTCGACAGCGAAGAACTGGCCCTTGTCTTCGACGACGACGTCGAGCTCGGCGCCCGGCTTGGTCGTCACGAGGTACATCAGGGCGATCTTCTCGACGCGCGAGAGCTTGCCCGGATCGACGGCGCCGGCGGCGTTCTTCACCGCCGTCACGTTCCTGTTCTTCATGTTGAGCGCGAGCGACGCGGTCAACGTCTCGTCGGTGTACTTGAGCGGCGCTGGGTTCGGATCGTCGCCGTCGTAGTATGCGCCGTTTTGGCCGATGGCCTGCGCGTTCGCGGCGCAGGTGAGCACCAGGAGCAACGTGAGGGCTTTCATGGCGTGCAGTCTACAGCGACGCAGGTGCGATCCTGTCGCTTTTTTTCCACGAAGTGTGTCCCTGTGGCGCGCTTGCGCTACGCTCTCGTGCGATGGGAACCGAACGTCAGGTCAAAGTCCTCGATCACGGCGGCCTCGCCGGCATGCTCTTCAGCCTTCCCTTCATGCTCGTCGGCCTGGGCGTCATCGGCGGCGGCGTCTACGGCGTGCTCTACCATGACGTGCCGCCGGTGATCCTCGCCGTGCTCGTACCCTTCGGCGTCGTCTTCTTCTGCGTCGGCGCCGTCGCTGGGTACAACCGCCACTGGCTGCTCATCGACGCCGACCGCGGCACGGCGACGCGCTCATGGGGTGTCTTCTTTCCCTTCAAGCACAAGAAGTCGCCGCTCGGCCGCTGGGAGCACGTGGGGCTCGGCCGTGAGCGGCGGCGCAGGAATAAGTCGAGCGTCACCGTGTTTCCGGTGTTCCTGGCGCGCCAAGGCGAGAGCTTTCCGATCTTGGAGCCGAAGGACTACGCGAGCGCGCGCGCGATCGCCGAACGCGTGGCCAAAGCCTGCGGGCTCGGCATCCGCGACACCGCCGGCGATGACGTCGTCATGCGCGAGGCCGGCACGCTCGACGAGAGCCTGCGCGATCGGCTGCGGCGTTCGGGCGAGCAAGCGAAGCCACCGCCCCGGCCGGCGAACGCGGTGTCGCACCTCTCACACGACATGGGCACGCTCGTCTTCGATCTGCCGGCGCGCGGATTCAAGAGCTTCGCCGGCGCGCTTATCGGCGTGCTGACCGTGGGTATGATTGCGCAAACGACGATCGCGTCGGTGATGATGAGCGAAGCGCCGATTCCGCTCTTCGTCTTGGACGCCGTGATCGCGTTCGCGTTCATCGCACCGCTGACCATCAGGTGTTTGACGCAAGAGCGCGTGAGAGCGTCTGCCGGTGGCGTCGACGTGATCAAAGCGAGCCCTCTCGGCGCTCGGCAGCAACGCATCCCCGCCGCCGAGCTCGAAGAGCTGCGCCTGGGATCGTTCGGCGACGGTTGGCTCGGATCGGGGATCGTGCTCGTGACGGACAAGGGCAGCCACACCGTCGCCGCCGGGCTCGACGCCGACGAGCTGCGCTGGATCGCCGGCGAGCTGCGTCGCGCGATCGCGGCCTAGTGCCGCTCTCGCGCGAGCCCGAGCCGCCGTTGCGGACCCCGTTCCCTTGTTGCGGAGCCGCTGGCCGCTGGTACGGTTTGTGTATTGAACCGCTCGAACGCCCATCTCGCACTGCTCCTCGCTTGCTTCGTCGCCGGGGCGGGCTGCCGCAGCCTGCCGAAGGTGACCGCGAAGATTTCACCCATCGAGCCTGCGTTCTTGGGTGAACGCTCCGGGATCTACCGTATCGTCGAGAGCGTGGGCCCGCTGCGCGTCGACGCTGGTGTCATCGCCGTGCTCGAGGTCGACAACTACGTGCTCGCGTTTCTCGCGACGCGCGGCGACGACTTCCGGATGTCGCTCGTGTCGAAGGATGGCAATGCCGCGGACGCCCGCTTCGCCGGCAAGATCAACAATCGACCCGTTGACGTCGCCATCAGCGGTGTTCCGATCTTGCTGCGCGACGGGACGCTCCGGTTCGATGTCACGCCGCAGGTGGTCACTGTCCTCGGTGGTCCGTCGGCGCCACCTGCGCTCGCGAGCGGTTGCGCCGACGGCGCCTGCTACTTCGGCCTGCAAAAGGAGTGCGACTACGACTCCGTCTACTCTGGCGTCTTCGAGGTCCTCGAGAGCTGCGACCCCGGCTCGACGGCGAGCTCGGGTCGACAATGGGTGGTCTCGACATCCACCGGAGGCGACGCCCTCGTCATCGCGCTCGACGACGCGGGGGCCCCGGAGTTCGGCGCAACCTTCGACTTCAACCGTTCGACCTTGCAGATGGTCCAGCCGGTTTCGCAGCGTCTCGCGAAAGTCGCCACGTTCTCGTCGCTCCGCCTCCAGAACGAAAAGACCGACGTGCGCCTCGCCGCGACGATCACGATCGACGGCGAGACGACGAACGTTTGCGCCGTGCGCCGCCGCGGCGCGCGTGAAGGCGGCGTGAGCTGCGCGAGCCGATCGGCGTTCTCCTGCGCGACGGACCTCTCGACGTGTCCCGCGTTGCCGAAAGGGACGGTCGCCAGCTACCGTCTGCTAGAGCTCGCCGAAGAGCCCGTGTTGTCTCAGCAGGTCTGCCCGCGGGTCGAAAGGTGCGAAACGATGTTTTCGGCGAACGAGCTCTGCGATCCCGCGTCGCGCCGTATCGCGTGGGAGGGTTGTCGCAAGGGCTCGGTCGTCGTGACCAATGGCGACGACTGCCTTCGCCTCAGCTGCGACGAGAGCATCCCTTGCGATGATGAACGCCTCGCGGGCCCTGGCTCTTGCGGCGCCGGCAACGATGTCTCGCTTCACCGCCAAGATGGTTGCGTGCGCGTGAGATGCGCGGCGAAGGACCCGGGCTGCGAGCCGCTCTTCGACTGCACGACGTTCGCGCTCGGCTCGTACGTGGCGACGGACAGCGAGAGCCTCTGCCCGCGTCGCTTCTGCAGCTACGGTATTGGTGTGCTCGACGGGCTCAAGACCGCGGTGAGCGCACCGTATCGGATCGTCGACTTGACGGCTGAGGGCCTACCGATCGTGCAACCCGCAGGCGGCGCACAAGATGCATGCGCGCCGATCGACCTCTCGCTGAAGCAGCTTTCCTGTCCGACGTCCGGGAGCCTCGGCCCTCACCACGCATGTGCGCAGGGCGGATCGAATCGCAACGTCGCGCCCGCGATCTACGCGGGTCGCAGTGGCCCTTGTCTCACCCTGCTCGCGGATGGTCGGCAGCTCTTCATTCCCCAGTGCAGCGCCAGCCAAGAGGTCTGCTGCGAGGAGGGCGCGTCCGCGCCACCGAGGCTCGCGTGCCGGTCGAAGTCGAGCGTGAAGATCTCCCTTCAGCTCGAGGCAGGCCTGACGCCGGTGTTCGTCCACGTCGCCGAAACGACCACGCGCGACAATGAGGTCTTCATTTCGCGAACGCCGCCGAGTGGCGGCAGCGGGTTCATGCCAATGCGCTTCGTCGACGGCGAGACTGTGACGCTACAAATGACGAGCAGCGCCACCTGCGTCTTCTCAGCGGTGTCGACTGGAGCCACGGGCGTCACTGGCAACCAGTCGATCACCCTCGCCATCGCCGAAGGCGCGCCGTCGACGATCACCGTCGATATCTCGTGTCCGTGACCGAGCCGGCCTCTGCGACAACGCAAGGGCAGGTGCTCGGCTCGGCCGAGAGTTGAACCGTCAACGATCGTCCCCGCCACTACCGAGGATCTTCACGAGATCCCGCAGCGCCCCGCGCATCGCGTACATCTTCGGCAACGCGCGGGCCATCTTCGCGCCGAGCTTCAGGGGGATCTTCACCGCCGCCTGCCGCAGCTTCTTCCCCTCCGCCGTCAGCGCCACGACGATGCGCCGCTCGTCCTCGGTCGATCGCGTTCGCTCCACCAAGCCCTGCGCCTCGAGGCGCTTCAATAGTGGCGTCAGCGTGCCGGAGTCCAAGTGCAAGCGGGCGCCGATGTCGTTGAGGCCGACCCCATCTTTTTCCCAGAGCACGAGCATCACCAAGTACTGCGGATAGGTGAGGCCGAGCTCGTCGAGCATCGGGGCGTAGGCGCGGCCGATCGCGTGGGCGGCGGCGTAGATCGGGAAGCACAGCTGGTTGTCGAGGCGGAGGACATCCATGCACAAAAAGATAGCACACAATCTAATTGACAGCAATTCGACAGTCAGATATTATATTGTACACAATCTAATCGCAAACAAAGGATATCGAATGTCGCCCACCAATGCCCTTGCTGCCACCACCGCGTCCGAGAACCCTGTCGCCGCCGGCGACGCCGCGCCCGCCTTCAGCCTGCGCGACCAAGACGGCAAGCTGTGGTCTCTCACGGATCTGCTCGCCGGCCAGAAGGCGCTCGTCCTGTTCTTCTATCCGGCCGACGAGACCTATGGCTGCACCAAGGAGGCCTGCAGCTTCCGCGACAGCCACGACGTCTTCGTCGAAGCCGGCGCCCGCGTCGTCGGCATCAGCAGCGACTCGGTGGCGTCTCACGCCCGTTTCGCCGGCAAGCACTCGCTCAACTACACGCTGCTCAGCGACGCAGGCGGCGTGCTCGCCGGGCGCTTTGGGGCGCCGAACGCCTTCGGCGGCCTGATCAAAGGCCGCACTACCTACGTGATCGACGCTTCGGGCACTGTGCGCGGCGTGTTCAGCTCGCTCCTGCAGTTCACCCGACACATTGACGAGGCGCTCGCCGCGGTGCGCGCATTGCAGGGCCGGACTACGAACCGAACATGAGGTTGCCAGCGAACGCGGCGATCTTGAACGGGGCGGTGATGGCGGACTTGGCGAGGTTGCCGGCGCCGCGGACAGGGGCGAGGGCAGCTGATTTGGCGGTGTCGGAGGCGGTGGTGATGAGCGCGCCGAATTGGGCAGCGGCGCCGGCGAGGCCAGCGCCGATCATTTTTTGAGCTTCGGGGCCGAGCGCGCCGACCAGCTTGACGGCGCTCTCGGTCATCGCCGGCATCATCTCTTTGATCGTGGGCGCGGCCTGCGCGAGGAGCCCAGGAACTTCCTTGAGTGCGTCGACGACGACGTCCTTGTCGACCTCGAGCTCGAGCTTCAAGCGGATGCCGGGCTTCTTCTCCGTCGGCGCGGCGTTCGGCGCGATGATCTCGTCGGGCTCGCGTGCGATCGGGCCGTTCGTGCGAGCGGGTAAGGTGGTCTTCGTCATCGTGGATCGGTTTTCGTCAGGTGGGTCCGGCAAGTTGCCACCAAAGCGCCCGTTCAGCCCTCGAAGGCCGTCGCTTCTCCCCGCTTTTGCGCCGGCGCGCGCCCTAACGCGGCGCGCGGTAGATCGCCGCACGCGCGTCCGACTTCGCGCGCTCGACCCAGTAAACGTGCGCGCTGTCAGCGGTGATCCCTTGCACGATGCGCCGATCGCACGCGATGTCGATCGCCGCCCCGCCGCTCGTGGTGATGCGCTGGAGCGGCCACGCCTTTGTGTTGCTCGCGGAGACCATCAAGTACACGCGATCACCGTCGATGAGCCCGACGCGCCCCGGGTTCGGGGGCGACGGCGTCAGCGTCGCGTCGTCGCGCAGCACGGTCGGATTCATCGCCAGGGGATCGAGCTTCACGAGCTGCAAGACGCGCAGACAATAGATGCCGCTCGTGTCGAAGTACGGCACCAGGCACTTGGCGTCGTCGTCGACGCCGCCGGTCGCAGACGTCAAGCGGGTCTCCGTTCCGGGGGCGCTCGCGTTCGTCGCCACGCGGTAGATCGCGCCGAAGCCTTGCTTCGACGTGAAGTAGATGTAGTCGCCGGCTTTCTGCGCGTTGCTGAGCCCGAAGCTCGGCTTCGACACGAGCGACGTTTGCGCGCCGCCGCCGCCGCGCTGGATGCGGATGATCTGCTGCGTCTCGGCGCTCGTCGCGTTGTCTGTCACCGTCGCCTGGATGAAGATGTTGCTCGGGTCGGCGAAGATGAAGCGCGAGAACAAGATGCTCCACGTCGTGCCCATGGGCGCTTCGGCGATGCGCATCGGCGTGGCGGCCCCGAGCGAGTAGATCTCGACGGTCGCGACGGAGCTCCCGGGCGTCAGCGTGCGCGACGCCGTTTGCATCACGAGCAGCTCGCCGCCGGCACTCGTCAAGTCGATGAGCGTCTGACCGATGGGCTCGTAGACCACGCGCACGGCGCCAGGGGTCCCCTTTGGCACCGCGAGGATCTGTCCGGCCTTCGAGAGGCCCACTGTCGCGCCGGCGGCCGGGTCGAAGAACGCGATCTCGCTGCCGGTGTCGTAGATCTTGTGCGTGGGCGCCGGCACGAGGAAGGGCGAGGCGCTGGCGATGCTGAGATCGCTGCCGAGCGTCTGGACGTCAGCGACGACGGAGCAGGTTCCGCCCGTCGAGTTGCTCGAACGCGGACCGCACGCAGTCACCACGAGAAGGAGACAGGAGGCGAGGGGTTTCATCCGCGCATGCGTAGTGCATCGGCGGAGAAAACTCACGCGACAGGTTTTTCGATTAGCGCGTGACGCCGCTGAACGTGAACGGTGAGCTGCCCGCAGCGTAGCCCTGCACCAGGATGCTCACCTTCGCCGGCGCCGCGAGCTGGACGGCGCAGAGCTCGACCGAGCCGTCCTCGTACGGGCGGCAGTCATAAGACGTGAGCGTCGGCGCGGCGCCGGTCTTCACGTAGAGATCGGCGTCGCCGCCGGTCGTGCCGGCCGGCTGCGCGATCGAGAACTCGTAGCGGCCTGCGGGAAGCAGCGGCGTCTCGAAGCGCCACTCTTGGCCCTTCGTCACGGCGCTCGTCTCGGTCTTGCCGGCCCACGGTGTCGGACCTGCGGGGGTGTTCGAACCACGGCCACGCAGCACGAACGCCGACTTCTGCGCCGACGCGTAGCCGATGACGGCGACGTAGATCTTCGACGGCGTGGTCAGCGTGACGACGCACTCTTCGCTCGAGCCGCCGAGGTACGGGCGACAGTTGTACTGCGTCGTCGTCGGGGCGCTGCCGACACGCACGTAGAGGTCGGCGTCGCCGCCTGGGCGCGCGCTGTCCGGGGCGATGGTGAAGGTGTACTTGCCAGCGGGCAGCACCGGCGTCTCGAAGGCTTTCGTCTCGTTCTTCGCCACCTCGCCGGTCGCGTCGAGGCCGCTCCACGCGGTGCCGGTCGCGCCGGTCGGGCCCGTGGGCGTGCCCGGGTAACCCGGGAAGTAGACGTTGTCTTCTTCGCCGGTCGCGAGCACGACCTGCACGCGATCGATGTTCGTGAAGATCTGGTCGTAGGTCTTTGGGTTGTCCTTATCGAGCAGCGCTTTGGTCAACGCGATGGTCGCGGGCGCGTCGGAGTGAAAGTACGCCGGCATCGCGTTGGTGACGAAGTCCAAGTACTTCGTGCCCTTCGGGTCGTCCGGGTTCAGCGCCATCTTCATCTGCGCCATGTAGCCGTCGACGTAGGCGAAGGTGTCGCAGCCGTTCATGAACACGATCTGATATTTGCCGGCGACGAACTTTCCTTTGCGCACGAGCGCGCGCACGTTCTGCCCGAGGCCGGCGTGGCCGTTATAGGCGATGAGGTCGGCGCCCGCGCTGATCTGGCTGTAGCGCTCGTCGAAGCTCGCCGGCGCCGTCGCGATTTCGTCGACGAGGAGCGCGGTGATCGTGAGGCGGCGCCCGTTGCTGCGTGTGACCGTGAAGCTGACGTCCGGCTTGTCGACGCCGGGCTTATTGCCGACGTTCGCCGGCGTCGAGACGAGGCCCGGGCCGAACTGCGATTGCACGCTGGCGACGAAGGAGTTGTACGCCGCAACACCGGCGTCGCTCTCGTCTTTGCCGCCGACTTCGTACTTGCCGAAGATGGCAACGACGTCGAGGCCGTTGTCTTCCCAGACCTTGTGGAACTCGGGATACTTGCCGGTCGTGTTCTCTGTGCTCGTCGTGATCGTGACGCTGCTCGAGACGATGTCGGCGGCGTCGAGCGTGCAGTTGTTCGGGCGGAAGTAGTACCACATGCTGCCCGAGTCGACCTCGTGCGCGGACCAGTCGACGCACTTGTCTTTGTACTTCGTGGTGAACGCCTCGAAGCCTTCGTAGTCAGCGCGGCGCGGCAGCTTGAAGGTGTACGACGTCGGCAGGTTGGTCTTGCCCTTCCATGCGACGGGGAGCTTGACGTGGTACTTCGTGACCTTCGTGCCGTCGGCGAGCGTCTCGGTCTTCCAGTTCGACAGCTCGACCTTGTCCAAGCGGCCGACCGAATTCTGACCGTTCAAGTGACCAATCGTATAGAGCAGCTGATCCTGCGCCGCCGCTTGCGTGCTGAACGCGGTGCCGGTGAGCTCGGCGTCGAACTCGAAGTTCAAGAGCGTCGCTTGATCGCTCGTGAACGCTTCTTCGTGGGTCTCGACCGGTGCTTCTTGTTGCTCGGTGTCGAGCTGCGGGCTGCCGCAAGCCATGAACGAAACGGAAAGGGCGAAGCTACGAGCGAAGCGCATGGTCGAGTCTCCTCAGCAGGCGCGAAATATCGGCAGCGCGGTCAATACGTCCTTCGAAAACGCGTTTGTTGCGACGTCTGCCGGTTCGCGACAGGGCCGGGCCTACGCAGGATGACGCGCCACGTCAAGACATTTTGCACGAGGTTTCGCGCCGATTGAGACAAGGATCTTAGCAGCGACAGCCGCGTAGACGACGCCCCGAAAAGGGACCGGGGAGCGCTCCCCGGTCCCTTTTCAGTCGTCGCGGGCGGGTTGGTTCGCGCGGTGGACGGCGGCGATGAGGGCGTGGCGATGGACGATATGGTCGACGAACATCGACGCGCCGAGGAGGTCCTTCGGCGTCTTGATGGCGGCGATCAACGATTCGATCAGCCGATCCACATCGGCGTCGCCGCCCTCGTCCTTCAACGCGGCGAACACCGGCGTCGCCGTCGCTTCGCTGTAGGGCGTCGTGTCGCCGGGGCCAGGGACGATGCCGTCCGTCAGCGCGTGTAATTTCTCGGCGAGCGACGCGAGGAACATCGCGTCGTGATCGCGGAAGCGAAAAGCCCACGCCTGGGCCGTGGCGCCGGTGAGCGAAGCGCGCAGCGTGGTGCCGTCAGCCGCCCAAAAGCCGCGCAAGAGATCGTCCTCGGCGACGAGCGGGCTCGCTTCCTCGAGGCGAAAGCGGATGCCGGAGAGATCGACGACGTCGCCGACCGCGAGCGCGACAGGTCCGCGGGTCGACTGGCCGTTGACGCGCGTGCCGCTCGGGCTGTCGAGATCGGCCACCGTCACTGAAAGCGGCGTCACTTCGAACGCGGCTTGGCGGCGGCCGACCGTGAGCACCGGCAAGTGCAGATCGTTGGCGGCGTCACGGCCGACGGTGAAGCGCCCGGGCTTCTCGAAGTCGAGCGTGCGCGTGCCGCCTTCCTCGACGAGCCGCCAGAGCGCGGGCGGCGGGCCCTCGGTGATCTCCACTTCGGTCACCGCATTCGCGAAGCTCGCTTCGCCCCGGTTCTCTATCACCGCCGCGTTGACCAGGCGCGCGTGCGAAAAATCCGCGCCGGCGACGTCGCAACCTTTGACGATGGCGCCGCTGAGGTCGGCGAAGCTGAAGCGCGCATCGCGCAAGTCGGCCTCGATGATCTCGGCGCCGGTGAGGTTCGCGAACTCGAAGGACGCGCCGGCGAGCTTCGCACGCATGAGATCACTCTTCGCGAGCGTCGCTTCCTTGAAGTCGCAGCCTTCCGCCGTCGCGCCGCTCAGATCGGCGCCATACAGATCGCACTTCTCGAAGCGGCAGCGCACGAACACGGCGTCCTGCGCGACGATCTCGCTGAGCACCTTGCCGGAGAAGTCGAAGTCCTCGACGGTGCAGTCGACGAGGTTCAGGCGCTTGCCGTTCTTGCCTGCGCTCGCTCGGTAGGCCGCGTCGTCGTCGAGGCGGCGTTCGATCTCATGGCGATCTAGCTTCATGGCCTCACGTTGATTTCATAGATGCGCGCGAGCTCGGCTTCGGTCGCCCCCTTTGCGCGCAGTTGTTCCCAGATCTGATAGCGATGCGCTTCCTTCAAGTAGCTGACGTCGAGGATCACGCGCACCGGCCGCGTGACGCCGTCTTCACCCGTGTGCGTCTTGCGCAGCTGCGCCAAGATCGAATCCGCCGCCCACTCCGGCTTGAACTTGAACGGACCACCGGCGAGCTCTGGCGAGAGCGGCGTCTTCACGTCGAAGGGAGTGCGATCGGCGTCGATGAAGTCGACTTCCTTCGGCCCGCGCTTGATCGGTCCGCGCGCCCAACCGAGGCGCTCGGCCTCGAGGCCGCTCATCACCTCGCGGGTCGACTTCTCGCCGATCGCGCCGTTGTGCGCGGGATCCTTCGACAGCTCGATGAAGCGCGCGCGGTCTGTCACGTAGTGCGCGGGGACGTTGTCGACCGAAGTGAACCTGTTGATCTCGAGGCTGACCGATCGCTCGACGCGCGGCAGCACCTCGTGCGCGAAGTCGAAGTCGAGCTGCGCCGTCGACTTCTCGGTCAGCTGCTTGGCGGTGAACTTCAGCGGCGGCTGTCCCGGCACGTCGCCGCCCGCGAGCGCACGACCGTAAGCATTGGCGACCGCGTCCGTGAGCTCGACCATGCCGTGACCGATGATCCGATCCGCGATCGCGCCGTTGCCTTCTTTGCGCATCACGTCGCCGGCAACGCCGATCTTGCCCGCATCAGTGCGCCGCGGATCGAAGAACTGCCGGAACGTCGTGTCGACAAGGTAGCTCTTGCCGTCCGGCATCTTCACGACGGCGAAGGCGTGGCGCGACGGATCGCGTCCGCCAGGGAATGCGTCGAACGCTTGGTGCAGCGTGATGTTCTGTGGCTTGATGCCGAGCGCGACGAGGCGGTGATAGATGACGGCCGTTCCGAAACCGCAATAGCCACCGACCTCGAGGCCAAGCGCGGTTTCCGTCGAGGGTGTCGCTTCACCACGGGACAGAGCAAGGCGGCGCCTCTCCCCGACGATCGCCTCGCGCGCTGTGCCGATGCTTTCGTTCAAGAGCACGGCAGCGTCCGCCGACGACAGCTGGTCGCCAGGCTTCAGCGCCGCGAGGCGCGTCGTCGCGCCGGCGAGATCCACTTCGTGCGTCGCCGGCCGCAAGACCGGCTCTGGGCCTGTATGCGCGCGCTCGGCGGCGTTGAACGGCTGCGGCGCGGCGCCGGGCTTGCTGTCCTTCAGCGTCACCGGCGTCATCTCGAGCGTCTTCGTCCGCGACGGCGTCGGATTCACCGGCGGCGGCTTCACCGGCGTCATCTCGAGCGTCTTCGTACGCTCCGGTGGCACCTTCACCGCCGGCAGATCCGTCTCGGTCTTCGCCCGCGCGCGCGCCTTCGCGTCGTTGATTGCCTGGATGTCGTAGAGCGTCTTCGACGGCGCCTGCGGCAGCTCGGCGATCGTCCCCTGCGCGTTCGGCCGTGCACTCGGCTCGTACACGATCGAGATGTGCCCCTCGGACAAGCCCGGCATGTTCGCGACGACCTTGTCGCCGACGAGCGCGCGATCGCCTACGTACGCCTCCATGCCCGTCTCGGGATCGAAGACGCGAAAGCGCCGGTATCCATGGGCCGCGTCTGGGGCGAGCACCTCGGTGACGAGCATCGCGTGTGCTCCCGCCGGCTGGCCGGGCGCGGTCTTCCACGTGACGACGATCGGCACGGGACCGTACAGTTGCACCATGCGCGAGACGTTGTTCGGATCGACAGGCGCCGACGCCGTGACGTCTCGCCGCTCGAACTTCACGCCGACGAGCCCGCCGACGACCTTATCCAAGTAATGCTCCGGCCAAGTGCCGACCTCTTGCACCTTCTGCGACTTGCCGAGGGTGATCGGGTGGGCCCATGTCGTCTTCGCGAGGTAGGTGCAGAACTCGTCGAAGCTCTCGACGCCCTTCTTGCGCAATTCCGGCTCGAGCTTCTTGTACGCGTCTTTCAGCGCTTGCGACGTCTCCATGCGCTCGACAGTGCCGTTCTGCTCGCGTGTGCGGCCGCGATGACCTTGCCAGCCTTCGAGCGCCTCGACTTCGACCGTGGTGAGCTTCCGGTTCGAGTGGGCTTCGCGCGCGACCATCACGATGCGCGCGGCGCTGATGTTGATCTGCACCTGCGCCTTTGCCTCGGCGACGCCCGCCTGCTTGAACCCGTATGCGCTACCCTCGGCGGCCATCAGCGCCACTTGATCGCGCAAAAAACGCTCGGGGCCGGTGAGGCCGTCTTTCCCCTTCGCCGTATCGCGGTAGCGCCAGCCGCTCACCGGATCGATCTCGGCGCGTGCGACGAGGGCCGTCGTCGGACCGCACGAGGTGCCCATCTTCTGCGTGCCGCCGCCGGCGACGACGACCTCGCCGTTGATCGTCGTCAGCCGGGTGCCGCGCAGCGACGACATCTCGGCGATCTCGTTCTGGCTCTTGCCCTTGATCGCCGCCGCGTACTCGCCGAGCTCCGCGAGCGCGCGGGTGCGGACGGGAGCGTCGGCTTGCGTCGTGTGCAGCTGCGCACCGCGCGCCGCGAGGCCCTTCATGATGTACGCGACCTCGTGCGGGCTGCCCGCTCCGTCGATCATCTTCTTCACCTGCGCGTACTCGGCCGCCGGCAGCTCGCGCAGCGCGACCATGCCGCGTTCAGCGATGTGCGGCGTCATCATCGCGGCGGACGGCGTGCCGCTCAAGCGCGCAGAGCTCGCCGCCAACGAGATCGCGTCCGACACTTTGCCGTCGATGCGCTCGCCCGCCGGGAGCTTCTGCTGCCGCGACAGCTTGCCGAGCGTCAGAAAGGCCGCCGCTTGCGACACGCCGGTCAGCGCTTTGGCGATCGCAGGGCGCAGCGCCGGTGCGCTCTTGAACACGAAGAGCGCGGTCACCGCCTGCGTCTTCGGCAGCGTGTCGATGATGCGCACGAGCAACGCCCGATCCGGTCCCTTCGCCGTGCGCAGAAGATCGATGTACCCGCGCGCCTGCTCAGGCGACTGCAGCTTCTGGTACGCGCGCTCGAGCTCGCGCACCTCCATCGTCGCGTTCTGCCGCTTGCTGAGATCGGTCGAGTTGAGGTCGGTCGAGCGCGCCTCGATCTCGCCTTTCAAGAACGTGCGCCCCGCGCCGTCGGGCAAGCGCACGTAGGCGTCGAAGGTCGAGCGGAAGGTGCTCATCGGCAGCTCAGTGAGCTTCATCAAGAACGCTTTGTCCGCGTTCGGCGCCGCGAGCTCCGCCGCGTAACGCTTGCCGATGACGCTGCCCTCTGCAAACGCGCGCCCGATCGCCTTCACTTCAGCTTGCGCGGCCTGATGCAGCGGGTTCGCCTCGGGCAGCGCCAGGTGCTCGGCGCGCGCGGCGAGCGCTTGGCCGTAGGATTGAACGCCGTCCGCTCCGGCGCGCAAGAAGCCGAGCGAGACTTCGGTCGGCACCTTCATCTTCTCGGCGGCGATCAAGTTCTCGAGCATGCGCGGTCGCACGCTCGCCGGCGCGTTTTCGATGGCGGCGAGGGCCTCTTTCTTGACGGCCGTATCGGCCTTCTTCTGCTGCGCATCGAGCGCTTTTTGATAGTCGGCCGGCGT
The DNA here is from genome assembly GCA_020848545.1 of Deltaproteobacteria bacterium. GTDB lineage: Bacteria > Myxococcota > JADLHZ01 > JADLHZ01 > JADLHZ01 > JADLHZ01. Next base: position 41,501 of record JADLHZ010000118.1, on the reverse strand, counting down.
GCGCAGCGGCTCGATCGTCGTCTTCGCCACGCCTTCGATGGGCTTCGCCGGAATGCCGGGGATCGCCTGCATGCCGAGCGGCCCGGCAAGCGCCTTCAGCAGCGTCTCGCTCTTCACCGTCCTCACGCGCGCGGTGCCGTTCGCGTCGAAGCGCGTGAGCGTCACCTCGCCGTTCTTCTCGCCGGTAATCTTCCAGCCCGACACCGGCGGCTCGCCCGCCTTTTCCGGGAGCTTCAGCGAGAGGTGATCGAGCCACTTCGGATTCTCGCGCACCGCAGTCGTCAGGTCGAGGGTGTGCCACTGAAAGCCGCCGGGAATGCGTTCGGCGACGAGCAGCCGACCCGAGGGATCGATGCCCGCGACCGTCAGCTTCTTGCCCTGGTAGTCGAGCTCTTTGGCATAAGCGATCGTCTTGCCTTCGGGCGGTGGTGTCTGCGCCGGCTTCGCTTCGTTCACGGCGACGTTGCCGCTCGCGACTGGCTTCGGCGGCAGTGTCGCCCCGGGCGCCGGAGTGTCGCGCGCAGCGACCTCGTTGGCGCCGCGCTTCAACGCGACGTCCACACGTTCGGTCACGCGCTGGCTCACGCTCTGAGCGCTCACCTCGATCTTCGGCTCCATGATCTCGGCGATCTTTTTGTCGAGCTCCTTGAGCTTCTCCGGCTGATCCTTCAGCGCCTCGCGCGCGATCTGCAGATCCTGCATGAGCTCGAACGCGCGCGCCTTCTCCACGACCGCCGCCGGATCGCGCACGCCCGCTTCACCGAGCTTCTTCTCGTAACCCTTCCAGTACGCGTCGATCGCTTCTGGCGTCGGCCGCTCGCCCTTCTTCGCTTCGGGCGCCGCCGTGTGAGCCTTCGCCCAAGTCATCGCGCGCTCGTTGACGATCGCCTCGGCCACCGGGCCCTTGACGCCGGCCTTCTGCAAGTCGGCGTTCAGCTTCTCGAGGTGCGGCTTGATGAGCTCAGGCTTGAGCCCCTCGGTCTGCATGTACGCCTTCGCGAGCAAGCCGCGCGCCTTCGTCGACACGTCGGCGGGCATCTCTGCGAGCATCTCTTTGTGCAGCGCCTCGACCTGCCCGCGCGACTGGCGGCGCGCGTTGAACGCACCGACGCCGGCCGGCAGGAAGATCTGAATCAGCGTGTTGATCGTGTGCGCTTGCTTCGGGAAGAAGTGCTCGACGCCGCGTTCGATGCCTTGCTGCGTGCCCATCAGCAAGATCGCCGGGCCGCGGGTCTGCAAGAATTCCGCCCACGCCTGCTTGCCCAGGCCCGAGCCCGCGATCTTCGCGCCGGCAGTGCCGGCCACGTGCGAGCCCACGTTCAGCGCAAACATGCCGCTCACGCCGGTCAAGGTGTCGGCGATGAAGCTGTCTTTGCCGAACACGTAGCGCGCGGCTTGGCCGAACTTTTGCTGCGCGTAGATCGTCGCGCCCATCTCGGCCGCGCCGACGCCGAAGCGGAACAAGGTCGGCGTCGCGACGCGCACGACGTTGATCGCGCGGCTGGCGCCGGCCACGACACGGAAGGTGTTCGCTGCTTGGCCCACGCGCACGAACGCAGGCACCTTGGCGAGCATGCCGGGGATGTTCGCGCCGCGCATCAGGACGGCGCCGAGGATGAGCTCGCCGCCGATGTTCACCCACTTGACGACTTTCACTTCGTCCTTGCGCTTGGCGATCTTCTTCTCCAAGTAATCGCCGAACTGCTTGCTCGACTGCATGAGCCCGCCGGTCGAATACTTCGACTGATCCGCGTAGAAGCCCGCGTTCGTGCCAGCGCCGGCGCGGTAGCCCGCGATCGACGCGTGCGTCGGGATCTTCACCTTCTGCGCGATGAGCATCGCCTTGTCGGCCGGGAGCTCCGGGTGCGCCGCCGTGTAGAGCTCGGCGAAGAGCTTGCGCGCGCGCTGCGTCGCTTCCGGCGAGCTGCCGATCTCGCGAAACGCCGCGACCGCCTCGCGCGTACGCCCAGACTTCTTCGCCTGTGCGAAGATGTCGCGAAAGACCATCGCCGACGCCTTCGTTTGCGCCGCCTCGGTCGTCACGTCGCCGAAGCTGAAGTCGACGTCTCGGCCCTCGACCTTCTTCGCGAAGCCGCGCGCGCTCTCGCCTTCCGTCGCGTAAGTGTAGGGCGCGAGCACCACGTTCGCGACCCAGCTCGTCTCTTGGTCGACGAGGGCGTTCAGCTCCTCCTTGCCCATCGCAGCCATCTTCTTGCCGGCTTCGAGCTCGCGATCGACTTGCGTGTCCGTCTCGCTGAACAAGATGACGACGCTGTCGGCGTCGCGATCCCAACGTGCGAAGGTGTCGGTGTAGCGGGTCTGCTGGTCCTTCGGCAGCTCCTTCGCCTCGCTCCGCGCGAGCGCCGACAGGCTGTCGACGGCGTCGACCTCGACGGCGCCCTTCTTCAGGTTCCCTTCGAAGCCGTCGACCGACGTCACCGCCGCGTCGACGATGTAGCCGCGCAACTGCGCGCGTTCTTTGTCGTCGACGGCGGCCGCGAAGAGCTTCAATTGGCTCGAGCCGGTCTGCAGGATCGCGAACGCGACCTTCGGCTCGCCGTTCTGGCTCAAGAGCGGCGCCAGCTGCGCGCGCGCGGTCATGCTCAGGCGCAGGACGTTCGGATCGCTGAGCGCGGTCAAGCCCGCGAGTTGCTTGTCGCCGGCAAGGATCGCCACCTTCGAGGCTTCTATGCGCTTCTTGGCGTCGCCGCCGAGCTGCAGACCGCCGACCTGCGCTTCGTACTGGCCAACTTCGTAGAGGAAACCGGCAACGAGCTCCTTCGACGGCGGCGGCTTCTTCGTCTGCGCTTGCTTCAGCGCGGCGCCGACCTCTTTGTAGTCATTGTCGGTCCGCGCAACGAGCGACTCCGGGTGGTTGACGACGGAATCGAGGCCGCGCGCCTTCGCGGCGACGCGCAGCGCGGCGACGTCGTCCTTCGCGCGACCGAGCTGCGCCTTCGTCGCGGCGTTGTTCTCGTCGACCTTCTTCTTCGCCTCGACTGCGTCCGCGAGCTGCTTGACGAAGCCGGCGCCGGCGAGCGGCGGCCACTTCGCAGCTTCGGCGCTCTGCTTCTGCATCTCGGCGATCCCGGCGGCCATGTCGGCCGAGAGCTTCTCGCCGTCCTTCAGCTGCTTCTCGAGCACCGCCGGCGCACCCACGCGAGCGAGCCGCTCGGCGCCGAGCTGCGCGCGTTGTCGCACGAGATCCGCGCGCGACGGATCCTCCGGCTTTCGCGCCAAGATGCGCTGCGACAACGTCCCTTCGAGCCCGAAGGTGTAGTCGTCGACGAGCTTCTTCGCGGCTTCCTGACCCGGCGCCAACGGCAGCGTCGGCGAGTAGCCTGTGGCGAACAGCTTCTGCTGCCCCGCGGCGCGCCCGATCGCGAATTGACGTTGGCGGAGCGCAAGCTGCGAGTCGCTGTCCTTCAGCTTCGCGTCGACGCCTTCGCCGAGCGTCAGATAGAAGCCGGCGCCGGCGGGCTTGCCCGCTTCGGTCGGCGCGTCGCTGACGAGCGCGAGCTGCTCGTCAGGGTTGGTCGTTCTCTCGGCGCGATAGAGCTGCACGTCGGCGGCGCCGTTCGACGCTTCGGTCGCCGCGCTCTTCAACACCTTCGGAACGTTCTTGCCCTTGGCGATGTATGCGTCAGCGAGCTTCTTCGCTTGGCGCGCTTCTTCATCGAGCGACGCGAGCGCCGCGGTCAGCTGCTTCTGCGCGCGCTCCTTGCTCGCCGGCGACGCCTTGTCGCTGTCGAGGCGTCGCTGCGCATAGGCCGCGATGCGCCGCGCGAAGACGATGCGGGTGCCGCGGGCCTCGACCGGAATGCGATCGGCGGCCTTCAGCTTCGCCGCCGCCTGTGTCTTGAACAGCTCGCTCGCGCGCTCCAGGTCGTCGGCGTTCTTCGCCAGCGCCGTCTTGTCCTCGGCCTTCGTCGCCTTGCCGGCCGCTTCGCGCGCGAGCTTACCCTTCTCGGCGAGCATGGTGGCACGCGCCGCCTCGGCGTGGGCGCTCAGCTTGATCATCGCTGCGAAGACGCGCCCCGAACGGTGCGTCCCCCTCGTGCGCAGCTCCGCTCCGACGCCAGCGAGCTTGCCTGTCGCCGCTCCGGTGATGACATAGCGCTCGAGCTCGAGCTCGGTGACGCCCATCTTCGCCATGGCTTGACCGAGCTTCGACTTCGGGTTCTGCGCCTCGGCGAAGATCTTCGCGACGTCCGGATTCTGCTTGCCGAGCGCCTCGCGCTGCGCGTGGATCTCGACGTCCTCGACCTTCGTCTTGATGCCGACGAGCTTCTCGCGGACGGCCAGCCACTCGCCCGAGTCCTTGGGCAGGGTGGTGAGCAAGCGCTCGTAGCCCGCGATGACGCCGATCAACTTTTCGCCCGTCGCCGCATTGGCGGTGGGATCGGCGATGTTCTTCTCGTAGTCCGCGAGCAAGGCGTCGACGCGACCTTGATCCGGCACCTGCGCCGGCGGGGCGAGCTTCGGCGGCGGCAGCTCGGCATCGCTCCGGGCGAGCGTGCGCAGCTCCGCGACGTCGCCCGGGCTGACCTTGGCGAAAGTCGCATCGAAGCGCGCATCATTTATATGTGGGGCCAGGGCGCGCCCGAGCATCGCCGTGCTCATCGGCTTCGGTTCATCAGCGAGGGCCCGCACAAACGCGGCGGCCTGGTTATCCGGAATGCGCTCGATGCGAGCGGCGAGCTTCTGCGCCTGCGAGCGGGTGAGCGGCCCCTCTTGAGCCTTGATCTGGTTGACCAAGGCGAAGGTTTCCGCCGTGATCGGCAGCGTCAGATCGACCGGCTTCAGCTCGGGCGCGATCGGCAGCGGCTTTTGCGGCGCGGCGATCTGATCCTTCGCAGCGGATTCGACGACGATGGTCTCGGCCGGGACCGGCGCGGGGACCTTGACCGGCTCCGGCGGCTTTTGCAGCTCCGGCGGGGGAGGGGTATAAGTGGGTGCCGGCTTGCTCTTGACGTCTTCTAAGCCCAAGAATCCGGTCCTTTTCGTCGGCCGAGGCAACCGACGGGCGTCAGAGGGTCACTCTTTATTACCGGTTGGCGGCCGGCAAGACAACAAAGCGCGGAAATCCTGGTTGTAAGCATACACGCAAGCGGACGGCTTCGGCTGGATCTTCTGCCCCGGCTGGCTACACTACCCTCACGGACACCCCATGATTAAATTCGTTCGCCTTTCCGCCATTGCATCCCTGCTCTTTGTCCTCGGTTGGCTCGATTTTGGAACAACGCATCAGAGCAGCGCCTCCGAAGACTCTGGGCAGTCTGCCGCGGAACGGCCACGCGTCGCCGGGTTGAACAATGGCCTGCCCGGCGGCGGCTCCAGCGAGGGTCGCTACGACCTGCGCAGCCGGCGGATCCTGACGCAGGTGATCCTCCTCATCAAGGAGAACTACGTCGACCCGTCGCGGGTGAAGCCCTACGACATGCTGCTCGCCGCGCTCGACTACATCGAAAAGAGCGTGGCCGAGATCTTGGTCGACGAGACTGGCGCGCCGGACAAAGTGAAGATCTCGGTTGGCGGCTCGCAGCGGGAGTTCGACCTGACGATCACCTACGCCTGGGAGATCGGCTACAAGCTGCGCGACGTCTTCGAGTTCATCCAAGAGAACATCTCGACGGAGGCCGATCTCAAGGACATCGAATACGCCGCCATCAACGGCATGCTCTCGACCCTCGATCCGCACTCGGTGCTCTTGAAGCCCGAGAACTTCGAAGAGATGAAGACCTCGACCAAGGGCGAGTTCGGCGGCCTCGGCATCTCGATCACGATCAAGGACGGCGGCCTCACGATCATCAGCCCAATGGACGGCACGCCGGCGGCGCGCGCGGGCCTGAAGGCGCTCGATAAGATCGTGCAGATCGGCGAAGAGTCGACCGTCAACATGAACATCGAGGAGGCCGTGCAGCGCCTGCGCGGCAAGCCCGGCACGCGCGTCACCATCTCCGTCCTGCGCAGCGGCTGGACCGAGCCGAGAAAGTTCACGCTGACGCGCGCGATCATCAAGATCGAGAGCGTGACGAGCGAGCTGCTCTCGCACGACGTCGGCTACATCAAGATCAAGAGCTTCCAGTCGAACACCTACGACGACGTGTCGAAGCACCTGGACGGCCTGAAGACGAAGACCAAGAACAAGCTGAAGGGCCTCGTGCTCGACCTGCGCAACAATCCGGGCGGCTTGCTCGATCAGGCGATCCTGATCAGCGACTTGTTCATCGCGTCCGGCGCGCTCGTCATCACGGTCGGCGAAGGCAACAAGAAGCGCGAAGAGAAGAGCGCCACCTTGAGCGGCACCGAGACCGATCTGCCGCTCGCCGTCATCACCAACGGCGGCTCGGCGTCGGCGAGCGAGATCGTCGCCGGCGCGCTGAAGAACCACAACCGCGCGGTGATCGTGGGCCAGCAGAGCTTCGGCAAGGGCTCGGTGCAGGTGCTCTACGACTTCAAGGATCAGTCGGCGCTGAAGCTGACGATCGCGCAGTACCTGACGCCGGGCGACGTCTCGATCCAATCGATCGGCATCACTCCAGACGTGCTCTTGTACCCGGGCCTCGTCGACAAGCAGGGCGTGCAGCTCTTCGCGCACGTCGACTACCCGCGTGAGAAGGACCTCGACAAGCACTTGGACCGGCAGAACGATCACAAGGGCAACACCGACGCGCCGCCGACCGAGACGCTCAACTACTTGGTCGAGAAGAAGGCACAGGAAGACCAGGGCGACGAAGATGGCGGCGACGCGACGCCGGACAAGTTCAACGAGGACTACGAGATCCGCTTCGCGCGCGAGGTGGTGATGAAGGCGGTGACGCCGGATCGCCGGCGCGTGCTCGAGAACGCGTCCGCGTACTTCAAGAAGCAAGAGGTCGAGCTCGAAGAGAAGATCACGAAGGCGCTGCAAGGGGTCGGCGTCGACTGGACCGCCGGCAAGCAGGCGAACAAGGGCGACGCGCCGGTCGAAGTGAAGATGAGCGTCATGCTCGCGCCGCACACGCCGCCGCCAGCCGCCGGCCAAAAGGCTCCGCCGAGCAACTTCAAACCGACGCAACCCGTCGGCACCGTGGTCGAGCCAGCGCGCATCAAGGCCGGCGACGAGATGCTCCTCGTCGCGTCCGTGAAGAACACGGGCAGCGAGGAGCTCGCGCGCGTCTACGGCATCACGCAGTCGGACAACCCGATGTTCGACAAGCGCGAGCTCGTGTTCGGCAAGCTCGCCCCGGGCGAGAGCAAGACGTGGGCGCTGCCGGTGAAGGTCCCGAAAGAGACCTACGCGCGCGTCGATGAAGTGCGCCTGAAGCTGAACGAGCTCACGCACCAAGGCGCCAACGCCGGCCGAGTGGTCGTGACCATCGACGAGCTGCCGCGACCGCACTTCGCCTACGCGTGGCAGCTGAAGGACTTCGACAAGGGCAACGGCGACGGCCAGCTCGACCCCGGCGAAGAAGTGGAGCTCGTCGTCAGCGTGAAGAACGTGGGCAAGGGCGCGGCGCAAGACACGTTCATGAACCTGAAGAACCTCTCGGGCGAAGTCATCTACATCGAGCAGGGCCGCGCCAAGCTCGGCTCGCTCGCACCCGGGGAAGAGAAGGAAGCGGTGCTGAAGTTCGTCGCGAAGCACGACCCACAGCAAGCGAAGACCGCCGACCTCAAGCTCTCGGTCGTCGACGTGGCGCTGAATGAGCAGCTCACCGAGAAGCTACGCTTCGATCTCGGGGACGCGCGGCAGACCGCCAAGGTGGAAACGAAGCGCGTCTCGCTGAAGGCGACCGCCGATCGCTTGGCCGTCTACGCCGCCGCGAGCGAGAAGAGCGACCTCCTGGCATTCTTGCCGAAGGGCACCGCGCTGAAGGCGAGCGCGCTCGTCGTCGCCGACGGCAAGAGCTTCTATCGCGTCGCGTTCGACAAGCGGCAGGCGTTCGTCAACGCGAGCGGCGCCGAAGTCGGCAACGGCGCGGCCGGCAAGAAACCCGAGGCGGTGTTCCCGCACACGACGCCGGACATCGCGATCGCCGACGGCATCCGTGGCACCCGCACGACGACGCCGACGATCCCGCTGAAGGGCTTCGCCACGAGCGCCAAGCAGATGCGCGACGTGTACATCTTCGTGAACGAGCAGAAGGTGTTCTATCAGACCGCGCAGAAGGACGAGGCCTCGAAGGACGGCTCGTTCAAGCACGCGTTCGAGACCGTCCTCCCGCTGAAGATCGGCACGAACACCGTCACCGTCGTCGCGCGCGAAGACGAAGAGACCGCGGCGCGACAAACCTTCGTGCTCTTCCGCGAAGGCGAGACGCCGGTCGCCACCGCCCAGCCGAGCGCGCAGGCGCCATAAAGTTCATTTCTGTGGCGACGCGCGCTTCAGTCGGCCACCGGGCGCGGTCATTCCCTTCGATCGACCCCGTTCCTCGGCCAAACAGCGGCGCAACGCTCTGGCGTCGACCTCGATCCCATATTAGGGTTGGCGCAAGAAGAAGGGACCAAACCAAGATGAAGAAATTGTTCTTGCTCGCCAGCATCACCCTCGCCGCCTGCTCGCCGCCGATCAGCGCCACACCGAAGAAAGGGTCAGGCTGCGACAAGTCTAAGGGCACCTTCGCTTGCCTCGAAGCAGCGCTGTGGAAGTGCGACAACGCGCTCTGGGTGGAGCAAGCGCAGTGCGGCGGCGCGGACGGATGCAGCGTGAGCGGCGATACCGCGACCTGCGGTCACGTCGTCGGCGACACCTGTTCGGCCGGCTTCCCGGATTGCAGCACGGACGGGCTCGATCTCATCGAGTGTACGGCGGGCAAGGTCGCGATCTCGCGCTGCGCCGCCGGCTGTAAGGACAAGGCGTGCAGCGAAGTGGCGCTGACGAACCTCGGCCCTGCCATGGCCGTCGCAACCTGCGGCTGGACCTACAAGTGCTGCAGCGCTGCAGAGCGCACGGCGCAGATGACGCCGGGCACGAGCGAAGCGACGTGTCGGTCGGCGCCGCTGCCGAACCAAGCCGTGGAGGCGATGAACTGCGCGGCCGAGATCGCCGATTACACCTTCGATCCGGTGACGGCGAAGAAGTGCCTCGATGCTTACAACAACGCGGCGTGCGGCGCTGCCGGCGCCGTCGAAATCACGAAGGCCTGCGCCACCGGTGCCCTCGCCACGAGCAAACGCACGGCGGGCCAGGACTGCCTGAAGTGTGGGCTCACGAGCTTCACCGGCGGCTGCGCGACCGGCCTCTACTGCAACGCGACGACCATGAAGTGCGCAACGTACCTCGCGCTCGACGCAGACTGCACGACGGGCGGCCAGTGCGATCCGATGAAGCACTACTGCGACGGCGCCAAGTGCACGGCGTACGTGGCGGTCGGCGGCGATTGCGCCGGCTTCAAGGCATGCGATCCGCTGACGTCGTACGCGAGCGATATCTCGGGCGGGCCATGCACCTGCACCGCGAAGAAGGACGACGGCGCCACGTGCACCGATGGAACGCAGTGCAAGAACTTCCAGTGCACCGCCGGCAAGTGCGGTCTCCCCGACGTTTGCAAAGGCACCTGAGCTAACCCCAGGCGCGGGCACTCGACAGGCCTGCTGGCCCTAGCGCGACGCCGGCGCGTTCAACTGTTGATGCACGCGCCGCAACAGCACCCGCGCCTCCGTGTGTAGCGGATCCGCCGCCAGCGCACGTCTCAAATAAAGCTCCGCCGCGCGCCACTTCCTCTGCTCGACTTCGGCCTGCCCGAGGCGCGTGTAGATCCTCGCCGCGAAGTCGCCGACGCTGCCGTCGATGTTCGGCGGCATTCTGCGCACGACGCGCTCGGCGAGCTTCTCGGCGTTCTTCAACTTCTTCGCCTTCAACGCGTCGTCGAAGAGCTGCAGCGCGCGGCGGGCGTCCGTGTAGATGGTGCAGCGCGAGCACCGGCCTTGGTGGCCGAGCAAGCGCTTGTACCCGTCGACGTAGCCCAACGCGTAATCCGTGCTCATCAAGCACTTCGGCCCGTGATCGTAGACGTCGGGGATCCGCAGAAGCGCGTGGCCGAGCTCGTGCGCCAAGAGATAGGTGCCGACGAACTTGTTGCGATCGTCGGCGTTGAGCGTTTGGTGGCTCGGCTCCAGCAAGGTCTCGGGCTCGCCGCTCAAGCCAAACGACGAGACGAACACCGCGCGGCCCAAAAACAAGGTGCGCCCCGGGCTCTGCATGACGGCGCCGGCCAAGCGGCTGCCGTGGTAGACGGCGTGCGGGTAAGGCTCGGTCAGGAGATCATAGAAGACGTAGGCATTCGTCAGCACGACGTCTGCCTCGCTCTGCACCTCGAACGCGCACAGCCAATCGACGAAGCGGCGGCCGAGGTTTTGCTCCTCGGCGAGCTTCGCGCGCAACACGGGCTCGCCGTTCTCGAAGCGCGCCGACGTTGCCCGCAGCGCCGCTTCGCGCATCTCGGCGATGAGCGCGCGCGCGGCGTCGTCGTGCGTCTTCAACGTCGCTCGCAAGTCCGGAGGGAACGCCGGGAGGAGCGCCGGCAGCCGCCAACGCGAGAGGAACGCCGCCACGCCTTCCTGCAGGCGGGGCCGATCGTAGTCTTCGATGCGGCTCACGCGGCGCGGCTCGTGGCGGGCGATGCAGGCGCGAAAATCGTCGCGTGGAAGGCGCTTGAAGAACGCCTTCGCGCTCACAATCTTCGGCGCTTCGAAAAAGATGTCGGGAACGCCGAACTTCGCCGCGAAGGTGCCCTTCGCGTTCTGCAGCACCTGCGTCACGCTGGCGTCTTCGAGCGGCGCGAACTGATCGTCGACGACGGCCGTCACGCCGATGCGCACGACCCCCGACCCAGCCCCGCCCGTCTTCGCTTTCGACTTCTTCGCGTGGGCCGGCGGCGCGATCAAAAGCGCCGCGACGAAACAACAGCCGATGTGAAGCGCGTGTCGCATCAATACTCGAAGTCGACGCGGACTGACTGCGCCAAAGGATCGGCGGGGATCTCCACCGTCTGGCTCTTGTGTCCGTAGACCTCGTGCCAAGCGTGCACCGTGACCGGCCCCGCAGGCAACTTCTCGATGGCGAAGTAACCACCATCGTCACTAACGGATCCGTAAGGATGGTCGAGCACCCACACGAACGCCTGCACCCACGGCTGCTGCGGGTCCGCGCGCAGATCGAGCAAGCCGAGCTCCGAGAGCTTGCGCTTGTGGATGAGCCCCTTCACCGGCAACGCCGCCGAAAACAGCGCTGGCGTGGCGGCGTCGACGCGCATCGGCAGCCCGAAGCCGAGCGTGCCGGGGCGCAGGTACGCGGTCGCGTTCATCTGCGTGCCATCGTAATTGCGCAACTCGAGCGTCGTGCCTTGCGCGGTGACCGTGACGCGCGGCTCGTACATGCACGTGATGTTCTTCAAGATCACGTTGTCCTTCGGCACGTCCTTGCCTACCCGCACGCCGTCGATCCAAATCGCGACGTTCTTCAGCCCTTTGTCGCTCGAGTAGATGACCGACGCGTCGGACTTCTCGCGGCCGCACTTGTCGGCGTTCTTCGTCACCTGGAACTTCTTCGGCGGAGGCAACCGATTCAAGCGCACGCGGCCGATGAGGCTGGCGGCGCCGGGCTTGCCGCCTTTGTACGCTGCCGGCGGAGCGAGCGTGAGGGTGCTCGCCGGCTGTGCGCTCGCATCCGGTGCAGCAAGGGCGGCCAGCGCGCAGAAGAGCAAGAACATCGTCGTCCTATTTCAGATCGCGGCGGTGAAAAATCAAGCAAGCACACCCGAGCAAGATGCCGGTGTACGCGACGCCGTAGAGCGCGGAGAACCCGAGCGCGGCGAGCGGCGGGTCCACGTGATGCACGATCTCGGTGCGGACATCGAAGAGCTCGAAGTTCGGCAGCACGCGGTAGAACACCTCGACGAGCGCTTGGGTGAGCGGCGGCGTGTCGCTCTTGCGCGCCCAAAAATGAATGCTCTTCAGCGACACGCCGGTCAAATACAGCGCGACGGTGAGGCCGCTCGAGAGCAAGGGCTTGCTGATGCACGAGAAGAACACGGCGACCGCCACGAGCATGCCCGCCTCGAAGATCTGCATCCACAGCGCGTAGAGGAGCTCCGACGCGAAGCGCCCGCCGAGCCCGCTGACCAACGCCAGCGCCATCGCGTATGCCGCGAGCGCAGCCACGATCACGGTCGCCCACACGCCGAAGAACTTGCCGACGACGAACTGGCTGCGCGTCGCCGCCTTGGCGATCACCGTGTAGACCGTGCGCTTCTCGACTTCGCCGCTCACCGCCGACACGCCGAGGAACACAGAGAGGAAGGCGCAAACGTACGCCACTCCCGCGAGCGCCACGTCGGTCGTCAGCCGCAGCTCTTCGCCAACGCCGAGCTCGGCGGTCGGCACGCTGCCCGCGATCATCAAGGCGGCGACCGCGAGCAAGTAGAGAAAGACGCGGGCGCGCACGGCCTCGATGAAGGTGGCGCGCGCGAGGACGAGCACGGCGCTCACTTCACGGCCTCCGCTTCTTTCGTCGCGAGCGCGCTCAGGCTCTCGCCGATGCCGCGCAAGAACTCGTCCTCCAGCGAGCCGCGCTTCGGCGTCACCGAGACGATCGCGAAGCCGGCGCGCATCGCCGCGTCGAGCGCCGCTTGCAGAGCCGCATTGCCGACGACGCCCTCGTGGTGATCACCGGGACGCGCCGAGAAGTGCGCCATCGCCGGTGGCAGCGTCCCCTGCCCGCGCACCGTCACGTCGGACTCGTTTTTCCCTGCGCGCGCGACCAGATCGTGCACGTCGCCGGTGAGCATGATGCGGCCCTCGTGCACCATCGCCACCCGATCGCAGATCGCTTCGACGTCGCTCAAGATGTGGCTCGAGAAGAACATCGTTCTCCCCGCCGCGCGCTGCTGCAAGATGATCTCGCGCACGTGCCGGCGGCCCACGGGATCGAGCCCGCTCATCGGCTCGTCGAGGATCGCGAGCTCGGTGTCGCCGATCAGCGCCTGCGCGAGGCCGATGCGTTGCAGCATGCCCTTCGAGAAGCGGCGCAGCGCCACGTCTCTGGCGGCGTCGAGGCCGACGAGCGCGAGCATCTCACGCACGCGCCTGCGATCGTCGACGCCGCTCAAGCGCGCATAGAGCGTCAACGTCTCTTCGGCCGTCAAGTGCTCGTAGAAGTACGGCCGCTCCGGCAAGAAGCCCACGCGCGCGCGCACTTTCGGATCGCTCGGCCGGCCCCCGAGCAGCGTGATCGCGCCTGCGCTCGGACGGATGATGTCGAGCAGCATCTTGATCGTCGTCGTCTTGCCGGCGCCGTTCGGGCCGACGAAGCCGAAGCACTCGCCGCGCGCGACCTGGAACGAGATCGCGTGCACGACCTCTTTCTTCTTCAGCGTCCAGTCGTGGGCGAAGCTCTTCGACACCGCTTCGACGACGATCGCTTGCGCGCTCATTCCCAGACCTCCCGAAACACGTCGTTCTGCTCGAGGCGCAAGCGATCCTTGTACTTGGTCGTGGCGGCCTCGCCGTCTTTGATCACGATCTGCCCGCCCGAGGGATCCTTCGGCGCCTCGGCGAGGAAGCCTTGGCGCACGAGCGCAGCCACGCTGCTTGCGTCCTTCCCCGCGGCCTTCGCCTGGCGCAGCGCTTCGTCCACTTTGCGCAGCGCCTGCTCCGTCTGCACGCGCAGGAGCCGCCGCTCCATCTGATCCCTCGCGCGCTCGTCGGTCTGCGCGTCGACCATCGCCGAGAGCAAGAGCTCCATCGCGTAGAGATCCTCGACGCTGCCGGCGACGCGGCTCGCGAGCTCGCCCACCCACGGCGGTGCCCCCGGCCGGCCGGCGGCTTCGAAGAGCGCGAGCGACGCCTCCTCGTACTTCCTCTGGAAGAAGTACAAGTTGAAGCCCAAGATGAACGGGATGTAGGCGTCGTCGGGGCACATCTCCGTGCCTCGGCGCAGAAGATCGTTGGCGACGTCCACCCGCTTCACTTCGTTGATCGTCAGCGCGAGCCCCGCCTGGCGATAGACGGCGCAGAAGCGATCGTCGATGTCGGTGATGCGCACGAACAACGGCACGAGCGCCGGGTAGCCGCCCTGGGCGTAGCGGTTGTCGCCAAAGTACTCGAGCGCGTGCAGCCATAGCATGTCGGCGGCGAAGGCTTCGTACCCGAGCGCTGCGGTCAGCGCGAGCGCGCGGTTCGGCACGACGATGGGCAAGGCGAGACGATCGCTCTTCGCGCGCTCGGCGTGGCGGAGCGCCATCTGCGACACTGCCGCGCTGATGAGGATGAAGAGGATCGGTGAGAGCTCACGCAGGGTGAAACGCCGAGAGCTCATGAGGAAAGAAAGGAGGGAGCGAAGCCCGAACGATTAGAGCGAAACGTCGTTCGTGTTTTCGTTGTCGGTACCCGCTTGCGTCGCTTGCGTCAGCGCCGACGAGTTCCAGAGGAAGTTGTAGCCGTTGATGCGCCATTGGTCGATGAACACGTCCGAGTCGACGTTGCCGCAGGCGACCGCCATGAATTCCTTCGGGGTCGCACCGACCGCCGTGGCAGTACCAGCGACGCACGCCGGAGCCGCACCGCCGAAGCGAGCGTCACGCGCGATGGTCGCGCCGGCGTAGTTGTACAGGTAGCGGTTGCCCGGCTCCGGCGCCCAGCCGATTTGCGTGAACGCCGTAGCGCCCACCGGGTTCGCGTAGTCATCCTTCTCGGCGACGCGCGCTTTGGCGGCGGTGAAGATCGCCTTCAGGTTGGTCTTCGCTTCCGATTGCTTCGACTTCGCTTGGAAGCGGTTGAAGTTCGGGATCGCGATCGCGGCCAAGATGCCGATAATCGCGACGACGATCATGAGCTCGATGAGCGTAAAGCCTCGTTGCATTGCCTTCATGTGATTCTCCGTTGGTTGTGTTTCTAAAGTACCCACTGAGTTACCAGCCACACGCTGACCGGCAACTTTTTTGCTGTCGGCGTTACCCCTGACTTCAAGCGCGGTGCCAAGCCCGAGCGTCGCTTGAGCCCCTGAAAACGCTGCCTTTTTCGTCCGGGGGAGCCGCGGGGAGTGCCGAATATCGGCACCCCTGGGTCAGCGAAGGTGACGGAATTTGTTCTTTCTATTTGTATGGATGTGTGCGATGACGCGCCGCATTTCGCAGGTCCCGCGCACACATAGCCCATTGGAACATAGAACGATCATGCTGCTCTGCCGCGCCTTGCCGCTTGTTTTCGCCGCCGTCGTCCCCCTGCTGTGCAGCGTTGCTTCCGCCCAAACGGCGCCGCCGGTGCAGCTCACCGAAGACCAGAAGAAGAGCGTGGGCGAGAACCGCCAGTTCGCGGTCGAGCTCGGCATCAACGTTGGCGCGCATTTGTTTCGCGCCGGTCAAGACGCGCAGGGTTTGAACAACGCCTTCCACGGCGACATCCGCGTCGGCTACCGCGTGTTGCGGCCGCTCTCGATCGAGGTCGGCTTCGGCATCACGCCGACGAGCTCGTCCGATCGCACGCTCAACATCGTCGCGTTGAACCCGCACTTGGACGTCAACTTCGATCTCTTGCAGTTCCGCGTGCGGCCGTACTTGGGCATCGGCTTCGGCGGCATGATCTACACCTCGCAGGTCGCCAATGTCGCTTTCTTGGAAGGTCACTTCCAAGCCGGCGTCAAGATCGCGATCTGGAAAGACCTCGCGTTCCGCGCCGAGTTCAAGGGCCTCTTTCATCCGTCGGCCAACCCGGCCGTCGGCACCAACCGCAGCTTCGGCTACTTCGTCAACGGCATCGTCACCGGCGGCTTCATGTACTCGTTCGGCGGCAAGCCGTACCGCGTCGATCGCGACGGCGACAGCATCTACGACGAAGACGACAAGTGCCCCGACATTCCGGGCGAAGCCGCGTACGAAGGCTGCCCGCCGCCGGTCGACAGCGACGGCGACGGCATCATGGACGACAAGGACCAGTGCCCCGACGTGCCTGGCCTCGCCGAGTACAACGGCTGCCCGCCGCCGGATCAAGACGGCGACGGCGTCACCGACGACAAGGACAAGTGCCCCGCCGAGCCAGGCCCGGCATCGAACCAGGGCTGCCCCGAGGTCGTGCTCGAGGACAACAAGATCCTCACGCGGCAAGCGCGCTTCGAGACGAACAAGGCAGACATCTTGCCCGAGTACTCGGCGGTGCTCGACGAGCTCGCGAACTTCATGAAGCGCCACGTCGAGATCGAGCTCGTCGCGGTGCACGGCCACACCGACATCGAAGGCACCCGGCAGCGCAACCAGGCGCTGTCGAACGAGCGCGCCGAAGCCGTGCTCGGCTATCTCGTGTCGAAGGGCGTCGAGAAGTCGCGCCTGCAAGCGAAGGGCTTCGGCCAAGACAAGCCGATCGCGTCGAACAGAACGCCGGAAGGCAAGGCGAAGAACCGCCGTGTCGAGTTCGTCGTGCTGCAGAAGAACGAAGGCAAGGAGCCGAAGAAGCTCCCGAAGAAGGAAGAGCCGAAGAAGGAAGAGCCGCCGCCAACGCCGCCGCCGCCGGTCGAAGAGAAGGTCGACGAGCCGAAGCCGCTGCCGGTGGAGCCGACCCCTGCGCCAGCGCCCGCACCTGAGCCGAAGAAGGAAGAGAAGGGCCCGAAGCCCCTGACTCCGAAGGAAGAGCCGAAAAAGGAAGAGCCGAAACCCACGCCGGCGCCCGAGCCGAAGAAGGAAGAGCCGAAGCCTGCCGGTGGTCCGAAGCCGCTCGTCCCGAAGGAAGAGCCGAAGCCCGCTGGTGGTCCGAAGCCGCTCGTCCCGAAGGAAGAGAAGCCCGCCGAGCCGAAGCCCGCGCCGGTCGAGCCGAAGAAGGAAGAGCCGAAGCCCGCTCCGGCGCCTGCTCCCGTCGAGCCGAAGAAGCCGGAAGTGAAGAAGGAAGAAGCGAAGCCGGCCGAACCGAAGAAGGAAGAGCCGAAGAAAGAGGACCCGAAGAAGCGCGTCCTCAAGAAGGAAGAGAAGAAGGCAGAGGAGCCGGCGCCGGAAGAAGAGAAGAAGGAAGAAGGGCGTAAGCCCCTCTTGCCGAAGTAGCGCCGTCCCTTAGATTCCGGCGGCCGCTTGGCTCGCCCACAGATTGTCGGAGCGCATGAGCGTCGCCTTTTGCTCGGCGGTGCCGATGAGCTCGACCTTCAGCGTCTTCAACGCCTTCATCGTCTGCGCTTCGTTCAAGAAGGTGTTGAACGCGTTCATCGCCTCGGTGAGCTTCTTTGTCATGTCGCCGGTCGCTTCGTCCTTCAGCGCCTTCGACTTCGCCGGATCGGTCTCGGCCTCGCCCGCCTTGAACTTCTTCACGCGCTCCTCGTGCTGCTTCATGATCGCGTCGAACTTCGCAGTGACGTCCGCCATCACCTTCTTCTCGGCGGAGACGTCGATCTTCAGCGGCGCCGCTTTGCGTTCGTAGTATTTGAACGCCGAGTCGAGCCCGACGATGATCTGCTGATACGCCTCGGCCTCGCTCTCGAGATCGTCGTCGGCGACGCGCGTGGCGTTGCCCTTCGTGCGCGCCGTCCACGCGGTCTGCACGGCGCTCTGAAAGCCCCACCACTCGTTGTCGAGCTGAGCGTACTCACGGCGCAACACCACGGCGGCCTTGGTCAGCTCGCGCGTCGCCTTCTGAGCGTCTGCTTGCAGCTTGCTGAGCGCGGTCTCCTGCGGCTTGAACGACTTGTCGAGCTCTTCCTTCCACTTCTGCGAGACGGCCGCCTCCTTGGTGAACTGGGTCTGCATCGCCGGGTCCATCTTGACGATGCCGACGAGGCGCGCGGCCGTCGCGTACTTTTGAATCGCCGAGGTGGCGGTGCCGTTCAGCATCCACTTGTGCAGCTTCGGGCCGACGTCGAGCAGCAGCTTGTACGCGTC
This sequence comes from Deltaproteobacteria bacterium, assembly GCA_020848545.1. Taxonomy (GTDB): domain Bacteria; phylum Myxococcota; class JADLHZ01; order JADLHZ01; family JADLHZ01; genus JADLHZ01. The sequence goes on along the minus strand of JADLHZ010000118.1, from coordinate 23,664 downwards.
GCTGTCGATGATCGACGGGTTGGCGACGTCGGACGGCTGATGCACGCGCGGCGGGCCGGAGAGCGTCGCGTTCTTGTCGAGCTTGTCGAGCCACTTTTGCTGCTCGGCGTAGTCGCCGTTCGTCGCGTTGAACGAGCCAGCGCTGCCACCGCCCGAGTTGCTCGTCGTCACGTTCGTCGACTTCGTCTGCAAGTGCTCGAGGTCGAGCTCGAGCTGCCAGAAGGTGGCGACCATGGGCTTACCGTCCGGGCCCATGCGCGCGTTGCCCTTCTCGTCGATCGCGATCGCCGAGACGTGGTCGAGCGAGATTTCGATCTTGGTGCCGCTGTCGTGCTCCAAGATCACCTTGTAGCGGTTCGTCGAGAGATCCATCGCCGGCTTCAAGACCTCTTCGGCCTTGAGCCCGGGCATCATGGCGCGGACGTGGCGAAACGCGTTCAAGTTGTCGTCGGAGTCGAAGAAGTCCGCGAGCGCCGCCGGCGTCGCGCGGATGCCCTTCACGGTTTGCACGCCGGTGTCGTAGCGGCCGATGAGGCCCGCGAGGTTCGTCGTGTTCGGCAGCGTCGCCGGCGACGGCAGCTTGATGTTGACGAGGCCGGCCTTGTCTTGCGGCGTCTCGCGGAAACGGAGCGCGATGCCCTTGTCGGCGAGCTTGCCGTCGGCTGAATCGTAGTAACGATCGAGCATCGGGTTGACGGCCGGCAGACCGTCTTTGTCGGTCTTGAACGCGCCGGCTTGATCGAACTGGTAGAAGCGCTGCACGTCGTTGATGCCGATCGTCCAGCCCTTGCCGAACAGCTTCTCGGTCTCGGCGCGAGCTTTCGCCGGATCGCCGTGGAGCTTGACGAGATCGAAGAGGGTCGCCGCCACCTTCTTGCCTTCGTCGTACGGGACCGCGACCTTCACTTCGCTCTCGACGCGGCTCATGAACTGGCCGCCCTTCAAGAGCACGTCCTGCTGCTCGTTGCCGTCCCAGTTCTGGTAGCGCTGCACGATCTGATCGTCGAGCGTGACGCCGATGTCGAGCGGCATCGGACCAGACACGGCGGCGGTGCCGGTGGTGTTGCCCGTCGAGCCCGGCGCCTGATGCGTACCGGTGTACGGCAGGTAGAACGAGCCGTTGCGATCGTAGCCGCCCCAACGGTGATCCCACGAGCCCGGGTTGTTCTTGTTCTGCCACACCGCCTGCACCGCGAGCGGCACCGAGGTGTCGAGCGTGAGGTTCGCGTTCGGCGCCATCTTCTTCAGCTGCGCTTGCAGCTTGGCGAAGTCGATCTCGTAAGTGACGACGTTGTCGAAGGGGTTCGTCGTGCCGGCGTTCAAGATGCCGTCGTTCAAGATCTCGAGGGAGATGACGCGCTCTTCGGTGCGGGTCTTCGTCGGGTCGTTGCGATCGGGCACTTGCGCGCGGACGCGGGCGTCGAGCGTCAGCTTGACGGTGTCGCCTTTCTTCTCGTGGCCTGAGTCGACCGTGATACGGACGCCGTTCGCGATCGGCTCGGGCGTGACGATGATCCAGCCGCGGCTCCACTCGCCGGTCGGCTTGCGCGTCGTCGGGTTGTCGCCGGACAGCGCGGTGATGAAGTTGCGCGTCATGTCCGGGCCGCGGGTGTTCGCCACCACCTTGATCGAAGAGTCGGCGGCGCCAGCGACCGGCAGCTTCACCGCGGGAGCGGGCGGCGGTGCCGGCGGCGTGGTCGTCGTATTGTTCGCCGGCGGCAACGGCGGCGTCGGCGCCGTCGGGGTCGTGGTGACGGGCGTGGTGGTCGCCGGAGTCGTCGTCGCGGGCGTCGGGGTGGTCGCGGGCGTTGTCGTCGTCGGCGTCGTCACGGGCGGCGGATTCGTAATCGTCGGCATGCTGGGGTCCCTCGAAATTTGTACCTCTTGGTTATCTGCCTCCTCGCCGCCAAGTTGCGTGCTTGACGCCGCTGGCGACGACCTGCCGAATGCGAATTTCCTCCGATTTCTTGCCCGCGGGCAGCGTGCTGCTACGCTTTCCCGCAGATGTCTCGCTTGCCTGCACTCTTGAAGCTCGTCGCCCTGCTCTACGGCGGGAGCGCCGCCTGGTGCGTCACCTGGCTCGCCGAATCCGGCGACGAGCGGGCGTTCTTCTTTCCCGCCACGATCCTCGCCGTCGGTGCGATCCCGATCGCGTGGGGGCTCATCGCGGTTCAACGCGCTGCGTTCATTTGGATGTACATCCACGTCGCCGCCTGGCTCGCCATCGCCGCAGCGACGTCATACTTCGTCAAAGACGGCGGCATGTACCTGTGGTTCGCCGCTGCTCACGCCGCCGTCTGCTCGCTGCCGTTCCTGAAGCGCAACATCCGCGAACCCTTCGTGCACGGCGACGGCCGCGGCTTTCGCGAGAAGACGCGGCACGACATCAACCTCAAGTCGTTCATCGAATTCGAAGGCCAACGCCGCGAGGGGGAGACGATGGATCTCTCCGAGCGCGGAGCGTACGTGTCCGTCGCGACCGACGGGCTCGAGGTGGGGCAGCGCATCGTCGTGCAAATGCACTTGCGAGCGAACAAGTTCCTCCGCCTGCCGGCGCACATCATGTCACTCAGCGCCGAGGGAACCGGCACGAAGTTGCGCGGCATCGGCATTCAATTCGCGCACCTCACCGAGCACGACATCGCGCAGATCCATCACTTCGTCAGCGAGGGGCATCGCCAAGGGCAGAAGGCGAAGCCGCAAAAACTGCGCGCGAGCTTCGAGAAGAACCAAAAGCGCCACGAATGCGAGGTCTTCGACCTCTCGCTGACCGGCTGCTACCTGACCGACCTGTCGCGGGTGCTCGAGCCTGGCGATAAGGTGGGGCTGCTCATCGAATTGCACGAAGGCGACACGCTCGACACCGTCGTCGAAGTGATGTGGCTGCCGGAAGACGCGACCATCGTCGCCGTGACGAACACGCGTGGCGCCGCGGTCGAGTTCCGCAACTTGTCGAAGCAGGACGCACAGCGGATCACCGCGCGCCTCGCCGAAACGCCGACGGGATCGTAAAAAACGCCGATCTTGGCGCACCTGCTTCGTTGCTCTGTCGTTCCGGTGCTCGACGTAGCTCCGCTACGCCTGCGCTCCTCACTCGGTCGCGCCTCGCATCTGCACCAACCTCGGCGTTTTTTTAGAAAGCGTCGAGAAGTTTTTGCTTTTTGGCCTTGAACTCGGCTTCGTCGAGCAGGCCGGCTTCGAACGCGGCCTTCAGCTTCTTCAGCTTGTCTTCGAGCGAGCCTTCGGCGGGCGCCGCGGCTTGCGCGGGCGGCTGTTGTTGCTGCTGTGGATGCTGGCCGGGCATCATATTGCCCATCATGCCCATCATCTGCGCGGCTTGCGCCATGCCCATCGCGGTGCCGACGGCCGTGTTCGGCTGCGCGGCGGCGTTCGGTAACGCTTCGGCCATTTGGAACTTCATGAACTTGTCGGGGTCGCCCATCATGTTCATCTTGATGCGCTGGTCGAGCGCTTTTTCGAGCTCGGGCGGCAGCGAGATGCTGGCGATGATGAACTTCTGCAGCTCGATGCCGTAGGTCTCGACGAGCTCTTGGCTCAGCTTGTCCTTCATCTTCTTGCCGACTTCGTCGAACTGCGTGGCGAGGTCGAGCATCGGGATCTTCAGCTCGGCGAGCGTGTCGGTGAAGCTCGAGAGCAACACGCGCTTGATCTGCCCTTCGATCTCTTCGGTCTCGAAGTTGCCGTCGGTGCCGCTCACGTCCTTGATGAACTTCGCCGGATCCTTCACGCGGAAGGTGTAGTTGCCGTTGCAGCGCAAACGCACCGCGCCGAACTCCGGATCGCGCAGCGTGATCGGCTGCGGCGTGCCCCATTGGCGATCAGTGAACAGCTTCGTGTTGACGAAGTAGACCTCGGCCTTGAATGGACTATTGAAGCCGGTCTTCCACGAGAACAGCTTGGTGAGCACCGGCAGGTTTTGGGTCGCCAGCGTGTACTTGCCCGGGCTGAAGACGTCGGCCATTTGGCCCTGGTTGATGAACACGGCCATCTGCGACTCGCGCACGGTGAGCTGTGCGCCCATCTTGATCTCTTGGCCCTGGACGGGGAAGCGGTAGACGATCGTGTCGTGGCCTTGATCGAGCCACTCGATGACTTCGATGAACTGCGACTTGATGAAGTTGCCGATGATTCCCATGCCGACAGTATAAACGTGTCCGGGAATATTGCTAGCGGCGTGGCCGTGAACGTGGCGGTGGCCGCGGCCGATTTTCGCCCGCCCTATTTCCCCTTCTTCGGCGCCTTCTTCGCGGGCTTGGCCGCTTTCTTCTTCACCTTCGCGACCGCCTTCTTCACGGCCTTGACGGCTTTCTTCGCGAGCGCCTTGAGGGGCTTCTTGGGCTTCGCCTTCGCCGCCGGCTTCGCCTTCGCCGGGGGCTTCGCCTTCGGCGCCGACGCGGGTGCCGCGGCGGGCTTCGCCGGCGCGCTCCGCTCGGGCAGCTTCACCGGCGCCGGCTTCGGCGGGGTCGTGTCGACCGGCACCGGCGCGGGTTGCTCGCCCTTCAGAACGCTCAGCACGTGCTGCGCATGGCCGACGGGCTGCACGCGGTTCCAAACGCCAGCGATCTTCTGGTGCTCATCGATCAGGATCGTCGTGCGCTCGATGCCCATGAACGTGCGTCCATAGAGCACCTTCTCCTTCCACGCGCCGTACGCTTCGGCGACCGAGTGATCCTCGTCGGCGAGCAGCGGAAACGGCAGGCCCCACTTCGCCTTGAATTCGTCGTGCGAGGTGGCGGAGTCAGGCGACACCCCGAGGATCTCGGCGCCGGCGCCGCGCACCGCCGTGAAGTTGTCGCGAAAGTCGCACGCTTCCTTCGTGCATCCTGGCGTGTCGTCCTTCGGATAGAAGTAGAGCACGACCTTCTTGCCGGCGAAGTCCGACAAGTTCACGCGGCCACCGCCGTCGGTGGGCAACGAAAACTGCGGCGCGGGATCTCCGATTCGTGGCATCGTGCGTCTCCTTTAGTGTGCTGCTGCGCTGAGATAACGGCGTTAACCCCGCGAGTCAATTGGGGTGCTGCGCACGCTACCCCGCGAGCGCCAGCTGCTCGGCCTTCCTGAATTGCTCGCGCACGGCTGCCGCAAGCAGCGGATGGCGAGCGAGCTCGGCGTCCTCTGCGAGCAGCGCTTCGGCGGCCACCTTCGCGACGTTGAGCAGATCCTGATCGCGGGCCAAGTTCGCGACCCCGAGCTCCGGCAGCCCCGCTTGGCGCGTGCCGATGAAGTCGCCGGGGCCGCGGATCTCGAGGTCCTCCTCGGCGATGCGAAAACCGTCGTTCGTATCGCAGAGGATCCGCAGGCGCCGGTACGCTTCCTCGCCGGCGTAGCCCGCCACGAGATAACAGTAGCTCTTGTGCGCCCCGCGCCCCACCCGCCCGCGCAGCTGATGCAGCTGCGACAAGCCGAAGCGGTCGGCGTGCTCGATGACCATGACGCTGGCGTTCGGCACGTCGATGCCGACCTCGATCACCGTCGTCGCCACGAGCACATGCGTCTCACCGGCGGCGAGCCGGCGCATCACGCGCTCCTTCTCTTCGCTCGGCATCCGTCCATGTAATAAATCGACGACATGGCTCGGGAACGCCGCGCGGATCTCCTCGGCCATGCGCGTCGCGTCTTTGAGATCGACCTTCTCGGACTCTTCGACGAGCGGATAAACGACGTAGATCTGCCGCCCTTCCTCCAACTGCTTCTGCATCTTCTGGTGCAGCTGCTCGCGCTTCGTCTCGCGCACGAGCTCTGTCTTCACCGGCGTGCGGCCAGGCGGCAGCTCGTCGATGATCGACACGTCGAGATCGCCGTAGACCGTGAGCGCGAGGGTGCGCGGGATGGGCGTCGCGGTCATGACCAACAGGTGCGGCGCGCGTTGCTCCGGTCCCTTCGCCCGCAGCTTGGCCCGCTGCGCCACGCCGAAGCGATGCTGCTCGTCGATGATCGCCAGCGCGAGCGATCGGAACTCCACGCGATCCTGGATCAACGCGTGCGTCCCGATGAGCACATCGATGGCGCCGGCCTTCACCGCTGCGAGGGTCTTCTTCGCCTCCGCCGCCGGCACGCTCGACGTGAGCAGCGCCACGCGCACGCCTTGTTTGTGCAAGACCTGCAGCGCGTTCTTCATGTGCTGCTCGGAGAGGAGCTCGGTTGGCGCCATCATCGCCGCTTGGTGACCTGCGCGCACGGCGTGCCAGATCGCGAGGAAAGCGACGGCCGTCTTGCCGCTGCCGACGTCGCCTTGCACCAAGCGATGCATCGGCTTGCCGCTCGCGAGGTCGCGCATGATCTCGGCGGCGACCCGCTGCTGCGCGTGCGTCAGCGCGAAGGGAAGCAAGTCGGCCGGCACCGCGCTCGCCGCGATCGTGATCCCCGGCTCGAACGACGCTTGCATGCGGCGGCGCACGAGCCCGAGCTGCAACAACAGGAGCTCCTCCAAGATCAGCCGTTCGTGCCACGCGCTGCGCCCGCTCGCGAGCACGTCGAGCGCCGTCGCTTCCGGCGGCTGGTGCAGCGCCTGCAGCGCTTCCCGCAACGAGGGCAAGGCGCGACCGGCGAACACCCGTGGCGGCAGCACGTCCGGCAACGCGCCGGCGTAGGGCAAGGCCTGCGCGATGATCGATCGCAAGCGCTTCGGGTGCACGCCGGTGAGCTCGAGGTAATGCGGAATGATCGGCGGCAAGTCGCCGAGCGCCTCGACGTCGGTGACGATCGTGAGATCGGGGTGCAGCATCTGCTTCTGGCCCTGGTACGCCTCGACCATGCCCGACACCGCGACCTGCATCCCCGGCTGAAACGTCTTTTGAAAGTGCTTCGCGCTGAAGCGGAACCACTTGAGGCGCAAGATTCCAGTGCCGTCGCTCACCGCCATTTCGAAGAGCTTGCGCCCGCCCCGCAGCGGCACTTGCCCGAGCACGCGAATCTCGGCGGTGACGGTGACCCGCTCGCCGATCGGGGCGTCGCGACAGCTCGTGCGCAGGCGGCGATCTTCGTAGCGGCGCGGGAGGAACATCAACAGATCGCGCACGTCACGCACGCCGCGCTCGGCCAACGCCGCCAACGTGCTCTCGCCGACGCCCTTCAGCTCACCGAGTCGCGGCAACGTCTTTGGCGATGGCGATGGCGATGGCGATGGCGTCGAAGCATCCGCGGCGATCCGCTCGAGCAGCGCCAGAACCCTCCTCTTCTTCTCCTCGCGCTCGACCGCGTCGATCCCCTCAGCGAGCGCCACGAGCTCCGCAGGCAAGCCGATCTCCTTCGCCGCCCGGGCCAGCGTCTTTCCCAGATCCTTCACCCGATCCAAATTGCGAAAGTCGTCCTTCGCCGCAAAACGCAGCGGATTCAGCAGCGCGTCCCATGTTTTTGCTGAGCCCATCGCGAGCTCCCCGGCTACACTCCCAAGGTTGCGAACCACAAGCCTCATCCCCGTCCTTCTCACGCTGCTCACCCACTGCACGGTGCGCCTCTTGCCACCCAAGGAGTCGCGCATCGCTTGTAACGGTCCGGAAGATTGCCCGAAGGATTACACCTGCCGGACGAGCATCGGCCTCTGCCTCCCCACCGCGGCGCTCGAAGACATCCCGGCGACGCCGAGCGAAGTCGCGCTCACGCCCGAGTACGGCCGCCGCGATCGCGTCTTCACGGTGGCCTTCTCCGTCGACGAGCCGCTCGATCACGATCCGACGGTGCGCGTGCAGGCCGGCGCCAGCGTCTTCGCGCTCGACCTCGACGAGACGCAGACGGATCGCGACGCGCGCCGCTACGTCTTCGCGTTCGTCTTCCCGGACGCCGCGGCCGAAGGCGCCTGGCCCGTGCTCGTCTCGCTGGTCGACGCGTCGGGCAACGCGAGCGACACACCGCTCGGGCAACTGACCCTCGACAACACGCCGCCGCGCTTCGAAGTCCTGCGCGCGCTCGCTCCGACGGCGCTCCGCCGGCAAACGCAGGCGACCGTCCGCGTCGCTCCAAGTGAGCCCCTTGCGCAAACGCCGTCGCTCGCGCTCGATCGCGATGGCAGCGCGGTGCCGATGGCGCTCGAGATTGCCAAGGACAGCGACGGCGCTTATGAAGCGACGATCGATGTCGGCGCCGACGCACCGCTCAGCGCCGAAGGTTCGGCGTCGCTCGTCATCCACGCCGTCGATCGCGCAGGCAACGAAGCGTCGGCCACGCTCGGCGCGCTCGCGCTCGACTTCACGCCGCCCACGCGAACGAGCGTGCTGATCGCTCCCGCAGACGCGCAAGCACGGCCGGGCCAAATCGTGTCGGTGTCGATCGAGACGAGCGAAGTGCTCGCCGGGACGCCGGCGCTCGGCGCGAGCGACGGCACCTTCGCCTTCACCGCGGCCGCGCGCGTCGGCACCGTCGCGTCGTACGTCTACGCCGTGCCGACCTTGGTCGACGGCACCTACGACCTCGAGCTCTCGGCGCTCAGCGACGCGGCCGGCAACGTCACGCCCGCCGCCTCGATCGGCCCGCTGCGCATCGACGGCGCGCCCCCTGTCATCTCGGGCTTCACGCAAAACAAGACCGCGCTCATCGCGACCGACACGCTGACGATCAGCTTCGACGTCGACGAAGCGCTCACGGGCGAGCCGCAGGTGAAGCTCGGCAACCTCGCCATGAACCGCCAAGGGACCGGCACGAGCCCGTACGTCTACGCGCTGTCGCTCATCGGCACTGCGCTCGTCGGTAGCTTCCCGATCCAGGTGCAGGTGACCGACATCCTAAAGAATAGCGCGACGCAGATCGTCGGCTCGGCGACGATCGACTCCGCGGTGCCCGGGCTCGTCGATATCTTCTTTTCGCCCCCTAGCGCCCGTAACGGCGTGACGGCGCTCCTGACGATCACCGCGAGCGAAACGCTGAACGTCTCGCCGGTGCTCAGCTGGGCGGCGGGTCCGGCGCCGGGCTTCACGTTTCAACAGGTCGCCGGCCTGAACTACACCTTCACGTGGGCGATCGACGGCTTGGCGACGCCCGGCGACTACGTCCTCAACAGCGTCACGCTCACCGACGTCGCCGGCAACCCTGCGACCTACACGAACCTGAATTCACCCAAGTTGCCGGCCACGTTCTCCGTCGACAACGTGGCGCCATTGGTGACGCTCACGCAACTCACGCCCGCGCACGGCCGGCTGCGCGAAGACACGGCGTTCACGATTCGTGCGACGTGCAACGATCCGGCCGCGGCGCTCGGGGTTACCATCGCCGGCAAGCCGATGATCGTGCAAACGACGCACGGCCCATGTGACAAGACTTATACATACACGCCGGATCAGCAGGCGATGCTGCCCGACACGGAGGGTTCCAAGATCATCCTCGCGCAAGCGACCGACGTCGCTGGCAACACTGGCCTCGCCCAGCAGCCGGTCTTCTTCGACTTCACGAAGCCGGGCTTTCTCGCCGCCGGCCCGACGAAGAGCGCGTACAAGAAGGGCGACACGATCACCTACGTCGTCACCTTCGATGAGCCGGTCACCACGATCGTCGACTTCGCCAAGCGCGGCGCCGATCCCGAGCTGGCCGCCTTCTTCGATGCGGCGCTCGGAAATGTCACGACTTACACTTTCACGCGCCTCGTCGAGCCCGCGTGGACGCAAGCGCAAGACGGCGCCTACACGGTGCGCCTCGTCGTCGATGACGTCGCCGGCAATCAGCAGAGCATCACCTTCAACGGCGCCGGTCAGCTGTTCAGCGTCGACACCTTGAAGCCAGTCATCGGCGCCGCGTGGATCGGGCCGCCGGGCAGCGTCGTCAGCCTGCAATGGAGCAAGCGCATGACCCACGCGAGCCACGTCGCCGGCTTCGACAACTACGATCTCGCGTTCGAGGTGGATCCCGACACCGTGACGGGCGACTACGCGAGCCAATTCGACGAGGCGTTCACCATCGAGCACAACGGCGCCTTCGTTTCGACGCTCGGCTGCACCACGATCTGGATGGACTTCGGTTGCCAAAACGGCTTCAGCACGGGCACGTGCTACGTCGTCGGATGTCCGTTCACGGTGCCCGTGGGCGCGATGGTCGACGGTCCGCACGCCGCGCTGATCACGATCAGCGACGACGGAGGAAACACGAGCCAGAGCGCAGCGTCGATCACCTGGGACTTCATCGGACCAAGCGTCGACGCGGCGACATGGTCGATCGCGTACGATCCCGCAACGACGAACCCGCTGAGCGTGGTCGACAAGGCCACCGCCGGCACCACGGTGCGCGCGAGCTTCTCGATGAACGAGGATATCCTGCGCAACGCGGGCGGCGTGCCCGTGATCACCGCGGCGTCGACGAGCCCGCAGGTCTTGAGCTTCACGCGCACGACGCCGAACGCCTCGTTCCGTCTCTTCACCTTCGAGCACACGCTCGCCGATCTCTCGCCGTTGACGAGCGACAACTACACCCTCGCCGTCACCGCCACCGACCTCGCCGGCAACCCGTCGACGACCACGATGAGCGCCGTCGCGCAACGCTTCAAGGTCGACACCACGCTACCGCCCTTGTTCACCACGAACGGATCACTGCTCTACGCGCGCGCGCCCTGGGGCACGACGGCTTCGGCCGCAGTCGTGTCCGAGCTGCGCAGCCAAGGGCTCGTCTTCACGACCCCCGACGGCAAGCACGTGGCCGTTTACGATCAACCGTCGGCGCCGCGCAGCCGCTTCGGCATCGTCGCGCTGACGAGCACGTCGGCGTTTCCTACGCTGCCCATCGCGACCGGCGGCCGCGCGCGCGTCTACGCCACCGTCGTCGACAGCGCCGGAAACGAATCGGCGGCGGCGCTCGTGACCGACAACGAGATCACCTACTCGTTGCGGCAAAAGACCGCGGCGAACACCGTCAGCAACCCGACCGTGCTCGAGGTGAGCGATCACGATCGCAACGTGCTCGATCCCGGCGCGCTCGCGTGGGCCGAGCCTTCCGACAGCGGCATCGACTCTGCTGAGTCGACCGGCAACGGCACCTTGCTCCTGGTCCACGGCGGCCGCTGGCGCCAGCTCGTCTCGAAGAGCCTGCGCCCGCCGGGCCGCCGCGACCACGACCTCGTCTACGACAACGTCCGCGGCAAAGTGCTCGCGTACGGCGGCACCTTGTTCAACGGCGTCCTCGACGAAGATGTATGGGAGTGGGACGGCGACACGCGCGGCTGGAAGAAGCTCCTGACGAACGGCATTCGTCCGGCGGCGCGCGCCCACGGCATGGTGACCTTCGACACGCACCGGGGTCGCCTGGTGCTCTTCGGCGGCGAGGTGTCCGGAGCCAAGACGAACGAGATCTGGGAGCTCGACATCGGCACGCTCACCTGGATCAACCGCACGCAGGGCGTGGGGATGGGCCCGTCGCCGCGCTCGCAAGGGACCATGGCCTACGATCCGCGCCTGCGACGTTCGGTGATGCACGGCGGCCTCACCGCTGCATCGATCGAGCTGCGCGAGACTTGGGAGTGGGACGGCATCGCCGGCGCCTGGACGCTCACCGACCAAAATCCGGCGCAGCACCCGCAATTCAACCATCGCTCGACCTTCGATCCCTTGCGCGGCGTCTTGCGCGCAAGCGGTCGCTGCTCGGTTGCGCTTTGCGGCACGGGCGGCATCGACAGCAACACCTACAGCTACAACACGACGCTGCACGCATGGCAGTTCCACGCGACGGCGAACAATCCGCTGTGGCTCTCCGGCCGCGAAGGGTACGGCCTCGCGTATTCTTTCGAAGGCCAGCGCTCGTTGCTCTTTGGCGGCTACAACGAGTCCTTCATGGCGCAGAACGATCTCTGGGAGCTCGGCGACTTCGGCGCCGCCTGCACGAACGGCTCACCCTGCTGGCGACCGCTCGCGACCACGAATCCACCCTTCGTGCGCGGCGCCACGGCGATGACCTTCGATCGCGCCGACAACGAGCTCGTCGTTTTCGGCGGCGACGTCGGCGGCTGCATGGAAGACGGCGGCGTCACCATCTGCAGCGACACCTGGCTGATGGATAAGACGCTCCAGTGGACGCATTGGCTCGACACCGGCCAGAACCCGAGCGCCGCGCCCGGCAACGTGCTGGCCTACGATCCTTCGCGCGCCATCGCCGTGCTCGTCGACCCTTCGAACAGCCGCCTCTACGAATGGAGCGATGCGCAGCGCACCTTCAACTACGTGACGTGGATCCCTGGCGCCGGCGGCCCATCGGTGCGCAGCGACGCGGCGGTCGCGTACGACAGCATCCGACAGAAGGTGATCCTCTTCGGCGGCATCCAGCCGAGCGGCACGTGCAACGGAGCCGCTGGGCAAGTTTGCAGCGACACGTGGGGCTACGGCCTCTGGGGGTGGCCGACCTGCGCGTCGGCGCTCATCCCGTGCTGGAAAGATCTGACCACCGAAGCGCCGCCGCGGCCGCAGCCACGCGAACGCCACACGCTCGTGGCAGATACCGGCGGTAACCGGCTGCTGCTCTTTGGCGGTGCCGCAGGCTCGAGCACCGTCTGGTCATACGCGGTACACGGCTTGGCGATCTGCTCGAGCGCGACGATCCCATGCTGGCGACAAATCGCGAACGTCACCGAGCCCGGCAACCGCTACAACCCAGCGGTGGCGTGGGACGACAAGGCCGACAAGCTCATCGTCTTCGGCGGCGTGCGGCTGACCGACGGCTCTCCTCCATGCTCGCCGCAAACGAGCGAAGGCCCGCTCGAGATCTGCGGCGATACTTGGGAGTGGCAAAATGGGACCTGGACCGAACGGTCGCCGGCGACGACGCCGCTGCCGACGCGCACCGCGGCAGCCGCCTTCGATAGCGACCGCGAAGAGGTGCTCCTGCTCGAGGGATCCAAGCTCTGGGCCTACAACGCGACCAGCTTCTCTTGGGTCAACCGAACGCCGATCGGCGGCGATCGCCCAATCCCACGCGCCCGGCCGGCGGTCGCGTGGCATCCGGTACGCAACGAGCTCTTCGTGTTCGGCGGCAGCGACAGTGGCACGCAGCTGAGCGATCTCTGGGCCTACGACAGCGGCGCCCGCACGTTGCCGGCGTTGCGTTGGCGCCTGCCGCTGCAAGCTTCGGGGGAATCGCTGGCGACGATCTCCTCGTTGCTCTCGTTCAACGTCGCGAGCCGGGCAGCGGGTGTCGGTTACGCCATCGGCAGCCCGACGGGGGTCAGCGGCAGCAAGCTCGACGTGTGGGACACGGTCGACGGATCGTACACGGCGCTCTCCGGCGCGAGCAACAACGCCGCCCCGGTGGGCGCCCCGGCAACGCTGAACGGGACGCGTTCGTCGCACGCGACGATCTTGCCCTTGTTCTTCGGCGCCGACGAGAGCCTGTTCCTTCGCATCGCGCCGATCGAGAACGCCGGCAACAAAGGCGCGACGAACGGCATCGTCGAGCTCGACGCCATCGACGCTACTTTGCGCTACCGTTTGCCTTGAGCGACGGTGCGCTCAGACAAACTTCACTTTGCTCACTTCGTACTTGCGGATGCCCTTCGGTGATCGCACCTGCGCTTCGTCGCCTTCCACCTTGCCGATGAGCGCGCGCGCGATCGGTGAGCTGATGCTGATCTTGTTGAGCTTGATGTCCGCCTCGTCGTCGCCGACGATTTGATAGGTCACTTCTTCGTCGCTATCGAGATCGGTGAGCGCAACGGTGGCGCCGAACACCACGCGATCGCCGCTCAGCTTCTTCGGATCGATCACCTCGGCGAGGCTGGTCTTCGCTTCGAGATCTTTGATGCGCGCCTCGATCATGCCCTGGCGCTCTTTGGCCGCGTGGTACTCGGCGTTCTCCGAGAGATCACCGAGCTCGCGCGCGACGCCGATCTCTTGCGAGATCTTCGGCCGCTCGACTTGCTTCAAGTGCTTCAGCTCTTCCTTCATGCGTTCGAAGCCCTGAGGCGTCATCGGGAAACGCCCGAGCGGCGTCGGAGCGGCTTTACTATCTACCATGGTGATACTCCTGAAGAGGTTTCACGCCGAGGCTGCCGGTGACGTGCGCGCTCAAGGATTCCGCCGCTTCACGCGCGGTCGCGAGCACGGTGAAGTACGGCACGCCGTAGCGCAGCGCCCGCTCGCGGATGGAGAACGAATCGATGATCGACTGCTTGCCGATCGTCGTGTTGATCACCATGTCGACGCCGCGCTTCTCGATGAGCTCGACGATGTGCGGCGATCCTTGCGCCACCTTGTTGATGCGCTCGCACTTCAAGCCGGCTTCGACGAGCCCCTTCTGCGTGCCGTCGGTGGCGAGCAAGTTGAAGCCCAGGCCCGCGAGCCGGCGCGCGATCGGGACGAGCGCTTGCTTGTCGGTGTCTTTGACGCTGAGGAAGATCGTGCCGCGCTTGGGCAGCCGCATGCCGGCGCCGAGGAAGGCCTTCAGCAGCGCTTTGTGGAAGCTCGCGTCGATGCCCATCACCTCGCCGGTCGAGCGCATCTCGGGGCCGAGCAAGGTGTCCGTGCCGGGGAACTTGTTGAACGGGAACACGCTCGCCTTGATCGTGGAGAACGAAAGCGCCGGCGGATCGACCTTGTGACCGGCGCTGCGCAGCTCCGCGAGCGTCTTGCCGGCCATGACGAGCACGCCGAGCTTCGCCAGCGCCACGTTCGTCGCCTTCGAGACGAAGGGCACCGTGCGCGACGCGCGCGGATTCACCTCGAGCACGTAGACCTTGCCTTGCTGCACCGCGAACTGCACGTTGAGCAGGCCGCGCACCGGCAGCTTCAAGGCCATCTTCTTCGTCTGAGCGATGATGTCGTCGATCGTCTCTTTTTGCAGCGCGTGCGGCGGCAGGCTCATCGCGGCGTCGCCCGAGTGCACGCCGGCTTCTTCGATGTGCTCGAGAATGCCGCCGATGACGACCTCTTTGCCATCGCAGATCGCGTCGACGTCGACCTCGGTGGCTTGCGACAAGAAGCGATCGACGAGCACGGGGCGTTCGTTGCTGACGGTGACGGCAGTGGCCATGTAACGTCTGAGGTCCGGCTCGTCGTAGACGACTTCCATCGCGCGGCCGCCGAGCACGTACGACGGACGTGTGATCACCGGGTAGCCGATGCGCCGCGCGATCTCGACCGCTTGCTCCACGCTCGTCGCGAGGCCGCTGTCCGGCTGCGCGAGGCCAAGCTCCTTGATGAACTCGCTGAACAGCTTGCGATCTTCGGCGCGGTCGATCGCGTCGTAGGTCGTGCCCATGATCGGCACGCCGTTCTCGACCAGGCCTTCGGCGAGCTTCAAAGGCGTCTGCCCGCCGTACTGCACGATGACGCCGACGAGGTTGCCCTTGCTTCCGAGCGGCGCGCCGTTCTCGCGGCGGCAGATCTCCAACACGTCTTCGAGCGTGACCGGCTCGAAGTACAAGCGATCGCTCGTGTCGTAGTCGGTGCTGACCGTCTCCGGGTTGCAGTTGATCATCACCGTCTCGTAGCCCGCCGCCTTCAGCGCGAACGATCCGTGCACGCAGCAGTAGTCGAACTCGATGCCTTGGCCGATGCGGTTCGGGCCGCCGCCCAAGATGACGACCTTCTGTTTCTGCGTCGGCAGCGCTTCGTCGCCTTCTTCGTACGCTCCGTACAGGTAGGGCGTCTCGGCAGCGAACTCTGCTGCGCAGGTGTCGACTTGGCGGTACTTCGAAACGATACCGCCCTCGACGCGCAGCTTGCGCACCTCGGCCTCTTTCGTCGGCTGGCCGTGCGCCGTGAGCAAGCGGGCGATGCGCGAGTCCGAGAACCCGAGCCGCTTCAAGCGCGTGAGCTTCTCGTTCGGCTTCTGTGTCAGGCCGCGATCCAAGATGCTGCGCTCTTCGTCGATGAGGCCGGCGATCTTCGTGACGAACCACGGATCGATGCCGGAGCGAAACGCGATCTCCGGCACGCTCATGCCGAAACGCAACGCGTCGGCGAGCGCGAAGATGCGGCGGGGGCCCGGCACGGTCAGCTTCTGATGTAATATCTCCATCACATCGCGCGAACGGTCCTTCGGCCCGAGCTTGCCCTTCTGCTTCTCCCACAGGCGGCCGACGTCGAGCTCGGGCGAGAAGCCGTCCTTGTCGATCTCCAACGAGCGCAGCGCCTTCTGCATCGCCTCGTTGAACGAGCGGCCGATCGCCATCACCTCGCCCACGCTCTTCATCTGCGTACCGAGCACGTCGGAGCTGCCGGGGAACTTCTCGAACGCGAAGCGCGGGATCTTCACGACCACGTAGTCGATCGACGGCTCGAACGCGGCCTTCGTCTTCTTGGTGATGTCATTGGTGATCTCGTCGAGCGTGTAGCCGACGGAGAGCAGCGCAGCGATCTTCGCGATCGGAAAGCCCGTGGCCTTCGACGCGAGCGCACTCGAACGTGACACGCGCGGGTTCATCTCGATGACGGTGCGCCGCCCGGTCTTCGGATCGACGGCGAACTGCACGTTGCTGCCGCCGCACGCGACGCCGATGCGGCGCATCACGCGGAACGCTTCTTCGCGCATCGCTTGGTACTCGCGATCGGTCAGGGTCATCTGCGGCGCGACGGTGATCGAGTCGCCGGTGTGCACGCCCATCGGATCCAAGTTCTCGATCGAGCAGATGATCACGCAGCGATCCATCGAGTCGCGCATCACCTCGAGCTCGTACTCCTTCCAGCCGAGCACGCTCTCCTCGAGCAGACACTCGCTGGTCGGCGACTGCTGCAGCGCCCACTGTAGCGCCGCTTCGAACTCGTCTTCGCGCCGGACGATGCCGCCGCCCGAGCCCCCGAGCGTGAACGACGGGCGCAAGACGAGCGGCAACCCGAGCTGATGCAACGCCGCGCGGCCCTCTTCCATCGAGTGCACGACGATCGAGCGCGGCATCTCGGCGCCGATCTCGGTCATGCACTTCTTGAACAGCTCGCGATCCTCCGCGAGGTGGATCGCCTCGGGCGAGGCGCCGAGGATCTCGACCGCGTGCTTCGCGAGGATGCCCGCTTTGTGCAAGTCGATGGTGAGGTTGAGCGCCGTCTGGCCGCCGAGGATTGGCAAGAGCGCGTGCGGCTTCTCTTGCTCGATGATGCGCTCGAGCATCTCGACGTTCAGCGGCTCGATGTACGTCCGCGCCGAGAACTCGGGGTCGGTCATGATCGTCGCCGGGTTGCTGTTGGCGAGGACGACCTCGTAGCCTTCGGCCTTCAACGCCTTCAGCGCCTGCGTGCCGGCGTAGTCGAACTCGCACGCCTGGCCGATGACGATGGGGCCCGAGCCGATGACGAGGATCTTCTTGATGTCGGTGCGTTTTGGCATGCGCCCTCGCCGTTCGCTTGCTGACTGTGGCCCGGCGGCGGGTCTAGCAACGGGGCCGCGAGGAGTCTAGGAGAGCGGCGATGGGCGCGGGTTGGACGAAGGAGACGCTGGCGGCGAGGCTGCGGGAGCTGGCCGAGGTGGATCCGGGGATTACGGCGAAGCGGTTTCAGGATGCCGCGCCCTGCACCCGCATCGACTGGGTCGACGCATTCGAAACGTCGAGATGGGATGAAGCCCGTATCGCGTTGCTAGGCGTAAGCAATCGAAAGGAAAAGGACACGGAACCTGCGTTCCGGAGCGTATGTCTTTGGATTCAGACGAAGGGCAGATTCCCGAACTCCGTCGATCTCGGTGCGATCAAGCGTCGCGATAGCAAGCAATCACCTCCGGGGCCTGGGGCGTCATTGCCATCGACGAGTGTCATCTTCGGCGGGAGCAACCGTTGGGGCGGCAGCTGGAACGGATTTAAGGAACTGGTCGCCAGGTATGCAGAAGAAAACTCAGAGTTTCGAAACATCGTTCCCGTAGTGCGCGGGGCGACGAGCCTCGACTCGGAAGATGGCGCAACAGCTCAGGCCGAATCTGCGAACGAGGCTGTGGACGGCACGAGCTTCTCGCCACCGATCGTCGAGAGCCTCGTCCGCCTCGCGACACTCGAAAGCGACGACCGCAAGCTCGACAAAGAATTCGAGCGCCGCGTCGGATACGCGTTTCGAATCTTGGGACTTCGCGTCGATCATCTAGGCGGTGGCAACGAAGCCGACGGGATCGTGCGGCCGCCGGTCATCGCGGGCGACGATTCGGACTGGGCGTTGATCTACGACGCGAAGCGGTGGCCGGACGGATATCGCTTCGTCAAGGACGAAGAACGCAAGCTCACCGAGTACGCGCGCGTGCATGGGCGAGCGCTCGGCGCGGAGCGGATCAAGAATCGGTATCTCGTTCTCGTCGCGGGCCGGTTCCGCGAGAAGGACGTCGCGAAGGCACAGAGCCTGAAGCGCGAAGTCGGCAGCGAGGGCGTGCAAGAAGTCTGCTTCGTCGAAGCCGATGCGTTGGTTCGGTTGGTCGAGCGTCGTCTCGAAGAAGGCATCGACGTCATCACGAACCGGAGCATCGGACGGCTGATGCGGACCGGGATCGTTACGATCGCTCACGTGGACGAGCTGTAGACGATCGATCGCGCCGAGCGGGAGCGGGAGCGAGGAGTCGGCGGTGGGGGCATCGGCGTCGGAGCTCCGATCGTGCGTCGGTCGCCGGCGGCGCGGCCGGGCGCGCGGCGTCCTTTGCTGCGACGTCCCTTCGCGCATCGGCCGCGCCCGCAAACTACGCGGGCACGTCCGCTGCACGCGTGCCCCGCGGCGCTGTCGGCTCGCTCTCCCGCCCAGCCGCAGCGCTCGGGGCGTCTGGGCGGGGCTCGCCGGCGCCGCTGGTTCGGTGCTGCGAACGGCGTGTGCGGACGCTTCGCTGGCGACGCGGCTTTCGTGGCGTGCGTTTCTGCGGAATCGGCGGAAAGATTTCTCGGAAATATTTTCGATCTCGCTTGACGTGTTTGCGGGTGCGTCTGCGCTCGTGAACATGGGTCGCTATTTTCCTACGCGCGGTTGAGCGTGGTTTCGCCGCTGACGCACACGCGTGACCGCGTTGCGAAATTTCGTGGATCACTTCGTTTGCGCGGCACCAAGGGCCCTCCCGCGGCGTCGAAAAAGTGCGTGCTAGAAGTGTCTGTATGAGCGCAGAAACCGACACATTGGACCTCGAGATCGCATCACTCGGTTCACAGTTGGCCGTGGTCACGCACAGGCTGCTCGTGAAGATACGAGAATTCGATCAACGCGACGGCTACGCGCCGATGCTGTTTCTCTCTATGGCCCACTACCTCAACTATCGCATCAGCCTGTCGCTGCCGGCCGCGCGCGAGAAAGTGCGCGTCGCTCATGCGCTCGCTGCGCTGCCGAAGATCGACGCGGCGTTCGCATCGGGGACGTTGAGCTATTCGAAAGTACGCGCCCTCACGCGGATCGCGACCGCCGAAAAAGAGGAAGACCTCCTCATGATCGCCAAAGAGGTCTCCGCGTCGGCGCTGGAGAAAATCGTGCGCGGTTGCCGGCGCGTCGAATCGCTCGCCTCAGCCGAGAAGCGCGAGGAGACCCGCGGCCTTCATTGCTTCTACGACGACGACGGGATGTTCGTGATGCAAGGCCGCTTCCTGCCCGAAGAAGGTGCCGCGATTCTCAAAGCGCTCGATTCGGCGCCGTTGCCGAAAGAACGCATGGCGCCTGGAAAGCGCTACGCGGATGCGCTCGTGCACGTTTCCGAGGAAGCGCTGTCGGGCAACCGCGGCGAAGGTTCGAACGCCGATCGCGTGCAGGTCGTGGTTCACGTCGATGCCGAAGTGCTCGCGCACGACAACATCGCCGACGGCCGCGCCGAAATCGATGGCGCCGGCGTTTCCGCGGAAGTTTGTCGGCGCGTCGCGTGCGACGCCAGCATCGTCACGATGACGCATGACAGGGACGGCAACGTCGTCGATATCGGCCGAAAGACACGCGTCATCTCGACGCCGTTGCGAAGGAAGCTAAAGGAACGCGACGACACCTGTCGATTCCCCGGGTGCACGAACAGGTTCACCGACGGGCATCACATCGAGCACTGGAGCAAAGGCGGCGCGACGACGCTCGAGAATCTCGTGAGCCTGTGCCGCCGGCATCACAGGTTTGTTCATGAGCACGGGTTCGCGGTGAAGCGCGACGCGCGTGGCTTCATCATGTTCAAAGATCCACGCGGCCGAGTCATCGCGAATGCACCGGCGACCCTCCCCGCGAGCACATACTCACCGAGCGCAGCCGCGGAGATGCCAATACCAACGCACTCGGTGGTCCCCGTCCGAGAGGTTGTCAACGCGATGACTGCGCGCCCACGTTGACCCCGGGGTCGCTGTCACAGAAGGTGCGCGCCATGCGCTCCCTGATCCTCACCCTCGCGGCCGTGCTCTCCCTCGCTGCCGCCCCCGGCGCGAAGAAAAAGGTCTACAAGCTCAAGCCGGCGCAGATGAAGGTGCTCGCGCCGAACAAGGGCAGCTGCATCGCCACCGACCGCATCACCGTCGACGGCGCGAAGGTCGGCTACATGTACCGAGAGAAGCCCGACCTCGATCACGACAGCGGCTGGCGCTTCTTCGCCGGCGACGAGAGCGACGCGTACGCGAACGATGCAACGAAGCTCGCGCGCTACGACGTCAATACCGTGGCGAACTACGATCCGGAGATCATCCCGCTGCTCGGCGCGCCCCTCGGCAGCAAGTTCGGGCGCGATCCGAAGACGAAGAAATTCGTCGCTGAGAAATAGCCTACCGCGGATCCTCAGACGGAACGTGTACCGGCTTGCCGTGGAACAGTCGCCGATGGCGATGGCGATGGCGATGGCGATGGCGATGGCGATGACGTTGGCGCGGCGTTCTCAGTCGTCTTCGCGGATCACGCGGACGTTATTGCCTTCGAGCCGCGCGCGCTCGGTGGTGTCAGGCTTGTCGGGCTTCTGGCCCATCGCCTTCATCTTGTCGCCGATGTCCTTCGGCACGTCTTTGATCGTGGCGCGCGCGAGCCGGAAGCCGACGAGCGCTTGGCGAACGGCCTCGGGGTTCGTGAGGTCGAGGCGCATGGTGCTCATGTCTTTGCCTTGCGCTTCCAACAGACCCTGCTTGAGCATCGTCGCCGCGTTCATGAGACCGGGGACGACCGGCAGCTTCTCGACGGCCCACTCGAGGACGCGTTTGCGCCAAGGTTTCGTCTCGCCGGGCGTGGTGAAGCCCATTTTTTCGTACAGCCGTTGCACCTGTGGCGAGCCCGGACGCGTGACGATCGCGTGAACACCCGCTTGCACGCCCTTGACGATGACGGCTTCGAGGCCCGCGGCGACGAGGCCGGCGTTGCCACGGCCCGGCACCTTCTCTCCACCTTGCGCCATGAACAGCTCGGTGCAGTTGCGCCCGTGCGACGCCTGGAGCTCTTCGACCCACACCTCGCCCGGCGCATGCATGTCGAGCACGGTGTTGAGCACGTGAAAGCCGGCCGAGTCCCACGCGTGGATCTGGGCTTGGCGTGCTTTGCCGCCCCACAGCGCCACGCGCACCTCTTCGATCTTGTCTTTGCCGCCATTGACGCCGAGCAGGCCTTGGCCCATCTCGGCGAAGTCCTTGAGCTTCGGAAACTCGATCGCATGCGAGCTGCCGAGCTCGAGCCGTGCCTTGTTCGCCTTCGCCATGGTCACGACTTGTTCAATGAGCTTGTCGGTGGCCTTCGGATCCGGTGGCGAGACGGCGCCGACGAGCGCCGCGAACTTGCCGACTTCTTTTTGCAGGTTCACCGCGTGGCCGCCGACGTACGACTGCTTCTGGGCGAGCTTCTGCGCGAGCGAGTGCGAGGTTTCTTGGCCGGCCTTGAAGCCCTTGTCAGCGCCGCCGCGCATCTTCGCGAGCTCGGTCTCGACGAACTGCTTGAGCGCAATCGCCACGCCCTCGCCGACGCCGACCGACGCCGAGGCGACGGTGTCGAGCGTGCCAGGGATGTTCGACCCGTTTGGAAATTTCTCGGCGATCCGCTCGTGGAGCTCATCGAGCTCTTCGCCCGAGATCGGCTCTTCAGCGATGACGCGGCGAAGCGCTTCTCTGAGCGGATGCGTCAGCATGGCGCACCGCCGAGCTCGTCTTTGATCGCCGCCGTTATCGCGTCGATCTTGTCGGCCAGTGAGCCGCCACCGAACGACTTTAGCTGCTCGGCCGTCTCGAGCGCGGAAACCAGCAAGGCTTTGCGCAGCTCGACGTCATCGTTGCCGATGCGATCGAGCTCGCTCAGGTCCTTCAATAGCGCGATTTCACAGAGGTCTTGTTCCATGGGTGTGGCTCCATGGGTGTTTTCGCCAACCCCTGCGGCGGAGTTGCGTGATTACGGACAGCCGGGCGGGACGTCGTAGCCGTAGAGGCGCTCGAGCAGCCATGGACCGTAGACATCGACCGCGTTCAGCGCCGCGTCATGATCGCCTGCGATCCTCTCGATCGTCGCGTTCACTCCGTTCTTGCAGAGCCGGGCGTGCAGATCGTCGGTGAACGCCGGCTGCACGATGTCATCGACGTCGCCCTGCACGAGGAGCACTGGCGCGTCGGACGTGTAGTTGCCAGGGCTGTCGTAGTCCATCTGTGTGAGCCAGGCGGCGAGCGACGTGAGATCGCCGGACTTGGCGGCAGCGACAAAGGTCGGGTTCAACACCGCGGAAGGATCGTCGCCCACGCTGTCGAACAAGTCGCCGACGCATTGGTCGGCCGCCCACCCCGGGAAGTCTTTGACCATCTGCGCGCTGGCGATGTCTGCGAACTTCAGCGCTGGATTGAACAAGCTCACCGAGTACGCGTACATCACGAAGAGGGCGAGGTACGGGTTGCTCTCACCGGCGGTCTTCAGCGCGCTTCGCCAGATCGGCGCCGGCGCCAGCGCCACCACGCCGAGCAGCGAATATTCGGCGGCGTACGTGGCGTGGAACTGATGCGCAAAGAGCGCCGCGCCGCCGCCTTGCGAGTGGCCGATCAACGCGACTTCGTTGCTGAGCGTGAGCCCTTGTTGCTTGGCGAACGCCGTCGTGGCGCGCACGCCGTCCCAGACGGAGAACGCGGTCGGCTCGTTCATCAAGTAGTAGTGCGGGCCCGGCGTGCCGAGGCCTTGGTAGTCGGTGGCCGACACGGCCACACCGCGTGCCGCGTAGCTGAGGAACGTCTGTTCGTACCCCGGGTAGGCGCTCGGCTCGCAACCGTCGGCGAGACCGGTGGTTCCGTGGTTGTAGGCGAGCAGCGGGAGGTTCTGTGTGCTGCCGCTCGGGATCAACGCGAGCGTCCGGGCGCGCACGGTCTTCCCTCGCGGCGCCTGCGTCTCGTAGTCGATCGTATACACGTTGGCGCCG
This sequence comes from Deltaproteobacteria bacterium, assembly GCA_020848545.1. Classification (GTDB taxonomy): domain Bacteria; phylum Myxococcota; class JADLHZ01; order JADLHZ01; family JADLHZ01; genus JADLHZ01. The sequence goes on along the minus strand of JADLHZ010000118.1, from coordinate 477 downwards.
TGGGTGATCGGAAGATCGAACCCGTCGTCGGCGAGCATGCTCTGCAGCGTGGCTTTCGTGTACTGCTTGACGAGCTTGGTCGAGAGCACCTTGCCGCGCTTCGTGAGCGCTTGCGGCACGGGCGTTTCTTCCTTCTTCTCTTCTTCCTCCGGCTGCTCGCTGCCAGGCGCCTCTTCCTGGTCTTTGGTGTCGCTCGGCGGTGGTGTCGCTGCAGGGGCAGGACTCGGCGACTTCTGCTGCTCGCGGGGATCCGGCGCCACCACCTGACAGGCCGCGAAGGCGAAGAGCGAAACGAGGGTGAGCCTTTGCATATCGGCCGGCCGAGCTAGCACGGCGCGTCGCGCGGCGTCATCTAGCTCGCATCATTCATGACGCCAAACTGCGGGCGTCTTGAATGATGCTGAAGACAGGAAAGCAGGACTCGCTCGACGCCGTTGGCTGCGCGGTAGAACGTTTTGGCTGGCACAAATCGCAAAA